>NZ_JBVIFN010000008.1:0-168122 GCF_055571305.1 Cellulosimicrobium sp. NPDC030954
GATCCCATCGACCTGACGACGCAGATTCCGCGCTGGACGCCCCAACGACGCGACAGGCAGCAAAGACTCGATCACCGCCCACGCCGCATCACTCAGATCATGCCGCCCCGCAACCTCAGCCACGACCCCGCAGCATGCCGAACCCGCAGGTCAGACACCACTTCCGAAACAGGCCCTAGGCAGATCGAACAGGCTGAGGTGTCGTCATGCATCGGACGGCCTGTCCTGTGTCTGCAGTGCGACGACGGGCACAACGGGCGCCGCTGTCGAACGACTCCACGTCCGAGGTCGCATCGTCTGCAACGATCTCCGGCTCCCAAAGGGCCTCCTGACCATGAAGCTGGACCTTGCCATCCCCATCGAGTTCCGCGACCGCCCACTCGATCGACTGCAGCTGCCGCGGCATCGACCAGACCATCACGAGGACGAGCGGCATCTTCTCGCGAACTGCCTCCAGCACGATCGTGGTCTCGGGACAGTCGGAACCAGTCGCGACCTTCTCAGGGAAGTCACCCTCCCAGAGCATCGCCGGGGGCGGCGCCGCGACGAAGCCGCTCAAGCAGGTCGGGCTCGAGGCAAGTTCCTCACGGCCCCCGGGGCCTCAGGGACACGCCACACGTATGCGAGACAGTCGTTGACTACGGCGAGCTCATAGCCGCCAGGGGCCAGAGTGTGCGACCGGCCAGCAGGTTCTGGGTCTGAGAAGGGTGGGGGTCAAAGGGTCGGCACAGGCAAGGTGCACCTCCAGCGGACGGCTGCTCGGAGGCGGAAGACGTCGGTCACCGTCAGCGCGGCGGGGTTCGGCTGCTTGCAGCGCGGCGTCGTGGTCTTGTCCATCGGGTTGGAACGCAGCGCATCATGAACGATCGCGCGGTCCAGCACCGCCTTGAACGCCATCCGCACCTGCGCGGCCGTGACGACCATGTCGTGCGGCCCCTTCCTGCCCGCCTCGATGATCCCGTCGATCCATGCCTGGCACCTCGCTGTGGTCAGCTCGTGAAGCCGGAGCCTGCCCAGCTTCGGCACCATGAGCGTCCCGAGGAGCCGCTCGTACTCATCGACGGTCTGCGGTCGACGCCGTGCATTCGGCCACGCCGACTGCACGCGCAACTCGTCGATCCACTGCCGGGCAGCCAGGCCGACCGTGCTGTCGTGCTTGAGATCGGCCGATCCCATCGGCCGCCTGAGCCGATCGTCGATCTCGGCCTGCACGGCGAGCCGTGCCGCGGCCCGAGTCTTGCGGCTCCGCGAGATCTGCGTCTCCGTGCCGTCGAGCAGTCGCACACGAACGCGCGCCTGGAACGACCCGCTCAAGGTCTGCTTGATGAAGATCTCGCCGTGCTCGCCAACCTTCAGCCTCTCGTGAGCCATCCCGCTCACCAGCCCGATCCGGAGCCGGCGCCAGGCTCACCGTCAACGGGGACGGTCCGGGCGTCGAGCCACGCACGGACGTCCGACTCCTCGAACATCAGGTGCCGACCGATGACGTACGCCTTGGGCGCAGTCCCTCTCTTGCGCCAGGTGTGCACCGTCGCGCGGCTCACGTGGACCTTGTCGCAGAGCTCGTCGAGCGTCCACATCGGGGTGTGTGACAGGGTTTCGCTTCTAGTGACCATGGACCTCAGGTGCGTCACCGACGCCGGCGTCCAAGGTCGATCGAGGTCGTTCGCATGCATGCTCGGTGAGCACTCGCGTGGAATCTCGCGTGGAATCTCGCGTGGAATCACGGTCGTCCTGGTCCTCTCCTCGAGGACTTCGGGGAACGACGAAGGCCGTTGACCAGGACCTTCATCCTGACCAACGGCCTTCAAGGAGTGGAGCTAGGGGGATTCGAACCCCCGACCTTCTCATTGCGAACGAGACGCGCTACCAACTGCGCCATAGCCCCTCAAGCGAGGAACAGACTAGCACCCCGGGGGCGGGGTCTACCAAACCGGCCGTCCCCGGGGGAGCTACTGCCCCGCAGCCCGACGGCGAGCGAGGATCTCGTTGAGGTCGAGGCCGAGCGTCTCGGTCGACGGCTTGCGCTCGTCGCCCACGGCGGGCTCGGGCGCCCCTGACGGTGCGTCCGCGGCCGCCTCCGCCTCGATCACCGGGGCGGGCGCCGTGGCCGCCCGGGTGGGCGAGACGACGTCGTCGTCCGTGAGCGGCGCGGGCTCGCGGCGCGGGGCCGTGGGCTTCATCGTGTACGTGGGCGGCGGCACGGGGACCGGGTCCCAGGCGCGGCCCGAGGGCACGTGGTCCTCGTCGGCAGGTGCGACCTCGACCTCGACGACCTCCGCGACCTCGACCGCGACCTCCGCGACGACGTCGGCCGGACCAGCACCCGCAGAGGCGGGCTCCTCGGAGCCGGGGTCCTCGGCCGCGGCGCTCGACGACGTGGCCCGCTCCCGCGGCGACGCGGCCGCGGCGGACCCCCCGGAGAGCGCGGCAGCGGTGGCGTTGGCCCGCGCGAGGTCCTGGGGCGTGACGCGCGGGATCATCTGCGTGCTCACCTGCGACCCGTGCACGGCACGGCCGGTGACGCGCGGTCGGGCGCCCCGAGGTGCGGGCGGCGCCCCCAGGACGGTCCCGCGCGCGGCGCGGGCGGCGGCACGCCGCTCGGCCAGCCACGCGGCGTCGGACCGCTGCGCGGCGAGCACCGCACGGCGGCCCAGCACGAGCACGAGGCCGAGGACCGCCGTCGGGACCACGCCGGCCCACCACGGGAGGTACCCGAGCGCGACGACGACCCACACCGCGACGCTCGCGAGGAGCAGCACGACCGTGAGCGCGAGACGACGGCGCGCCGCGGCGGCGCGCCGTTCGAGGAGGGCGAGGCGGGACTGCTCGGACGCCGGCTGACGGCGCGGCGGTGCGCCGCGCGAGGGTGACGCGCTGTCGGTGCTCCCCATGGCGTGCGTTCCCTCCTCCTCGTGCGTCCGGCCGGTCGGCCGGTCCTGCGTCGCCGCTCCCCCGAGGAGGGCGCGACCCCCGTCCGCGGACGGACCCGGGCCGATCGACGCGACGGCCGCGACGCCGTCGAGCCGTGCGTCCCAGCCGCCCGAGCCCCCGCCGCCCGGGCCGGCGACGGCCAGGACGCGCAGGGAACCGGAGAAGCGGTCGTCCGTGCGCGCCTCCAGCAGCTGCTGCCGGTGACGCACCCGGTGCGGGACGTAGAACCCGACCCACAGCAGGAACACCGCGAGCGCGACGATCCCCGAGGCCGATTCCACATCCCGACCGTAGGCGAGGCGTGCGGCCACGGTCCGCACGCGCTCCGGCGTGTCGGTGGGCTCAGATGGTCTCGCGACGCGTCGCCTGCCAGCGCGCGAGGAGCCCGTCGGGGACCTCCTCGCTCGTGATCGCGAAGGTGCGGTGGTCGCGCCAGGCCCCCTGGATGTGCAGGAACCGCTCGCGCACGCCCTCGTCGCGCAGGCCCAGCTTCTCCACGACGCGCAGGCTCGGGCCGTTCTCCGGACGGATGTTGATCTCGATGCGGTGCAGGCCGAGGACGGCGAAGCAGTAGTCCGTCGCCATGGCGACGGCGGTCGGGATGACGCCCCGCCCCGCGACGTGCTCGCTCACCCAGTAGCCGATGCTCGCGCCGCACAGCGACCCGTACGTGATGGAGGAGACCGTGAGCTGCCCGACGAGCTCGCCGTCGAGCTCGACGGCGAACGGCAGCGACGACCCGGCGCGGGCCTGGGCGGACAGGACGCGGACGTACTCCGCGAAGGTCGGCGGCCCTCCCCCTGCGCCCGGGCGCGGCGACGTCCCCTCCCAGCGCTCCAGCCAGTCCGCGTTGTGCGCGCGCAGGCGCATCCACGCGTTCGCGTCGCGACGGCGCAGCGGCCGCAGGACGATCGACCCGCCCAGCGTGTCGTCCCGCAGGGTCACGGGCCACGGCTTGGTGACGGTCCAGCCGCGCGTGATCTTGTGCGTCATGCGGCGGTGACCGTCCTCGGGAGCTGTCGGCGGGCACGAGCGGGCGCCCGGTCCTCGGTGCACAGGGTGGCACCACCGGGCACCCGCGCGCCACCGACCGGTGACGGGGGCACCCGGTGGTGCGACCGCGGGATCAGCCGAGCGTGACGACGACCTTCGCCTCGGTGCCCTCCGGCAGCGCGGGGATCGGGGCCGCCGGGTCGTGCTCGACGCCGTCGACCGTCACCGAGCGCACGCCCTTCGACACGTGGTCGGGGTTGCGGACCTCGATGTCGTAGACGGCGCCGCGCCACTCGCGGCGCACCTCGAACCCGTCCCAGTCCGTCGGGATCGACGGGTCGACGACCAGGCCGTCGAGCGCGAGGCGCACGCCGAGGACGTACTTGGTCACGGCGGTGTACATCCAGCCGGCCGTGCCCGTGAGCCACGGGTTCTGTGCCTTGCCGAACCACTCGTGGTCGCGGCCGTAGAGGAACTGGACGTACGCGTACGGCTCCGCGCCGCGCACCTCGATGTTGTCGTTCTGGTGGTACGGCAGGATCGCGTCGTAGAACTGCACCGCCTCGTCGCCGCGCCCGAGCATCGCCTCGGCGATGATCGGCCACGCGTTGGGGTGGGAGAAGATCGCGGCGTTCTCCTTGATGCCTGGGTACACGCGCGTGACGAACCCGACCGTGTCGTCGACCTTCGTGAACGCCGGCCAGTTGAGGTGGTTGCCGTACTCGGAGCCGAGCAGCTCGCGCACCGCGTCCATCGACGCCTCGCCGCGCTCCTGGCTCGTGATGCCCGCGATGACGGGCCACGCCTGGTGCTCGAGGAAGATCTTGCCCTCCTCGTTCTCGGCCGAGCCGATCTTCACGCCGTCGCGCGTGTAGCCGCGGATCCACCAGCGGCCGTCCCAGAGCTGGGCGTCCGCGACCTTCGCGATGCGCTCGCGCTCGGCCGTGAACCGCGCGACGTCGGCCTCGGCCCGCTCGTCGCCCGCCGCGGCGAGCGGCTCCGCGATCTCGAGGAACGCGCCGATCGCCCACGCGTGCAGGAACGTCACGAGCGACGTCTCGCCGCCGCCGAGGTTGAGGCAGTCGTTCCAGTCGGCACGCAGACCGAGCGCGACGCCGTTCTGGCCCACCTGCTGCGCGGAGAACTCGAGCGCCCGGACCAGGTGGTCGTAGACCGTGCCGGGCGTGCCCTCGGCGAACGGGATCTCCAGGTCGAGGAACGCGCGGTCACCCGTCTCCTTGACGTACTCGACGATCGACGGCACGAGCCACAGGTGGTCGTCCGAGCACGTGTCCTCGAGCCCGTGGATGAGGTCCTTCGGTTCGACCGTGGGCACGATCGTCGGCGACGGGACGTCGGGCAGCTTCTCGGCGTCGGGGTCGAACGCCTTCGGGTCGAACAGGTGCAGGCCGTACCCGGCCTCCGTCTGCGCGCGCAGGAGCTCGACGATGCGCTGGCGCGTCTTCGTCGGGTTCGAGTGGATGACGCTCATGACGTCCTGCGCGGTGTCGCGGTACCCGAGGCCCGCGCGGCCGCCCACCTCGACGAACGACGCGAAGCGCGACCACTGCACGCACGTCTCCGCCTGGAGGAGGGTCCACGAGTTGATCATCGTGTTCATGCCCTCGTGGGGCGTGCGGATCCGCAGCTTGTCCTGCTTGGCGCGCCAGAACGCGCGGAGCCGTGCGCGCTCGGCGTCGACCGTCGCGAGGTCCGAGTACTTCGCCTGGATCGCGCGACCGGCCGCGTCGCGCGAGCCGTAGCCGAGCATGTAGACGAGGCGCTTGGTCTCGCCCGGCGCGAGCGTGATCTTGTGCTGGAGCGAGCCGCAGTGGTTCTGCGTCGTCGCGGACTCGTTCGACCCGTGCCCGCGCTCGATCGCGATCGGGTTCGCCTCGGACCGGTACGGGCCGATGAAGTTGTCGCGCAGCGAGTCGTACGACGACGGCGTCTCGCTCGACGCGAAGAAGTGGTACGTCCACGGCTCGTAGTAGAAGTCGTACTCGATGATCCCGTCCTCGTAGGAGGACCCGGACGCGTAGAGCGACATCTGCAGGTTCTGGTTGTCGATCGTGATCGTGTGGAAGCTGAACTCCACGTACGACCCGACGGTGAGCTCGCGCACCTCGTCCGTCGTGTTCGTCAGCCGGACGTCCCAGACCTCGACGTCGTCGTCCACGGGGATGAAGACCGTCTGCTCCGCGTCCACGCCCTTGTACTCGGCACGGAACGTCGAGTAGCCGAGCCCGTGCCGGGTCGTCCACCGGCCCGCGCCGCCCGCCGGGTCGAGCTCCTCGCCGGGGCCGACGAACGGCTTGCCGACCGGCTGCCACGACACCGACCAGCAGTCGCCGTCCGCGTCGTCGCGCAGGTACACGTAGTGGCCCGGCCGGTCGACCGGGACGCCGTTCTGCCGGAAGCGCGTGATCCGGCCGTACTGCGAGCTCTTGTAGTACGAGTACCCCCCGCCGGTGTGCGACAGCACGGTGCACAGGTTCTTGCTGCCGAGGTAGTTCGTCCACGAGACGGGGACGTCGGGGCGCTCGACGACGTACTCGTCGTGCGCGGTGTCGAAGTGGCCGTAGCGCATCGTTGCTCTGGTTCCTGTCGTGGGGGGTGGGGCTGGGTGGGGCGGGGGTGGGAAGGGTTCGGCGCCGTCAGACGCCGGCGGTGACGAACCCCTGGAGCCACTCGAGGAGCTCGGCGGCCTTCTCGGGAGAGTCCGCCTCGACGAACATGCGCAGGACGGGCTCGGTGCCGGAGAACCGCAGGAGCGCCCAGTTGTCGTTCTCGAGGAGGATCTTGGTGCCGTCGAGGTGGGAGACCGAGACGACGGGGTACGGGCCGACGTGCGTGAGCGGCTCGGCCTCGAGGCGCCGTGGCACCTCGACGCGCATCTCCGGCGTCGCCGGCACGCCCGCCTCGAGCGTGTACAGGCGGCCCGTGATCTCGTAGATCATCGCGCGCAGCTCGGAGATCCGCTTGCCCGTGCGCGCCAGCATCTCGGCGACCAGGGCGCACGCGAAGATGCCGTCCTTGCCGAGGATCCAGCCGCGGATCGTCAGACCGCCCGACGACTCGCCACCGAGCACGGCGCCGATCTCCTCCATGCCCGCGGTGACGTGCTTGAAGCCGACCTTCACCTCGCGCGACTCCTCGCCGAAGTGCGCGGCGAGCCGGTCGAGCAGGTGCGTCGTCGCGAGGTTGCGCACGACGCCGCCCTTCTCGCCACGGACCTCGTGCAGGTACCAGTACAGGAGGAGGAGCAGGTCGTTCGTCGAGATGTACTCGCCGGTCTCGTCGACGATGCCGATGCGGTCGGAGTCGCCGTCCGTGGCCATGCCGAGGTCGTAGCGCCCCCCGCCCTGCTGGATCATCGTCACGAGCGTGCTCAGGCGCTGCAGGTCCGGCGCGGGCGCGACGCCGCCGAACAGCGGGTTGTGCGCCGCGTGGATGAACTCCGAGCGCACGCGCATGTCGGACAGGATCGTGCCGAGCGTGAGCTGGCTCGTGCCGTACATCGGGTCGACGACGACCTGCAGGTCGGAGCCGCGCACCGCCTCGACGTCGATGATCTTCTCGATCGCGTCGACGTAGGGGTCGGTGAGCGACCGGTCGACCACGACGCCCGTGCGACGCGCCACGTCGATGTCGAGCGTGATGACGTCGTCGACCGAGAGCGCGTTGGCCTCGTCCTGGTAGCGGTCCGTCTCGTCGTCGAGCGGCAGCGAGCCGTCCTGGCGGAACACCTTCATGCCGTTCCACTCGGGCGGGTTGTGGCTCGACGTGACGATGATCCCGTAGGCCGCCCCGAGGTAGGGCGCGGCGAACGTCACGAGCGGGGTCGGGACGTCGTCGGGCAGGAGCGTGACCGCGATGTTGTTGCCCGCGAACACCTCGGCCGCCGCGATGGCCGACTCGCGCGAGAGGAAGCGGCGGTCGCCGCCGATCACGACGCCCTTGCCGTCGAGGCCGCGGCGGATCGTCTCGTTCGCGATCGCCTGGCACAGGCGGCGCACGTTCGCGAGCGTGTACCCCTCGCCGATGACCGCGCGCCAGCCACCGGTGCCGAACACGATCTTGGTGTCCGTGTTCTTCTTCGGGACGAACAGGCGCTTGAGCACGATGTCCGCCGCCTGCGCGAGCTCGTCCGGTGTGTTGATGCCGCGCACCTCGTCCACGTCGACGATCCGGTACGACGAGATCCGCTTCCCCGCGCCGATGACGCGGCGAGCGAGCTCCGTGAGCCGGTGCTCGCCGTCGGACGCCATGCGCTCCAGCTCGCCGAACAGCAGACCCGGCGCCGCCACGTACGCGCCCACGTTGATCTCCGTGCGCGGCTCGGCGACGCCGCCCGCCTCGGACGACTCGAGGATCGCCGCGATCTCGCCCTCGGCGCGCACCACGCGGCCGTAGCCGTCCGGGTCGTCCACGACGGCGGAGAGGAGCGACAGGTCGGCGCCCGTGAGGGTGTGGCGCGTGAGCAGGCCCAGGAGCGACTCCGAGCGCAGCAGCGGCGTGTCCGCGTACGCGACGAGCACCGGCTCGTCGACCCCGAGCCCCAGCACCGACGCGACCGCCCCGCGCGCCGCGAGGACCGCGTCGCCCGTGCCGAGCGGCGCCTCCTGCTCCACGTACACGACGTCCTCGCCGAGCAGCTCGCGCACGGTCGGGTCGTCCGGCGCCACGACGACGACGATGCGGCTCGCGTCCACCACCCGCCGGACGTTCGCCACGGCCAGCTCGACGACGGTCGCGCTGCCCAGCGGCTGGGACAGGAGGTCGCGCGACGCGGCGTCGTGCCCCGCGGCGAGCACGACGGCGGCCCTCGCGGTCCGGCTGTGCGCGCCACCTCGCGGTCGCGGGGTCGTGGCGCTGGGCTTCGCGGGCGTCGTCGCGGTCATGGCGTCCTCACTGGTCGACCTCTGTCGGACTACGACTCATTTGTCAGGAGTCCGAACTACTGGCTCTCCCTGATCATAGGCACCCGGGACCCGTCGAAGGAACCCGATCCGGACCGCCAGGGCCGAAGGTCACCCGCGCTGCGTCCGCGTGGAAGCCCGAGCCGGGTGACAATAGGGACATGAGTGGCCCGGTCCAGCCGTACCCCCTGCACGGAAGCATCGAAGCCGAGGACGCGAAGGAGATCCTCCGCAAGGCCATCCGCACCAACCGCCAGGCGCGGTCCGAGCGGCTCCGCAAGGAAGCGGCCGCCGCGATCGCCGACGTCGTCGAGACCATCCCCGAGGTCGCCGCCGCCACGTGCGTCGCGACCTACGCCGCCCGCCCCGCGGAGCCCGGCACCACGGAGATGCTCGAACGGCTCTCCGCGCGCGGCGTGCGCATCCTGCTGCCCGTGCTCGGCGCCGGCCTGCAGCGCGACTGGGCCCTGTACGACGGCCCGGCCGACCTCCAGGTCCGCGCCCCCGGCCGACCACCCGAACCCGGCACCCCGCCGCTCGGCGCCGAGGCCATCGCCCAGGCCGACGTCGTCGTCGCCCCCGCGCTCGCCGTCGACTCGCGCGGCGTCCGGCTCGGCCAGGGCGGCGGGTGGTACGACCGCGCCCTCGAGCACCTGCGCCCCGGGACCAAGGTCGTCGCCGTCGTCTTCCCCGAGGAGGTCTTCGACGCCTCCGACCGCCCGCTCCCGGTCGAGTCCCACGACAAGACCGTCGACGCCGTCGCGACCCCCCTCGGCTGGCGCTGGCTCCCGTAGCGTCTCCGCGCGGGCCTGCTCCACGACACGCGCGTTCGGGCTGCGTCGGTCGGTTCCGGCCCGCCACCCCGTGCGGTCGGGGTGACGTGGGTGACCGGTCGGGCTGCCGCTCCGTCGCCACAGGGCGCGCGTGGTGACGAGATGCGAGAAGTGGCCCCTGATACGGGGCCCGGAGGGGCAACTTCTCGCATCTCAGCCGGGGGCCATCCCGCCATCGGTGGCACGGCGGCGCGCCCGGGCCGAGCGTGGCCGCCGGACCCGGGCCGCGGCTCGTGCGGTGACGGGCACCAGACCCCACCCGACCGGCGGACCCGACCCTGCGGGCCGTGAACCGAACCGAGGACTACGGGACGAGGGTGAGCTCGTCCTTGCTGGCGTCGGCGACGGCCTGGGTGGAGAACGGCCAGTCGTAGGTCTCGCCGCGGGCCCAGGTCTTGAGCTGGTCGGAGTAGTGCGTGGACGCGGGGTGGCCGGACGTGCCGGTGACGGTGACCCACGTGGAGCGGTCGAGGTCGTCGAGGTCGACGACCATCCGCATCGACGGGCCGGCCGTCACGTCGAACGACCCGGACGCCGCGTCCCACGCGGTGGCGTTGACGATCGAGGAGCCGCCGGGCATGCCGACGGGGTCGGGGTTGACCCAGCTGCGGACGGGGCCGGGGATGGACTCGCCGCCGAGGATCGGGTGCTCGAGCGCGAGCACGTGGAGCTTGCCCCAGGCCCAGTCGGAGGGCTGCTTGCTCTGCTCGACGGTCAGGTCGAGGCGGGCGGACACGAGCGCCTGCGTGAGGACCTCGTCGCGCGTCTCCACGACGCTCACCGTCTGACGGTCGTCCCAGAACGGGTCGGTCGGGTTCTCGAGGAGATTCTCCACGACGGCGAGCCAGCGGCTCCCGCCGTTCGGGCGCGCCGACTCGGGCAGGTCGTCCCAGAAGGTGAGCTGGAGCAGGTTGCGCCAGACGGCGGCGAAGTAGGCGGCCGCGGCGGAGTCGGTGTCGGTCCGGTAGTCCCAGTCCGCGAGGAGCGCCTGGCCCTCGGCGGCGAAGCCGTCGTCGATCTCCTGGTCGAGCAGGAGCGGCACGAGCACCTCGGCGTAGGGGCTGCGGTCGTCGGTCTGGATCTCGTTCATCGTGTCGACGTCGACGGGTCGTCCGGCGGAGATCTCGGCCTCGAGGAGCTGGCGGATGCGCTGCGAGCGGTAGCCGTAGTCCCAGTCGGTCGTGAGGAACGGCGCGACGCCGGTGGGCAGGACCGCCTGGTTGGCGGCCACGACGAACCCCTCGGCCGGGTCGACGACGCGCGGCATCTGCTCGCTCGGGACGTAGCCCTGCCAGTCGTAGCGCTCGTCGGAGCCGTCGCGGGGCCACGTGCCGTCGGAGGGCACCTCGGCGTCGGGCACCGCCTGGCGGACCGGGATCTTGCCGGGCGCCTGGTAGCCGATGTGGCCGTCCACCGTCGCGAAGACGATGTTCTGCGCGGGCACCTCGAACAGCGCCGCGGCGGCCTGCATGTCGTCGGCGTCCTGGGCGAGGTTGAACGCGAAGACCGCGTCGGCGGTGCGGCCCGGCTCGAGCGCGGTCCACTGGAGGGAGACGGCGTACTCGCCCAGGCGCGTGTCGAGCGAGGGGGTGTCGACGGCAGACTCGGTCGCGGGGATCGCTTCGGAGACGATCGGCCCGTGCACGGTCGAGCGGATCTCGAGCTCGACGTCCTCGCCCCCGGCGACGCTCAGCGTCTCGGTGCGGGTCTCGAGCGGCACCCACTCGTCGCCGCGCAGGTAGGTGTCGTCGCGCACGCGCTCGACGAAGAAGTCGGTCACGTCGGCGCCCATGTTGGTCAGGCCCCAGGCGAGCTGCGCGTTGTGGCCGATGATGACGCCGGGGAACCCGGCGAACGAGAAGCCCGCGACGTCGAACGCGCACTGCGGCCCGACCTCGTTGCAGTGCAGGCCGACCTGCGCCCAGATCCCGGGGGCGCCGAGGGCCAGGTGCGGGTCGTTCGCGAGGATCGGCTTGCCGCTGACGGTGTGGTCGCCGGAGACGACCCAGGAGTTGGAGCCGGTACCCTCGCCGCGCCCGATGAGGACGGGGACGGCGTCGAGCGCGCGGTCCGCGGCCTCGAGCGCGCCCCGGAGGTGGTCCGAGCCGTAGGCGGCGCGCGCCTCGGGGCCGAGCTCGAGCGCGACCTGCTGCGGGTTGTCGAGCTCGCCGGGGTCGAGGATCGGCGCGTTGACGTCGGACGGGTAGGCGGGGAACAGCGCGGCGACGCGAGCCGGGTCCTGGAGGGTGCTGTACGACAGCGCGCGCTCGAGCTCGTCGTCGTAGTTGCCGCGCAGGTCCCACGCCATCGCCTTGAGCCAGGCGAGCGAGTCGACGGGGTCCCAGGGCTCGGGCTCGGCGACGTCGACCTGGAGGCCGAGCACGGTGTACTCGATCGCGATCTCGGACGGGCTGCGGTTCTCGAGGTACGCGTTGACGCCCTCGGCGTAGGCCTGGAGGTACGCCTTCGTCTCGGGTGAGACGACGTCCCACTCCTCCTCGGCGACCTGCCGCCAGCCGAACGTCCGCGTCACGGTGTCGGCGGCGATCGCGTCGGGGTTGTCGCCCACGAGCTCCGCGAGCCGGCCCGCGGTGACGTGCCGGCGGTAGTCCATCTCGAAGAAGCGGTCCTGCGCCTGGACGTAGCCCTGGGCGCGGAAGAGGTCCTCGGGGGTGTCCGCGTAGATCTGCGGCACGCCCTGGGCGTCGCGCAGCACCGTGACCTGGGCGTCGAGCCCGGGGAGCTCGACCTCGCCGGAGGTCTGCGGCAGCGGCCGGCGCACGGTGACGACGACGAGCGCGGCGCCCGCGACGAGCGCGAGGACGAGCAGCACGGCCACGCCGATCAGGACGCGCCGACGGCCGGACCGACGACGTCGGGGCGGGGCCGCGGTCTCGACCGGGCTCGCGGGGTCGGCACCGGGGACGGCGTCACCGGCGGGGGCCTCGGCGGGTTCGTGCACAGACACGGATGCGAGACTACCCGGCCGAGGGCGAGCGCCGGTCCGCGTATGATTAGCACTCGGAAGTTTCGAGTGCCAGGCGGTGTTGACACCGACGACCCGGCCGAGACCGACCCGATCCCGACCCGCCGGTGGCCGCCCCGACGGCCGTCTCGTGAACGAGGAGAACCCGTGCCCACCTACGCGTACACGTGCACCGCCTGCGGTCACGCCTTCGACATCCACCAGTCGTTCAGCGACGACGCCCTGACGGTGTGCCCCGAGTGCTCGGGCCGCCTGCGCAAGGTGTTCTCCTCGGTCGGCGTGACGTTCAAGGGCTCGGGCTTCTACCGCACGGACTCGCGCTCGGGCGGGAAGTCCTCGACGACGCCCGCCGCGTCGAAGCCCGCCGCGTCCTCCGCGGCGTCCGGCACGAGCAGCGCGTCCGGCGGCACGAGCAGCACCTCGTCCGCGTCGGGCGGCTCGACCACCTCCTCCTGACCTGACGCCCCGGGACGCCGGACCGAGGCGGCCCGGCCGACGGCGGTCGACCACAGCCCCGCACAGGACGGTGTCGGCGGCATCGGCCACGCGCCCCGTCCACAGGCCCGCACCGGTCTGCGCCCGCCCTGGGTGCGCGCACGGCTACGGTCGCGCCCATGCTGCGTCCCTCCCGCCCGCCGACCCCCCACCCGCGACCTGACCGCGCGCCGGTGCGGCGTCGGCTGCTGCGCGGGTGGTGGTGGCGGTCGCGCTTCGTCGTGGCCGCGCTGTGCTGCGGTGCCGCGGCGTCCGTGGTCGTCGGCGCGCTCCGCCCTCCCCCGCCACCGACCGCACCGGCGGTCGTCACGACCCGCGAGGTGCCGGCGGGTGCCGTGCTGACGGACGCGGACCTCCGCGTGGACCCCGTGGCGGCGGAGCTCGTCCCGGCGGGCTCCGCCGCCACGCCCGACGACGTCGTCGGGCGCCGCGCGACCGTCGCCCTGCCCGCGGGCACCCTGCTGCAGGACGCGCTCGTCGCCGGCGGCGAGCTCGCCGCCGCTGCTCCCACGGGCACGGTCGTCGCACCCGTCCGGCTCGACCCCGGTGTCGCCGCCCTCCTCGGCCCGGGAGACCGCGTCGACCTCCTCGCCGCCGGTGACCAGGTGACGACGCCGCTCGCCGGAGTGCCGACCGACGGCCAGGAGCCGCCGGCCGCGGATCCCTACCTCGCCCGCGCGGCCGTCGTCGTGCCCGCACCGGAGCCCGACGGCGGGGGCGGGCTGCTCGGCGCGGGCGGGGCGGGCGCGGACGTCGTGACGCTCGTCGCGGTGCGTCCCGAGGAGGCGGTCCGGCTCGCTTCCGTGAGCGGGCAGGCGAGCGTCACGGCCGTCCTCGTGCCCTGACGGACGGCCCGGGCGCACCGACGGGTGAACCGGCCGCCGGTGCCCGACCCGCCGGGCGAGGCCGTTGCCGGGCGGCGCCCGCGTTGGGAGGATCGGGCGTGCACCTGTCGTGGCCCCGCCGCCACGCGGACCACCGACCTGAGAGGGAAGCAGCACATGAAGGGCGTGTTCCAGGGATTCAAGGAGTTCGTGCTCCGAGGCAACGCGATCGACCTGGCGGTCGGCGTCGTCATCGGCGCGGCGTTCTCCTCGGTCGTCGACGCGATCGTCACCTACCTGATCAACCCGATCATCGGCGCCATCTTCGGCAAGCCGGACATCTCAAACCTGTGGGACATCACGTTGCGACCCGCCCACGGCAACGTCGAGGCCTCGGTCCTCTCCGTCGGCGGCCTCCTCAACGCGATCCTGCAGTTCCTCATCATCGCGATCGCGCTCTACTTCGTCATCGTCCTCCCGATGAACAAGCTCGCCGAGCGTCGCAAGCAGGACGTCGAGCCCGAGCCCGAGGCACCGGCCGAGGACGTGCGCGTCCTCCAGGAGATCCGCGACCTCCTCGCCGCGCAGGCGGGCGACGGCCCGGGCGGTGCACCCGGCGGCCCGACGCCGCCGCGCGGCCTCTGAGCAGGAGCCGCCCCGCCGCCGCCTGCGATCACGCGTCGCGCGGCGGTCTCGGACGAACCCGGGGTTGCTCCTCACCTCACGCCGTGAGCGGGGAACGACCCCGGGTTCGGCACGTCAGCGAGCAGCGCGGCGCCGACGACCGCCGCCACGGACCGGCCGCGGGACTCGTCCGCGCGCGTCAGTGGCGCGCGGTCAGTGCCGCCCGTAGTGCGGCGGGACGTCCCGGAGCAGCCGGTCGTCGTTCTCGCCCCGCCCCCCACGTCCCGGCGCCGCCTCGTCGCCCCAGCCCTCGGACCGCTCGTCGGCGCTCACCCCGGACACGATCTCGCTCTCCGTCCCCCGTCGCACGGCCCGCCGCGGCCGCCGACGCCGCACCGCGCCGTCGGGCACGTCGTTCGGGCGGTCAGGACTCGGGTCGGACGTGGTGCTCACGCCTCCATCGTCGCACCGCCGAAGCGTCCGACGTCGAACCACCACCCATGCCGTCATGACGCGAGGTCAGCCGGCACGGGACCCCGCGCGACGTGATGACTCGTCGGCGACGAGCACGCGTCATCTCAGGCAGCAGCCCGCGGTGAGACGACATGGCGGGGTGGGAGGCGGCGTCGGGTCGTGGCGGGCCTGGCGGGAGCCGCGAGGGACGAGCGGCGGATGGTAGACCCGGCGCCGCCTCCCACCCCGCACCCAACCCGACCAGGCGGGCAGTCGCTCCCCCGACCCCGCGCCCACGGTGACGACCCCGAACGGGTCGGCCGAAAGTCAGAGGTCGTCGTCGCCGTGCTGCTCGTCGTCGTCGATCACGGGCACGACGACGATCCGGTCGCCCCCGCCGGTCTGCGCGACGCCTCCGGTCTCGGGCAGCCGCGCGTCGCGCACCGCCTGCACGACCCGACGGATGCGCTCGGCCTCCTTGGCGGGGTCGAGGAACGCGGCGGCGGACCACACCTGGGCGACGGTCCACCCGATGCGCTCGAGGCGTTCGGCCACCTGCCGGTCCCGCACGCGCACGCTGCGCTCGGCGACGTACGCGGCGTCGTCGGTGAGGACGGCGACGAGGAGCTCGCCGGGCAGGTCGGGATGCCCGACGACGAGCGGGATGCGGTCGCCGTCGCCGATGCCGTAGTCGGTCTCGACGACGAGGCCGGCCCGCCAGAGGCGCTCGGCGAGGTCGAGCACGAGGCGGTCGGGGCTGCCGCCGAGGTCGACGCCGTTGCCGAGGGTCACCTGGTCGGCGGCGCCGCTGCGCTGCTCGGCGAGGTCGAGGACCTCGGCGAGCAGCCGGGCGCCGGCGCCGCGGAGCCGCTCGGGGTCGAGGTCGCCCGCGGTGAAGCACGACACGACGTGCAGGCGGCGGCGGGTGGCGCCGACGGAGTCGAGCAGCATGGCCTCGGCACCGGGGGTGTTGAGGATGCCGAACCGGTGGAGCACGCGCCCGTGCGGGGTGCGGCCGAACCCGACGGACAGGACGATCGTGTCGCGCACGAGCCCGGCGACGCCGGACACGTCCGCGACGACCACCGGCTCCTCGCGCGCCCCGGAGAAGAATCCGGCGAGCGCGGGGTTCTGGCGCACCTCGACGAGGAGGGCGTCGCGGATGCGGTCGGCGTGCAGGGGCGTGACGGTGACGATCGCGAGCGACTCGTCGGGCCGCGTGAGCGCGTGCTCGATGGCGACCTCCACGACGCGGTCGACCTCGGCCTGGGTGCTCTCGACCGCGCCGGACGTCGGGTCGGGCATGCCGGCGCCGTCGACGACGTCGAGCTGGACCAGGACCTCGGCGCGGGGCAGGGGCGCAGGGCGCAGGACGCCGTCGTAGCCGTGCTCGGCGAGGAAGGTCGTGACGAAGGGGTCGCGTCGCGAGCCGTCGGCGAGCAGCTCGACCGTCGGGAGCAGCTCGGCGAGCTCGCGGACCGTCTCGGTCGAGGCGGCGCGCGGGTCGCCGACCGCGACGACCTGCCGCCCGCGCGCGAGCGCGGAGAGCACGAGCTCGACGGGCGCGTGCTCGATCGCGTCGAGGACCACGAGGTCGACGGTGCGCGTCGCAGGGACGAGGTGCGGCACGAGGGTCGGCGTCGCGACGAGCACGGGGCGCAGGCGCCGCAGCACGGCGGGGTGCTTCTCGGCCGTCTCCCGCAGGCTCACGAGGCGGCCCTCGAGCAGCTCGGTGAACAGTTCCTCGGCCTCGTCGCGGTGCTCGCGCATCGCGGTCCCGAGGTGCTCGCGGACCGCCGCGCGGACGGGTGCGGCCAGCGACGCGACGTGCGTGCGGTCGAGGTCGCGGAACCGGCGGGCGAGCGCGTCGAGGCCGGCGCCGTCCTGCCCGGCCAGGGCCTGGTCCTGCGCGAGCACCTGCTCGAACACGGAGCTCCACCACGCGAGCTCGAGCTCGGGGCCCACGAAGTCGGGCTCGACGCGGCGCACGGCGAGGTCGGCGAGGAGCTCGCCGAGACCGAGGTCGGTGAGCCTGCGCAGGATCGCGGTCCGCGCGGGGAGGGAGTCGAGGGACTCGGCGTCCTCGGCGAGCGCGTCGAGGCGCGCCGCGAGCGCGTCGAGCGGGGCGTCGAGGAGGTCCCGGCCCCCGGGGGTGCCGTCGAGCGCGGGCTCGAGCTCCTCCACGTCGATGCGCACGGCCTCGTGCGTGTCCTCGATCGCGGACAGCCCCTCGGGCAGCACGGGCCAGCCGCCGCGCGGGCACTGCTCCTGCCAGACCGCCCGCTGCGCCTGCACCTCGACGAGCGCGGCGTGCAGGTCGGGCACGCGGACGCCGGGGCGGACCATGTCGCGCGCCTGACGGTGCAGACGTCGGCGGGCGAACCAGCCCATCTCGATGCCGCGCTCCGCGCGCCACTGCTTCGTCGCTGTCGCCTCGACCATGTCCTGCGCGGTGCGCTCGAAGATGAGGGGCTGGAACACGTCGAGCGTGCCGCGCATGCCGCCGAGCATGGTGAGCTGGTCGCCCCACTGGCGAAGCGTCGTCGCGGGCGTCAGCCCGGTGCGCTGGGCGACCTGCTCGACCTGTGCGCGCAGCTGCGGGAGCGTGTGGGTGCGCAGGCGCTCGACGCGCACGAGCGCGTCGTGGGCCTCCTGGGGCGTGGTGAGGGCGGCGCCGTACCAGGGGGTCGAGGTCGCGCGCGCGGTGAAGGCGCCGAGCAGCGCCGCCTCGCGCAGCTCGGCCGCGATCCGCTCCCGCTGCGGCCCGACGCCGAGCACGACCTCGGTCGTGAGGCGCACCCGGGTGTCGGGGGCCGGTCGCTCGGCGGTGAGCCGGGCGAGCGCCTGGAGCGCGTCGTAGGCGGAGACGCCCCACGGCTCGCGCACGAGGTGCAGCGCCTCGATGTACCCGGCGAGCCGGGCGCGCGCGCCGAGCAGCGCGTCGCGCGTGCGCGCGAGGTCCTCGTCCTCGCCCGGCTCGGGCTCGGTCGCCATCGCGGACAGGAGGCGGTGCGACGCCGTCTCGCGCCACGTCGGCTCGGGGACGACGTCGAGCACGAGGCCGCCCAGGCCGAGCTCGTCGAGCCGCGCGAGGAGCGCGTCCGCGGCCCGGCGGTGACCCGGGACGTAGAGCACGTGGCGCCCGGACGCCGCGGCCTCGGCGACGACGGCCGCGAGCGTGCCCGCGACGTCGGACCCGGCCGGCGCGTCGACGAAGAGGTGCGACCCGCTCGCGAGCACGTCGACGACGTGGCGCTGGGACGGGTCGAGGTCGCCGGCACCGCGCTCGTGCACGGGGTCCGCGTCGCCGACGCGCGGCGCGGGCAGCTCGGCGCGCAGCGCGGTGGCGGAGCGCTCGTCCCCGGCCAGCGCGGCGACGACCTCGTGCCGTTCCAGGGCGGGCGCCAGCTCGTCGAGGTCGTCGACGAGTACCTGCCCCGGGTGCACGAACGTGCCGACGAGGACGCGGTGGGTCAGGTCGAAGTCGTCGAGGACGGCCTCGCCGAGCGCGGCGATACGGCGGGTCGCGTCACCGGGGTCGAAGCCCGCGCCGGTGAACGTGGAGCGTGCGAGCGTCACCGGGTCGAGGAGCGCGCCGTGCGCGCGCAGCGTCCGCGCGAGGAGCGGGTTGATCTCGGCCGTCGGCTCGAGGGTCAGCTCGTAGTCGGTCTCGCCGTCCCCGCGCGGGGTGACGGTCAGGGGGCGCAGGAGCACGGGGGCGCGCACGGTCCGGGACGTCGGCTCCTGCTCGGCCTCCTCGACCGCGCCCCGGGGCTGACGGCCGGCGTCGGGGACGTGCGCGCCGTCGGTCCCGTCGCGCTCGTCGGAGACCGTGGGACGGTCCTCGCCCGTGGCGCCACCGGGGCCGGGGCCGGCCTCGCCGGGGTCGACGACGTCGTCGTCCCCGCTCGGGACGACCGTCGCGGGGGCGCGCCCGGCGACCCGGGCGAGCGCGGCGACGTCGTCCTCGGCGAGCGGCGCCGAGAGGCTCTGGGTCCAGGTCGCCACGCCGATCGCCAGGTACGTGGGCGCGACGCCGTAGCGCTGGGCGTGCTCGGCGGCGCGGACCACGACGGCGCGCGCGCGGCGTCGCGCGGCGGGCAGCGACCCGCCCTCGCGGAACAGGTTGGAGAGCCGGGTCGGCCGCCCGGCGAAGAGCTGGGCGACGCCCGAGGGGTGGGCCGCCGTGAGGTCGACGACGGCGTCGCCGAGCAGCGAGACGTCGGCGAGCGACGACCCGCCGGCGAGCTCGACGAGCCCGGCGCGCCACCGCGCCACCGCCTCGTCGACGAGGTCGGCCGTCGTGGGCTCGGGGACGAGCACGGGGCGGGGCGGCGTCACGTCGGCTGCCTCGGCGGCGGGCTGGTCGGTCCCACCGGGAGCGGTAGCGGGCAGCCGAGCAGGATCGGCCACGCTCCGGGCGGCTGAGCTGGTGCGGGCTGCGGCATTCACCCTCCGACGCTAACCGTCCGCCTCGCGAGGCCCGGCGCGGCGCGCCGGAGGGTCGGCGACCCGGACCGTCGGGCGGTACCGGGCCGCGGCCGCCCGACGGCCGGACGTGCGCGAGGCTGCGACGAGGCAGGACGACGAACGGCCCCGGATCACGAGAATTCGTGTTCCGAGGCCGTCGTTCCGAACTATTCCGGGATGTTCTCCCGGAGAAGTGTGAAACAGCGCGCACCGCGCAGGGGGCAGGCGATGCGCGCTGTCGAGGACTATCTTGCACGGCGAGATGCCAGGCGTCAACACGGCCCACGCTCCTGGACGGGTGAATCACGCGCGCGGCCCGGAAGCGCCTGAGAACCACCTGGACGAGCGTCCACAACTCGCGCGGGATTCTGCGATTCCTGTGGCTCGCGCGGCCGCCTCCGCCCTGTGGCGGGGACCACACGGCGCTCGTCTCCCCGGGCCCGGCGACGGTCGGCGCGGACCTCGGCAGGATACGTCGCCGCCCCTCCCCGCCGCGGTGCCCCGACCGGCGGCGTCACAGGATCTCTCCCGTTCCTCTGAGCCCCCGGCACGACGCCCCTGAGCGAGGTCCACACGAGCGGCCTACCGTGGGAGGACGCCCGTGGCCCGACGCCGGTCCCTGGCGCGCGGCCGACGTCCACGGCCGGTGGCGGCGGGTGGTCCTGACCCGCCGACGACCGGAAACCCGCACCACGTGACGACGCCCCCAGCACCCCGCCCCGACAGCGACGACTCCCCCGCACAGCGCCCCGCGCCCCACGACGCCGGGCGCGAGGCAGGACGTGCCGCCGCGGAGACCGCGCCCGCGAAGGAGCGCGAGGCCCCCGCCCGGCTCTCCCTCACGCAGGTCCTCGCGAGCTCTCTCGCCGCCGTGAGCACCACGGTGCTGCTGTCGTACTTCGGGACCGCGGGCACGATCATCGGCGCCGGCATCGCGAGCGCGCTCACCGTCGTCGCGAACTACGTCTACACGCGCTCGATCCAGAAGACGCGCGAGCAGCTCGTGCCCGTCGTCGGCAAGGTCGTGCAGGTGACCACCGGTGGGAGCACCCCGCGCGAGCGCGCGACGACCACCACCGTCACGACCGCCGTCGCGAGCGTGCCGCGCGGGACGGTCGTCGTCGACGGCTCGGCGCCGGAGGCGGACTCGGCCACGGGGACGGCGGCGGACTCGGCCACGGGGGCGGAGGCCGCCCTCGCGCTGGGCGGCGACGCGACCGGGGGCGCCGACGGCGACCCGGTGGCCCCCGAGGGCACGGAGCCGGAGCCGCCGCAGAACGCCTGGCTGCGGCTCGTCGACCGCTACGGCCGCGGGCGCGTCCTGACCGTGTCGGCGCTCGCGCTGTTCGTCGTGGTGATGGGTGTCGTCCTCGTGGTCGAGCTCGCGATCGGCAAGCCGATCTCGGACGCCGTGCGAGGCGTGGAGGGCTCGGGGACGACGATCAGCCGCGAGCGCCCGACCGGGACCGACGCTCCCGCGACGCCCGCGCCGTCGGACCCGGCCGTGGACCCGTCGACCGTGCCGACCCAGGACCCGGCGCCGTCGACGACGCCGACGGACGAGCCGTCCACGACCCCGACCCCGGACCCCACCGAGAGCCCCACCGTGGAGCCCTCACCGGAGCCGACGACGCCGGACCCCGGTCCCTCGACCACGCCCGACCCCGGCACGGGAACGGGTGAGGGCGCCGAGGCCGAGACGGGCGGGAGCACGGGCACGGCGCCCACCCCCGCGCCCTCCACACCCGCGTCCGCCTGAGGACGGCCGAGGGCACGACGGCGGTGGGCGGATCCGAGTCCGTGCGCGTCCGCCCACCGCACGACCGCCCGCGCACCGACCACCTGGCCAGGGTCGCTCCCGTCGTCGGGCGCGGGCTCGGTCACCGTGCGGGCAGCGTGACGGGCGTCGTGGGCCGCGGGTCGAAGCAGGCGAGGAAGCGCCGCACGACGTCGGCGTCCGTGACCGTGGTCGCGCGGGCCAGCACGTCGTCCGCGGCCGCGATGTCGCTGCTGAGGCTGCGCACGGCGGGGTGCTCGGCATGGGATCGCCGGCCCAAAGATCGTGAGCCGCGGTGATGCTCGGTGCGCCTGGCCAGATTCGAACTGGCGACACCCGCTTTAGGAGAGCGGTGCTCTATCCCCTGAGCTACAGGCGCGCGGCCCCGGGGAACGGGCCGGGGGACAGCCTAGCCGTCGGCGACGGTCGGAGGCGAAGCGCACCTGCGACCGGCCGCGGCTGCCGGGCCGGACCGCGGCTGGCGGGCGAGGATGGGCCCATGCCCACCGGACGTGCCGACGCGCCACGCCGCGTCCTCCTCGACTGCGACCCCGGCCACGACGACGCGATCGCGATGCTGCTCGCGCACGGCAGCCCCGCCGTCGAGCTCGTGGCCGTGACGACGGTCGCGGGGAACCAGACGCTGGAGAAGGTCACGCGCAACGCGCTCGCCGTCGCCGAGCTCGCGGGGATCGACGTCCCGGTCGCGGCCGGGTGCGACCGGCCGCTCGTGCGGCCGCGGATCGTCGCACCGGACATCCACGGCGAGTCCGGGATGGACGGGCCGGTCCTGCCCGCCCCGCGGCGCGCCGTCGACCGCCGCCACGCGGTCGACCTCGTCGTGGAGACGGTCATGGGCGCGGAGCCCGGGGAGATCACGCTCGTGCCGACCGGGCCGCTGACGAACGTCGCGATGGCGGCGCGCCGGGAGCCGCGCATCGTGCCGCGCGTGCGGGAGGTCGTGATGATGGGCGGCGGCTACCACGGGGGCAACCGCACGCCGGTCGCGGAGTTCAACGTGCTCGCCGACCCGGAGGCGGCACACGTGGTGCTGCACGAGGCGTGGCCGGTGACGATGGTCGGGCTGGACCTGACCCACCAGGCCGTCGCGACGCCGGACGTGCGCGACCGGCTCTCCGCGCTCGGCACACCGGCCGCCCGGTTCGTCGGCGAGCTGCTCGACTTCTACGGGGCGACGTACCGCTCGGCGCAGGGCTTCCCCTACCCGCCGGTCCACGACCCGTGCGCGGTGGCGGCCGTGATCGACCCGGAGGTCATGACGACGCGCCGCGCCCCGCTGGACGTCGAGCTCCACGGCGCACTGACCACCGGCATGACGGTCGCGGACCTGCGCGGCGACGAGCCGGGCCCCGACGAGTGCCGCACCCAGGTCGCGGTCACGCTCGACCACGCCCGGTTCTGGGACCTCGTCGTGGACGCGCTCGCGCGCGTCGGGGACGTCTGACCTGCGAGTCAGACCTGCGAGTCAGCCGAGCACGGCCCGGAGGAACTCCTGCGTGCGCTCGTGCCGCGGCGCGGTGAACATCGTCTCGGGGTCGGCCTGCTCGACGATGTGCCCGTGGTCGAACATCAGCACGCGGTCGGAGACCTCGCGCGCGAACTGCATCTCGTGCGTGACGAGCAGCATGGTGATGTCCGTGGTCGCCGCGACGTCGCGCAGGACGCCGAGGACGTCGGCGACGATCTCCGGGTCGAGCGCCGACGTGACCTCGTCGAGCAGCAGGATCTCCGGGTCCATCGCGAGCGCACGGGCGATGGCCACGCGCTGCTGCTGCCCGCCCGAGAGCTGGTTGGTGCGGAAGTCGCGCTTGTCGGACAGCCCGACCTGCTCGAGGAGCTGCTCGGCACGGACCACCGCCTCGTCCTTGGACCGTCCGAGCACGTGGACCGGCGCCTCGACGACGTTCTCCAGCACGGACATGTTGGGGAACAGGTTGAACTGCTGGAACACCATGCCGACGCGGTTGCGCACGACCCGGCGCCGCTTCTCCGGGACCGCGACCCGGCGCTGCCCCCGGTACTCGTGCGTGTAGGGGTCGCCGTCGACGAGGATGAGCCCGCCGTCGGCCTCCTCGAGCGTCATGAGCAGACGCAGGATCGTCGTCTTGCCGGACCCGGAGGGTCCGATCAACGTCACGCGCTCGCCCTGCGGGACGGTGAAGTCGAGCCCGTCGAGCACGACGTTGTCGCCGAACCGCTTGACGACGTCGCGGAACTCGATAGCGGGCGCGACGCCTCGGTCCGCGGTGTCGGCCTGGTCGGTGGTCACGGTCGTCCTCCCGGTGGAGGTGGTCAGGTCAGGCAAGGCGGGTCTCCATGCGTCGGACGAGCAGCGACGTCGGGTAGCTCACGACCAGGAAGAGGATCCCGACCATGGTGAGCGGCTCGACGTACGAGAACGTGTTGGCGCCGAAGGTCTGGGCGGCGGTGAACATCTCCACGACGGAGATCGCGAAGAGGAACGGCGTCTCCTTGAACATCGAGATCGCGTAGTTCCCGAGCCCCGGCAGCGTGTTCTTGATCGCCTGCGGCAGGATCACGGCCCGCCACGTGCGCCCGCGCGGCAGGTTCAGCGCCGTCGCGGCCTCCCACTGCCCGCGCGGCACGGCGTCGATCCCGGCCCGGTAGACCTCGGACATGTAGGTCGCGTAGTGCACGCCGAGGACGACGCACCCCACCACGATGCCCGGCACGGCGGGCAGGAGGAGGTAGACGAACACGAGCTGCACGAGCAGCGGCGTCATGCGGACGAAGTCCACCACGAGGCGCAGCGGCGCCGTGGCCCAACGGCTCGGGGCCCGGCCGGCGAGCGCGATGAGCAGCCCCAGGACGGACGCGATGACCATCCCGACGACGGTCGCGAGCACGGTGACCCTGAGCCCCTCCAGCAGCTCGGGGAACACCTGGGCGGCGCGGTCCCAGCTCCAGATCTCGTTCATGCGTCCTCCCCTCGCACGCCGGCCGCCACGGGGCGCGCGGCGCGCTCGTGGGGCTCCCCCGCGAGCGGCGCGGTGCCCCGCTCCGTCGGCACGTCCCCGGGCCGCTGCGCCCTGGGCGGGCGCACCCGGAGCACCTCGCGCAGCGACGGGCGGGTCGGCACGACGCCGAGCCGCCGCTTGGCCCGCGCCTCGAGCCCGTTCATGCCCCAGGTGAGGAGGTAGGCGATCGCGAAGTACACGAGCAGGCCGACGGTGAAGCTGAAGACCGTGTCGCGCGTCGCCGTGCGGAGCTGGTCCGTCCAGAAGAAGACGTCGTGCAGGTAGATGTACGTCGCCAGCGCCGAGCCCTTGAGCAGCTGGATGAGCAGGTTCGCGAGCAGGGGGATCATGAGCGCCCACGCCTGCGGGAAGATCACCCGCCGCACGCGGTGGACCGGGCCCAGGTTGAGCGCGGTGCACGCCTCCCACTGGCCGCGGGGCACCGCGTTGATCGAGCCGCGGACGACCTCCGCGCCGTACGCCCCGTAGTTGAGGCCGAGCGCGAGGACGCCCACGGCCATCGACTCGAGCTTGACGCCGAACGCGGGGAGCACGAAGAAGAGCCAGAAGAACTGCACCACGAGCGACGTCCCGCGGAAGAACTCCACGACGACCCGGGACGGCGCGCGCAGCCACAGGGTGCGGGCGCGCGAGCCGAACCCGAGGAGCAGCGCGACGGCCATCGCGAGCAGGGCGCCGCCGACCGTCAGCTGCAGGGTGACCAGGACGGCGTCGCCCAGCCGCGGGAGGCGGTCGACGAGCGTCTGGATGTCGTCGGACATCGGCTCAGGAGCCCAGGCCGAGCTCCGGGCCGAGCTCGTCCGCGATCTTCTCGAGGTCGCCCTCGCACAGCATCTCGGCGGTCAGGCCCTCCACGGGGCGCTCCGCCTCGGTGAACCCGAACGGCCCGAGGACGTCCTCGTACCGCTGCGGGTCGGACACGATCTCGGCGAGCTGCTCGTTGTACGCGTCCAGCAGGTCGGTGTCGCCCGCGCGGAAGACCGTCGCGCCCGCGCCGATCTGGGGGACGCCGTCGATCACGGCGACGAACGACTCCGTGGCCTCGACCGGGGCGTCGGCGCTCTCCGCGAGCGCCCGCAACGAGATCCCGGTCAGCGCGAACGCGTCGGCACGGCCCGAGACGACGGCGTCCAGCCCGTCCTGGGGGCTGCCCACCTGGGTGGTGCGCACGTCGGTCTTCTCGGCGTAGCCGGCCTCGATCGCCCCGGACATCACGGCGAGGTTCACCCCCGCGTCGACGGCCGACTGCCAGTCGGTGAGGTTCTTCGGGTTGCCCTCGGGGACGAGGAACGCCGTGGTGTACATGATCTCGGGCTCGCTGAAGGCGGCCTGCTCGCACCGCTCGGGCAGGATCGACATCCCGGCGCTGATCGAGTCGAAGCGGTCCGCGTTGAGCCCGGGGATGAGGGCGTTCCACTCCGTGAGCGTGCCCTCGACCGTGTCGATGCCGAGCTCGCCGTAGACGGCCTCGTTCAGCGCTACGGCGGCGCCCGTGAGCTCCCCGGACGCGTCCTGGAAGCTGTACGGCTCCTCACCGGCGAAGCCGACGGTGATGGTCCCGGCGTCCTGGAGGTCGGCCAGGAGGCCGCCGTCGCCGGTCGCGCCGCCGGACCCGCCGTCGACGCTCGAGCAGGCGGCCGTCGCGGTGAGCAGGACGGCGGCACCCGCCCCGAGCAGCGCGCGGCGACGGTACGGGGTGGTTCGCGTGGAAGACATGGTTCCCTTCGTGCCCGTCGACGCGAGCGGTCGCGGACGGTCGTGGGGCTGAGCGGACGGTCGGCCACGCTAACGCTTTGTCCGACGTTAGACAATCCGACTGTCCTATGGTCCGATTGTCGACAATAACCGCACCGCCGTGCGGACGTCCGCGACAGGGGATGATGTGATACCGGATCGTGACCCAACGGTCTGGGCACGAAGGCCGGCACCGGCACCGCCACGACCACCACGACGCGGAAGGGGACTCGATGAGCCCGACCTCGCGCGCGCCGCACAGCGCCGCACCGTTCCTCTCGCCGGTGACGCGACCGTCGACGGTCGACCTCATCACGCGCGAGCTGCGCGACGCGATCTACTCCGGCGCGCTGCGTGTGGGAACGCCCATCCGCGAGGTCGAGATCGCCGGACAGCTCGGCGTCAGCCGCGGCCCGTTCCGCGAGGCCGCACAGCGGCTCGTGCAGGAGGGGCTCCTGACCGCGACCCCGGGGCGGGGCCTGCGCGTCGTGACGATCGGGCGCGACCGCATCCCGGCGCTGTACGCCGCGCGCACGAGCGTCGAGACCACGGCCGCCCGCCTCGCCGTCGCCCGAGCGACCGACCCGGAGGTCGCCTCGGTCCGCGCCGCGTACGACGCCCTCGTGTCGGCCGGCGCCTCGCAGGACCCGCGCCGGATCGGGGACGCCGACCTCACCCTGCACTGGACCCTGGTGGCCGCAGGCGGCAACCCGTGGTTGCTGCGCTGGATGACGACGCTCATCGTCGAGGTCCGGGTCGCGAGCTTCACGGTCAGCGACGAGTACGCCGTGCGCGCCGACTCCCCCGAGTCCCACGAGATCCTCGTCGACCGCCTCGAGGCGCGCGACGCCGACGGCCTGGTCGCCGCGATCACGACCAACCTCGAGGAGGCCGTCGCGCGGCTCACCGCCCCGCAGGAGGCGGCCGTCGAGACGATCGAGGAGCCGCACCCCGTGCCGCCGCCCCGGCTCGACCCGATCGAGCCGACCGGCCTGCTCTGACGCACCCGTGCCCCGTCCGTGCGGCACGGAGGGCTGACGACCCCGGGACCGAGGTCAGACGCGCGTGCAGGTCGTGAAGCGGTAGCGCAGGCCGGTGGACGACGTCGCCCACCCGCCCGCGTGCACGGCCCACCCGTCGGGGACGTCGGGAGCGTAGGTGTCGCCCGCGACGACGGCGTCGATCTCCGTGACGACGCACCGGTCCGCAAGCGCGATCGTCGCCGCGTAGAGCTGCGCGCCGCCCATGACCCACACCTCGCCCGACCCGGTGTCGCGCGCCGCCGCGCGGGCCGCCGCGAGCGCCTCCGCGACCGACCCGGCCACGCGCACGGGCGCGCCGGCCGGCTCGGCCGGGTGACCGCCGTCGGGCACCGCACCGCCGGACGCACCGGCGCGTGGCGAGGGCTCCCCGGGCGACCAGCCCCGCTGTCGCGTCACGACGACGTTCGTCCGCCCCGGCAGGGGCCGGAACCGGGGCGGGAGCGAGTCCCAGGTGCGGCGGCCCATGACGACGGGGTGGCCCGACGTGACGCGCCGGAAGTGCGCGAGGTCCTCGGGCAGGTGCCACGGCATGGTGCCGCCCGCGCCGATGACGTGCCGCCCGGCGGCGTCGCGCGCCTGCGCCCAGACCAGCCCGAGCGTCGGCCCGCCGAGCGTCTCCTCCCCCACCGCCGTCAGACCGCGATCGGGGCCTTGATCGTCGGGTGGTGCTGGTACCCGACGACCTCGATGTCCTCGTACTCGTACGCGTCGATCGAGTCGCGCGGCGCGAGGCGCAGGGTCGGGTAGGGGTACGGCTCGCGCGTGAGCTGCTCGCGCACCTGCTCGACGTGGTTGTCGTAGATGTGCACGTCGCCGCCGGTCCACACGAAGTCGCCGACCTCGAGACCGGTCTGCGCGGCGACCATGTGGACGAGCAGCGCGTACGACGCGATGTTGAACGGCACGCCGAGGAACAGGTCGGCCGAGCGCTGGTAGAGCTGGCACGACAGCTTCCCGTCGGCCACGTAGAACTGGAAGAACGCGTGGCACGGCGGCAGGGCCATGTCCTCGATCTCCGCGACGTTCCACGCGGAGACGATGTGGCGACGCGAGTCCGGGTTGGACCGGATCTGCTCGATCACCTGGGCGACCTGGTCCACGTGCCGGCCGTCCGGCGTCGGCCACGAGCGCCACTGGACGCCGTAGACCGGGCCGAGCTCGCCGTCGGCGTCGGCCCACTCGTCCCAGATGCTCACGCCACGCTCCTGCAGCCAGCGCACGTTCGAGTCGCCGCGCAGGAACCACAGGAGCTCGTACGCGATCGACCTGAGGTGGACGCGCTTGGTCGTGATGAGGGGGAAGCCCTGCGACAGGTCGAACCGGAGCTGCCGACCGAACACGCTGCGCGTGCCCGTCCCGGTGCGGTCGCCCTTGGGGGTCCCGTGGGCGAGGACGTCGCGCAGGAGGTCCTCGTACGGGGTCGGGACCGGCCCGGCGGGGCTGCCCGACGGCGCACGCTCGCCCTCGGTCACGACGGCAAAGATCGGGGAGGTCGAGTCGGGGGCCACGGTCGTCAGTGTGGGTCGTCGCCGCGGGGCGGGTCAACAACTGCCGTCGGCCTGTCCCGGCCTCGACCGCCCACGGCCGCGGGCGCTCGTCGACGAGGGTGACGCACGTCATGTCACGCAGCGCGCTCCCGGGCGGTCGTACGGGTAGGGCGTCGGACGGACGCTCGTGGGGCACAGGGGCAACCAGGAGGCAGTGATGGAACGCATCGTCATCGTCGGCGGGGGCTACGCCGGGTTCACGGCGGCCCGGGAGATCGAGAAGCGCCTGCGGCGCGAGCTGCGCCGCGGCGAGGTCGAGCTGGTCCTGGTCGACCCGCGCCCGTACATGACCTACCAGCCGTTCCTGCCCGAGGTCGTCGCGGGCTCTGTCGAGGCGCGGCACGCCGCGGTCGCGCACCGCAGCCACCTGCGCCGCACGCGCCTGCTCGACGGGACGGTCGAGCACGTGGACCACGCGCGCCGCGTGGTCGTCGTGCGGCCGCGCTCGGGCGAGGCGTACGAGCTCACGTACGACACGGTCGTCGTCACGGCCGGTGCCGTGACACGCGTGTTTCCCGTGCCGGGCGTCGCCGAGCACGCGATCGGGATGAAGCACGTCGAGGAGGCCGTCGCGATCCGCGACCGGCTGCTCACGTCGTTCGACCGGGCCGCGAGCCTGCCCGCCGGTCCGGAGCGCGAGCGGCTGCTCACGGTGACGTTCGTCGGCGGCGGGTTCTCCGGCGTGGAGGGGTTCGCCGAGCTCCTGTCGCTCGCGCACGACCTCACGCGCGTCTACCCCGAGATCGACCCGGCCGAGCTGCGGTTCCACCTCGTCGAGCGCAACGCGCGCATCCTGCCGGAGGTCACCGAGCGTCCGGGGCGGTGGGTCCTGCGAGAGCTGGAGCGCCGCGGCGCGCACGTGCACCTGGAGGCCGGGCTCGTTTCCGCCGAGGGCGGGGTCGTGACGCTCTCGACCGGCGAGTCGTTCGCCACGGGGCTGCTCGTGTGGACCGCGGGCAACGCAGCGAACCCCGTCGTCGCGACGCACACGGACCTGCCCGTGGACGCGCGCGGCTACCTCGTCACGCGGCCGGACCTGCGGATCGGGACGGTGGACGACACCGTGCCCGACGCCTGGGCCGCGGGCGACGGCGCCGCCGTCCCTGACCTCGCGGTCCCGCGGCCGGGCGCGCTCACGGTCCCGAACGCCCAGCACGCGGTGCGGCAGGGCAGGCGCCTCGCCCGCAACCTCGTCGCCGCACGCCGTGGCCGCGCCACGCGACCGTACGTGCACGGGAGTCTCGGCGTCGTCGCGACGCTCGGCCTCGGCTCGGGCGTGTTCGAGTACCGCCGTCTTGTCGTGCGCGGGCGCCTCGCGTGGCTCATGCACCGCGGGTACCACGTGCTCGCGATCCCGAGCTGGGAGCGCACGGCCCGCGTGCTCGCGGTCTGGGCCACGGCCGCTGCGTTCGGGCGCGACGTCGTCTCGCTCGCCTCGGTGCAGCGGCCGCGCGAGGCGTTCGTCGCCGGGGCGACGGCAGCGGTCGCCGCCGACGGCCGACCCGGCCCGCGGCTCGACGGATCGTCCGACAGTGCCGACGGCGACGCCCCCGCTGGGTCCACGCGGCCCCCGCGGCCCTCGCGACCCGCGCCGGAACCTCTCCGCGCGGCCTGAGACCGCCGTCCGGGTCCGTCGGCCCGCCCCGACCGACGGACCCGGGCGGCTACCCCTGCGCCTGGCGCGGGTTCGCGGCCCGGGCCGCGAACCGTGCGAAGGACGTCCCGCCGTGCAGCGCCTCGCCGTGCGGCACGAGCGAGCCCTGGACGAGCCGCGCCCCGAAGTACCGTGCCTCGGGATCGGTGACCACCTCGCGCCCGTCGCCCCGCGCGGCGAGGACGTCGCGCAGGAACGCGTCGAACCGCACGCGCTCCGGCCCGGCCAGGTCGACGACCTCCCGCAGTGGTTCCCCCGTCGCGACGTCCGCGAGCGCCGACGCCACGTCCGCCGTCGCGACGGGCTGGAACGCGACCGGCGGGACCCGCACGACGCCGTCGACCGTGAGGTGGTCCGCGATCGTGCCGACGAACTCGAAGAACTGCGTGGCCCGCACGACCGACCACGCGACGTCCGACGCGCGCACGAGGTCCTCCTGCGCGCGCTTCGCCCGGTAGAACCCGGCGTCCACGTGGTCGACGCCGACGATCGAGAGCACCAGGTGGTGTCGGACGCCGGCGCGCGCCCCGGCGTCGAGCAGCGTCCGGGTGCCGGTGGTGAAGAACGCCAGGACCTCCGCGTCGACGTACGTCGACGGCCGCGTGACGTCCACGACGACGTCCGCGCCCGTGAGGGCCGCGTCCACCCCGGCGCCGGTCTGCAGGTCGGCGCCCGTGCTCCGGGCGAGCGGGACGGCGTCGTGCCCGCCCGCGCGCAGCATCGCGACGAGCTGCGCGCCCACGCGTCCGGTCCCTCCTGCGACGACGACCCTCATGCCCCGATCCTCCCCGCCCGGAGCACCGGCGGCACGGCGGGAATCACGTGGCCGCCGTCCGCGTTCTCGCGGGCGACCGACCGGTGGGCGACGAGCGCACCGGCACCGCACGAGTGCGAGGATCGACGCATGACGACCGAGCCAGCCACCACGCCGCCGCAGCCGGGCACCGACGAGATCGCCCCGTCGTCGCCGTCGCCCACGGACGCCCTGTGGGTCGAGCGCACCGGCGTGCGCACGTACACCGGTTACTCCGCGCGCGGCGCGCAGGTGCTCATCGGGCCCGCGAGCGCGGGCGCGGTGTTCACGCCGGGAGAGCTGCTGAAGATCGCGCTGGCCGCGTGCGCGGGCATGAGCTCGGACCGCACGTTCGCGCGCCGCCTCGGCGACGACTACGCGGTGACGATCCACGCGGAGGGCGTCAAGGACCTGCCCGAGGACCGCTACCCCGAGATCACGGAGCGGTTCGAGATCGACCTGTCCTCGCTCGACGACGAGGCGCGCGAGCGCCTGCTCACGGTCGCCGAGCGGGCGATCGAGAAGACCTGCACAGTGGGACGGACGATCAAGGCCGGCGCGACCGTGCACACGGTGTTCCAGCAGCCGGGCGGCAGCGTCGAGTGACGACCGGGCCGTGAGGCCCGACCGACGACGGGAGGCGTGATGGCGCACGAGCAGCCGTCCGGTACGCCGGACTACGGGACGTGGGACCCCCCGGGGACCCCCACGTCGGACGCCGTCGCGCGGCGGGGCCGGCGCGCCGTCCGGGCGCCGCAGGACGCGACCGGCGACGCGACGGACTGGGCCGCCTACCGCCCCACGCCGCTGCTCGACGCGGCGCTCGACAATGCCGTGACGATCCCCTCCCACGTGATCCGCGCGCACGTGGACGGCGTGCGCCGCCGGAACCCGGAGGCGAGCCCCGCGCAGATCGTGCGGATCCTCGAGCGCGAGTACCTGCTCGTCATCCAGGCCGCCGGCGGCGCCGTGGGCGCGGCCGCGGCCATCCCGTCGGTGGGCACCGGCGTGGGGATCGCGCTGACGTCGAGCGACATCGCGACGTTCTTCGCGTCGTCGGCCGCGTTCGCGCTCGCCGTGGCGGACGTGCACGGGATCGCCGTGGACGACGTCGCGCGCCGCCGCGCCCTGCTCCTCGCCACCGTGCTCGGCGAGAAGGGTGCGCGCGACGTCGAGCGCGCGACCCAGGGGTCGGGCCTCGCGTGGGGCAAGGTCCTGCTCACGAGCATGCCCGCCGGGACGCTCGTCAAGGTGAACAAGGCGCTCGGCAACCGTTTCCTGCGCACGCAGCTCGCCAAGCAGTCCGGCCTCGCGATCGGACGCCTCGTCCCGTTCGGCGTCGGGGCGGTCGTCGGCGTCGCCGGGGCGCGCGCGCTCGGGCACGGCGTGATCGGCCAGTCCCGGCGCGCGTTCGGGCCGCCGCCGTCGGTGTTCGGGCGGCTCCTGGAGGTCGTCGAGTCTCCGGTCGAGGACGCACCGCCGCGGCTCGTCCCGGTGCCCGACGGCGCGGCGAGCCCGCGGCGGCGCCGTCGCCTCCTGCCCGGGCGCGGGCGGCGGGACCACTCCCCCGCGCGCGACGCGGAGTGACGGGCGGCGACGAGGCGCCCCGCCGGGGTCGACCCGTGCGGCGGGTCGCCGTGGCGCGCGAGCTCGACGTCGACGCGTCCGTCGCGTTCGCGTGGGTCGCCGACCCGCGCACGCACCCGCGCTGGATCCCGCTCACCGTGATGGCGACCCCCGCGGCCCGCGGCCCGGAGGTCGGCGACCGCTTCACGATGGTGAGCGGTCCGCGCGTCGGGCGCACGGGGCGAGGCTTCACCGACCGCATGGTGGTCGAGTCGCTCGACCGCCCGTCCGTCGCGGCCGGCCGGACCGGGAGCACGCGGGTGCACAAGCTCGGTCCTGTCCTGCTCGGCGACGCGGGGTTCGACGTCGTCCCGCTGGGCCGCGGTCGCTGCCGCGTCGTGTGGTGGGAAGAGGCGTACCTCGCCGGCCTGCTCCCGCGCGCCGTCACCGCACCGCTGGTCGGCCTCGCGCTGCGCTGGATGATGCGGACGTCGCTGCGCCGCCTCGAGACCCGGCTGTCCGCCCACCGCTGAGCCCCTGGACACGCCGAACCCGGGGTTGCGGGCCACCAACCTGCGCTGGTGCCCCACGACCCCGGGTTCGGCGGGGGCCGGGCGAGGTCAGGCCGGCGGGGCGTCCTCGACCTGCGCGTCCGACGATGCGGGGGCACCCGTCGTGTCCGGCGCGGGGGTCGTCGCGGCGGGGCCGGCGAGGATCAGGTAGAGCTCGCGGCGCGTGCGCTCGAGGAGCTCCGCCGCGGCCTGCGCCTGCTCGTCGGTGCCCGTGCGGGCGACCTGGTGGACCGCCGCGGCGACCGCCTCGACGCCCGCGCGCAGCTCGCGCCGCGAGCGGCCGCCGCGACCGGCGGCGTCGGCGAACGGGTCGCCCAGCTCGGCGGCGTGCTCCGCGACGTACGCGGTGCCCGCCTCGGTGAGCGTCGCGAGGCGGCGCCCGCCGTCGGCCGAGAGCTCGACGAGCCCCTCGTCCTGGAGCAGGTTCAGCGCCGGGTACACCGCGCCGGGGCTCGGGCGCCACTGGCCCTCGCTCCGCTCGGCGATCTCCTGGATGACCTGGTAGCCGTGCATGGGCTGCTCGGCGAGGAGCAGCAGGACGGCGGCGCGGACGTCACCGCGGCCGGCGCGCCCGGGGCCGCGACCGCGGCCCCCGTGACGACGCCCGCCGTGGCCCGGACCGAAGCCGGGGCCAACGGGGCCGCCCGGCCCGAAGCCGGGCCCGAACCCGCGGTCGCCGGAGCCGGGGCCGAAGCCGCGTCCGCCGTCAACCGGGCCGCCGAACCCGCGGCCACCGCCGCGGCGCGCGCCGCCCCGACCACGGCCGGAGGGGCCGTCGCCGCGGAACCAGGCCGCGTCGTCGGGCACGGGCGGGAAGCCGTCACGACGACGGCGGCCGGGCCGCGGCCCGGGACGCCCGCCGAACGGCTGGGACATGTTCTGGACGTTCTCCGGGGTGCTGCCCCGGTGCTGGTGTGCGTAGCTCATGGGATGTGTCTCCTGGGTGTTCGTGGGGCTCCGGGTGTTCCGCGGAGCGGTGGCGGGCCGTGCCGGCCTCGCGATGGTCGCGAGTCGTCTCGACTCTCAGCGACACGCTAACGATATATCGATAGAATATCGCTGTCAACAGCCGGGCGTGACGTGCGCCGTCCCAGGACGCGCGCACGTCACGGACGTACGCTGGCATCCAGCAACCAACCGGCAGCCCACCAGCACCATCGGACGCCACCCCCGTCCGACCACCACCCGGGCCGCACCACCCCGGCAGGCCCGGCTCCCGCGAGGAGGCGGCGATGCGCCCAGGCCAGCCCCGGCACTACCTCATGTGCCGGCCCACGTACTTCACCGTGAGCTACGAGATCAACCCGTGGATGGACCGGCGCACCCCGGTCGACACCCCGCTCGCGGTCGCCCAGTGGGAGCGCCTGCGCGACACCTACCGGGACCTCGGCCACACCGTGGAGACGATCGATCCCGTCCCGGGTCTGCCGGACATGGTCTACGCCGCGAACGGCGCGACCGTCGTCGACGGCCTCGTCTACTCCGCGCGCTTCACGCACCCCGAGCGCGGCCCCGAGGGCCCCGCCTACCTCAAGTGGTTCGCCGACCACGGGTACGTCACCCACCTCGCCGAGCACGTCAACGAGGGCGAGGGCGACCTGCTCGTCGCGGGCGACGTCGTGCTCGCCGGCACCGGCTTCCGCACCGACCGCGCCGCACACGCCGAGGCCGCGGCGCTGTGGGGGCGCGAGGTCGTGACGCTCGAGCTCGTCGACCCGCGCTTCTACCACCTCGACACCGCGCTCACCGTGCTGCGCGGAGGCTCCGGCACGACCCCGGGCGCCACGCGGCCCGACGACGACGCGCACCCCGGCCTCACCGGCCCCCCGCCCGTCGACGTCGCCTACTACCCGCCCGCGTTCTCGCCCGCCGCGCAGGAGGTCCTGCGCGAGCGCTACCCCGACGCGCTCCTCGCGACCGAGGAGGACGCCGTCGTGCTCGGCCTCAACGCGGTGAGCGACGGCGTGCACGTCGTGCACGCCCCGCGCGCCGAGCGGTTCGCCGCCGCGCTGCGCGAGCGCGGCTACGAGACGGTCGCCGTCGACACGTCCGAGCTGCTGCGCGGAGGCGGTGGCGCCAAGTGCTGCACGCTCGAGATCCGTGAGCCGGCCCCCGTGTCGCGGCCCACCACCGGGAGCGCGTCGTGACCGCGCAGGACGTCCGCCCGGTCGCCGGGGCGGCGGACGACGGCCCACGCGACGCGCTCGCGCACAACTACCACCCGCTGCCCGTGACCGTCGCGACCGCCGAGGGGTCGTGGGTCACCGACGTCGACGGGCGCCGCTACCTCGACTTCCTCGCGGGCTACTCCGCCCTCAACTTCGGGCACCGGCACCCCACGCTCGTCGCCGCCGCGACCCATCAGCTCGGGCGCGTCACGCTCACGTCGCGCGCGTTCGACCACGACCTCCTGCAGCCGTTCGCCACCGCGCTCGCCGCGCTCGTCGGACCGCTCACCACCGGCGGGACGGACTCCCTGGTGCTCCCGATGAACACCGGCGCCGAGGCCGTCGAGACCGCGGTCAAGACCGCGCGCAAGTGGGGGTACGACGTCAAGGGCGTGCGCCCCGGAGAGGCGACGATCGTCGTCGGCTCCGGGAACTTCCACGGCCGCACGACGACGATCGTGTCCTTCTCCGACGACGAGGACGCGTGCCGCGGGTTCGACCCGTACACGCCCGGCTTCCGCCTCGTGCCGTACGGCGACGCCGACGCCGCCGCTGCCGCGATCGACGAGACCACCGTCGCGGTGCTGCTCGAACCGGTCCAGGGCGAGTCAGGAGTGATCGTGCCGCCCGCCGACTACTGGCCGCGGCTGCGCGCGCTCACCGCCGAGCGCGACGTGCTTCTCGTCGCCGACGAGATCCAGTCCGGGCTCGGCCGCGCCGGCACGACGCTCGCGGTCGAGACGTGGGGCGTGCGCCCCGACCTCGTGACGCTCGGCAAGGCGCTCGGCGGCGGGATCCTGCCCGTGTCCGCGGTGGTGGGCCGTCGAGACGTGCTGGAGGTGCTCACCCCGGGCACGCACGGCAGCACGTTCGGCGGCAACCCGCTCGCGTGCGCGGTGGCGCTCGCGGTCCTCGAGCTCCTCGCGACCGGCGAGCCGCAGCGCCGCGCGCGCGAGCTCGGCGCCCGGTTCCACGCGCGGCTCGCCGGGTTCGTGGAGGCCGGCCTGCTCGACGACGTCCGCGGCCTCGGGCTGTGGGCGGGGCTCGACCTCGACCCCGCGCGCGGGACCGGTCGCGACCTGTGCGAGGCGCTGCTCGCGCGCGGCGTCCTCGCCAAGGACACGCACGGCTCGACCATCCGCCTCGCTCCCCCGCTGACCATCTCCGCCGACGACCTCGAGACCGGGCTGTCCGCCCTGGAGGACGCTCTCACGGGTCTTGCGCGGGGTCGGTAGAGTCCGGAGGGTGACCACGCCCGAGCACCCCGCACCCGGTACCACCACCCTCGCGTCGTCCCTGGACGACCTGCGTCGCGCGTACGCCGACCTGCAGGCCCTGGGGCTGAAGCTGGACCTCACGCGCGGCAAGCCCTCGGCCGAGCAGCTCGACCTCTCCGAGGCCCTGCTCGCGCTCCCGGGCGAGGGCGTGCACACCGACGCCGACGGCACCGACGTCCGTAACTACGGCGGCCTCGACGGGCTCCGGCGGCTCCGGGAGATCTTCGCCGAGCTGCTCGGCGTCCCGGTCGAGCAGCTCCTCGCGGGCGGCAACGCGAGCCTCACCCTCATGTACGACACGCTCGCGTACGCCACCCTGTTCGGCGTCCCCGGCTCCGAGCGCCCGTGGGGCCGCGAGGAGAAGGTCCGCTGGATCTGCCCCGTGCCCGGCTACGACCGTCACTTCTCGGTGTGCGAGGCCCTCGGCATCGAGATGGTCACCGTGCCCATGACCGCCGACGGCCCGGACGCCGCCGCCGTCGCCGAGCTCGTCGCGAACGACCCCACCATCAAGGGCATGTGGGTCGTGCCGACCTACGCGAACCCCGACGGGTCGGTCGTCACCGAGGAGGTCGCGCGCGCGCTCGTGTCCGTGCCCGCCGCCGCCCCGGACTTCCGCATCCTGTGGGACAACGCGTACGCGCTCCACCACCTCACCGACGACGAGGTCCGCAGCGCCGACGCGCTCTCGCTCGCCGCCGAGGCCGGGCACCCCGACCGTGTGATCCTCTACGCCTCGACGTCGAAGATCACGTTCGCCGGTGCGGGCGTCGCGTTCCTCGCGTCGTCGCCCACGAACGTCGCGTGGTACAAGAAGCACCTGTCCGCCCAGTCCATCGGCCCGGACAAGGTCAACCAGCTCCGCCACGCGCTGTTCTTCGGCGACGCCGACGGCGTGCGCACGCACATGCGCAAGCACCGCGACATCATCGCGCCCAAGTTCGACGTCGTGACGAGCATCCTCGCCGAGCGTCTCGGCGGCACCGGCGTCGCGTCGTGGACCGAGCCCAAGGGCGGCTACTTCGTCAGCCTCGAGGTCGTCCCCGGCACCGCGTCGCGCGTCGTCGAGCTCGCGAAGGCCGCCGGCATCGCCCTCACGCCCGCCGGCGCCCCGTTCCCGTACGGCAAGGACCCCGAGGACAAGGTCCTGCGCCTCGCCCCGACCCTCCCCCCGATCGAGGAGGTCCGCGTCGCCATGGACGGCGTCGCGACGTGCGTCCTCCTCGCCGCGGCGGAGCAGGCCGCGAGGTAGAAGGCTCCACCCCGCGAGATAGAGCCTCCGGTCGCGAGGTAGAGCCCCACGGGTTCTACCTCGCGACCGGAGGCTCTACGTCGCGCAACCACACTCCGCGCCGCGCAGGATGGAAGACGTGCGCGACCGATGAGTTCTGCCGGCCCCGACGGTCGGTGGGTGGGTGGCCCGGGGAGCCGGGCAGCTCGTCGGCTCCGGCGAACGACCACCCGCGGAGGGGACATGACCGACACTGCACGCGGCGACCTCGCCGTCGAGGCACGCGGCCTCGTCAAGCACTTCACGACCGGGAAGTCCGTCACCAAAGCGGTCGACGGCATCGACCTGCTCATCCCCGAGGGCACCGTGTTCGGCGTCCTCGGGCCGAACGGCGCGGGCAAGACGACCGCGGTCCGCATGCTCGCGACGCTCCTGCGCCCCGACGCGGGGACGGCGCGCGTGCTGGGCCACGACGTGGTGCACGACGCCGACAAGGTGCGCTCCGTCGTCGGGCTCACCGGGCAGTACGCGTCCGTGGACGAGGACCTCACGGGCACGGAGAACCTCGTGATGCTCGCGCGGCTGTACGGGTTCCTCGGCGGCACGGCGCGTGGGCGCTCGGCCGAGCTCCTGGAGGCGTTCGGCCTCGGCGACGCGGGCGACCGCCAGGTCAAGACGTACTCGGGCGGCATGCGGCGGCGCATCGACCTCGCGGCGAGCCTCGTCATGAGCCCGCGCGTGATCTTCCTCGACGAGCCGACGACGGGCCTGGACCCGCGCAGCCGCAACCAGGTGTGGGACATCGTGCGCGTGCTCGTCGCGGACGGCGCGACGGTCCTGCTGACGACGCAGTACCTGGAGGAGGCGGACCAGCTCGCCGACCGGATCGCCGTGATCGACCACGGCAAGGTCATCGCGGAGGGCACGGCGACGGAGCTCAAGCGCTCCGTGGGCGAGGGAGCGGTCCACGTCCGGCTCGCCGACGCGACCCGGCGGGGCCGCGCGGCGGAGGTCGTCGGCACGCTGCTCGGCACGGAGATCACGCTCGCGAACGACCCGTACGCGTTCACGGCGCGCGTGCCCGACGACGGCGCCGCGGACGTCGCGCGCATCCTGCCCGCGCTCGGGGACGAGGGCATCGTGGTCCCCGAGTTCACGCTCGGCCAGCCGAGCCTCGACGAGGTGTTCCTCGCGCTGACGGGTCAGCCCATGGACGACGACGAGACGACCGAGGAGGTGGCCTGATGGCCGCGGACCCCACCCTCACCGCCGCGGAGCTGTGTGCGCCGGAGGCGAACGCGCTGCGGGCGGCGGTCGCGCTCGAGCGACGGCCGTCGCGCCCGTCTGCGATGTCGGCGACCTTCACCTACACGTGGCGCGCGCTGCTCAAGATCAAGCACGTCCCCGAGCAGCTCTTCGACGTCACGGTCTCGCCGATCATCTTCACCTTGATGTTCACGTACCTGTTCGGCGGCGCGCTCGCCGGGGACGTGCAGAGCTACCTGCAGTTCCTGCTCCCCGGCATCCTCGTGCAGGCGGTGCTCTTCACGACGATCTACACCGGGTACACGATGAACACGGACATCAGCAAGGGCGTGTTCGACCGGTTCCGGTCGCTGCCCGTGTGGCGGCCCGCTCCGATCGTCGGAGCGCTGCTCGGCGACACCGTCCGCTACACGATCGCGTCGGTCGTGACCCTCGCGCTCGGCCTCGTGCTGGGCTTCCGCCCGCCGGGTGGCGTCGTGGGGGTCGTCCTCGGGATCGTGCTGCTGCTCGTCTTCGCGTTCGCGCTGAGCTGGGTCTTCACGGCGCTCGGGCTCGTGCTGCGCTCCCCCAACGCCGTCATGGGCACGTCGATGCTCGTGCTCATGCCGCTGACGTTCGCGTCGAACATCTTCGTCGACCCGTCGACGATGCCCGTCGTGCTGCAGCGCTTCGTCGACGTCAACCCGGTGACCCACCTCGTGACCGCGGTCCGCGGCCTCATGGCGGGAGAGCCCGCGACGGAGGGGATCGTCTGGGTCCTCGTCGCCTCGGTCGTCCTCACGGCGGTCCTCGCCCCGATCACCATGCGGCTCTACCGCAACCGGAGCTGACGGGTCGCCGGGGCTCCGGGCCAGAGCCGGACCTGCGAGGCGCACCCCCTCGCGGGTCCGGCGCTCCCGCCGCCCGCCGCGCGGCTCAGCCGTCCTCGGGCGGCGGCGCGTCGTCCTCGCACTTCTTCGTCACGACCATGACCGGGCACGCGGAGTGGTGCAGGACCGCCTGGCTCGTGGAACCGAGGAGGAGCCCGCGGAAGCCACCACGGCCACGGGACCCGACGACGATCAGGTCGGAGGCCGTCGAGAACTCCGTGAGGAGCTCCGCGCCCGTGCCGTCGAGGACGATGCGCTTGATCGTCAGCCCCGGGTGCTCCGACTCGTGGCGGTCGATGATGACGTTGAGGCCCTCGGTGACGTCCGCGAGCACCTGCTCGTGGTCGATCGACGCGGGCAGCCACGCCAGGAGGCCCGCGCCGGCACCGACCGGGACCCCGGCGACCGCGACGAGCTCCGCGCCCCAGGCCTGCGCCTGACGGATCGCGTGGCGCAGGGCGATCTCCGCCGACGGCGACCCGTCGACGCCGACGACGATGCGCCGCAGCGGCGTCACGGCGGGCAGCTCCTGCGGCGCGTCCTCCTCGCCCTTGGCCCCGGCACGGTACGGCACGACGACGGTCGGGCAGTGGGCGTGCGCGGGCAGCGCCGAGGACACGGTGCCGAGCAGCCGCTCGGTGAATCCGCCCCGGCCCCGCGTGCCGACGACGACGAGCGAGTGCTCGCGCGACATCTCGACGAGCACGCCCGCGGCGTCGCCCGTCGTCACGGTCGCGGTCGTGCGGACCCCGGCCGCCTCGGAGCGGGCGCGCGCCTCCTCGAGGACGGCCCGGGCGCCCTCCTGGATGGCCGAGTCGTCGAGCGCCGCGTAGCCGCCGTCCAGCGAGGCCGCCGTGAACGACGGCAGCGAGTACGTACAGACGATGTGGAGCGGCCAGCCCACCTGCAGCGCGTACGCCGCGGCCCAGTCCAGGGCGTGCAGGCTCGGTGCTGAGCCGTCGACGCCGACGAGGACGGATTCCGTGCGGGTCATGAGCGACTCTCCTCTCGACGGCCCGGTGCCATCGGACGACCAACCTAGCCGAGACCAGCGCGCCCGTCCGTCTGCCACGAGTCATGAACACGTCAAGAATGCCACGAACCCCGCCTCCTCGCGACGATGCGCGAGGTGACGGGGTTCGTCAGGCCAGTGACCGCGTGGGCCCTGAGGCGTGGGCGATCAGGCCACGCGGATGAACGTGGGGTTCGACTGCCAGATCTGACGGAACTGGACGGTCTTCCCGGGGCGCGGGGCGTCGATCATCATGTTGTCGCCCGCGTAGATCGCGATGTGGCCCGGCGTCCAGATGAGGTCGCCCGGCTGCGCCTGGTCGCGCGACACCTTGGTGCCGACGGAGCCCTGGGCGCTCGACGTGCGCGGCAGGCTGATGCCGACCTGCGCGTAGACGTAGCTGGTGAAGCCCGAGCAGTCGAAGCCGTCGGGGGTGGTGCCGCCGTAGACGTAGGGGACGCCCACGTAGCGCGCGGCGATCGAGACGATGGACGAGCCGTAGGCCGAGGCGGGAACCTCGACGGCCGCCTCCTGCTGGGCAGGAGCCTCGGACTGGGTGGACTGACGCTCCTGCGTCCGGCTCGTCTGCGTGGTGCGGACGGGCTCCGGCTCGGGCTCCGGCTCGGGAGCCGGGGTCACGGTGACGGGCGCGACAGCCTGCTCGATCGTGAACGCCGCGTCGGCCGCGACGGTCACCGCGGGTGCGGCCTCGAGCGCCTGGCGCGCCTGCGCGGTGAGGGCGCTGAGGTCGACGGCGTTGAGCTTGCCGGACTCGTTGTCGACGGGGGCCGCGGTCGCCGGGGCGGCGGCACCGATCATCGAGACGATGAGGCCCGAGGACGCGGCGACGACGGCGGTGCGGCGACCGACGGTCGACATCTGGTCCGACGCGGCCTGGGCGATTGAGCTGAGTGGCGTCACGGGACGCCGCGCCGCGCGGTGGCGGGCGCGAGTCGTGCTCACGGTCACTTTGTGCCTCTCCAAGACGCCTGCGAGGTCAGCTGTCGGGTTCGGGTGGAAGAGTCACCCGGCCGTCAGGACCGAGGTCCGTCGGGCTTCACCCCAAGGGCGCTGTCTCCAGCACCCGGAAGTGGGTCCCCCGTCCCTGTCATCGGGTCGTCGTTGGCCTCATGCGGTGACAGGGTTAGGCGTTCCGCGCGAGGACTCCGTCGAATGGGTATTCCGATGGAGCAGCACCGACCGTACAGGACGCCTCGGCAAAAGTCACGTTCCCATTACGAATCGATGCGGACGATCGCATCTCTGCAGGTCAGCGCCCGTTTGCCGGTGAACGGGCGGCTAGCCCCGGGCGACGAAGAGGTGACGCGCGACGTCGTCGGGCAGGTCCAGCACGACCTCCGCGCCCTCCCCCTGCACGGTCACGCCGCCGTCGCCCGTCGACCGCACGACGAGGGTCCGGCGGGGCAGCACCTCGGCCTCCGCGAGCCGTGCGAGCAGCTCGACGTCGACCTGGATCGGCTCGGCGATCCGCTGCAGCACGACGCGCGTCTCCGCACCGTCCCGGCCGTGCTCCGCGAGGAGCGCCGGGAGAGAGACGACGCCGTCGAGGAAGTCGACCTCCTCGAACTGCTCCCCGAGCTCCGGGAGGCCCGGGATCGGGTTCCCGTACGGGTCGAAGTGCGGGTGGTCGAGCAGCCCGATCAGACGCTCCTCGACGAGCTCGCTCATGACGTGCTCCCAGCGGCACGCCTCGGTGTGCACGTACTCCCAGTCGAGCTTGATCACGTCGGTGAGCAGCCGCTCCGCGAGCCGGTGCTTGCGCATGACGCGCGTGGCCTTGTCGTGGCCGACGGACGTGAGCTCCAGGTGGCGGTCCCCGGTGACGACCACGAGACCGTCGCGCTCCATGCGCGCGACCGTCTGCGACACCGTGGGTCCCGAGTGGCCGAGGCGCTCCGCGATGCGCGCGCGCAGCGGGACGATGCCCTCTTCCACGAGCTCGTAGATCGTCTTCAGATACATCTCGGTGGTATCGATCAGATCGGTCACGTCACGCTCCCAGTCGCTCGTCGGCTCGGGGCGCCCGGTCGTCGTCGCCGCGGGCGCCTGCCCGCACCGGCGGGCCGCTGGGGACAGTCTATGGCGAGCCCGTGACCCGGCCTGGGGACCGCGCGGGAGAACCCGTGGTGCCGGCCCCGACCGACGGCACGGGTACCCGTCCGCGACCCGGCGACCGCCGTCGACGCCCGTCCACGGACGCCGCTCCCGGCCCGCGCGCCACGCGCGTAGGGTGACGGCGTGCCCGATCCCGCGAACGCCCCGATCACGATCCCCTCGGACCTGCTGCCGGCCGACGGCCGCTTCGGCTCCGGGCCCAGCAAGGTCCGCGCCGCCCAGGTCCGCGCCCTGTCCGACGCCGGTGCGTCCCTGCTCGGGACGTCCCACCGCCAGGCACCGGTCCGCTCGGTCGTGCGCCGGGCGCGCGAGGGGCTCGCCGAGCTCTTCGCGCTGCCCGAGGGCTACGAGGTCGTGCTCGGGAACGGCGGCTCCACGACGTTCTGGGACGTCGCCACGGCGAGCCTCGTGCGCACCAAGGCGCAGCACGCCGCGTTCGGCGAGTTCGGTGCCAAGTTCGCCGCCGCGACGACGTCGGCGCCGTTCCTCGAGCCGTCGCAGGTGATCTCGGCGCCTGCCGGCTCCGTCGCGCTGCCCGCGCCGGCCGACGACGTCGACGTGCACGCCTGGCCGCACAACGAGACCTCGACCGGGGCCATGGCGCCGGTCCGCCGCGTCGAGGGGTCGCGCGAGCGCGGCGCGCTCACGCTCGTCGACGCCACCTCGGGCGCGGGGGCGCTCCCCGTGGACATCGCCCAGACCGACGTCTACTACTTCGCGCCGCAGAAGGTCTTCGGGTCCGACGGCGGTCTGTGGCTCGCGCTGTGCTCGCCCGACGCGCTCGCGCGCGCGGAGGAGGTCGAGTCGAGCGGTACGCGCTGGGTGCCGGAGTCCTTGTCGCTGCGCACGGCCGCGGCGAACTCGCGCCTGGACCAGACGCTCAACACGCCCGCGATCGCCACGCTCGTCATGCTCGCGGAACAGGTCGAGTGGATCCTCGGCAACGGCGGTCTCCCCTGGGCCGCGGCCCGGTCGGCCGAGTCGGCGACCCACCTCTACGGCTGGGCCGAGGAGTGCGAGTGGGCGACGCCGTTCGTCACCGACCCGGCGCAGCGCTCCACCGTCGTCGGCACGATCGACCTCGACGACGCGGTCGACGCGACCGCCGTCGTGGCCGCGCTCCGCGCGAACGGGATCCTCGACGTCTTCCCCTACCGCAAGCTCGGCCGCAACCAGCTCCGCGTGGCGATGTTCCCGGCGATCGAGCCCGATGACGTCCGCGCCCTCACCGCGTGCGTCGACCACGTCGTCGCGCACCTGGCCTGACGACCACGACCCTGCTCCGCGTCGAACACGACCTTGGTGTCGCTATGGAGGTCATAGCGACACCCAGGTCGTGTTCGGCGGCGGGGGGACCGAGGCGTCAGGCGGCGCGGGCCGCTTCCTCCGCGTCCTCGACCCCGAGGCGACGGCTCGTCTCGGCGCGGGCCGAGCGGTCCGTCGGGGTGCCCGCGTCGAGGTAGCGCACCACGAGGTGCGGGCGCTGGAGGACGCGGTAGCGGACCTCGAGGTGCCAGTTGCGCACGGCCCAGACGGCGGCGCCGACGGCGACGAGGCCGGCGGTGATCGACCCGACGCCGATGGCCCAGCGCGGGCCCCACGCCTCGGCGATCCAGCCGACGAGCGGCGACCCGACCGGCGTCGCGCCGAGGAACACGATCATGTAGAGCGACATGACCCGCCCCCGCATGACCGGGTCGACGGACATCTGGATCGTGGAGTTCGCGGCGGTCATCATCGTGAGCGACGCGAGGCCCACGGGGATGCAGGCGATCGCGTAGCTCGGGTACGTCGGCATGAGCGCCATGACGCCCGTCGCGACGGCGAACCCGAACGCGGACCCGATGACGAGCCGGACGCGCGGGCGCTCGCGCCGCGCGGCGAGCAGTGCGCCGGTCAGCGACCCGATGGCGAGGATCGACCCGAGGATCCCGTACTCCCCCGGCCCCTTGCCGAACTCGACCTTGGCCATCATCGCGGACGTGAGCTGGAAGTTGAGCCCGAACGTCGACACGACGCCGACGACGACCATGATGACGATGATGTCGGTGCGCCGGCGCACGTACCGGATGCCCTCGCGGATCTGCCCCTTCTCGCGCGGGGCGCTGGGCAGGACGTGGAGCTCGCGCGTGCGCATGTACATCAGCGCGAGGATCGTCGCCCCGAACGTCACCCCGTTGAGGACGAAGAGCCAGCCCGAGCCGACGGCCGCGATGAGCAGACCGGCGACGCCCGGCCCCACGAGGCGCGCGGCGTTGAACGACGCGCTGTTGAGCCCGACGGCGTTGGACAGCTTGTCGGCGGGGACCATCTCGGCGACGAACGTCTGGCGCACCGGGTTGTCGAACGCGGTGACGACGCCGAGGAGCCCGGCGAACACGTAGACGTGCCAGAGCTCGACGCGCCCGGACAGGACGAGGGCACCGAGGCCGAGGGCGAGCACACCCATCGCGCCCTGCGTGGCCATGAGGAGCCGGCGGCGCGGGAGCCGGTCGGCGAGCAGGCCCGCCCACGCGGACAGGGCGAGCACGGGCGCGAACTGCAGCGCTGTCACGACGCCGACGGCGATGCCGGAGTTGTCGGTGAGGTCGGTGAGGACGAGCCAGTCCTGCGCGACGCGCTGCATCCAGGTGCCGACGTTCGCGACGAGCGCGGCGCCGAACCAGACGCGGTAGTTGTAGTACTTCAGGGAGGAGAACGTCGCGCTCATCGGGCGGCGATCCGGGTCAACAGCTCACTGGCGCGGGCCAAGGTCTCTCTTTCGTCGGGCGTGAGGGAGGACAGCTGCTGCGTGAGCCACACGTCCCGGCGGCGGCGGGTCTCCTTGACCTCGCGCACGCCGGCGTCGGTGAGCCCCACGACGACCTGACGCCGGTCGCTCGGGTGCTCGCTCTTCTCCACGAGCCCCATCTCGACGAGGGCGTTGACGGCCCGGGTCATCGAGGGCGGCCGCACGCGCTCGTGCTCGGCGAGCTCGCTCGGCGACATGGCGCCGTGCTTGTGCAGCACCGTGAGCACGCCGAACCGCCCTTCGGGGAGGTCGGCCTCGCCGCGCTGGGCGCGCAGCCGGCGCGAGATGCGGGTGAGCGCCACGCGGAGCTCGCCGCCGAGAGTGGCGGGCCGGCACTGGCTCCGGGAGGGGGCAGTGGGATCCGCAGCAGGCATGATAGTTACCCTAACTCATTACCTAGAGTAAAGAAAGGGACGCACGTCACCCCCGCGGGCAGAGAGGGTGAGCGAGCCGTGCGGACCCGGTCAGGGCACGTAGGCGACGACGACGCGACCGTCGCCACGCGCGACGACCGGCCCGGTCGCGTGGGGCACGAAGACCGACCCGCCGCGCACCAGGCTCGTCCCGGCGACGTCCTCGTCGAGGTCCTCGGCGAGCGTCACGGCACCGTCGAGGCACAGCACGACGCGTGGACCGGCGTCGGGCAGGGGCACCGGGCCCGTGACCCGACCCGCCCGGAGCGCGAACTCCGCGACCGGCGGACGGTAGGTGACGAGGCCGGTCCCGTCGTCGACCAGCCGCGGTCGCGCGGCGGGTCCGGGCGTGCACGTGGCGCACTCGAGCAGCGCGTCGACGTCGACGAGCTTGCTCGTGAGCCCGGCGCGCAGCACGTTGTCCGAGCTCGCCATGACCTCGACCGCGCAGCCGGACAGGTAGGCGTGGACGTGGCCGGACGGCACGAACATCGACTCCCCGGGCGCGAGCGTGACCCGGTTGAGCATGAGGGAGACGACGGCGCCCGGGTCGCCCGGGTGCTGCTCGGCGAGCGCGAGCACCGTGGCGTCGGCGCGCCGCGACGTGCGGCGGGGGGCACCGGAACCGGCCGGGGTCCCGGCCGGAGCGTCGGCCCGGGCCCGCACCGACGCGACGGTCCGTGCGAGGTCCGCCGCGACGTCGGGCTCGGAGCGCGCGTGCAGGGCGAGCGTGAACGCCGTGCGGACGCCCGCCTCCGTGGGGCTGGCGAGGAGCGCCGCCCGCATGCGCCCCACGAGATCACCGTCGAGGCCGTCGAGGAGCTCGAGGATGCGGGTCGGCCGGCGGAAGCCCGACAGGCCCTCGAAGCGCGACACCGCCACGACCATCTCCGGCTTGTGCTGGTCGTCGTGGAAGCTGCGCAGCGGCGAGTCGCGCGCCACGCCCTCCCGGTTCTCGCGGTTGAACCCCTCGCGAGCGCGGTGCGGGTGCGGGTGCACCTGCAGCGAGAGCGCGCGCTCGGCGGCGAGCACCTTGAGGAGGAACGGCAGCCGGGGACCGTGCTGGTCGAGCACGCGCTGGCCCAGCACCCCCACCGGGTCCGCGCGCACCAGGTCCGCGAGCGTCGTGCCGGACGCCGCCGCCCCGCCCGGTCCCTCGCTCGGGCGCAGCGCGCCGTCGGGCACCACGCGCGACGGTGCGAGCGGGTGCGCGCCCATCCAGAGCTCGGCCGCCGGACGACCGTCCGGCTCCACCCCCAAGAGGTCCTGGATCGCCGACGTCGAGCCCCAGTCGTACGCCTGGACGGTGTTCTCCAACCGGTAGAACGCGGGCGGACGACCGGCGGGGACGGCGTCGTCGACCGACGCCTCTCCCGACCGCTCGTCCGCCGTGCTCGTCATGGGCCGAGCCTAGACGCCCAGCGCTTCCCGGATCGGGCCGAGGAGGAAGTACACGAGGAACATCGCCGACGCGACCCACATGAGCGGGTGGATCGCGCGGATCTTGCCGAGCGCGAGCTTGATGACGACGAACGCGAGGAAGCCCGCGCCGATGCCGTCCGCGATCGAGTAGGTGAACGGCATGACGATGATCGTGAGGAACGCCGGGATCGCGATCTCGACGTTCTTCCAGGAGATGCCGGCGATCTGGGTCATCATGAGGAACCCGACGAAGACCAGCGCCGGTGCGGCGGCCTCGTAGGGCACGAGCGCGACGAGCGGCGACAGGAACGTCGCGAGCAGGAACGCGACGCCCGTGACGACCGAGGCGAGACCGGTGCGCGCACCCTCGCCCGCGCCGGTGGTCGACTCGACGAAGCTCGTGTTCGACGACACGGAGCCGGCGCCGCCCGCGGCCGCGGCGAGCGAGTCGACGACGAGGATCGCGCGCGAGCGCGGCGGGACGCCGTCGGCGTCGTTGAGGCGCGCCTCGGCGCCGACGGCGACCATGGTGCCCATCGTGTCGAAGAAGTCCGCGAGCAGGAGCGAGAACACCAGCAGGATCACGGTGACGGTCGCGATGTTCTGGAACGAGCCCAGGAGCGAGAACTGGCCGAGGAGGCCGAAGTCCGGGACCTGCACGACGCCGTCGAACGTGGGCGCGTTGAGGTTGAAGCCGTTCGGGTTGGAGCCGTCGGGCGCCTTGGCGCCGATGTGCAGCGTGTTCTCCAGCACGACGGCGAGCGCGGTCGCCGTGAGGATCGCGACGAGCAGAGCGCCCTTGACCTTGCGGACCCACAGCACGATCGTCAGCACGAGGCCCACGACGAACACGAGGATCGGCCACGTGCCGAGGTTGCCCAGGGCGAGGAGCGTGCCGCTGCCCGCGGTGACGAAGCCCGCGTTGACGAGGCCGATGAGCGCGATGAAGAGGCCGATGCCCACGCTGATGGCCGTCTTCAGCTCGACCGGGACCGCGCGGAAGACCGCCTCGCGGAACCCGGTGAGCACGAGGAGCAGGATGATGAGGCCCTCGATGACGACGAGGCCCATCGCGTCCGCCCAGGTCACCCCCGGCAGCGAGGCGATCGAGTACGCCACGACCGCGTTGAGGCCCAGCCCGGCCGCGAGGCCGAGGGGGAAGTTCGCGAAGACGCCCATGGCGATCGTCATGACGCCCGCGACGAGCGCGGTCGCCGCGGCGATCTTGCCGAAGTCGGGCTCGGCGCCGCCGCCGAGGAACTGGCCCGTGCCGTCCTGGACGGTCCCGATGATCAGCGGGTTCAGCACGATGATGTAGGCCATCGCGAAGAACGTGACGAGACCACCACGGATCTCGGTGCCGATCGTCGAGCCGCGCTCGGTGATCTTGAAGAAGCGGTCGATCGCGCCGGACGCGGGGGCAGGCGCCTGCTCGTCCTCGTGGACGGAGGTGGGGGTGGACATGGGGAGAATGCTGCCAGAACCCTGTGACCGCGCGGTAACACGCGGGACACGGTCCGGCATCGTGCCCTGCGGGCGTCCTCCCACGTCAGGCGGCGCCGACGGCGGCGAGGGCCGGCGCGGGTGTGCTCGACGCCACGTCGGCGTCCTCGCGACCCTGCCGGCCGCGACCCCCGAGCGTCGTGGGACGCGGCGTGCCGACCCCGTGCCCGAGCCCCTCCGCGGTGGCGAGGTCGGTGACGGTCCGGGGAGCGCCGCTCGCGAGCTGCACGGCGTGGAGCGCGTCGAGGATCGCGGCCGCCCGCTCGCCGGCCGGGCCGGCGGGGACCCCGTGGACGAGCCGGGGCGGGTGAAGGAGGTCGACGACCGCGCGACCGGGCCGGTGCTCGTCCGGGACCCACGCGACGGTCGCGCGGACGCCGTCGGCGACCAGGCCCGCCGCGAGCCACTCCGCGGTCCCGGCGGGCACGCGGGCGCGCCCGACGACGAGGTCCCCGGGGCCGAGGTGCGGGGCGAGGTCGTCGAGCGCGTCGCGGAGCGTGGCCACGCGCGAGGCGCCGTCGGGGTCGGGGTCGGGTCCCGCGCCGACGCACAGGACGTGCACCCGCGCCCCCGCGACCGCCGTGCGGTCCGTCGTGGGGCGCAGCCGCCCGCTCACGAGGCCGAGCGCGAGGAGCCGGTGGAGCCGGGGCTCAGCGGCGCGGTTCAGTCCCGTGCGGAGCGCGTCGAGGGCAGCGGGGTCCGTGTCGTGGAGCACGACCTCGTGACCCGCCGCCGCGAGGTACGCCGCGTGCAGGACGCCACGGCGACCGCATCCCGAGACCGAGACCCGCACGACGCACCTCCTCGCGCCCGACCCTGCACCCCGGCCGGCCTCAGTAGGCCCCGGAGCCGGAGAACACCGCGCGCGCCGTGCGCGCGAGGATGAGGAAGTCGCCGAACATCGTCCAGTTCTCGACGTAGTAGACGTCGAGCCGGACGCTCTCCTCCCACGACAGGTCCGACCTTCCCCCGACCTGCCACAGGCCCGTGAGACCCGGCTTGACCAGGAGGCGACGACGCACCTTCTTCTCGTACTTCTGCACCTCGCGCGGCAGCGGCGGCCGCGGCCCGACGAGGCTCATGTCGCCGCGCAGCACGTTGAAGAGCTGCGGGAGCTCGTCGAGCGAGTAGCGGCGCAGCACGCGGCCGACGCGCGTGACGCGCGGGTCGTCGCGCATCTTGAACAGCGGGCCGGCACCGTCGTTCTGCTCCTCGAGGTGCTGGACCTCGCGGTCGGCGCCGACACGCATCGACCGGAACTTGAACATGGGGAACGTCCGTCCGTTGCGGCCGACGCGCTCCTGGCGGAAGAGCACCGGGCCGCGGCTCGTCGTGCGGACGGCGAGCGCGACGAGCACGAGCACCGGCAGCGCGGCGAGCGTGATGAGCGCCGCGCCGGTCCAGTCGATGACCGACTTCACGGCGAACTTGGGGCCCGTGAAGCGCGGCGCGTCCACGTGCAGGAGCGAGACGCTCTCGGCGGGCGTGATGGTGATGCGGGGCCCGGCGACGTCCGCGAGCTCGGCCGTGAGCATGAGGTCGACGCCGTACGGCTCGAGCTCCCAGCCGAGCCGCCGGACGACCTCGGCCGTGATGGCGTCCGAGCCCGACACGGCGACGACGTCCGCGCCGACGCGCGTGGCGACCTCGCCCGCGTGCCGCAGCTCCCCGAGGACCGGGACGCCGCGGATCTCCTCGCCCGCCCCGAACCCGCCCGAGGGGACGCACACGCCCACGACGCGGTACCCCGACTCGTCGCGGCCGTTGAGGTCGCGGATGAGCCGCTCGGCCTGGTCGCGGTGGCCGATCGCGAGCACCGCGGAGCGCATGCGCCCGTGGGCCCGCTGGGCGTGCAGCCACTGGCGCCACGCGTACCGTCCGAGGAGCAGCCCGCCGAGACCGAGCGGGAACGCGAACGCGAGGTACCCGCGCGCCTCGGGGAAGCGGAGCAGGAACGCGAGCACCGCGAGGACGGCGAAGAGGCGCCACGACGCGTCGAAGACCCGGTGGTACTCGGTAGGGCCGCTCCCCATGACGCGCGGGTCGCGCGTCCGGCTCGCGACGAGCGAGACGGACCAGGCGACGCCGACGAGGAGGCTGAGCACGACGTACGGCACGCGCGTCTCGCGGACGGGCTCGTTGATGAACTGGTCCCAGCGCAGGAAGTAGGCGACGAGCACGGCGACGACGATCACGGCGGTGTCGGTGAGCAGGAGCCGGCGCCGGTAGGCGACCTCCCAGCCCTGGGCGGCGAACGCGGCGCGCGCGGCGCGGATCCGGGCCGCGGGAGTCGTGGCGAGAAGGGTGCGCAGGCTCCGCCTGGCGTCCTCGGTGACGCTGTGGGACATGCGTCCACCTCCGGTCGGTTCTACACCCTGCATGGCGACTCATCCTAGGGTTCGGAAACTGCGGGAACGAGGGTTGTCAGGGGGTTTCACCCGGGTGAGAAGACGTTCCGCACCATCGTGGTCGGAGTCGTCCTGAGGGTCAGGATCCTGCGGATCTGGTGCCGCGTCAGCCGCTCGGAGAAATAGATTGGACGGGTGTCCAGGTTCCACGTTCTGCCGAAGGTCCGGATACCTCGGACGAAGGTCCCGAAGCGATGCGCGGCCCGGCGCCGGCCAGATCCACCTGGACGAGTGACCATCTGTGGAGGCCGTAGCGCGGCGCCTGCATCCTAGCGTGCCGTTGCGAGTGGTCCCGACGTGTGTTCACACCAGAAGGAGATGTGGTGCAGGTCACGGGTGTGACACCCAGGTGCGGGTGAAAAACCGCGCGGTGGCTACGATGCCCCTGTGCCCTCGTTCGTCACGCTGCTGCTCCACCCCGACCGCCGCCGCCCCGACCCCGGGCCCTGGCGGGTCGACCTGCGCGTCGTGATCCTCGTCGGCATGGGCCTCTGGACGGTCGCGCTCGTCGTGTGCACGGTCCTCCTCGCGACCGGCACGATCGCCCCGCGCGCCGTCGCGACGTGCGGCGTCGGCCTCGTCCTCGGCCTGCTCGGCCTCGTGTGGGAGCGCCGGAACCGCACCCGCTACCGCGCGTCGTCGGGCGACTGAGGGTCGTCCCAGGCGGTCCGCGCGAGCGCGTCCTGCGCCGCGTCCGGGTCGCGGAGCGCCGCCTCGAGCACGAACCGCGCGTTGTGGCGTCCCGTCGCGACCGCGAGCCCCGCGGCGAGCCCGGCCGGACCGGTCGCGTGCACGACGGCGTCCGCTCCCCCGCCGCGCTCCACCCACCACGAGACCGCGACCCCGCCCACACGCAGGTCGTCGTGACGTTCCCAGGTGCGAGGCGCCGGACCGTCGAGGACCGCGCGCACCGCCTCGGGGACGTCGCCACGACGGCCGGGGGCGTCGGGGGCGGGAGCGGTGCGCGGGACCGTCCGGACGTCCAGGAGGTCGGCGACCTCGGCCAGGAGCCCCGGCGGCGCCGGGAGGACCGCACGGACCGGTGACCACATCGGGTCGGGGGCGACGGCGACGTCGTCCGCACCGACCACGACCACCGCGCCGGCACGCAGCGCAGGCACCCGGTCGGGCGGCGGGTCCAGCCGCTCGCCCCGGGCCGCGAGGGCACCGAGCGCACGCCAGAGCGTCAGCGCGGCCCGCGCGTCGACCGCCTCCCCGACGTCGGGCAGGTCGTCCAGCAGCTCGACCCACTCGTCCGGCTCGAGCTCCGCGAGGCCCCGCACGCCGCCCAGCGCAGCCAGCACCTCGTCGTCGAGCCCCGTCACCTCCGGCGGGGCCGGGCGCAGGAACGGGACCTGCCGGGGGCCCGTACCGAGCGCGAACGCCCCGCCGAGCTCCTCGCGCAGCCACCACGCGGCGTAGGAGCGCGCCGTGGTGGTCCGTCCTCCCTCGGCCCGCACCGGGGCGAGCAGCGCCTCCCGGGTGGCGGGGTCCGCGGCGAGCCGCGCGAGCGCGTCCGGCCACGCCGCGTCGGCGACCGCGTCGAGGTCCGCGACCGCGAGGACGTCGCCCACGTACGCCTCGGGACCGAGCGTCACCGCGAGGTACGCGAGGTACCCGCTCCAGTCGGACAGCCAGCCCTCGGGGGCGTGCGGGTCCAGGTCCGGCTCGTCGTCGGCCGACGCGGTCGTGAGCACGTCGCGCACGCGGAGCACCCCGAGCCCGTCGGCCGCGCCCACCGCGCGCAGCACCGACTCGCCCCAGCGGTCGACGACCGCGGGATCCACAACGTCCAGCGTGTCGAGCGCGTCCGCGGCCCACGTCCCCGGCAGCGCGCAGCCGCGCACGGGCGACCAGTCGCCGTCGGCCGTCGGGACGGGCAGCTCGCCCCACCAGAACGGCAGCCCCGCCCGTGCCGGTGCCGCGCGCGCCGCGGCCGCGACCAGCGCGAGCAGCCGCTCCACGTCCGCCGTCGGCTCGTCGCCCGCGTCCGCCACGTCCGACGCCGCCAGGACGCGCTCGCGCACGGCCCCGTCGGAGAGCACGGTCCGCAGGTCGGTCGTCCGCGCCCCGAGGCGCTCGAGCAGCGGGTGCGCGGCGCGCGGGTCGACGACGCGCAGCCCGAGCTCGGCCGCGTCGCGCGCGTCGAGCACCCCGCCGTCCGACGGCTCGCCCGACCCGGCGTCCAGGAGCAGCAGCCCCCGCGCGCCGCGCACGACCTGCCCGCCGAGCAGCGGCACGGGGAGCGCCCCCAGCGCCTCCAGCACCGACCGGTCGCCGGCGTGCGCCGCGAGGGCGTCGTACAGGGCGCGCCAGCGCACCGGGTCGGCGACGAGCGGGAGGTCGTCCACGACGTCCGCGAGGTCCACGACCTGGGTTCCCAGCGACCGCGCGACCACGCGGAGCGGCCCCGGGACGTCCACCAGGTGCGCGACCCCGAGCTCGGCCCGCACGCGCGCGTCGCCCACGTCCCCCGCGAGGACCCGCGCCTCGGCGGGCGTGACCAGGGAGTGCCGGTCGACCGACGTCCCGGCCTCGTCGTCGGCCGCCCCGCGCGGCTCCCCGGTGCCGCGTGCAGGCGGCGCGTCGAGCGGGAGGAGCGGGGTCCGGGCGAGCGCGGCCTCGGCCGACGCACGGACCTCGGCGTCGACGGCGCTCGACGGCAGCCCGGTCGGGACGAGGGCGAGCACGTCGGCACCGCGCGCGTGCGCGAGCTCCCCGAGCAGCTCCGCGTACGCGCGCCCCGCCGCGCGGGCGACGTGGGCCGTGACGGGCCCCGGCGGGACGTGCCGGCGCGCCGGGTCCAGCGGGAACGTCGCCAGGAGCAGCGCGGGGAACGTGAGGCGCTCGTCGGTGGGGGTCGGGGCGTGCAGGACGTCGGTGCGCGCGCCGTCGTCCGGGAGCGCCCACGTGACCGACCACCGCGTCGACGTGCGCTCCTCGACCGGGCGGTCCGCGAGCAGCGCGGCGTCGACCGTCCCCTCGCGCCGCAGGACGGTCCACCGGTCGGCGACGTCCGCGACCCGACGCTCCTCGACGCCGTCGCCCGACACCACGACCTCGGTGAGCGCCGGGAGCGCGAGCAGGAGCGGGTCCCCCACGTCCGCGAGCTCGGCGCGGACGGCGGCGAGCGCGTCGGCGTCGCGCAGCTCGACCTCGACGACCGTGTCGTAGCCCGCCGGCACCTCCACGCGGCCCGGGAACGGGAGCCGCAGCACCGGGAGCCGGTCGCCGCGGCGCGCCACCTCGGCGGCGAGGTCGGGACGGTCGGCGACCACGTCGTCGAGCGCGGCGCGCGTGCGCGCGAGCGACAGCTCGACGGTGCGCTCCCCCGCTCCGACCCGCACCCGGTCGGAGACCGACCGGACCGCCGCGAAGCCGACCCCGAACCGGCCGACCGTGGAGGTCCGGTCGCCGGCGTCGCGCGCGCCACGTCCCGTCGCGGACGCGCGCAGCGCCACGAGCGACGCGACGCCCGACGCGTCCAGCGGCTCGCCGGTGTTCGACGCGCGCAGCACCCAGGGCTCGTCCGGCCCCGACGGCGCGTGCAGGCTCAGGCGCAGCCGCCCCGGGACCCCGGCGCGGGCCGCGGCGTCCGCGGCGTTCTGCGCGAGCTCGACGACGACCCGGCCCCGGTACGACCCGTGGGCGTGGTCCTCCTCGGTGTTCGCGTCCTCGCGCAGCCGCGTCGGGGACGACCGCCACGCCTCCAGGACCGCACGGCGCAGCGCGGCCGTCCCGAAGACGTCGTCCGTCACTCCTGCGGCTCGTCGGCCGCCGGCTCGGTGGCCGGCTGGGCGTCGGCCGGCCGGGACTCCAGCGCAGCTCCCGGCTCCGGGGCATCGGCCGTCGGCTCGGGGGCCACGGCGTCGGCCTCCGGCTCCGCCACCGGCTCCCCGTCGGGCGGCGCCGACGGGGCGACGGACTCGAGCAGGGAGACGATCTCGACGTGCAGCTCGTCGACCAGCGGGTCGGCGTCGGGCCAGTCGCTCCGCTGCTGCTCGACGTCGGTCTCCGAGTGCGCGCCGCACCCGTGGTCGAGGCTCACGACCTTGCCGTCGTCGGGCGACCACTCGTTCGCGCACACGCCGAACACCTGACCGAGGCTGCCCTGGAGCGTGACGAGGAACCCGCACGACCCGCACTCGGCGGCCGACGCCACGGCGCCGCGCGCCGTCGGGCCGCGCGAGCCGCGGTACCAGCGCTCGGCGGCCTCGTCCCGACCCTGCGGGGACAGCACGCGGGCGCGCGCGAGGGCGAGCTCGTCGATCGCGACCGCGTCCTGCTCCTCGTCGCCGGTGGGGACGTAGCCGGGCTCGAGGCGCGGGTCGTCGGCGCGGAACGGGAGCACGTCGCCCGGCCCCACGTCACCCGGCTGCAGGCGCTCGGACCACGGGAGCCACGACGGCGCGAGCAGCGCGCCGTCGCCCGGCAGCAGCTCGACCTCGCACACCGTGGCCGTCCGCCCGCGCGGCACGCGCGCGAGGGTGACGGTCCAGTGCCAGCCGCGGTAGCCGCGCATCGTGCACGCGAACCGGTGGGAGATGAGGCGGTCCGCCTCGGCGAACGTGCCGAGGTGCTCCCCGACGTCCTCGGGGCGCTCGGCGACCTCCTGGGCCGCGGCGCGCGCGAGCTCGACCGCGCCCGTGAGCACGGCGTCCCGCGCGGCACGCGCGGACACTCCCCGGGAACGCTCCTCGGCGGCAGCCACGGCGACCATGTCAGCCCTCGATCTCGTCGGCGACCACGCGCAGGACCTTGGCGACCATCGTGGCCTTGCCCTTCTCCGGGTAGCGGCCCTTGCCGAGCCCGTCGCGGATCCGGTCGAGCTCCTTGATGAGGTCCTCCACGATGACCGCCATCTCGTCCGCCGAGCGGCGCTTCGCCTTGACCACGGACGGGGCCGGGTCGAGGAGCGTGACCGCGAGCGCCTGCGGGCCGCGACGCCCGTCGGCGACGCCGAAGTCCACCCGGGCGCCCGGCTTGGGCGCGGGGGCGTCCGCGGGCAGCGCGGAGGCGTGCAGGAAGACCTCGCCGCCGTCGTCGTTGGCGATGAAGCCGAACCCGCGTTCGGTGTCGAACCACTTGACCTTGCCGGTGGGCACGTGAACCTCGTTCGTGCTCGTAGGAACCAGAACCCCCAGGCTACCGGCCGGACGGCGGCAAGGCCGCATCCGTCCCGCGCGGGACGACCCCGGCGTCGGCCCCGACGCGCAGGGCGACGGCGTCGAACCAGTCCGCGTAGTCCGCGACGGTGCGGTGGAGGTGGCCGAACAGCTCGAAGGAGACCGTGCCGAACAGGGTCGTCCAGGCGACGAGCGTGCGCACGACGGCCTCCGCCGGCGCGTCGCCGCCGACGAGACCGCGGGAGGCGACGTACGCGACGGCGGGGGCGACGAGCGCGCCCGCGTCGCCGGCCGACGGCGGGGCGGGCGCGGGGCCCTCGCCGCCCGCCCAGGAGTCGGCGACGATCCGCACGAGGGTCCGCACGACGCGCGTCGCGGGCTCCACGGTGTCCTGCGGCGCCGCGTATCCCGGGACGGGCGTGCCGTAGAGCAGGGCGAAGTCGCCGGGGCGCTGGACGCACCACGACCGCAGCGCCCGGCACGCGGCGAGCCACCGCCCGGGCAGGTCGTCGCGCGCGACGGCGGCCTCCGCGGCCTCGACGGCGGCGCCGAGCTCGTCGTAGCACTCGACGAGGAGCGCCGTGAGCAGCGCGTCGCGGCTCGGGAAGTAGCGGTAGACGGCCGACGACACCATGCCGACGTCGCGCGCGACGGCCCGCAGCGAGAGCGCGGCGGGGCCGTCGGCCACCAGGCGCGCACGGGCGGCGTCGAGGATGTCGCGCGTCAGGGTCTCGCGCGCGAGGGCGCGTGCCGTGCGAGGGGCCGTCATCCCGCCAGGGTGGCAGACGAGAGCGCCGCCCACAAACGAGAGCACCGCTCTTGCACTGGACGACCGCCCGTGCCATGCTCCTCGACGAAGCGAGAGCACTGCTCTCGGAAAGGAGATCCCATGTCCAGCGCACCCTCCTCGGCCGACCGGCACGTCGTCGTCGGTGCCGGCCCCGTCGGCCGGCACGTCGCCGCCGAGCTCGCGGCCCGCGGGTCGCACGTCACCGTCGTCACCCGCAGCGGCCGGGACACCGGCGTCGCGGGCGCCACGCACCTCGCTCTCGACGCCACCGACGCGGACGCTCTCGCGCGCGTCGCCGAGGGTGCCGACGTGCTCTACAACTGCGCCAACCCCGGCGACTACACGCAGTGGGAGCGCGTGTGGCCGCCCCTCGCGACGGCGATGCTCACCGCCGTCGAGCGCACCGGCGCCGTCTACGCGATCACCGGCAACCTCTACCCCTACGGCCCCGTCGACGGGCCGATGACCGAGGACCTGCCCGACGTCGCGACCGACCACAAGGGCGTCCTGCGCGCGCGGCTGTGGGCCGACGCGCTCGCGGCGCACCGCGCCGGTCGCGCGCGCGTCGTCGAGGTGCGCAGCTCCGACTTCGTGGGGCCCGGCGTCGGGGCCAACGGGCACGTCTCGCGCGTCGTGCCGGCCGCCCTGCGCGGGCGCGCCGTGACGATGATCGGGCGCACCGACCTGCCGCACACCTTCACCGACGTCCAGGACGCCGCCCGCACCCTGGTCGCCGCGGCGGCCGACCCCGACGCGCACGGCCGGACGTGGCACACGCCGAGCAACCCGCCGCGCACCCAGCGCGAGGCGCTGACCGACGTCCTCGCGAGCGTCGGGTATCCGCCCGTCCGCGTCCGCTCGCTGCGAGGCGCCGGCCTCGCCGCCGCCGGTCTCTTCTCGCCCCTCCTGCGCGAGCTGCGCGACCTCGCCTACCAGTGGGACCGCCCCTACGTCCTCGACGACACGGCGGCACGCGCCCGCTTCGGGATCGAGCCGACACCCTGGGACGAGGTCTGCCGACGCACCGCCCGCACCTGACCGGACGCACGAGGTCGGCACCCACCGGTGAGATCGGCGGTCGCGGGCGAGATCGGCGGTCGCACCTGCCGATCTCGGCAGAAGCTGCCGATCTGGCGTGACGTGCCGGCTCGACCGTTGTCCACAGATCCGGTGCGCACCCTGTCGCGACCGTGACGGGAACGGCACGATCCCACCTCATGCCGAGTCGAGAGCCTGAGACACCGCTGCACCTCGCGCGCGAGCACCTCCCCGAGGAGGTCCGACGCCGTCTCGCCGCCGGCGAGTGGGAACGGGTGCGGCGCGGCACCTACCGCGACACGCCCCCGCCCGACGTCCCACCCGTCGTGGCGGCGCGCACCCTCGCGGTCGCCCGAGCGCGTGCCGTCGCCCTGGGCCTCGGCGCCGACCCCGTCGTGAGCCACGCGTCCGCCGCGCTCCTGCACGGCCTGCCTCTGTGGGAGCTCCCCACGACGACCCACGTGGTCCAGCCGTACCGCCGGTCGGGCTCCGCCGCGCTCGACGTGACACGACACGTCGGCGACATCGGCGTCGAGGACCGGGCGACGGTCCTCGGTGTCACCACGACGTCGCTCGCGCGCACCGTCGCCGACTGCCTGCGCACGATGCCTGCGCTCGACGGTCTCGTCGTGGCGGACGCGGCCCTCGCGCGCGGCGTCCGCCGGTCCGACGTCGCGGCCGTCCTCGACCGTCGACCACGAGGTCGCGGTTCCCGCCGGTCCCGGCACGTGCTCGAGCTCGCGGACCCGGGCGCGGAGTCGGCCCGCGAGACCTGGCTGCGGTACGTCCTCCTGCGGACCGGGCTGCCGCGCCCGGAGACCCAGGTGCCGCTCCGGACCGAGGCCGGCCCGGTGCGGGTCGACCTGGGCTGGACGCGCTGGCGGCTCCTGCTCGAGTTCGACGGGCTCGTGAAGTACCGCACCGGTCCGTCCGGGTTGGCTCCCCGCGAGGACCCCGGGCGCGTTCTCGTCCGGGAGAAGCTCCGACAGGAGGCGATCGAGCGCACGGGGCACCGCGTGCTGCGCGTCACCTCCCGGGACCGGCCGTCCCACGTCGTGGCGCGGGTCCTCCGGCACGTCCCGCCCGACGTCGTCCGCGGCCTTCGTCCTGACCCGTACCTCCCGCCGCCGTGAGATCGGCGGTCCGGTGCGACGTCGGCACCTTCCGTCGAGATCGGCGGTCGTGACTGCCGATCTCGACCGCGGTCGCCGATCTCGTGGTACCGGGCCCGGCGCGTAACATCGAACGGATGGCCACCTCCCGGCCCGAGCGGGCTCCGACGTACAGCGAGTCGCTGCGCCAGCGCGACGACGCCGCCCTGGTCGCGCTGCTCGGACGGCGGCCCGACCTCGCGACGCCGTCGCCCTCGACCCTCCTCTCGCTCGCCGCGCGCGCGATGAACCGGACGAGCCTGGAACGGGCGCTCGCGGGGCTGGACGAGCTCACGCTGCACGTCCTGGAGGCGGTGCTGGTCCTCGACTCGGTGGGCTCGTCCGCGACGGCGGCGGCGGTCGCCCGCGCGACGGGCGTCGGCAAGGCTCCCGTCACCGCGGCGCTGGCGCTGCTCGACGAGCTCGCGCTCGTGTGGACGCCGGGTGCGCGGTCGGCCGGGTACCGCCCGGCGCCGGGCCTCGCCGAGGTCCTGGGGCCGCACCCCGCCGGCCTGGGCCCGGTCGCGACCGCAGCGGGCGCACCGGCCGCGGGGCCGCCGTCCGACCTGCCCGACGACGCGCCGCCGGGCGCCCGGGCGATCCTCGACGCGCTGGCCTGGGGCCCGCCGGTCGGCGTCGCTCCCCGGTCGGACCCGTCGGCCCGGCGTGCGACGGACTGGCTCGTGGGGCACGGCTACCTGCGCGCGACCGACGAGCGCCACGTCGTGCTGCCGCGCGAGGTCGGGCTCGCCCTGCGCGGCGGCCGCACCCACCGCGACGTGCGGACCGCGCCGCCCGTCCCGGAGGTACGGGAGCTCCCGGCTGCCACGGTCGACGCGGAGTCCGCGAGCGCCGGGCTGGAGGCCGTGCGCCTCGTCGCGCGCCTCGTGACGCACTGGACCGAGCACCCGCCGGGCGTGCTGCGTGCCGGCGGGCTCGGGGTGCGCGACCTGCGCCGCGCCGCGCTCGCCCTGGAGGTGGACGACCCGACGGCGGCCGCGGTCGTCGAGCTGGCCGCAGCAGCCGGGCTCGTGGCCGACGACGGCGACGACCCGCCCACGTTCGCCCCGACCCTCGCCGCGGAGGACTGGCTCGACGACGACCTGGGCGACCGCTGGGCGACCCTCGCCCGCGGCTGGTGGCGCTCGCGCCGCACCCCCTGGCTCGTGGGGAGCCGCGACGAGAAGGGCGCCCTGCGTGCCGCGCTCGACCCGGAGCTGTGGCGCCCGTGGGTGCCGCGGCTCCGCCGGTCGGTCCTCGACGTGCTCGACCTCGCCCCCGGGCGCCCGCTCGCCGCCGCCGACGTCGTCGCGGTGCTGCGGTGGCGCACGCCGCGCGCGGTGCCGCCGGAGCAGGCGGTCGCGGGGCTGCTGCGGGAGGCCGCGCTGCTCGGGGTGACGGGGGCCGGCGCGCTCGCTCCCCCGGGCCGGGCCCTGGTGGGGTCCGACGACGTCGCGTCGTCGTCCGACGCCGGTCCGACCGACCTCGGCGCCGCCTTCGAGGCCGTCCTCCCGGCCGAGGTCGACGACCTGCTGCTCCAGGGCGACCTCACGGGCATCGTGCCGGGCCGGCCGACGCGCACGCTCGAGCGCCTCGTGGAGGTCGCGGCGGACGTCGAGTCGCGGGGCGCCGCGACGACGGTGCGGTTCACCCCGGACTCCGTCCTGCGCGCGCTCGACCGCGGCGCGACGGCCGACGACCTCCTGGGCGAGCTCGCGGCGCACTCGCGCACGCCCGTGCCCCAGCCGCTGGAGTACCTGGTGCGGGACACGGCCCGCCGTCACGGCCGGGTGCGCGTGGGGACGGCGTCGTCGTACGTGCGCGCGGAGGACCCGGTGCTGCTCGCGGGGATCGCGGAGGACCCGGCCCTGCGCGGGCTGGGCCTCGTGCTCCTCGCGCCGACCGTGCTCGCGTCCTCGGCACCCGCCGGAGAGCTGCAGGAGGCGCTGCGGGCGCGCGGCGTCCCGGCGGTCGTCGAGGGCCCGGACGGGCGCGTGCTCGTCGCGGACCGGGCGGCACGGCGGGGCGGGCCCGACGACGTCGCACCCTCCCGGCGCGGACGGCTCGCCGCCGCGGGTCGGCGTGGTCGGGCGCGGACGGGGGTCGTCCCGGGGTCCGGGGCGCGCGTCGACGAGCCCGGCTCCGATCGGCGGGAGGCACGGTTCGCGGACCTCGTGGCGCGGCTGCGCGCCGCCGACTCCCGCGCCGCCGCGCAGGCCGACGGCCGCACGGGCCGGGCCGCCGGGGACGGCGACGGCTCGCACGGGGCCGACCGGGCGCCGTCGGGCACGAACGGGCACAGCGGGTCCGGCGGGTACGACCTCGGGGAGGGAACATCCGACCCGGTGGCCGCGTTGGGCCTGCTGCGCGAGGCGATCGCGGACGGGGCGATGGTCTGGCTCGAGGTGGTGGGACCGACCGGAGGGCAGGACCGCCGCCGCGTCCGACCCCTCACCCTCGACGCAGGACGGCTGCGCGCGCAGGACCCGGCGCGCGACGCCGAGCTCACGGTCGCGGTCCACCGCATCGCCTCCGTCACCCCCGACACCCCGCCGAGGTAGAGCCCTGGTAGCGCGGCACCACGGCTCTACCTCGCGAGACCACGGCCCTACCTCGGCAAGGAGACACATGACCGACGGACCTCTCATCGTCCAGAGCGACAAGTCGCTGCTGCTCGAGGTCGACCACCCCCGTGCCGACGACGCGCGGCGGGCCATCGCGCCGTTCGCCGAGCTCGAGCGCGCCCCCGAGCACGTCCACACCTACCGGCTGACGCCGCTCGGGCTGTGGAACGCGCGCGCCGCGGGCCACGACGCCGAGCAGGTCGTCAACACGCTCATCGAGTACTCGCGCTACCCCGTGCCGCACGCGCTGCTCGTCGACGTCGCGGAGACCATGTCGCGGTACGGACGGCTCACGCTCGCGCAGCACCCGACGCACGGGCTCGTGCTCGAGGCGACGGACCGCGCCGTCCTCGCCGAGGTGCTCAAGTCCAAGCGCACCGCCGGGCTGGTGGGCGAGTCCGTGGAGCCTGTCGGCGAGGGGACCGTCGCCTGTGTCAAGGTCCACCCGTCCGAGCGCGGCCACCTCAAGCAGGTCCTGGTGAAGCTCGGCTGGCCCGCAGAGGACCTCGCGGGGTACGTCGACGGCGAGAAGCACGCCATCGCGCTCAGCCCGACGACGCCGCCGCGCGCCGAGGGCGAGGCGCCGAAGCCGTGGGAGATGCGCCCGTACCAGGCCCAGGCCGTGGACGGGTTCTGGCACGGCGGGAGCGGCGTCGTCGTGCTGCCGTGCGGCGCTGGGAAGACGATCGTCGGCGCGGGCGCGATAGCGAAGTCCGGGACGACGACGCTCATCCTCGTGACGAACACGGTGAGCGCGCGCCAGTGGCGCGACGAGCTCGTGCGGCGCACGACGCTCACCGAGGACGAGATCGGCGAGTACTCCGGCGCGCGCAAGGAGATCAAGCCCGTCACGATCGCGACCTACCAGGTGCTGACGACCAAGCGGAAGGGCGTGTACACGCACCTCGAGCTGCTCGACGCCCGCGACTGGGGACTCGTCGTGTACGACGAGGTGCACCTGCTGCCCGCGCCGATCTTCCGCATGACGGCGGACCTGCAGGCGCGCCGCCGCCTCGGGCTCACCGCGACGCTCGTGCGCGAGGACGGCCGGGAGGACGAGGTGTTCTCGCTCATCGGGCCCAAGCGGTACGACGCCCCGTGGAAGGACATCGAGGCGCAGGGGTACATCGCGCCCGCCGACTGCGTCGAGGTGCGCCTCACACTGCCGGAGTCCGACCGCATGACGTACGCCGTCGCCGAGCCCGAGGACAAGTACCGGCTGGCCGCGACCGCCACGGGGAAGAACCGGGTCGTGGAGCAGATCGTCGCGCAGCACCCGGACGACCAGGTGCTCGTGATCGGCCAGTACCTCGACCAGCTCGAGGAGCTGTCGCAGCACCTCGACGCGCCGCTCATCACGGGTGCGACGACGGTCCGCGAGCGCCAGCGCCTGTTCGACGCGTTCCGCTCGGGCGAGATCTCGCGGCTGGTCGTGTCGAAGGTCGCGAACTTCTCCATCGACCTGCCCGAGGCGTCGGTCGCGATCCAGGTGTCGGGGTCGTTCGGGTCGCGCCAGGAGGAGGCCCAGCGCCTCGGCCGCGTCATGCGCCCCAAGTCCGACGGACGCACCGCGCACTTCTACGCCGTCGTCGCGCGTGACACGGTCGACCAGGACTTCGCGGCCCACCGCCAGCGGTTCCTGGCGGAGCAGGGGTACGCCTACCGCATCGTCGACGCGGAGGACCTGGGCGTCGTGCAGTGACGGGTGGGGGCCCGCGACGCAGGAGCGCGGCACCCGCCCGGCACGGAACGCCGCCCAGTCCGACCGAGAGCACGAGGACCTGGGCGTCGTGCAGTGACGGGTGGGAACACGCTTCGTCGAGCACGTCCCACGATGTGAGAGCGCTCCCAGCAAGTTACTGACAAGACAGTCAGTCGTGCCCTAGGCTCCCGGCATCAGCGCGACGACGCGCTGGTGCCGGCGCGCTGGCGTCGGCTCCCCGTTCGAAGGAGAACACCCACCGTGACCCTCTCGACGACCATCCCCGGCGCGGGCAGGACCGCCCGTCGGGCCCGTGCCGCAGGCGCGGGCGTGGCGGCGCTCGCCGTGGCCGCGACGGGCGTGGCGCTCGGCGCGCCCGCGACGGCCGCCCCGGCCACCGACCCCGACCTCGGACCGAACGTCGTCTTCATCGACGACTCGTGGTCGGTGGACCAGATCAACTCCTACCTCGCGTCGATCAACGACGAGGCGGAGTTCAGCCAGGACCGGCACGCCGTGTTCTTCGAGCCCGGCGTCTACGGCGACGCGTCCGGCGCGGACGACCCGGCGACGGCGACCGGGATCGTCAACGCCGAGGTCGGCTACTACACCGCGATCGCCGGTCTCGGCGCGCAGCCGGACGACGTGCTCGTCAACGGCGCGCTGAGCGTGCAGCCGGTCGTGAGCTGCCCGAGCAACCCGTGGGACTGCCAGGATCCCGGTTCGCTCACGCGCTTCTGGCGCTCGCTGAGCAACGTCGCGATCAACCCGATCCAGCGCCCGGTCGACGAGGACGTGGACCGCCCGTTCCCGGCCGGGGTCACGGACCCGCACCAACTCCGGTTCGCGGTGTCGCAGGCCGCGCCGCTGCGCCGGGTCGACATCCAGGGCGACCTCACGGTGTTCGGCCGCTTCGGCGAGTACGCGAGCGGTGGCTACCTGGCCAACTCGCGCGTCTCCGGCCGCCTCGTGACCGGCTCGCAGCAGCAGTGGTACACGCGCAACTCCGAGGTCGGCACCTGGGACGGCGGCGTGTGGAACATGGTCTTCTCCGGCGTCGAGGGCGCCCCCGCCACGGACTTCGGCCCCCAGCCCGACGGCACCGCCGGCAACAAGACGACGCTCGACACCACCCCGCTGAGCCGGGAGGCGCCGTTCCTCTTCCGCGACGGCGAGGACCTCGCCGTGTTCGTGCCGAACGCGCGGACCGAGACGCGCGGCGTCGACTGGTCGACCGACGCGGACGCGGGCCAGAAGCTCTCCCTCGACACGTTCTTCGTCGCCCACGAGGGCGACTCGGCGGCAGAGATCAACGCGGCCCTGTCGACCGGCAAGAACCTCCTGCTCACCCCCGGCGTCTACCACCTCGACGAGGCGATCCGCGTCGAGAACCCCGACACGGTCGTGCTCGGCGTCGGCTACGCGTCCCTCGCGCCGACGTCGGGCACCGCGGCGCTGGAGATCGGCGACGTCGCGGGCGTGAAGGTCGCGGGCATCACGGTCGACGCCGGCCCGGTCGAGTCGGACGTCCTCGTGCGCGTCGGTCCGGCGGACGCGCACGTGGCGGACGCCGCCGACCCGACGACGCTCACCGACGTGTTCGTCCGCGTCGGCGGACCGTGGGTCGGCAAGGCCACGACGAGCATCGAGGTCAACAGCGACCACGTGCTCATGGACCACATCTGGGCCTGGCGCGGGGACCACGGCAGCGGCATCGGCTGGGACCAGAACACGGGCGACCACGGCGTCGTCGTGAACGGCGACGACGTGACGGCCACGGGCCTGTTCGTCGAGCACTACCAGAAGAACCAGACGATCTGGAACGGCGAGCGCGGCCGCACGGTCTTCTACCAGAGCGAGATCCCCTACGACGTGCCGAGCCAGGCCGCGTTCATGGACGGCGACCGCAAGGGCTACGCGTCGTACCGGGTGGGCGACCACGTCCGGCGGCACGACGCCGTCGGGCTGGGCGTGTACTCGTTCTTCAACCAGGGCGTCGACGTGCGCGTCGCGAGCGGCGTCCAGATGCCGGTCCGCGCGGGCGTGACGTTCCGGTCGATGACGAGCGTCTTCCTCAACGGCTCGGGCGGCATCGACCACGTCGTCAACGACACGGGCGCGCCTGCCGTCGGCTCGTTCGCGTCCCCGCAGGTCGTCGCCTACCCGACGGACCTCCCCGCGGAGGCGGACGTCACGGTCGAGGCCTCGACCCGCTGTCTCGCGGGCAGGGCGTACGTCGCCGTCCGGGCGACCAACGGGGGCGAGGAGCCGCTCGCGGTGACGCTCTCGACGCCGTTCGGGTCGCGCACCGTCGCGAGCGTCGCCCCGGGCGCGAACGCCTACCAGTCGTTCGCGGTGCGCGCCGCCTCGGTGGCGGCGGGCGACGCCGTCGTCAGCGCGGTCGCCGGAGGGGTCACGAGCGAGGTCAGCGCGCCCTACGCGGCGCTGACCTGCGGGTGACCGACCGCACCGGTCGAGCGTCACGAGGCCCGTCTCCCCGAGGGGGAGGCGGGCCTCGCCGTCGTGCCGGCCGACGGCGCAGCGTCCCACGGCGCCCCGGCCCCGATTGCGGGACCCCAGGGGCTGGGAAAGGATCGGCGCGTGAGCACGGCCCACCGTCCCTCGCTCCCCCGCGCCGCCGCGGACCGTGGTGCGCGCGCGTCGCTCGCCCTCGCCGCGACGGCGCTCCTCGCCCTCGTGACCGGCCTCGCCCTGCTCCTCCCCGCCGCGACCGCGCACGCCGTGCCCCCGATCGACGTCGCCGACGAGATCACCGACCCCGACGGCGTGCTCGGCGACCAGACCGACGCGGTCCAGGACGCGCTCGACCGCCTCGCGCAGGACACCGACCTCCAGCTCTTCGTCGTGTACGTCGCGAGCTTCGACGGCATGGACGGCGTCGACTGGGCGAACGCCACGGCCAACACGTCCGGGCTCGGGGTGGACGACCTGCTCCTCGCCGTCGCGACCGAGGACCGCCGCTACGGGCTCTCCTACGACAACAACGTGTCGCTCACCGACGCCGAGCTGGACCGGATCTCCGCCGCGGTGGAGGACGAGCTGCGGGACGACGACTGGCCGGGTGCCGCGATCGCCGCCGCCGAGGTCGCGCGCGGCGCGAGCCAGGGCTCCGGGGGCGTGTCCTGGTTCTGGGTCCTGCTCGGCCTCGGCGTGCTCGTCCTCGTGGTCGTGCTGGTCGTGCGAGCGGTCGCCAGACGCCGCCGCGCCGCCCCGGGCGGGGGACCTGCGGAGGGTGGCCTCGCGGCCCTGCCCACCGACGAGCTCAACCGGCGTGCGAGCGCCGCGCTCGTCGCGATCGACGACGCCGTGAAGACGTCGGAGCAGGAGCTCGGCTTCGCGCAGGCCCAGTTCGGCCTCGAGGCGACGCAGCAGTTCTCCGCGGCGCTCGCCGAGGGCAAGCGGAAGGTCTCCGAGGCGTTCGCGCTCCGCCAGCAGCTCGACGACGACCGCCCCGAGACCGAGCCGCAGGCCCGGGACGCGATGGCCCGCATCGTCGCGCTGTGCGACGAGGTCGCGGAGTCCCTCGACGCCCAGTCCCGCACCTTCGACGAGCTGCGCGACCTCCAGGCGCGCGCCCCGCAGGTGCTCGACGAGACCGACCAGCGCGCGAGCGAGGTGCTCGCCCGCGTCGAGCCCGCGCGCGCGACGCTCGACGGGCTCGGCCGCACGTACCCGCCGACGTCGCTCGCCTCCGTCACGCAGAACCCGGACCAGGCGCAGGCGCTCGTCGCGAACGCGCGCGAGTCCGTCGCCCGGGGCCGCGAGGCGCTCGCCAGGAAGGACCGGGCCGCGGCCGTCGCCCTCGCCCGCGCGGCGCAGAACGCCGTCGGGCAGGCGGTCACGCTGCTCGACGCCGTCGACCGGGCCGGCGCGGACCTCGCCGAGTCAGGCCCGCGCCTCGACCGGGGCCTCGCCTCGATCACGTCCGACGTCGCCGACGCCGGTCGCCTCGCCCCCGCGGACCCCGCCGTCGCCCCGGCTCTCGCGGAGGCGCAGGCCGCCGCGGCCGCGGCCGGAGCCGCGCGCGACGGGGGCGACCCCCTCGCGGCGCTACGGCGCCTCACCGAGGCCGAGGCCGCGCTCGACGCCGCGCTCGCCCCCTTCCGCGAGCGCGCCGAGCAGGCAGCGCGCGCGAACGCGCTCCTGCGCGACACGCTGGCGCGCGTCGACTCGCAGGTCCGCGCGACGAACGACTTCATCGAGACCCGGCGCGGCGCCGTCGGGCCCGAGGCACGCACCCGGCTCTCGGAGGCGATCCGGCTGCTCGGCGAGGCCCGCGCCCTCCAGCCGACCGACCCCGTCGCCGCGCTCGACCGCGCGCAGCAGGCCGACGCCCAGGCGCAGTCCGCCGCCCAGCGCGCCCAGCAGGACGCGTCGAGCTGGCAGTCGTCGCAGGGCGGCGGGATGTTCGGCGGCGGGGGCGGGGGCGGGAGCAACGTCGGGGGCATGGTGCTCGGCGGCATCCTGCTCGACTCGATCCTGCGGGGCGGCGGGGGCGGCCGGTCCGGCGGGTTCGGGGGCGGGAGCTTCGGAGGCGGGTCCGGGGGCGGCGGGTTCGGCGGCGGACGGTCGGGCGGGCGCTCCGGCGGACGGTCGTCGGGCGGGCGCTCGGGCCGCGGCGGGCGCTTCTGACAGGACGGACGAACGAGACCAGCACGCAGCACCGACCAGCACGAGACGGCTCACCAGAGAGGGACGACCATGGCGGAGAAGCAGAGCATCTTCGGACGGATCGCGCAGCTCGCCCGCGCGAACATCAACGCGCTCCTGGACAACGCGGAGGACCCGCAGAAGATGCTGGACCAGCTCGTGCGCGACTACACGAACAACATCGCCGACGCCGAGCAGGCCGTCGCGCAGACCATCGGCAACCTGCGCCTCGCCGAGCAGGACTACAACGAGGACGTCGCCGCCGTCCAGGAGTGGGGCCAGAAGGCCGTCGCCGCCTCCGCGCAGGCCGACCGCTACCGGCAGCAGGGCGACACGGCCAACGCCGACAAGTTCGACAACCTCGCCAAGGTCGCGCTCGGCAAGCAGATCTCCGCCGAGGGCGAGGTCCGCCAGGCCGAGCCCCTCATCGCGTCCCAGCGCGAGTCGGTGGAGAAGCTCAAGTCCGGCCTCGCGATGATGAAGGACAAGCTCGGCGAGCTGAAGTCCAAGCGCGACTCCCTCGTCGCGCGCCAGAAGAGCGCGCAGGCCCAGCAGACCGTCCAGGGCGCCATCAGCTCGATCAACGTGCTGGACCCCACGAGCGAGATCTCCCGCTACGAGGAGATCGTGCGGCGCGAGGAGGCGCAGGCGATCGGCCAGGCCGAGGTCGCCGCGTCGAGCATCGACTCCCAGTTCGCCGAGCTCGAGACGTCCGGCGAGGCCGTCGAGATCGAGGCGCGCCTCGCCGCCCTCAAGCAGGGCTCGTCGCCCGCACCGCAGGTGTCACCCACCCAGGTCACGCCCGCGATCGAGTCCGGCACCACCACCCAGGACGCCCCCACCACCGACTGGTGACGCCCCGCGCGGGAGAACCGGGACCGAGGTCGAGAACCCTGGGCCGCGCGAGGTAGAGCCCTGGTCGCGCGACCACGGCTCTACTTCGCGGAGCGGGCGGCGACAGCGCTCAGGCCGGGACGCTCTGCCCGACCGTCGTGCGGACCTCGGCGACGAAGGCCTCGGCGAGGCGACGGCCGCCGTCGAGGATCTCGGCCGCGTGCTCGTCGAACCCGGCCAGGGCTGCCGCGGTGTCGACGTCGTCGTACGCGTCGCACCACGCCTCGAAGCCCGCGCGCGTCGTCTCCGGGTGGAACTGCACGCCGAGCGCGGAACCGAGGCGGAACGCCTGGTAGGGGTACATGTTGGACGACCCGAGCCAGACGGCGCCGCGCGGGAGGTCGACGATCGCGTCGGCGTGCATGCTCGTCACGTGCCGCACCGGCGCATCGCCCGCGGCGAGCGCCGAGAGCACGGGGTCGGTCTCGGCGTCGGCCCGCCAGAAGACGCGGGTCGCGCCGATCTCGGGCCCCGGGGGCGGGCTCACCTGCGCCTGCCCGCCGCCGGCGACGGCGAGGAGCTGCGCACCGAGGCAGACGGCGAGCGTCGGGACGCCGGTCGTCGCGGCGCCGAGCAGCGTCTCGCGCAGCGCGGGGAGCCAGGGCGCGAGCTCGTCGTCCCGCGCGGACATGCGCCCGCCGATGACGACGAGCCCGTCGTCGAGCCCGTCGGCCGACGGGATCGCGTCGCCGTCGTACGCGCGCACGACCCGCAGGTCGGCGGCGAGCAGGTCGGCGAAGCCGTCGAGCGTGACGTCCGGGGAGTTCTGGACGACCGTGATCCGGACGGTTCCGGTTGCGGCCGTGGCGTCGGTGTCGTACGTGGTCACGAGGTCCGACGGTACCCACTCAGGGGTACCCCGACGCAAACACCCACGTCGTGGACATGGCAGGCGACCGTCGCGCGGATAGGCTGACCAGCATGTCCGACCTCCAGACCCCCGACGGCCGAACGCTGACGACGCCGCGCCGCACCTACCTCGTCGTCGACGGCGAGAACATCGACGCGACGCTCGGCATGAACGTCCTCGGGCACCGGCCCGCGCCGGAGGAGCGGCCGCGGTGGGACCGCATCGTGGAGTTCGCGCGTCAGGCCTGGGGCCAGGACGTCACGCCGCTGTTCTTCCTCAACGCGTCGTCGGGCCAGATGCCGATGTCGTTCGTGCAGGCGCTGCTCGCGATGGGCTACCGGCCGATCCCGCTCGCCGGCTCGAGCAGCGAGAAGGTCGTGGACATCGGTATCCAGCGCATGCTGGACGCGATCGTCGACCAGCCGGGCGACGTGCTCCTCGCGAGCCACGACGGCGACTTCCTGCCGCAGGTCGAGACGCTGCTCGACGACCCCGACCGCCGCGTCGGCGTCCTCGCCTTCCGCGAGTTCGTGAACGTGCGGCTCACCGAGCTCACGGGCCGCGGGCTGCAGGTGTTCGACCTCGAGGACCACGCCGGCGCGTTCACGACCGTGCTGCCGCGCGTGCGCATCATCCCCCTCGACGAGTTCGACCCGCTGCGCTACCTCTGAACTCAGCCGGGTCTCCACCGTCAGGCGTGGAGCTCGCGGTACAGGGGCGTGGGGAACGACGCCGTCACGCCGTCACCGCCGAGGAGCGCCGCGATCCGCTCCGCCTCCGCGGCGACGGCGCGCTCGGCGTCCGACCCCACGTCCTCGAGCAGCCGGAACGCGGGCTCCCCGCCGGGGCGCACGACCCACGCCCCGACGATCCGGCCCTCCCACCAGACTGTCGCGCCGGCGTTGCCGATCGTGTCGAAGACCGCGGCCTTGTGCGGGCCGAGGTACCAGTCGCGCGCGGCCCAGCCCATCGTCGTCGGGTCGAGCGCCGGCAGGAGCGCGACGCTCCCCTCCAGCGGGACGTCCTCGGGCCCGGGCAGGTCGGTCCCGCGCAGCATCACGCCGTCCTGCGGGGCCGGGTCGTCGGGCGTGCCCGTCTCGACCTCGACGGCGACGACGTCGAGCTCCGCGAGCGCGGCGCGCGTGTCTCGTAGGTTCCAGCCGGTCCACCACGACAGGTCCTTGACCGTCGCGGGGCCGAACACCTCGAGCCAGGACCTGGCCAGCGCCGTGCGCGCGACCGCCTCGTCCATCGCGGGGATGCCGCCCGGGAACCAGTCCTCGACCGGCGACCAGACGTGCCGGTTGGACGACCACGACCCGCGCGGCTCGCCCCGCACGACCGCGCCCTCCGCCGAGAGCAGCGCTGTGAGCTGGGACGTCATGGTGCGGCGCACGTCCCAGGTCTTGGCGGTGGTGGGCAGGAACGCGGTGCGCAGGAGCGGCGCGGCCTTCGACAGGCTCGCACCGTCCATCGGACCGTGCTCCGCGAGCGCGCCGTGCACCTGTGCCTCGACGGCAGCGAGGAAGGTCGCCGCGTCGTCGACGGGCGGGTCCGTGGGCAGCGTCGCGAGCTCCTTGAGCAGGCGGGCGCGCAGCCGTCGGGCCACCGCGAGCGCCGCGGCCGCGTGCACGACGGGCACCGTCTCGCGCCGCACGACGAACATCGTGCGCCGCATGGCGAGCACCTTGACCAGGGTGCGCCGTCGGAACACGGCGTCCCGGACGTCGTCGAGCACGAGGCCGGGGACGCGCCCGAGGACGGAGAGGTAGACGCTCGGTGCGTCGGTGGCGTGCAGCGCGAGCAGCCGGTCGACGACGTCCTCGGGGGTGCGGGCCGCCGGCCGTCCGGGCAGGTCCGTCGCGAGCGCGAGCTGCTGCGCGACGAGCCGCCGTCGCCTCTGGTCCACCGTGATCCGCACGTCCGCCATCCTGCCCGACGCCGCCCACGCGCACCGAGGACGGCGTCTCCGGAACGCGCCACGGGTGGAGCCCCTTCCCAGGCGACTCCCAGACCGCGGGAGGACACTGGAGGACATGAGCACCACGCCTGAGGCACGCCTCGTCGTCGTCGACGACGAGCCGAACATCCGCGAGCTGCTGGCCACGTCCCTGCGCTTCGCCGGGTTCGAGGTGCACGCCGCCGCGGACGGGCAGAGCGCCCTGCGGCTCGTGCGCGACGTCGACCCCGACCTCGTCGTGCTCGACGTCATGCTCCCGGACATGGACGGGTTCACCGTCACGCGGCGCCTGCGCGAGAAGGGGCAGCACACGCCCGTCGTCTTCCTCACCGCGAAGGACGACACGCGGGACAAGATCACCGGCCTCACCGTCGGCGGCGACGACTACGTGACGAAGCCCTTCAGCCTGGAGGAGGTCGTGGCGCGCATCCGCGCGGTGCTGCGCCGCACGCACGCCGAGCCCGTCGAGGACGCGGTGCTGCGGTTCGCCGACCTGGAGATGGACGAGGACTCGCACGAGGTCCGCCGCGCGGGCATCGACGTCGACCTGTCCCCCACGGAGTTCAAGCTCCTGCGCTACCTCATGCTCAACGCGGGCCGCGTGCTCTCGAAGGCGCAGATCCTCGACCACGTGTGGCAGTACGACTGGGGCGGGGACGCGAACATCGTCGAGTCCTACATCTCCTACCTGCGCCGCAAGATCGACAACCTCACGGTCCCCGGTCCGGACGGCGAGCCCGTCGCCCTCCCGCCGCTCATCCACACCAAGCGCGGCGTGGGCTACCTGCTGCGCCAGCCGCCGACGACCTCATGACGTCCGGCCCCGACCGCACGACGACGGGGTCCCGACCGGTCCCACCGCCCCCTCCCCCGCCCCCCGGGTCGCGCACGGCCCCAGCCGGCCCCGCGCCGTCCGGCACGGGCGACACCTCCGCGGCGGAGGCTCCCTCCTCGCCGGGCGACGGCGGCCCGACGGCGGAGCGCCCCTACGGCCGACCCGTCCCCACCGAGGGGTGGGGCTGGTTCGCGCGCGTGCCGCTGCGCGCCCGGCTCGTCGCGATCACGGTGCTCCTGCTGGCCGCCGGGCTCGGGCTGGCGTCGGTGGTGACGACGACGGTCGTGTCGAGCTATCTGGTCGAGCAGGTCGACGACCAGCTCAACCGGACGGCGAAGGACCTCGCGAACGAGCCGTTCCAGAGCCTGCCCGGGACAGCCTCGACCATGCCCTCCGACTACTACGTGCTGTATCGGTTCGCGGACGGCTCCGAGGTCGAGCGCAAGACCGACGTCACCCTGCTCCGGTACGGGGTCCCCGACATCCCCGCGCTGTCCGAGCCGGAGCTGCGAGCCCTCGACGGCGAACCGTTCACCGTGGATGCCACGACGTCGACTCTCGGGGTGGCCGTCCAGCCGACGCAGTGGCGGGTCATCGCCCTCACACGGCCCACCGAGGAAGGCGCGGTGGAGAGCGCGTTCGTGGCGCTGCCGCTGACAGGCATCCACGAGACGGTGAAGATCCTGGGGCGCACGCTCGCCCTGTCCGCCCTGGGCATCGCGCTCGTCGGCGGCGCGATCGCCTTCCTGGCGGTGCACCGCTCGCTGCGCCCGCTGCGCGAGATCGAGGAGACGGCGGCGGACATCGCGGCGGGCGACCTGTCGCGGCGCGTGCGTCCCGCCCCGCCGACGACCGAGGTGGGTTCGCTGGCCGCGTCGCTCAACGCGATGCTCTCGCAGATCGAGGAGGCGTTCGCGGTCCAGGAGGCGTCGGAGGAGCGGATGCGGCGGTTCGTGTCCGACGCGAGCCACGAGCTGCGCACGCCGCTCGCGACGATCCGCGGCTACGGCGAGCTCTACCGGATGGGCGCGCTCGACACGCCCGACAAGGTCGACGACACGATGGGGCGCATCGAGGACTCGGCGACGCGCATGGGCACGCTCGTGAACGACCTGCTCGCGCTCGCGCGCCTCGACGAGGGGCGGCCGCTGCGGCACGAGCCGGTCGACCTCGTGTCGCTCGCGCGCGACTCCGCGCAGGACCTGCACGCGCTCGACCCGACCCGGGACGTCCGTCTCGTGGGCCTGCCGGCCGGGGCGAAGGCGCCGGGGGCGCTGCGCGTCGTCGGCGACGAGGACCGGCTGCGGCAGGTGCTGGCGAACCTCGTCGGGAACGTCGCGCGCCACACGCCCGCGGGGACGCCGGTCGAGATCGCGCTGGGCGCCGCCCGCTCCGCGACGCCCTCCGACGACGCGCAGGACGGCTCCCGTGACACCGTCGCCGTGCTCGAGGTACGCGACCACGGCCCGGGCGTCCCCAACGAGCAGCGCGGGCGGGTGTTCGAGCGGTTCTACCGCGCGGACTCCTCGCGCAACCGCGCGTCGGGCGGCTCGGGACTGGGCCTGGCCATCGTCGCCGCGATCGTGGGCGCGCACGGGGGTCGTGTGTCGGTGCGCGAGACGACGGGCGGCGGGCTGACCGTCCGCGTCGACCTCCCGCTGCCCTCCTGATCCGCGCGCACCCCGTCCCACCTGCGCGTCCGTGCGTGCCGCGCCCGGTGCTCCCGGGCGGCCCGACGGCGTCCGTCCCACCCGTCGCCGAGTGCGGCTACGATGGCGGGTCGTCCCGCGCGACCTAGGCTGGAGGTGAGGCCGCGCGGCGACGCGGGGGCCTCCGCGCCAGGTACCGCACCTGGTGACGACGACCTCCGTCATCTCCTCGTGTCCGACGAAGAAGGCGAAAGTTCATGGGCGTCAACAGCGCCGACGCACCGCAGTGGTTCCTCTCCTCGTTCGTCCGCAGCGCCCGCGGCGCCGGGGCGACCGCCCCGGACGACGAGGTCCGCGCCGTCGGGCAGGGGCTGCTCGACCGCTGGGACCAGCCGGACCGCCACTTCCACAACCTGCGCCACCTGGCGGACGTGCTGGGGCGGGTCGACGAGCTCTCCGAGGAGACGCACGACCCCGACCTCGTGCGCCTCGCCGCGTGGTACCACGGCGCGATCTTCGACGCGAAGGGCCGCGCGACGTACGCGAACAAGGGCGGCGAGGACGAGTCCGCGAGCGCCGCGCTGGCCCACGACGAGCTCACGACGCTCGGGGTCCCGGAGCCGGCCGCCCGCCGCGTCGCGTACCTCGTCAACGCGCTCGTGCGGCACTCCCCGGACGCGACGGACTTCGACTGCGCGGTGCTGTGCGACGCCGACCTCGCGATGCTCGCCGCGGAGCCGCAGCGCTACAAGGAGTACCTCAAGGATGTGCGCGACGAGTACGCGCACATCCCGAAGGTCGACTACGTGCGGGCCCGGATCGCGATCCTCACGAAGCTGCTCGACCGCCGTTCCCTCTTCTCGAGCCCGCTCGGCGCAGCGTGGGAGGAGCCCGCACGGCAGAACCTCGACGCGGAGCTGCAGCGGCTGCGCAAGGAGCAGCTCAAGCTGGCAGAAGCGTCGACACCGTCCACAGGTCCCGCGTCCTGACCCGTCGTCCACAGGGACGTCGCCGCGCCCGCGGCGCCCGGGGTCCCGTGGCTAGCGTCGTCGTCGCACCGGCACCCGCCGCGTGCGGGACGGCCCGCGGGCCGACGAGACGACGGAGGACGACATGAGCCGGTACGAGGTCGACAGCGCACGGGTCGCCCAGGCGAGCGCGGCGGTGAACGGGTCGGTCACGGCGATCCGGGCGGAGGTCGGGGCCATGATGCGCCACCTCACCGACCTTCAGGCATCGTGGCGCGGCGGCGCGGCGACGTCCTTCACGGGCGTGATGACGCAGTGGCAGACCACGCAGAACCAGGTCGAGCTCGCGCTCGACGACATCACGGCGGCGCTCGGCGCGGCCGCCCAGACCTACGCCGACGCCGAGTCCCAGGCCGCGCGGCTGTTCACCACGCGGTAGCACCCGGGCGCGACGGCGCTCGGCGCGTCATGCGTCGAGGTGCACGACGGCGAGCCGGTCGCCGGCGCGTACGTGGTCGCCCGGGCGCACGCGGACGTCGACGACGATGCCGTCGGAGGGTGCCAGGACCGGCAGCTCGAGCTTCATCGCCTCCAGCACGACCACGGGCGTGCCCTCGGCGACGCGGCGCCCCGGCAGCGCCTCCACGCGCCACACCACCCCGCCGAGCGGCGCGCGCAGCACGACGCGCGCCGGGTCGTCCAGGTCGGCGGAGGCGAGCTCGGTGTCGCGTGCGCCGGCGGACGCCGGGTCGAGACCGCCGCGCGCGGTCGCGCGCGCGGCGGACCCGACGAGCTCGCCTGCCTCCGCCCAGGCCGCGGCCTCGCGTCCGAACGCCGCGCGGCGCGCCGCCCCGACCGCGGCGATGTCGTCGGCCTCGCGCGCGAGGAGCGCGGCGTGCTCCCGGCCGGAGAAGACGCCGTCCTCGATCGGCACCTCCAGGACCCCCGCGCGGGCCGCCGCGCGGCGCTCGGCGAGCTCGTCCGGGTCGACCGGCTCCCACACGATCCGGTCGAAGTGCCGGAACAGCCACGGGACGCCCGGGCGGAACGGCGGGCGCTGCGCGTGGGCCGACCAGACGGGGACGGTCCTGCCCACGAGCTGGTAGCCCCCGGGGCTCGCCATGCCGTACACGCACAGGAACGCCCCTCCGAGGCCGACGGCGTCGGACGGGGTCCAGGTGCGCGCCGGGGTGTACTTCGTGGTGAGCAGGCGATGTCGCGGGTCGACCGGCACGGCGAGCGGCGCGCCCAGGTACACGTCCCCGAGCCCGAGCACGAGGTACTCGGCGCCGAGGACGGTGCGTCGCACGTCCTCGACGCTCGCGAGCCCGTTGGCCCGACGGACGAAGTCGACGTTGGACGGCAGCCACGGCGCGTCGGACCGGACCGCGGCCGCGTACCGCTCGACGGCGTCCCGGATCGCGGGGTCGTCCCAGCTCAGCGGCAGCCGGAGCACGCGGCTCGGCACCTCGATCTCGTCGCTCGGCGGCAGGTCCTCCTCCAGCTCGCGCAGCAGCCCGACGAGCCGTGTCACGGGCAGCGTCTCGGGATCGACGTGGAGGTGGAGCGTGCGGACGCCCGGTGTCACGTCGAGCAGGCCCTGCGGGGCCGCAGCCTCGAGACCGGTCGCCAGGGCGTGCACGCGCAGACGGTCGTGCAGGTCGAGCCCCTCCCCGCCGTCGTACTCGACGAGGAGCGCGTCGTCCGCGCCGCGCAGGTAGCGGACCGCGGGTCGCCGGTCGGCGCGCGGCGTCGGCCCGCCCGGAGGTCGGACGTCGTCGCCGACGAAGGCCCCGACGTCCCGGCCCCGGACGGCGCGCACCGCCGTCGGGACGCGCGCCGCCGCCCGGGCCGCGTCGTCGCGACGCAGCCGGTCGGCGCCGTCGCCGTGGACGGTCACGAACCGCACGACGTCGCCCGGCCGCATCTGTCCGAGCTTCCACCGGGAGCCGGCCACGACGGTGAGCGCGCACACGAAGCCGCCGAGGCTCGGTCCGTCCGGGCCGAGCAGGATCGGCGTGTCCCCGCTGATGTTCAGCGCACCCACCGAGTACGGGTTGTCGAGCACGTTGGACGGGTGCAGCCCCGCGTCGCCGCCGTCGGGCCGCACCCACGTGAGCGGCGGCCCGGCGAGCCGCACGCCCGTCCGGTCCGCGTGCGGCAGGACCCGCCACCAGGACGCCCGCAGCCGACCGAGCGCGGCGGCGGTGAGCGCCGCAGACTGCGGTCCCGTCGTCACGGCGAGCTCCCACGAGTGCCCCATCCGGGGCCGGGCGCCGGGCGGCACCGCGCCCGCCGCACCGAGCCCGGGAGACGCCGTCTCGCCCGGCCGACCGGCTGTCCCGGGACCAGTGGTCCGAGGGTGCAGCGCGTCGCCCGCGACGAGCGCGCGCCCGGCCGGGCCGCCGACGGCGCCGAGGACGAAGGTCGCCGCCGACCCGAGATGCTCCGGGACGTCCAGGCCGCCCGCGACGAGCACGTACGTCCGCAGCCCGACGGCGTGCGGCGCGCCGACGGCGAGCACGCCGCCCGCGGGGACGACGACGGGCTCCCACTGCCGCACGGGCTCACCGTCGACCGTCACGGGCGCCGGCGCCCCCGTGACGCACACCGTCGCCTCGTGCGAGAACCGCAGGGTCGGGCCGGTGAGGGTGCACTCGAGCCCCGCCGCACCCTCGGGGTTGCCCAGCGCGCGGTTGCCGGTGCGGAACGACAGGTCGTCCATCGGGCCCGAGGGCGGGATGCCCACGCCCCAGTACCCGGTGCGGCCCGGCCAGTCCTGCACCGTGGTCAGCACGCCAGGGTCGAGCACGTCGACCCAGGGTTCCGGGTCGTGCACGATCGCGAGCGTGGTGGTGGTCGCCGATCCCTCGGCGACGGCGGGGTCGGCGAGCGCGGCGCGCAGCAGCGAGACGTTCGTGGGGACGCCGTCCACCCGCACGTCCCCGAGCGCGGTGCGCAGCCCTGCGACCGCGAGCGTGTGCGACGCCGCGTGCACGACGACCTTCGCGAGCAGCGGGTCGGCGTCGGGACCGAGCTCGTCGCCCGCGCTCGCGCCGGTCTCGACGCGGACGTCCGTCCCCGCGCCCGAACGCGGAAGGTCGAGCCGCGCGAGCGTGCCCGCGGCGGGTCGCCCGTGGCGCACGTCCTCGGCATAGACGCGCGCCTGCGCCGCCACCCCCCGGGCCGCAGGGCCCGACGGCAGCACGTCGTCGAGCACGGTCGTGTCGCCGAGGGCGAGGCGCAGCATCCAGGCCACCAGGTCGACGCCGGTGACCTCCTCGGTCACGGTGTGCTCGACCTGGATCCGCGGGTTCACCTCGAGGAACGTGACCTCGCCCGAGCCGACGTCGAGCAGCGCCTCCAGCGTCGCGGCCGAGCGCAGCCCGACCCGCGCCGCGAGCCGACGGGCGCCGTCGTGCAGGGTCGCGCGCACGCCGGTATCGAGGCCGGGCGCGGGCGCGACCTCGACGACCTTCTGGTGGCGGCGCTGGAGCGAGCAGTCGCGGTCGCCGAGCGAGACGACTCGGCCCGCCCCGTCACCGAAGAGCTGCACCTCGAGGTGGCGAGCCCGGTCGACGTGACGCTCGACGAACAACCGCCCGGACGACCCGGGGCGCGACGACTCCCGCCGCCACGCCCCGGCGAGCCCCGCCGCGTCGCGGCACACGTGCACGCCGGTCCCGCCACCGCCACCGGCGTCCTTGAGCACGAGCGGGAAACCGATCTCGTCCGCCCACCCGAGCGCGTCCTCGAGGCCGCCGAGCACCGGCGACCCCGGCAGCACCCGCAGGCCGCACTCCTGCGCGAGCGCGCGGGCGCGGGCCTTGTCGCCGAGGAGACGGAGCTGCTCCGGGGTCGGGCCTGCGAACGCGACGCCGGCCGCCTCGACCGCCGCGGCGAACTCCGCGTCTTCCGCGCGGAAGCCGTAGCCCGGGTGCAGCAGGTCCGCACCCGACGCGAGCGCCGCATCGAGGAGCCGTCGCCCGTCGTCGTAGGACTCGGCGACGGGTGCCGGACCGATCCGCACCGCCTCGTCCGCGAGGCGGACGTGCCGCGCCCCACGGTCTGCGTCGGAGTGCACGGCGACGGTGCGCAGCCCAAGCTGCCGCGCGCTGCGCAGCACGCGGCAGGCGATCTCGCCGCGGTTCGCGACGAGCAGCGTGGCAGCCATCGCCCTCCCCGGGGTAGGGGCGCGAGGCCACGCCTCGCCGTCGGACAGAACGGGCCCAGCCTAGAGCCCACCGCCGGCGCCGCGGGCAGTCGCCCGAGGTGGGCGAGGCCTGGGCGAGCCGAAGCCGGTCGGGGTGGGTGGTGGTTCCGCGTCGTGGCGGGCCTGGCGGGAGCCGCGAGGAACGAGGGGCGGATGGTAGACGCGGCTCCACCACCCACCCCGACCACCCCAGGCGACCACACGCCGTCGAGCACAAGAACCACGGTTCTACCTCGCGCGACCACGGTTCTACCCCGACCGACCGGGGTTCTACCTCGGCCGACCAGAGCTCTACCTCGGCCCGTGGGACGCCGAGCGTCAGACGGCGAGGGCCATGCGGGAGAGGGCTCGCGCCGCGCGTTCCATGACGACGGCGAGCGACTCGCCGACGTGCAGGTGGAGCGCGGTGCGCGCCTCGGGGAGGCGGTCGGCGAGCGCGAGCTCGAGGATCTCGATGTGCTCGTCGATGGTGATGCGGATGCGCTCGGACTCGACGAAGTCGTACATGCGGACGGCGCGCACCTTCTCGTTGACCTCGACGAGCGCCTCGGTGAGGCGGTCGTTGCCCGCGGCGCGGGACAGCACGGTGTGGAAGCGCTCGTCGAGGAGCACGAAGCTCGGGTCGGGTTCCGGCGGCGCGGCGCGGAGCTCGACCCACCGGCCGAGCTCGTCGCGCAGGGCATCGGTGTCGTAGTGCAGCTCGGTGTTCTCGATGATGCGCTCGACGCCGCGCAGCTCGAGGGTCACGCGCAGCTCGTACAGGTCGCGCAGCTCGGCGAGGCTGGGCACGACGACGGCGTACCCGAAGTCGGTGCGCTGGATGAGCCCGTCGGACAGGAGCCGGGACAGCGCCTCGCGCACAGGCGTGCGCGACACCTCGAACCGCCGGCTCAGCTTGGGCTCGGTGAGCCGCTCGCGCGGGTCGACCCGGCCGTTGAGGATCTCGGCGCGCAACCGCGTGTAGACGGCGTCGCGCAACGAGGTCGCGGCGGGTTCCGGCGCGGTCACGATGTCCATGCGGGGTCTCCTGGTCGTCCGGCCCGTGCGTCGTGGTCATGCCCTGCCATCATCCCGCACGGCGACCCGGCGGCGGTGCCGCCGGGTACGCCGTGCGGGTCGACGCCGCGTCGGCTACACGGCCATCGCCGCACGGACGCTCTCCTCGGCGGCCTCGCCGCCCGACCCGCGGCTCGTCACGCGCCCGGACTGGAGGACGACGTAGTCGCGCGCCGCGCCGAGCGCGAACCCGACGTGCTGCTCGACCAGCAGGACCGACAGGCCGCCCGCGTCGGTGAGGGTGAGGATCGCGTCCTCGATCTCGGTGACGACGGACGGCTGGATGCCCTCGGTCGGCTCGTCGAGCACGAGCACGCGCGGGCCGGTGATGAGGGCGCGCGCGATGGCGAGCTGCTGCCGCTGCCCGCCGGACAGGAGCCCGGCCCGTCGGCCGAGGAGCCCGCGCAGCGCCGGGAACAGGTCGAGCGCCTCGTCGAGGCGTCGCGGCCCCTCGCGCGACGTGTCGGCGACGAGCTGGAGGTTCTCGCGCGCCGTGAGGTCGCCGAACGACTGCTGCCCCTGCGGGACGTACGCGAGACCTCGCCGCACGCGCTGGTGCGTCGGCAGCCGGGTGACGTCCTCGCCGTCGAGCACGACGCTCCCCGACCGGGCCTTGAGCAGCCCGAGCGCGGTCCGCAGGAGCGTCGTCTTGCCGGCGCCGTTGTGCCCCAGCACGGCGGCGACGCCGCCCGCCGGCACCGTGAGGTCGACGCCGTGGAGCACCATGGTCCGGCCGTAGCCCCCGTGCAGGCCCGTGAGCTCGAGCATCACGCCTCCTCGTCGTCGTTCGTGGTGGTCGCCGGGCTCGTCGCGCGCTCCTCCGTGCCGGACGCCGCGGGCTCGCTCCCCGCATCACGTCCCGGAGGGCGGCGGCGAGCGCCGCGGGTCGCGCCCGCGCTGCCGAGGTAGACCTCCTGCACGCGCGGGTCGGCCTGGACCTCGGCGTACGTGCCCTCGGCGAGCACCTGGCCCAGGTGCAGCACCGTGACCGAGCTCGCGAAGGCCCGGAGGAACTCCATGTCGTGCTCGACGACGACGACCGTCCGCTGGGCGCCGATGCGCTGGAGCAGCTCGCCGGTCTGCTCGCGCTCGGACTGGCTCATGCCCGCGACGGGCTCGTCGAGCAGCAGCAGCCGGGCGTCCTGGACGAGCAGCATCCCGATCTCGAGCCACTGCTTCTGCCCGTGCGCGAGGATCCCGGCCTGGACGTCGCGCAGGTGCGCGAGCCCGACGGTCTCGAGCGCCTGCTCGACGGTCTCGGGCGTCGAGGTGCGACGCCGCAGGAGCGTGAGCGGGCCGCGTCCGGCACCCGCAGCGATGTCGAGGTTCTGGAGCACGCTGAGCTCCTCGAACACGCTCGCCGTCTGGAACGTGCGCCCGACGCCGGCCCGCGCGATGCGGTGCGTCTTCTTGCCGAGCAGGTCGACCCCGCCGAACTGCACCGATCCCGACGCCTTGGCGAGGCCGGTGATGGCGTCCACGATCGTCGTCTTGCCCGCGCCGTTGGGCCCGATGAGGAACCGGAGGTCGCCCGCGGTGACGGTGAGGTCGACGCCCTGGACGGCGACGAACCCGTCGAACTCGACGCGCAGCCCGCGCACCTCGAGGTAGTCGTGCCGGAACCGCGAGTCGTCGACGCCGAGGACGGACTGCGCGGCCTCGAGGTCGAGCCCGTCGCCCGCGACGCCGGTCTCGAGGACAGCGGCGCCCGCCGCCTCGGGCACCGGCACCGTGCCCGACGCCGGTCCCGTGGGTTGCGTGGTCATGCGGTCCTCCCGGAGGTGGCGGGGTCGTGGTCGACGGCGGTCGGTCGCTCGGTCGCCGGGTCGCCGGTGCCCGGCTCGTCCGCGGTGCCGCCGTCCGCCGGGGCGGGCACACCGCCGTCGGGCACGGCGCCGCGGCGCGCGCGGCGCCACCGCGTGAACAGCTCGGCGAGCCCGCCGGGCAGGAATGCGACGACGAGGATGAACAGCGCACCCTGGGCGTAGATCCAGCCGGACGGGAACGCCTCGGACAGGCTCGTCTGCGCCCAGCTCACGGCGATCGACCCGAGCACCGGGCCGAGGAGCGTCGCCCGGCCGCCGATGGCGACGCCGATGAGGAACCCGATCGACGGCACGACGCCTACGTCGGCGGGCGAGATGATCCCGACGATCGGCACGAACAGCGCGCCGCCCACGGCCGCCATGAACGCCGCGACGGCGTACGCGACGACCTTGACCTTGGCCGGGTCGTAGCCGAGGAACCGGACGCGGTTCTCCTGGTCGCGCACGGCGACCAGCAGCTCGCCGAACCGCGACACCATGAGCTGGCGCGCGATCGCGACCATGACGAGCAGGGCGCCGGCGGCGATGAAGAAGAGCATGCGCTTGTTGACCGGGTCGGCGAGGTCGTACCCGAAGAACGACCGGAAACCGTTGAGGCCGTTGGTGCCGCCCGTCGTCGCCTGCTGACCGATGAGCAGGATCGCGAAGGCCGCCGCGAGCGCCTGCGAGAGGATCGCGAAGTAGGCGCCCCGCACGCGCCGCGTGAAGACGGCGAACCCGAGCAGCGCGGCGAGACCGGCAGGTATGACGGCGATGGCGAGGATGGTCACGACCGGCGACCGGAACGGCTCCCACCAGCCCGGCACCTCGCCCGAGCCGTAGAGCATCATGAAGTCCGGCACCCCGCCCGGCCCGGCGTCCGCAAGCTTGAGGTGCATCGCCATGATGTAGGCACCGAGGCCGAAGAACACGCCCTGCCCGAGCGTGAGCATCCCGCCGCGGCCCCACGCGAGGCCGATGCCGACGGCGACCATCGCGAGGCACAGGAACTTGCCGAGCAGGCCGAGGCGGAACGTGGAGAGCGTCGCGGGCGCGACGGCGAACAGCAGGACCGCCGCGACGGCGAACCCGACGATCACGCGGGCGCGCGAGGAGCGGTACAGGGTGGTGAGCCGGGACGTGCCCCCGGTCGTGACGGCGCTCATGCGAGGCTCCTCGTCCGGACCGACACGAGGCCCTGGGGTCGCACCTGGAGGAAGACGACGATGACGACGAACACGAGCACCTTCGCGATGCTCGCCGTCGTGGAGTACTCGAAGGTCGCTTGGAGCAGCCCGAGCGCGAACGCCGCGATGACCGTGCCCTTGATCTGCCCGATGCCGCCCGCGACGACGACGAGGAACGCGTCGACGATGTAGCTCGTCCCGAGCGTGGGGCCGATCGACCCGAGGAGCGTGAGCGCGACGCCCGCGATCCCGGCGAGACCGGACCCGATGAAGAACGTCAGGCGGTCCGTCGTCCGCGTGGAGACGCCGCTCGCCTCGGCGAGGTCGCGGTTCTGCACGACGGCGCGGATCCGCCGCCCGAGCGGCGTCACCTTGAGCACGACGGGCAGCGCGACGACCGCGACGACCGCCAGCGCGAGGATGAACACGCGCGTCTTGGGCACGGCGAGGCCGAACAGGTCGACGGCGCCGCTCAGCCAGGCGGGGGCGCGCACGTCGACGTTGGGGGCCCCGAACACGTCGCGCGCGACCTGCTGGAGCACGAGTGCGACGCCCCACGTCACGAGCAGGGTGTCGAGCGGCCGCTTGTACATGCGGTGGATGAGCGTCGCCTCGAGCAGCAGCCCGAGCAGGCCACCGACGAGGAACCCGAGCGGCAACGAGACGAGCAGCGAGACGCCGGCGTTGCCGACGACCCCTTGCACGACGAACGCCGTGTAGGCGCCCGCCATCATGAACTCGCCGTGCGCCATGTTGATGACGCCCATCTGGCCGAACGTGAGCGCCAGCCCGAGGGCGGCGAGGAGCAGGACGGAGCCGAGGCTCAGTCCCGCGAAGAGCTGCGAGAACAGCACATCCATGGGCGTCGTGCCTTCCGGTGAGTGCGGACGAGGACTCACGGAGCGCCGGGCACCCGCCGCCGCGTGGGGCGGCGGATGCCCGGCGCTCACGGGGTCAGGAGAGGCCCTCGGCCCAGTCGTAGCCCTCGAGGTACGGGTCGGGCTCGATCGGCTCGCCCGAGCTCCACTCGGTGTAGATGAGGCCGTCGGGGCCGATCTTGCCGATGAGGGCGGTCTTGGCGATGTGGTGGTTGTCGCCGTTCACGGTGACGGAGCCCTCGGGGGCGTCGAAGGTCACGCCGTCGGCGGCCTCCTGGACGTCGGCGACGTCGAACGACTCGGCCTTCTCGACCATGCCCTTCCACAGGTAGAGCGAGGTGTACGCCGCCTCCATCGGGTCGGACGTCACGCGGTCGGCGCCGTACTTGGCCTGGAACGCCTCGACGAACGTGGTGTTCTCCGGGCTGTCGATGGTCTGGTAGTAGTTCCAGGCCGTGAGCTGGCCCTCGACGTTCTCGACGCCGACGCCGCCCACCTCCTCCTCGGCGATCGACACCGACACGACGGGCATCGTGTCCGGCCCGAGGCCCGCGTTCTTGTACTCCTTGAAGAACGCGACGTTGGAGTCGCCGTTGAGCGTGTTGAACACGGCGTCCGCCCCGGCGGACTTCACCTTGTTGACGATCGTGGAGAAGTCGGTGTGGCCCAGCGGCGCGTACTCCTCACCGAGGACCTCGATGCCGTTCGCCTCCGCGTACGCGTTGATGATCTTGTTCGCCGTGCGCGGGAAGACGTAGTCGGAACCGACGAGGAAGATCGACGTGACCCCCTGCTCCTTGAGGTAGTCGAGTGCGGGGACGATCTGCTGGTTGGTCGTGGCGCCGGTGTAGAAGATGTTCGGCGACGACTCGAGGCCCTCGTACTGGACCGGGTAGAAGAGCAGCGAGTCCTGCGCCTCGAAGACGGGCAGCATCGCCTTGCGCGACGCGGACGTCCAGCCGCCGAACACGGCGGCGACGCAGTCGCTCGTGATGAGCTTCTCCGCCTTCTCGGCGAAGACCGTGGGCTCGGACTGGCCGTCCTCCTGGACGATCTCGAGCTGCTTGCCGAGCACGCCGCCGTCGGCGTTGATCTCCTCCGCCGCGAGGGCCAGGGAGTCGGCGACGGTCTGCTCGGAGATCGCCATGGTGCCGGAGAGCGAGTTGAGGAAGCCGATCTTGACGGTGTCGCCGGAGGTGTCGACGCAGCTCTCGGCAGCGCTGGTCGCGGCGCCCGCTCCGTCGCCGGTCTCCGTCTTCGCGCCGCACGCGGTGAGCGTGAGCGCGAGGACGACGAGAGCGGCGGCCGGGGCGAGACGGGTCGTGGCGCGTGAAGGTGTCACGAGAGTCCTTTCAGCGAGGTTCGCACAGCGGAGTTCTCCGCAGGTTTCTCAGCAGGAGGCCGGCGGCCGCCGGGGAGGCGGTCGCGCGCCGCGAGCACCGGGTACAGGCGTGTATACGAGCCTGTGCCCGGGGTGGTGCCCACTGATGTCGACGCTAGTGACGCCGTGTTTCGGCCGATCTGCCCGTCCTGTTAACGGCACGTGTCACACGGTCACGATCCGGTCACGCGCCCGGGAACACTGCCGAGAGAGAACCCTGGTAGCGCGAGATAGAACGCTGGTCGCAGAGGTCAACCCCAGGTCCGCCGACGTAGAACCCTGGTGGTGAAGCGTTCTCGAGGCTCGGGTGCCCCTCGACCCACCAGAGTTCTACCTCGCACGACCACGGTTCTACCTCGGGCAACCGGGGTTCTCCCTCGCCGGGGAGGGCCGTCAGGCGGCCGGGGCGGTCGCCGTGCGGCGGCGGGTGGTCGCGCTCAGGACGGCGGTGAGGAGCCCGGCCGTGAGCGCGACGACGAGGGCGACGCCCACGAGGCCGGCGACGCCGACGAAGATCCCGCCGGCCTCGCCGTAGTCGGCGAGCGGCATCCCCGCGAACGCGTGGTCGCGCGCCGCGTCGGCGAAGCCGACCGACTCGGCCGTCGCCTCGAGGCCGTCCGGCGTGGCCGCCGCGAACGACGACACGACGACCGCGGCGAGCAGCGCGCCCGACCCGAGCGCGAGCACGGCACGCCGCACCGCGCCGGCCGGGGCCGCCGCGAGCGCCGTGGAACCAGGCGAGACAGCCGTTCCCGGCGAGGCCACGGCGTCGGGCCCGACGGCACGGCTCGGCGCAGGTCGTGCCACGCCCTCGATGGCTGCGACGCCCGGAGCGACCGCGAGCACGAGCCCGACGACCCCGGCCGTGATGAGCGCCTCGCCGAGCCCGATGACCGCGTGCACGGAGAGCATCTGACCGACGAGCTCGCCCACCGGGACCGGTACCGTCCCGCCGACGGCGAAGAGCGAGGCGAACACCGCGGCCGAGGCGGGCACGCTCACGAGCGCTCCCACCCCCGCGGCGCCGGCTGCACCGCGTCCGCGCGTCAGGCGCAGGACGCCACGCGTCGCCGCCCAGCCGACGAGCGTCCCGACCACCGCCATGAGCAGCACGTTCGTGCCCAGCGCGGTGATCCCGCCGTCCGCGAAGACGAGCGCCTGCACCAGCAGCACGAGCGTCACGGACAGCACGCCGAGCCACGGCCCGACGAGCGCGGCCGCGAGCGCCCCTCCCATGAGGTGGCCGCTCGTCCCGGCGGCGACCGGGTAGTTGAGCATCTGGACGGCGAAGACGAACCCGGTCGTCGCAGCCGTCAGCGCGACGCGACGCGGGGTGAGGTCCTCGCGCGCCCGGTACGCCGCGTAGCCGACGGCGGCGAGGGACACGACGGCGGTCGTCGCCGACGTGGGGTCGTTCAGGAAGTGGTCGGGGACGTGCATGTCAGGCTCCTGTCGTCAGCAGTGTCGTGCGGGGTTCGGGAAGGTCGGTGTCCGACGGCGCCGCGCGAGCGGGCTGCGGGTCGTCGGGCAGGTCGCCAGCGATGCCACGGGCGGCGCGCACCGCCGTCGTCCAGGCCGCCACGACGGCGTCGATCCCGGCGTCGTGGGTGCTCGGGCCGAGGTGGCGGCCGATCGCGCCGGGGCCGTCGAGGTCGAGCCGCAGCGGTGCGGGTGTCGTGCTCGCGGGCCGGTCTGCCGCGAGGGCGCCGAGCGCGACCGGCGGGCGCGTCCCGAGGCACAGCACCGAGTCGACGACGCGCGCGTCGCCGAGGATCCCGGGCAGGGTGCGGTCGTCGTCGAGGTCGAGGTCCTCGACGAAGAGCTCGCGCACGTGCCCCGGTCGTGCCGGGTCGCTCCGCCATGGAGGTCCCGACCCTGCTGGCGTCGCGGACTCACCGGTCCCGCCGACACCGCGGGACGTCGGGGCGGCACCAGGTGCCGACAGGGCGACGCGCGTGCGCGACCGCAGCCGGCCGCCGACCTCTCCCGAGCGGCCCAGGACGAGCGTCTCGCGCAGGAGCGCGACGCCACCTGCACCCCGGGTTCCGCCGCGGGCGAGCGCCACGCGCGTGGAGCGCTCGACGTCGGCCCCGTCGGCGACGACGAACGGCAGCGCGTCCCACACGAGGAGCCCACCGGCGTCGACCTGCACGGCCACGTCCCACGAGGCCGACCGCCCGCGCCCGGCGTACGCGACGGTGCCCGACACCTCGACGAGCTCGAGCTCGACGCCCTCCCCCACGTGCACCTCGATCCGCACGCGGTCACCGCCGAGGAGCAGCGCGCGCGTCGCGACGAGCGCGACCCGGACCACGCCCGGCCCGGTGGACAGGACGCGCGGGCTGAGCGCGCCGGGGCGCAGGTCGCAGCGCACCCGGCCCGCGTCCCGGTACGCCCCGACCCGCGTCACCTCGTCCACGAGCGTCTCGTCGCCCGGGTCTCAGTCGCGCCCGACGGCGGCCACCGGCTCCGCGGCCGCGTCGCCGTGCTCGTGGGCGTGAGGGTGGCCGTGGCCGTGGGCGTGCGCCGCGTCGCCCTCCTCGTGCGTGTGGAGGAACCCGTTGCCCTCCTCGTCCGCGTGGAAGTGCGGCGCCATCGGACCCGGGTCCTGCGGCACGTGCGCGCCCGCGCGGTGCGCCGCGAGCAACGTCTGCACCCACGTGGTGAGCGCGTCGATCGACTCGCGGTCGAGGCGCGAGAGGGCGAGCACCGGGGCGCCGTCGCGCGCGGCCGTCGCGTCGAGGACCATCCGCGGCACGTCGACGCCCACGTAGGGCGCGAGGTCCGTCTTGTTGACGACGAGCAGGTCGGCCCGGGCGATCCCCGGCCCGCCCTTGCGCGCGACGTCGCCGCCGCCCGCGACGTCGAGCACGAAGATCTGCGCGTCGACGAGCGCGGGCGAGAACGTGGCGGTGAGGTTGTCGCCGCCCGACTCCACGAGGACGACGTCGAGCGGCGCGAAGTCCTCCTCGAGGTCCTCGACCGCGAGGAGGTTCGCGGTCACGTCGTCGCGGATCGCGGTGTGCGGGCACGCGCCGGTCTCGACCGCGCGGATGCGTTCGGGGTCGAGCACGCCCGCGGAGCGCAGGAAGCGCGCGTCCTCGTCGGTGTAGATGTCGTTGGTGATGACGCCGAGCTGGAGCACGCCGGACAGCTCGCGGCACAGGAGCGCGATGAGCGAGCTCTTGCCCGTGCCGACGGGGCCGGCGACGCCGAGTCGCAGGGAGCGGGTGGAGCGGTTGTCGGGAGTGTTCTCAGGCAGGTTGTCAGGCACTGAACAGCCTCTCGGTGGTGCGGGCGTGGATCTCGGCCCACTGCTCGACGAGCGGTGCGCCGTGCGCGGGGATCGCGCGGGGGTCGGTCACGTGGGCGACGTCGTGAGCGAGCGCGTCGATCGCGGGCTGGGCCGCGACGACCCAGCCCGTCGCGACGACGGGATCAACGGGCTCGAGCTTGAGCGTCGCCGCGGCGACGGTCTGCACGTCCTCGTACCCGACGAGGCGCGCGACCTGCAGCGCGGACAGCCCCGCGCACGCGGCGGTCACGCCGAGCACCACCGGTCGCGGGGGCTGCGGCGCCCTGCGGCCCGCCGCACCCCGACCCCCCGCGCCGTGTCCCGCGCCCGACGGAGCCGGCGCGGCCGACGTGGCGCCCTCGTGCGGGTCGGACATCCCGTCGGCGCGGCGCGCGTCGGCGACGAGCACCGCGGCCTCGTCCAGCGCAGCGACCGCGGGACGCTCGGCCCACAGCCGGCGCAGGAGCCGCAGATAGCCGCGGCCGAGCCGCTGCGACGTCTCGCGGAGCGCGGGCGACGGCGTCCGCGCCGCCCAGGCGAGCCAGGTGTCGGCGAGGTCGAGCGCCGCGGACGCCACGCCGTCGGGCACCCTGGCGGACGGTGCGCGATCCGCGGGGGCGGATCCGGCGCCGTCGGGCCCGGGACCGGCCGCGAGCGCCACGTGCCGTGCGACGACCGCCGTGGCTGCCTCGACGCGCGTGACCGTCGCGAGACGCGCGCGCACGTAGTCGGGCACGCGCGGAGCGGGCATGCCCGCCCGCAGCGCGGGCTCGAGGCCCGCGGACTGCGTGTGCCCGCCGGTGGGCAGGCGCGCGTCGGCGAGCAGCGCGAGCATGAGCTCCGCGCGTCCCGCCACGTCGACCTCGGGTGTCTCGCTCACGGCTCAGAACAGCGAGTAGAGCTGCGCGAGCGGCAGCCGGTCGGCGGGCGCGGGGACGACGAGCTCGCCGTCGACCTCGATCGCGAAGGACTCCGGGTCGATCACGATCTGCGGCAGGTAGTCGTTGTTCTTCATCTGCGCCTTGCCGACGCCGCGCGTGTCCGCGACCGGGAGGAGCTGTCGGGCGAGCCCGAGCCGCTCCTCGAGGCCGTCGTCGAGCGCGGCGGGCGAGACGAACGACATCGAGACGTCGGCCCCGATCGCGTCGGCGAGCGCCGGACGCATGAGCACGGGCTGCGGCGACGGGATCGACGCGTTGGGGTCGCCCAGCGCACCCCAGACGAGCGCGCCACCCTTCATGACGACGCTCGGCCGCACGCCGAACAGCTTGGGCTCCCACAGCACGAGGTCCGCGACCTTGCCCGGCTCGACCGACCCCACGTACGCGTCGATCCCGTGCGCGACGGCCGGGTTGATCGTGTACTTGGCGACGTACCGGCGAGCGCGCAGGTTGTCCGCCGGCAGCTCCGGTCCGCGCGCCCCACCCGGGTGCGCGCCACGCCGCGCCTTCATGACGTGCGCGACCTGCCACGTGCGCGTGACGACCTCGCCGATGCGGCCCATCGCCTGCGCGTCGGACGACGTGATGGACATGGCGCCGAGGTCGTGGAGCACGTCCTCCGCGGCGATCGTCGTGCCGCGGATGCGCGACTCGGCGAACGCCAGGTCCTCCGCGACCTGCGGGTTGAGGTGGTGACACACCATGAGCATGTCGAGGTGCTCCGCGACGGTGTTCACCGTGTGCGGGAGGGTCGGGTTGGTCGAGCCGGGGATGACGTTCGGGTGGCTCGCGACGGTGAGGATGTCGGGTGCGTGCCCGCCGCCCGCGCCCTCGGCGTGGAAGGCGTGGATCGAGCGGCCGCCGATCGCGCGCAGCGTCGACTCCACGAACCCGGCCTCGTTGAGCGAGTCCGAGTGCAGCGCGACCTGCAGCCCCCAGTCGTCGGCGGCGCGCAGCGCGGCGTCGATCGCGGCCGGCGTCGACCCCCAGTCCTCGTGGACCTTGTAGCCGCCCGCGCCGGCCATGGCCTGCTCGCGCAGCCCTTCGGCGCTCACGGTGTTGCCCTTGCCGAGCAGCAGGACGTTCACGGGGAGCCGGTCGAGCGCGCGGTGGATCGCCTCGAGGTGCCACGCCCCGGGCGTGACGGTCGTGGCCTTGGTGCCCTCGCTCGGCCCGGTGCCGCCGCCCGCGACGGTCGTGATGCCGGTGGCGAGCGCCTCGACCACCTGGGACGGCGAGATGAGGTGCACGTGCGAGTCGATGCCGCCCGCGGTGAGGATCTTGCCTTCGCCGCTCACGACGTCGGTCGAGGGGCCGATGTGCAGGTCGGGATGCACGCCGTCCGCGACGTCGGGGTTGCCCGCGCGTCCGAGCGCGACGATCCGCCCGTCCCGGATCCCGACGTCCGCCTTGACGATCCCCCACCAGTCCAGGACGACGGCGTTCGTGATCACCGTGTCGAGCGCGCCCTCGGCGCGGGTCGTCGACCCCTGCGCCATGGACTCGCGGATCGACTTGCCGCCGCCGAAGACGACCTCCTCGCCCCCGAACGTGCGGTCCTCCTCGACCTCGATCCACAGGTCGGTGTCGCCGAGGCGCACCTGGTCGCCCGTCGTCGGGCCGTACAGCGCGGCGTAGCGCTCGCGCGAGATCGCGACCATGCGTCAGTCCTCCTCAGGGGTGGTCGTGCTCCGTGTGCCGAACCCGGGGTCTCTCCCCACGTCCGCCGGATCCTGGGGAGCGACCCCGGGTTCGGCAGGCTCGGTCGCGCGGTCCAGCGCGCCGCCGTCGGGCTTGCCGCGCTGGAGCCCGGGGACGCGGCGTCGGCCCCGCAGGGCGACGGCCTCGACCTCCGCCGACGCACCGGGCTCGAAGCGACGCGACGTGCCGGACGGGACGTCGAGCCGGAAGCCGTGCGCGGCGTCCCGGTCGAACGAGAGCGCGGCGTTGGCGTCGGGGAGGTGCAGGTGGGAGCCGATCTGGACCGGGCGGTCTCCGGTGTTCGTCACGACCAGCGTGACGCGCTCGTCGTCGGTGCGGTCGGCGTTGAGGACGACGGGGACGTCCTCGGTGCCGCGCTTGAGCCGGATCGCTCCGGGTCCGCTCGTGCTGATGCCTGCCATGGGTCGCCTCGCTCTCGCTGCGTCTGGTGCGTGCGCCGGACCGGGACGGCTCAGGCGATCGGCTGGTGGATGGTGACGAGCTTGCGCCCGTCGGGGAAGGTCGCCTCGACCTGGACGTCGGGCAGCATCTCCGCGACGCCGTCCATGACCTCGTCGCGGCCGAGCACCGCGCGGCCGGAGACCATGAGCTCCTCGACGCCCGCCCCCTCGCGGGCGCGCTCGATCACCCACGTGGTGAGCAGGGCGACGGTCTCGGGGTAGTTGAGCAGCACGCCACGCTCGCGCCGGTCGCGCGCGACCATGCCCGCGACGGCGAGCAGCAGCTTCTCGGTGTCCGCGGGGGTCAGGTGCATGACCGCGATCCTGCCGCGCGTTCGTTTCCGGCGTGTATACACCGCGTTATACGTCCGTGTACCGCGTCCGTTCCCGGGCACGACGAAGGCCGCCGACCGGGCGAACCCGGCCGGCGGCCTTCGATGTCCTGCGGTCTCCCGGCAGGGCCGGGAAGGGGTCAGGCGTGGATCAGAAGTCCATGCCGCCCATGCCACCGTCGCCACCGGGGACGGCCGGAGCCTTCTCCGGCTTGTCGGCGACGACGGCCTCGGTCGTGAGGAAGAGCGCCGCGATGGAGGCGGCGTTCTGCAGCGCGGAGCGCGTGACCTTGACCGGGTCGTTCACGCCGGCGGCGAGGAGGTCCTCGTACTCACCGGTCGCGGCGTTGAGGCCCTGGCCAGCGGGGAGGTTGCGCACCTTCTCCGCGACGACGCCACCCTCGAGGCCCGCGTTGACGGCGATCTGCTTGAGCGGGGCGTCGATCGCGGCGCGCACGATCTGCGCACCGGTCGCCTCGTCGCCCTCGAGCTCGAGCTTCTCGAACGCCACGGCACCGGCCTGGATGAGCGCGACGCCACCACCGGCGACGATGCCCTCCTCGACGGCCGCCTTCGCGTTGCGCACGGCGTCCTCGATGCGGTGCTTGCGCTCCTTGAGCTCGACCTCCGTGGCGGCACCCGCCTTGATGACGGCCACGCCGCCGGCGAGCTTCGCGAGGCGCTCCTGGAGCTTCTCGCGGTCGTAGTCGGAGTCCGACTTCTCGATCTCGCCACGGATCTGGTTGACGCGACCCTGGATCAGGTCGGCGTCGCCCGCGCCCTCGACGATCGTGGTCTCGTCCTTGGTGACGACGACCTTGCGCGCCTGGCCGAGCAGGTCCAGCGTCGCGTTCTCGAGCTTGAGGCCCACCGTCTCGGTGATGACCTGGCCGCCGGTGAGGATCGCGATGTCCTGGAGCATGGCCTTGCGGCGGTCGCCGAAGCCCGGGGCCTTGACGGCGACGGACTTGAACGTGCCACGGATCTTGTTGAGCACCAGGGTCGCGAGAGCCTCGCCCTCGACGTCCTCGGCGATGATGAGGAGCGAGCGGCCGGCCTTCATGACCTGGTCGAGGACCGGGAGCAGGTCCTTCACGTTCGAGATCTTGGACTCGACGATGAGGACGTACGGGTCCTCGAGCACGGCCTCCTGGCGCTCGGGGTCCGTCTCGAAGTAGCGCGCGAGGAAGCCCTTGTCGAAGCGCATGCCCTCGGTGAGCTCGAGCTCGAGGCCGAACGTGTTCGACTCCTCGACCGTGATGACGCCCTCCTTGCCCACCTTGTCGAGGGCCTCGGCGATGAGCTCGCCGATCGCGGGGTCGCCGGCGGAGATGGCGGCCGTGGCGGCGATCTCCTCCTTGGTCTCGATGTCCTTGGCGGCGTTGAGCAGCTGCTCGGTCACCGCGTCGACGGCCTTCTCGATGCCGCGCTTGACGGCGATCGGGTTGGCGCCGGCCGCGACGACGCGCAGGCCCTCGCGCACGAGCGCCTGGGCGAGCACGGTCGCGGTGGTGGTGCCGTCACCCGCGACGTCGTCGGTCTTCTTGGCGACCTCCTTGACGAGCTCCGCACCGATCTTCTCGTACGGGTCCTCGAGCTCGATCTCCTTGGCGATGGAGACGCCGTCGTTCGTGATGGTCGGCGCGCCCCACTTCTTGTCGAGCACGACGTTGCGGCCCTTGGGGCCGAGGGTGACCTTGACGGTGTCGGCGAGGGCGTTGAGCCCGCGCTCCATGCTCCGACGAGCCTCCTCGTCGAAGGCGATGATCTTGGCCATGGGGAATGATCCTCCGCTGGTGGCGTATGGCGGTCGGCCGGCGCCCGCGACGGACGACCCGCGACGGGCGGCGTTCCTGTCACGCCGCCGGGGCGGGCCTCACCTGTCGACCTGGTGGGTTGCGCCGCACCCGCGGTGAGCGGCTGCCTGCGCTGTTCACTTCTGTCACTCTCATGACGAGAGTGCTAACGCCATTATTGGCACTCGCAGGGTGCGAGTGCAAGACAGCCCGCCAGGGCCGGTCCCCGTATCGCGACGGGCGAAACCCGCGGCACCGCGCACTCCGCCTAAGATGCGCGGTGTGATCCGCGCAACACCGTCGTGGCGCCTCGCAGCAGCCCTGGCCGGCTTCGTGCTGGTCCCCGCCCTCGGTCTCACCGCCGCGACCGCCGTCGCCGCTCCCACGGGCGAGCACATCGACCTGTACCAGGACGGCGTCGCCGTCGCGACCGCCCCCGACGGCGGCACCGCGCTCCTGCGCCTCGCCCCCGGGGCCGCCGTGACGTACCTCCCCGGCAGCCGCGTGCTCGACCCCATGTCGCTCGACCCGGTCGCGCTCGCCGACGGCGTCGACCCCGCGGACGGCGAGGCGGACCGCCTCGCGCAGGTCGCCGGGGCGCGGCTCGACGCGTCGGCGCTCCTCGACCCCGGCCTGGCGCAGGACGCCGCCGCCGCGTCGCGCGCCTGGCTCGTGTCCGGCGTCGTCCCCGGCGCGGACGGGCCGTTCGCCGCGCTCGGCGAGGCCGCGCTCCTCGACCTGCGCGCCCTCACCCTCGACGACGGCGCCGCGCTCGCCGCCGCCTCGCCCAAGTGGCGCTACGTGTGGCCGCGCGACGCGTCGTTCACGGCGGCGGCGTTCGCGCGCACCGGGCACGTCGACGACGCGCGGGACGTCCTCGGCTTCCTCGCCCGTGTCCAGGAGGACGACGGGTCGTTCCACGCGCGCTACCTGCCCGACGGCTCCGGCGTGCCCGACGACCGCGGCCTCCAGTCCGACGGCGTCGGCTGGGTGCTGTGGGCGGCCGACGTCGTGCTGGAGGAGACGCCCGCCGCCGAGCGGCGCGAGGTCGCCGCGGAGCTGCGGCCCCTCGTCGACGCCGCGACCGACCACGCGCTCTCGCTCGTGGACGGCGAGGACCCGCTGCCCCCGCCCTCCAGCGACTACTGGGAGGTCGAGCCGACGGCGCTCACCCTCGGCACCGCCGGCCCCCTGCTCGCCGGGCTCGAGGCCGCGGCCGACGTCTACGCCGCGGCGGGCGAGACCGGGCGCGCGACCGACGCGACGTTGGCCGCGGCGCGGCTGCGCATGGCCGTCGAGCGGTCGTTCGGGTCCCAGGGCTACCCGCGCCACGTGACCGGCGGCGCGCGCGACGCGTCGACCGCGTTCGTGCTGCCGCCGTTCCAGCCCGAGCCGCTCGCGGGCGCCGACGTCGCGTGGCGCGCGTCGGTCACCGAGATGCTGCGGCCCGCGGGCGGTCTCGCGCCCGGCGCGGGCTGGCGCGAGGACGGCATCTCCTGGACGCCCCAGACGACGCTCTACGCGCTCGCCGCCGCGTCGTCGTCGGACCCGGAGGACCAGGCCGACGCCCGGGAGTGGCTCCGCTGGGTCGGCGACCACCGCACGGCGTCCGGGGCGATCCCGGAGAAGGTCCTCGCGGACGGCTCCCCGGCCGCCGTCGCGCCGCTCTCCTGGAGCTCCGCGCTCGTCGTGCTCGCGCTCGTGGAGCTCGACACGACCACCGCCGACCCGGCGAGGTAGAGGCGCGGTCACCTGAGGTAGAGGCGTGGTCAGACGAGGTAGAGGCGTGGTCGCGGACCGCGACCGCTACCTGGCGCCCACCTCCGACGTCGGCGCCAGATCGGGCTCCGCGCGGACGTCGAACTCCCGGCGCAGCACGCGCCGCGCGGCGTTCCAGCCGCCGAGCCCGTGCACGCCCGGTCCGGGCGGCGTGGACGCCGAGCACAGGTAGACGCCCTCCAGCCCGACCGCGTAGGGGTCGAGCCGGGGGGTGGGGCGCGCGACCATCTGCCACATGCTCACGGCACCGCCCGCGATGTCGCCGCCCACGTAGCTCTCGTCGTGCGTGGCCATCTCCGCGGCGGGCACGCACCGCGACGCGACGACGAGGTCCCGGACCCCCGGGGCGAACCGTTCGAGCTGGCCGAGGACGTCCTCCGTCACGTCGCGCGTCGAACCGGCGGGCACGTGCGCGTACGTCCACAACGGCCGCGCCCCGTCGACCTCGCGCGCGGGGTCGACGACGGTCGGGTCGCTCACCAGCACGACCGGGCGCGCCGCGTGCCGACCGGCCGCGACGTCCGCCTCGGCACGCGCCATCTCGGCACGCGTCCCGCCGACGTGCACGGTCCCGGCACGTCCCACCTCGGGATCGGTCCACGGGACCGGCCCGGAGAGCACGAGGTCGACCTTCGCGGCGGCGTCGCCGTGCCGGAACCGCCGCAGGGCCCACTCGGCCCGGGGCGACAGGCGGTCGCCGAACACGTCCGCGACGACGCCGGGCGCGGTGTCGAACACGTACGCCCGGGCCCGCGGCAGGTCCTCGAGCGCACCGACGCGGTGGCCGGTCACGACCTCGCTACCGTGCGCGCGCAGGTCGTCCAGGAGTGCCGCGACGATCGCGCCCGACCCGCCCCGCGGCAGGGGCCAGCCGCCCGGCGCGTGGCCGAGCGAGGCGAGCAGGAGCGCGGTCCCGGCGGCGGCCAACGACGGCAGGCGGGAGATCGCGTGCGCCGCGACGCCCGTGAGCAGCGCCCCCGCCTCCTCGGTGCGGAAGCGTCGGCCCCAGGCAGCGCTCCCCTGCTCGAGGACGGCGGCGCCGAACCGCGCGGCGACCGCGGCCCCGCCGGGCGTCAGCGCGCGCCCGGGGACCGAGCGCTTGTCCCCGAGGGCGAGCGCGACCACGTCGCGCCAGCCCTCCGCCAGCGGGCCGAGCAGCGCACGCCAGGCGGCGCCGTCGACGCCGAGACGCTCCACCGTGCGGTCGAGGTCGTGGTACGCGACGCCCGCGCGACCGCCGTCGAGGGGCTGCGCGTACGACACCTCCGGCGCGAGCAGCTCCACGCCGCGCGCGCCCAGGTCGAACGCCTCGAAGAACGGCGACGCCCACGCCATCGGGTGCACGGCCGAGCACACGTCGTGCACGACCCCGTCCGCCAGACCGAGGTCGAGCGTGCGCGCGCCGCCGCCGGTCGTCGGCTGTGCCTCGAGCACGCGCACGGCGAGCCCGGCACGCGCGAGGGTCACGGCGGCGGCCAGCCCGTTGGGGCCCGAACCGACGACGACGGCGTCGAGGTTCTCCGTCACGCGACCCTCGCGAGCGGCGTCAGAGCGGCCGCACCTGCTCGGCCTGCGGGCCCTTGGTGCCCTGGCCGAGCTCGAACTCGACCTCCTGGCCCTCGTCGAGCGTGCGGTAGCCGTCGGTCTGGATCGCGCTGAAGTGCACGAAGAGGTCCTGTCCGCCGGCCGCGGGCGTGATGAACCCGTAGCCCTTCTCGGAGTTGAACCACTTCACGGTGCCCTGAGCCATTGACGTTCTCCTCGTGCATCGTCGCCCGCGAGGCGACCCCCGCCCCGTGGTAGCCCGAGCCTAGCCCGACCGTGGCGTGCGCGGTAGGTCGAACGCGTGGCCGCGACAGGCAGACGGCGAGGCGAACGAGCAGGTCACACCGGTGCCACCACGATCGCAGGGAGAACCGACCGCGCCGTCGTCAGCCGACAGGCGTGAGCTCCGACTTGACGATGACCACCACGTCACCGGCACGGAGAGTCTGCTGACTCACCTGCTCGGCCGGGATCCCGAGGATCGCCGCCACGGCGGCGGCGCTGTCGCTGCGGTCCTCGCCGTACCAGACCGTGGTTGCTGCGATCTCGTCCGGGTCGCCCTCGTAGTCCGCAGCCTCGACGTTCGTGAACCCCTGGCTCGTGAGCGCGTCGCGGCCCTTCCCTGCCTCACCGCCGATGCCGCTGGCGTTGAGGACGCGGACGCTGGCCGACGGGTCGGCCGCGGCCATGAGCGTGGCGAGGTCGGGCGCCGCGGGCGGCTCCTCGACGGCCGGATCCTCCGCGGCCGGGGGCTCCTCGGTCGCCGGAGCCTCCTCGGTCTCGTCGGCCGGCGGCGCCTCGGTCTCTTCCGCGGCGGGGTCGGTCGACTGCGCCTGCGGCGGGTTCTCGGTCGCGCCGTTGTCCGACAGCAGCGCGACGCCCCCGTACGCGAGGCCGGCGAAGACGACGGCGACCAGCAGGAACGGCCACGTCTTGCTCCACCCGCTGCGCGGCGTGCGGTGCACCCCCACCGGGGAGCCCTGCTGCGCGGGCGCGTCGAACTCGTCGGGCGCGTAGGGGTAGCGGCTCTTCGTCACGGCGACAGGGTAGCCCGGTCAGGCCGGTTGGCTAAACGCCTGGTTCGCCCGGACTTCACGGGCGGCGGCGGTCCGCACGTCAGAGGCCTTCGAGCCGACGGGCGGTACGGGCCCGCTGCCTGGTGGAACGCATCCGGCGCAGCCGCTTGACGAGCATGGGGTCGTGCGCGAGCGCCGCCGGGGAGTCGATGAGCGCGTTGAGCACCTGGTAGTAGCGCGTCGCGGTCATGTCGAACAGCTCGCGCACCGCCTGCTCCTTGGCGCCCGAGTACTTCCACCACTGCCGCTCGAACGCCAGGATCTCCTGGTCCCGCTCGCTCAGGCCCGACGACGGGGCCTCCTGCACGGTCGGGTCGCCGACCGCGTCGGGTCCGTCGAGCACGTACGCCGCCTCGCTCATCGTTCCCTCCCTGCACTCTCTCGTCACCACACCTGCGCACTCCGGCGCCCGGCCGCCTCTCAGCGTACGCACGAACCACACGCGTGTCATTCGTCCTCGCCGGAGTCGTGAGAGGCCGCTCCGTGCGGCCGTTAGGCTCGGTGCCGTGGAGAGCGCACCCGCCCAGCCCGTCGACGTCGCCCCGGGCAGCACCCCGGCCGCCACCGGTCCGACGCCGAGCCCCCGCCCCCCGCTCGCGAGCATCATGGCGCCCGACTGGGCCGAGGCCCTCGCGCCCGTCGAGCCGCAGCTCCACGCGACCGGGGACTTCCTGCGCGCGGAGGTCGCGGCCGGGCGCGAGTACCTGCCCGCGCCGTCGGCGATCCTCAACGCGTTCTCGCGGCCCCTCGCGGACGTGCGCGTCCTCGTCGTCGGGCAGGACCCTTACCCCACGCCGGGGCACCCGATGGGGCTGTCGTTCTCCGTGCAGCCGCACGTGCGCCCCGTGCCGCGCTCGCTCCAGAACATCTTCGCCGAACTGGCCGACGACGTCGGCGCCCCCACGCCCGCGAACGGCGACCTCACCGCGTGGAGCGACCAGGGCGTCATGCTCCTCAACAGGGTGCTCACCGTCCGCCCGGGCGAGCCCGGCTCGCACCGCGGCCAGGGCTGGGAGGCCGTGACGGAGGCCGCCATCCGCGCGCTCGTCGACCGCGACGCCCCGCTCGTCGCGATCCTGTGGGGCCGCGACGCCGCGACGCTGCGCCCGATGCTCGGCGACACCCCCGTCGTCGCGAGCGCCCACCCCAGCCCGCTCTCGGCCCGCCGGGGCTTCTTCGGCTCGCGCCCGTTCTCCCGCGTCAACGAGCTCCTCGTCGCCCAGGGCGCCACCCCCGTCGACTGGACCCTCCCCACCCCGTGACCTCACCGTCGAGGTAGAGCCCCGGTCGCCCGAGGTAGAGGCGTGGTCACGGTGCACGGCGCTACCTCAGGCGACCACCGCTCTACCTCGGCACACCACGGACGGGGCTCGGTGGTGCAGGGCCACGGCGGGAGCAGAATGGGCGGGTGACGACGCAGAACCCGACGACCACTCCCCTGGCCGGTGACACCTCCGACGCACGCCGACCCGAGGACACCCCACCCCGCTGGACGAGCTACCTCGCGATCGGCGACTCGTTCACCGAGGGGCTGTGGGACCCGTACCCCGGCGAGGACGACCACCAGCGCGGCTGGGCCGACCTCCTCGCGCAGCACCTCGCCGCCCGCCGCGTCGCGGCGGGCGAGGAGCCGCTGCGCTACGCGAACCTCGCGATCCGCGGGCGCAAGCTGCGCTCGATCCTCACCGAGCAGGTCCCGGCGGCGCTGGAGCTGAAGCCGGACCTCGTGAGCGTCATCGGCGGCGGCAACGACATCCTGCGGCCGAACGCGGACGTGGACCGCCTCGCACGCAACCTCGAGCACGCCGTCGCCCGGCTGCGCGACGCGGGGATCGACGTCCTCATGGCGACGGGCTTCGACGCGTCGCAGTCGCCGCTCGTGAGCCTCACGCGGTCGCGCGTCGGGGTGTACAACGCACACGTGTGGTCGATCGCGCGCCGGCAGGGCGCGTACGTGCTCGACCTGTGGGGCATGCGCGCGCTCCAGGACTGGCGCGTGTGGTCGGAGGACCGCATCCACCTCACGCCCGAGGGGCACCGGCGGGTCGCGCAGGCCGCGCTCGTCGGGCTGGGCCAGGCGCCCGACGACGCGGTGTGGGACGACCCGCTCGCACCCCTGCCGCCGGTCCCGGCGCTGGACCGGGCCCGGCAGAACGCGCAGTGGGTGCGCACCCACGTCGTGCCGTGGGCCCAGCGCCGCCTCCGCGGGACGTCGTCGGGCGACGGCCGGCTCCCCAAGGCGCCCGAGCTCCTCCCGGTCCCGCTCGCCGACCGCTGAGCGTCGCCGACCGCTGACGTCGCCGACCGCCGAGCGCACGAGATCGGCGGTGTCTGCGGAGATCGGCGGTCGCGACTGCCGATCCCGGCAGAAGCTGCCGATCTCACGATGCGTGCCGACACGACGACGCCCCCGGCTCCGAGGAGCCGGGGGCGTCGTGGTGGAGCCGCCTGTCGGGTTCGAACCGACGACCTTTCGCTTACAAGGCGAGTGCTCTACCAGCTGAGCTAAGGCGGCGTGCCCGGGCCGCCGGGCGAGCGAACAGACTACCCGCTCGCCCGGCCGGCCCGGGACCGCTCACCGCGCCGACGAGGGCGCGGTGCCGCGGTCAGCCCTGCGCGGCCGTGACGGCGGCGGAGAGGGCGTTCGGGTCGCTCCAGTTGCCGTCCCAGCGCTCGCCGTCGATGGTGATCGTCGGCGTGCCGAAGCCGCCCGACTGCGGGTTCGCCAGCGCCTCGTCCTGGGTGACGAGGCTCGTCGCGGTGGCGGCCCAGTCGCCGAACGTCTCGACGGCGGTCCCGTCCGCGATCCCCGCGGCGACGTCGGCCGGGACGCCGGCCTGCTCGGCCAGGTCCGCGATCTGCTCGTCGGTGAGGGTCGAGACGTTCTCCTCGGGCTGGTTCTGGAACATGATCGCGTTGAACGCGTTCATCTGCTCCGGCGCGCGGTCGGCGACCCACGCCGCCGCGGCGGCGGAGCGGGTCGAGAACTGCTGCGCGTTCGCCATCCGGTCGAGGATCGCGACGGGGTGCAGCACGACGGTCACGTCGCCCGACTCGCGGAGCTGGTCGAGCGTCGGGCCGTTCGTCTGCTCGAACTGGCCGCAGATGGGGCACATGTAGTCGAGGTACACGCCGACCTCGACCGCGCCGTCGTTCTCCGTCCCGGCGGCGCCGTCGACGCCCAGGGGGATGCCGCCGTCGTCGCGCGCGGTGGTCGGGCTGGTCACGTCGGCGAGGTTGCCGGCCGCGACGGCGTCGATCGTCTTGTTCTGGTCCTTCATGGCCGGGATCCAGACGGCGAGGAACACACCGACGAGGACGAGGACGCCCGCGACGAGCGCTCCGATCGTGATGAGGCGGTTCCGCTTGTCGCGCTTGGCCTGCGCCTCGCGCAGCGCGAGGGCCTCCGCGCGCGCGGCCTCGCGGCGCTGGGCCTTGGTCTGGGCTTCGTTGCTGGGCATGGTCGTCCTCCGAGGGAGTTCCGAGAGCTGGGGATGTGTCGAGGTGCGCGCCGACGGGGGCGCGCTGGGCCGTGCGTCCGACGGCGTCGTCAGACGTCGGCGTCAGACCAGGGCGAGCCGCGGCGGCCCGCGCCGCGTGCGCACCACCGCGTCCGCGAGGTGGTGCAGCGCGGCGGGGACGGCGTCGGGCACCGGGCGGACGACCCGCCGGGCACCCGCCACGAGCGCGCGCACCGGGCGCGCGGCGCCCCGCAGGACCGTGCGCAGCACGCGCGCCGCGCCGGTCACGACGGCCCGCGAGCGCTCGTGGGCGCGCCGCGCCCACGCCGAGACGCCCCACGCGACGGCCGCGGCCACGGCGTGCCCGACCACCACGGGGAGCGCGAGGACGCCCACAACGGTGACCATGGCGGCGGGGTCGCCGCCGAGGGCGGTGCCGGACGGGCAGTCGGGGGTCTCGTGGACGAGCGCCAGGTGCATCCCGGCGACGCCCCACGCACCCGGCACCGTGACGCACTGGTGCACGACGGCGTACCCGCGGTCGGCGAGCTGTGTCACCAGGGCTGCGAGGAGCGTGAGGAGCAGGAGGGCGGGGCCGACGAGGCGACCGGTCACGGGCACGACGGACGTGCGCGTCACGCCGCGCGACCACGCGCGCGGCACCGTCGTCCGGAGCACGGCGCCCATCCTACGCATGCGGGCTGGTAGCGGGCTGGGAACGTCCAGGACGGGTCGGGCGCACCGGCCGGGCGCGTCGGCGAGCGACGCGATGCCGCTCAGCGCAGCGACGGGGGCCCGGGGAACGGCCACCACGTCACCTCGGGGTCGCCGGCGAGGAGGACGACGCACAGGATCGTGAGGGCGAGCCCGACGCCCGCGAGCACCAGGGTCCCCGTGCGTCCCGGGGCGAGCCGCGCGAGCGCGGTCCGCGTCCCGTAGCGCGTGAGGTGGGTCAGCGGACCGGCCCACGCGAGCACGACGGCCGCGAGCGCCGCGAGGCCCAGGATCACGGTCGTGACGACGGGCGAGTTCCCGCCGTCCGCGCCCTCGACGACGACCCAGCGGTCGGACTCCAGCAGCCACCACCCGGCCACGACGACGAGCACGCCCGCGCAGGCCGCGACGAGCAGGGACGGGAGCGCCCCGACCACGGCGCGCACGACGTACCAGGGTGACGCCGCGACGGCCCGCACCGTGTCCCGGGGCGAGACGCCGCGCCGCTCGCGCCGTGCGTGCAGCGACTCGGTCGTCACCCCGACGACGCGCGCGAGGACGACGAGCACGGAGAGCACGACGAACGCGACGCCCGGGTGCAGCATGCCCAGGAGCACGAGCGGGGCCGCGAGGAGGAGCAGCGCGGTGCGGCGCGCGGCGGGCACGGGCCGCACGTAGAGCGGCTCGCCGTCCTCCCCCACGGGCGGGGCCCCGAGGTCGTCCATGAGGTCGTGGCCGGCCGGGACGGCCATGGTGCGGCCGTCGTTGACCTGGGACTGCGACGTGGGCAGGGGCGGCGGCACGACGTGCGCCTGGCCGGTCCACGCCTGCGCCCCGGTGCCCCCCGGGACGACGGCGACCGGCGGCACGACCTGCGTGGGGCCCGTGGGCGCGCCGACGACCTGGGTCGCAGGGGCGGCGTCGCCCGTGTCGGCGGCGTGCCGCAGTGCGGCGACGACCTCGGTCGGCCCGAGCCGCTGCGCGGGGTCCGCGTGCAGGGCCCCGGCGAGCACGCGCGCCGTGACGGGCCCGAGGCCGGCGAGGTCGGGCCGCCCGCTGCGGGCGCGGGCCAGGACGACGTCGGTCGGTCGCACCCCGAACGGGGCCCGGCCCGTCGCGGCGTAGGCGAGGAGCGCGGCCCAGCCCCACCAGTCGCTCCCGACGCTCGGGGCGGCCCCTTCGAGCAGCTCGGGCGCGAGGTAGCCCGGCGTCCCCATGACGAGGCCGGTCGACGTGACGCGCGCGTCCTCCAGGCCCTGCGCGATGCCGAAGTCGATGAGCACCGGGCCGCGCGAGGAGACCATGACGTTGCTCGGCTTGAGGTCGCGGTGCACGACGCCCGCCGCGTGCACCGACTCGAGCGCGGCGGCGAGCTGGTCGGCGAGCTCGTAGAGGTCCCACGGGTCGAGCGGGCCGCCCTCGGCGACCTCGTCCTCGAGGGTCGGGCCGTCGACGAGCTCGGTGACGATGAACGCGTCGGGGCCGTCGAGCTCGACGTCGAGGATCTGCGCGACGGCGGGGTGCCGCAGGCGCTGCAGGGCGAGCGCCTCACGGCGCAGCCGCTCGCGTCCCTGGGCCGCGGCGTCGAGGTCGACGTGCGCGTGCAGGAGCTTGATCGCGACGAGGTTCCCACCGCCGTCGTGCGCGCTGTGGACGGTGCCCATGGCGCCCGAGCCGAGCCGCGAGCCGATGAGGTAGCCCCCGACCTCGGTGCCCGGTGTCGGCCCGCGCGCCGGGCCGCCCGGCGCGGTCCGCGCGTCGACGCGCTGCGTGGGCTCCTCCATGGTGACAAGGTAGCGGCAGCGGGCCGGTCGTCGCCTTCCGGACGAACGTTCCGGACGGGCGTTCAGACGGGCGATGCGGGCCCGGTGGGCGGGTCGGCCCGGGACGGACGCCCCGTCCGCGGGGCGGACGGGCCGACTACCCTGGGTCGCCCAGGCGCGATCTATCGAACCTCAAGGAGAAGTCCATTGACAGGCAAAGACGGATTCGATCTCGTCGTGGTGGCCAACCGGCTGCCCGTGGACTTCACGGTCGGACCCGGCGGCGACGTCGAGTGGAACCGCTCGCCCGGCGGTCTCGTCACGGCGCTCGAGCCCGTCATGCAGGCGTCCGACGGCGCGTGGGTCGGCTGGTCCGGCGCGCCCGACCTCGCGAGCGACCCGTTCGACGCCGACGACATGCGGCTCGTGCCCGTCACCCTCTCCGCCGACGAGATCGAGCGCTACTACGAGGGCTTCTCCAACGACACGCTCTGGCCCCTCTACCACGACGTCATCTCGCCGCCCACGTACCACCGCACGTGGTGGGAGGCGTACCGCCGGGTCAACCAGCGCTTCGCCGACGCGGCCGTCGCGCAGGTCTCGCGGGGCGGCGTCGTGTGGGTGCACGACTACCAGCTCCAGCTCGTGCCGCAGATGATCCGCGCCCAGCGCCCCGACGTGCGGATCGGGTTCTTCAACCACATCCCGTTCCCGCCCCTCGAGCTGTTCCAGCAGCTCCCGTGGCGGCGGCAGGTGCTCGACGGCCTCCTCGGCGCGGACCTCGTGGGCTTCCAGCGCGCCGGCGACGCCGCGAACTTCATCCGCGCGGTGCGCCGCCTGCGCGCGCACACGACGCGCGGCCCCATCATCACGGTCCCCGGTGAGGACGGTCGCGACCGCCACGTGCGCGCCGCGGCGTTCCCCATCTCGATCGACTCGCGCCGCTTCGACGAGCTCGCCCGCACGCCCGAGGTCCAGCAGCGCTCGCGCGAGATCCGCGCGGACCTCGGCGACCCGGACATCATGATGCTCGGCGTCGACCGCCTCGACTACACCAAGGGCATCCGGCACCGCATCAAGGCGTACGGCGAGCTCCTGCAGGACGGCCGGCTCGACGTCGAGCACGCGACGCTCGTCCAGGTCGCGAGCCCGAGCCGCGAGAACGTCGACGCCTACCAGGAGCTGCGCGAGCACGTCGAGGGCGCGGTCGGGCGGATCAACGGCGAGTACGCGGAGATCGGGCACGCCGCGATCCACTACCTGCACCACTCCTACCCGCCCGAGGAGATGGCCGCGCTGTACCTCGCGGCGGACGTCATGCTCGTCACCTCGCTGCGCGACGGCATGAACCTCGTCGCCAAGGAGTACGTCGCCGCCCGCTCGGACGACCGCGGCGTGCTGGTCCTCTCGGAGTTCACGGGCGCTGCGGACGAGCTCTCCTCCGGCGCGCTCCTCGTCAACCCGCACGACATCGACGGGATGAAGGACATCATCGTGGCGGCCGCGCACATGGACCACCGCGAGCAGCGCAAGCGCATGCGCCGCCTGCGCCGCAAGGTCCTCAACGACGACGTCGCGAAGTGGTCGGAGTCGTTCCTGGGGGTCCTCACGGCCATGCCGTCGCGCGTGCCGCACCGGCGGCCCGACGACGCGGGCCAGGACGGCGCGCAGGCCGACCTCGCCGCGGGGGCCGGCGCGTGACCCGGCCCGACGACGTCCCCTTCCAGCCGGTGACGCCGCCCGGTCCCGTCGCGGAGGCCGCGCGCGCGTTCGCGGCGGACGGCGGTGACGCCCCGCACCCCCGGCTCGTCGCGCTCGACTTCGACGGGACCCTCGCGCCGCTCGTCGACGACCCGCACGCGGCACGCATGGCGCCCGCCGCACGGGCCGCCGTCGACCGCCTCGGGGCGGTCCTCGCCGGGACGACGACGCGCCTCGCCCTGGTCTCCGGGCGCCACCTCGCGGACCTCGCCGAGCGCAGCCTGCCGCCCGTCGGGACGTTCCTCGTGGGCAGCCACGGCGCCGAGACGGGCGTCGTCACGCCCGCGGGGCTCGAGGCCGTCCCCCTGGAGCTCACCCCGGACCAGGCGGACCGGCTCGACGCGCTGCGCGCGGGGTTCGCCGACGCCGTCGCGGGGCGCGAGGGGGCCTGGGTGCAGGAGAAGCCGAGCGCCGCCGTCCTGCACACGCGGCTCGCGTCCGCGGCGGACTCGCGCGCCGCCGAGGACGCCGCGGACGCGGTGGCCGTGCGCCTGGGGCTGCACGCGATGCACGGCAAGGACGTGGTCGAGGTCGCCGTCGTCGAGACGTCGAAGGGCGAGGCGGTCGACCGGCTGCGGGACGTCGTCGGGCACGACGCGGGGCTCCCGCACGCGCGGACGCGCGTGCTCTACGCCGGGGACGACACGACGGACGAGACCGCGTTCGCCGTGCTCGGCCCGGGCGACCTCGGGGTCAAGGTCGGCGACGGCACGACGCTCGCGGCGCAGCGGGTGCCGGACGCGGACGCGCTGGCGGCGGTGCTCGACCTGCTCGCCGACCTGCTGGGGCGCCCGGGGGCCTGAGGGCCCCGGCCCGGGGCACCACGAGACCGCTACCCGATCGTGACCGGCTCTGTGACGAAGCACTCAGAACCGGGAGTAGTATCGGGTCCACGATGACGTCGGGTCCCCTGCTCGGGCTAGAGGGGGTCCGACTTCTTCTGTGTCGTCGAAGACACGCTCGTCCGCCATCGCGAACAGCTACGTCGACGTGGCACGTCACTGCACAACGGATCGTCCGGCACGTACCTGCCGGTGGAGGGATGTACCAGTCATGGCTACGGTCACCTACGACCACGCAACCCGGCTCTACCCCGGGACCGAGCGTCCCGCCGTGGACCAGCTCAACCTGCACATCGAGGACGGCGAGTTCCTCGTCCTCGTCGGCCCCTCGGGCTGCGGCAAGTCGACCTCGCTCCGCATGCTCGCGGGCCTCGAGGACGTCAACGGCGGACACATCTACATCGGCGACCGCGACGTCACGGACGTCCAGCCGAAGGACCGCGACATCGCGATGGTCTTCCAGAACTACGCGCTCTACCCGCACATGTCCGTCGCGGACAACATGGGCTTCGCGCTGAAGATCGCCGGCACGCCGAAGGCGGAGATCCGCCAGCGCGTCGAGGAGGCCGCGAAGATCCTCGACCTCACCGAGTACCTCGACCGCAAGCCGAAGGCGCTCTCCGGTGGTCAGCGCCAGCGCGTCGCCATGGGCCGCGCGATCGTCCGCCAGCCGCAGGTGTTCCTCATGGACGAGCCGCTGTCGAACCTCGACGCCAAGCTCCGCGTCCAGACCCGTACGCAGATCGCGTCGCTCCAGCGTCGTCTCGGCGTCACGACCGTCTACGTCACGCACGACCAGACCGAGGCCCTCACCATGGGTGACCGCATCGCGGTCCTCAAGGACGGCCTGCTCCAGCAGGTCGGCACGCCGCGCGAGATGTACGACACGCCGGCCAACGTCTTCGTCGCGGGCTTCATCGGCTCGCCGGCGATGAACATCGGCACGTTCGTGGTCAAGAACGGCGTCGCCGAGGTGGGCCCGGCCCGCATCGCGCTCGAGCGCGAGACGGCCGCGAAGATCACCGAGGCGGACAACGGCAAGGTCACCATCGGCTTCCGCCCCGAGTCGCTCGACGTCGTGTCGCAGGCGAACGAGGCCGCGTTCCCGGTCGAGGTGAACATCGTCGAGGAGCTCGGCTCCGACGCGTTCGTCTACGGCACGCTCAAGGGCGACCTGGCCTCGCAGGCCGACGTCCACTCGGGCGCCGGTGACAACCAGGTCATCGTCCGCGTCGACCCGCGCAACGTCCCGGCCAAGGGCGAGCGCATCTACGTGACGATCCGCCCGGGTCACTCGCACGTCTTCGGTGCGGCGTCGGGTCAGCGCATCAGCTGACACCCGTCACGCAGCACCGCCGCAGGGCGGGTCCTCCCGGTCGGGAGGGCCCGCCCTTCGTCGTCTCCCGGCGGTGCGCTCCCCGAGGCACGGTGCCGGGCCACGGGCGTCGGCGCGGCTCGCCCTTGACAGGGTCATGGTCGACCACAAGACTACTTTTGCACACGTGACATCAGAAGTCGCATGTTCGTCAGCCAAATAGACAACGCTGTCAATTGGAGCCTCATGCAGATCTCGCACCCTTCGTCCCGCGCCCGGCGCCTCGGCGCCGCACTGACGGGCGGCGCGCTCGTCGCGGGCACGTTCGCCGCGGCCCCCGCCGTCGCCGCCCCGTCAGCCGAGACCAGCCCACCGACCACCCTCGCCGCGGCCGAGACGTGCGGCCCGGACGACGGCCTTCCCGACTCGAAGATCTCCATCCAGCTCTACACGCACGTCGGTGAGCTCGGGGGCTCGGGGACGCCGTCCGCCGAGACGATCGACCGCGTGCTCGGGGAGGTGGCGGGCGCAGGGTTCACCAACGTCGAGCCGTACAACCAGCCCTACTCGATGCCCGTCGAGGAGTACCAGGCGATCCTCGACAAGCACGGCCTCGCGGTGTCGTCCAGCCACGGCAGCACGGACTGGGGCTCGTGGCCCCAGACCGTCGCGTACGCCGTCGCGCTGGGCCAGGACTACATCGGCACCGGCGGCATGGCCGGTGGCTACGGCACCTACGCCGAGGCGGTCGCGACCGCCGCCTACGTCAACCAGCTCGGCCAGTACGCGCACGAGAACGGCGCGAACAAGATCGTGCTGCACAACCACCAGAGCGAGTTCACCACGCGGTACCCCGACCCGGTCACCGGCGAGATGGTCAGCGCCTGGGAGGTCATCGAGGAGAACACCGACCCGCGCTACGTCACGTTCGAGCTCGACGTCGGCTGGGCCGCCGACGCCGGCCTCGACGTCCCCGCGTGGATCGAGGAGCACGGGGACCGCATCGAGCTGCTGCACATCAAGGACGCCGTGAACGTCAACGCGCCCGGCGACATGCGGCAGGTCGCCCTCGGCCGGGGCGACCTCGACCTCCCGGCGATCATCGCCGCGGCCGAGCCGTACGTGCAGTACTACACCTACGAGTGGGACTGGGCGCCGTCGTTCGAGACCTCGGCGGAGTCCTACCGGTACCTCCGCTGCTTCGAGTCCGAGGACGGGGGCGGGAACGAGGGCGACGAGTCGCTCGCCCTGGGCCGCCCGGTGACGGCCTCCAGCATCGACGAGGCCGGTCACGAGCCCGAGATGGCGGTCGACGGCAACGCCGGCACCCGCTGGAGCAGCGCGTGGAACGACCCGGAGTGGATCGCGGTGGACCTCGGCGCGAGCTACGACCTCAGCCAGGTCGTGATCGACTGGGAGACCGCGTACGGGTCGGGGTACGAGATCCAGACCTCGCCGGACGGCGAGACCTGGACCACGGTACACACCGTCACCGACGGTGACGGCGGGTACGACGAGCTGGACGTCGCGGCCACGGGCCGGTACGTGCGCCTCTACCTCACCGAGCGCGCGACGCAGTGGGGCTTCTCGCTCTACGAGCTCGAGGTCTACGGCACGCCGAGCGGGCAGCTCGACCTCGACGTCGCGGTGCAGGCCCGGTGCCTCGCCGGCCAGGCGTACCTCGCGGTCCGCGCGGCGAACGGCGAGGATGCGCCGGTCGACGTGACCCTCGCGACCGCCTACGGCACCCGCGAGTTCGCCGACGTCGCCCCGGGCAAGAACGCGTACCAGTCGTTCGCGGTGCGCTCGGCCTCGGTCGCGAGCGGCACGGTGACCGTCACGGGCACCGCGACGGTCGACGGCGAGGACGTCACCTCGACGGTCGACGTCGAGCACGACGCGCTCGACTGCTCCTGACGGCTCCCCGGGTGCGTGGCCCTCGCGCCCGCACCCGGGGCCGCCCGAGCCCCGACCCGGCGCCCGCCGGCCTCGACCCGAGGCCGGCGGGCGCCGCCGTCGTGCGGAGGGCCGACGACGCACCCCCGTCGGGCGCGGGACGCAGACCGTGGACAATGGACCCCGTGACGGTGCACAACCTGCAGATCACCGCGTCGGCCCCCGACCCGGCTCTCCTCGACCTGCCCTGGGACATCCCGCTCGAGGAGTGGCCGGCCGAGACCCTCGCGGCGCTGCCGCGCGGTATCTCCCGGCACATCGTGCGGTTCGTCCGCCTCTCGGGGCGCGTCATCGCCATCAAGGAGATCGGCGAGACGGTCGCGTACCGCGAGTACGAGCTGCTGCGCCAGCTCCGGCGGCTCGAGGTGCCGAGCGTCGTGCCGGTGGGAGTCATCACGGGGCGCCAGGACGCGAACGGCGAGCGGCTCGAGGCCGTCCTCATCACGGAGCACCTGCAGTTCTCGCTCCCGTACCGCGCGCTGTTCAGCCAGTCGCTGCGCCCGGACACCGCGACGCGCCTCATCGACGCGCTCGCCGTGCTGCTCGTGCGCCTGCACCTCGTGGGCTTCTACTGGGGCGACGTGTCGCTCTCCAACACGCTGTTCCGGCGCGACGCCGAGACGTTCGCGGCGTTCCTCGTGGACGCGGAGACGGGCGACCTGCACCGCGAGCTCTCCCCCGGCCAGCGCTCGTACGACGTCGACCTCGCACGGACGAACATCATCGGCGAGCTCATGGACCTGGCCGCCGGCGAGCTGCTCGACGAGGACGTGGACGAGGTCGCGATCGGCGACGCGCTCGTCGCGCGCTACGAGGAGCTGTGGGAGGCGCTGACGACGTCCGAGTCGTTCGACGCGAACGAGCGGTGGCGCGTCGCGGCCCGCATCGAGCACCTCAACAACCTCGGCTTCGACGTCGACGAGCTCGCGATCACGACGGACATCGACGGCACGACGGTGCAGATCCAGCCCAAGGTCGTGGACGCGGGGCACCACTCGCGGCGCCTGCTGCGCCTCACGGGCCTCGACGTGCAGGAGAACCAGGCGCGCCGTCTGCTCAACGACCTCGACTCGTTCCGCGCGGCGGCGGAACGGCAGAACGACGACGAGGAGTTCGTCGCCCACGACTGGCTCAGCGGCGTGTTCGAGCCCACGATCCAGGCCGTGCCCCGCAACCTGCGCCGCAAGCTCGAGCCGGCACAGCTCTTCCACGAGATCCTCGACCACCGCTGGTTCATCTCCGAGCGCGCGGGCCGGGACGTCCCGATGGCGGAGGCGACGCAGTCGTACGTCGAGAACGTCCTGCGCCACCGCCCGGACGAGAAGGCGATCCTCGGCCTCGCGCCGGGCGAGAAGGACCCCGAGTACTACGGCTGAGACCCGTCAGCGCCCCACGGGTCCGAGGACCGGTGGGGCGCCGACAGGACGAGGGGTGTCAGGCCTCGCGGCGCAGGCGCGCGACCTCGTAGAGCGAGATGCCCGTCGCGACGGCGGCGTTGAGCGACTCGGTGTCCGAGCCGATGGGGATCGAGGCGACGACGTCGCACGCCTCGCGCACGAGGCGCGACAGCCCCTTGCCCTCGGACCCGGCGACGACGACGAGCGGCTCGGTCGCGAGCTGGAGGTCGCCGATCGCGGTCTCCCCGCCGGCGTCGAGCCCGACGACGAAGCAGCCCGCCTTCTTCAGCTCGCCGAGGGCGCGGACCAGGTTGGTCGCGCGTGCGACGGGCACCCGGGCGGCCGCCCCGGCCGAGACCTTCCACGCGGACGCCGTGACGCCCGCGGCGCGACGCTCGGGGACGAGCACGCCGTGCGCCCCGAACGCGCCCGCCGAGCGCAGCACGGCGCCGAGGTTGCGGGGGTCGGTCACGCCGTCGAGCGCGACGATCAGCGGCGGACGGCCCGTCGCCTCGGCCGCGTCGAGCAGGTCGTCGACGTCGGCGTACTCGTACGGCGGCACCTTGATCGCGACGCCCTGGTGCACGGCGCCGTCGGTGAGGCGGTCGAGCTCCGGCTTGCCGACCTCGAGGAGGTCGTAGCCGCGGCCCGCGACGATGTCGACGATCTCGCGCGTGCGGTCGTCGGCGTCGAGGCGCGCCGCGAGGTAGACGACCTCGACGGGGATGCGCGCCCGCAGCGCCTCCAGCACGGAGTTGCGGCCCGCGACGACCTCCTGCACCGAGCCACGGCCCTTCGGACCGCCGCCGCGCGACGCGCCGCCCCTGGCCGCGCCACCGCGCGTGGCGCCGCCGCGCCCGGTCGGCGTCGCGGCACGCTTCTCCTCGGCGACCTTGCGCTTGTGCGCCGCGTGGTAGACGCGGTCCTCGGCCTTCGGGGTCGGCCCGCGGCCCTCGAGGCCCTTGCGCCGCTGCCCGCCGGAGCCGACGGTCGCGCCCTTCTTGCTGCCGGGCTTGCGGGTCGCGCCGCGTCGTTGTGAGTTGCCAGCCATGGGTGTACCCGTCGTGTCGTGGTCAGGTCGGTCGGTGTCGGTCAGGTGGATCGACACCGGTCCGGTCGGTCAGGTCGGTCGGTCGGTTCGTGCGAGCGGGCGCGGGTGCGCCACCGGGTCCAGTGTCCCTCAGACACCGCGTCGAGGGAGAGCCGTGGTCCACCGAGGGAGAGGCATGGTCACGACCACGCCCCTACCTCGCACCAGGCCTCTACCTCGCGGGGACGGTCGTCAGGCGAGGGTCCAGCGCGCGCCGTCGGCCGAGTCCTCGACCGCGACGCCCGCCGCGGCGAGCCGGTCGCGGATCGCGTCGGCGGTCGCGAAGTCGCGCGCCGCGCGCGCCTCGGCGCGTGCCGCGAGCTCCGCGCCCACGACGGCGTCGAGCACCGCCGCGTAGCGCGAGTCCCCGCGGTCGGCCCACTGCGCGTCGCCCGGGTCGAGGCCGAGGACGTCGAGCATGGCCCGTACCGCGACGAGGTGGTGGCGCGCGACGGCGTCCGCGGCCGTCGTGCGGTCCGCGAGCGCCGCGTTCCCCGCCCGCAGGTGCTCGTGCACGACGGCGAGCGCCGCCGGGACGTTGAGGTCGTCGTCCATCGCCGCGGTGAACGCGGTCGGGAGCTCGGCCTCGGTCACGTCGCCCACGTCGCCGACCCGCTCGGCCGCGCGCTCGACGAACCCGGCGAGCCGCTCCCACGTGGCCTCGGCCTCGGTGACGGTCGCGGGCGTCCACTCGAGCATCGAGCGGTACTGCACGGACCCGAGGGCGTAGCGCAGCACGGCCGGGCTCGTGGTCGCGAGGACCTCGCGCACGAGGAGCCCGTTGCCGAGCGACTTGCTCATCTTGGCGCCGCCCTGCGTGACCCACGCGCTGTGCAGCCAGTGCTGCGCGAACCCGTAGCCCGCGGCGCGCGACTGCGCCTGCTCGTTCTCGTGGTGCGGGAAGCGCAGGTCGAGCCCGCCGCCGTGGATGTCGAACGTGTCGCCGAGGTACCGGCGCGCCATCGCGGAGCACTCGAGGTGCCAGCCGGGGCGCCCGCGGCCGAACGGCGTGGGCCACGACGCGGTCTCGGGCTCGCCCTCCTTGGGCGCCTTCCAGAGCGCGAAGTCACGCGGGTCGCGCTTGGCGGCGGCCTCCTCGGCGTCCGCGGGGACGTCGTCGGGCACGGGGTTGAGGTCCTCGAGGCGCTGGTTGGTCAGCGAGCCGTACTCGGACCACGAGCGCACGTCGAACCACACGTCGCCGGGACCGGTCGTGTACGCGTGCCCGCGCCCCACGAGCCGCTCCATGAGCTCGACCATGTCCGGCACGTGCCCGGTCGCGCGCGGCTCGTACGTGGGCGGCAGGACGCCGAGCGCGTCGTACGCGGCGGTGAACGCGCGCTCGTACGTCGCGGCCCAGGCCCACCACGGCTCGCCGGCGTCGGCGGACTTCACGAGGATCTTGTCGTCGATGTCGGTGACGTTGCGGATGAGCGTCACGCGGGAGCCGCCGCGCCGCAGCCAGCGCACGAGCACGTCGAACGCGACGGCCGAGCGCATGTGGCCGATGTGCGGGGCCGCCTGGACCGTCGCGCCGCACAGGTAGATGCCGACCTCGCCCGGTGTCAGGGGCACGAAGTCGCGCACGTCCCGCGTGGCGGTGTCGAACAGGCGAAGAGTCACGTCCGCAAGGGTACCGGGGACGTACCACCACGGCCGAAGCGGCACGGGCAGGTCTCACGGCCGGTCCCGGTCCGGCCACGGCCGGCCCGGTCAGCCGAAGCTCTTGCCCTCCCCGCGGTACGTGGGCACGACGTCGACCACCTCGTCCCCGCGCACGAGGTGCACGCGGTCGAACCGCTCCATCGCCTCCCCGGCCTTCCCGTGCCGGAACCAGACGCGGTCGCCCACGCCGAGGTCGGGGGCGCCCGCGGCGCCGCGGGTCCGGTGCAGCGGCGTCTGGACCTCGCCCGCGCCCTCGCGGCCCGTGAGCGACCACCCGGGCGTGGCGACGCGCGGCAGGCGGCTGCGCGACGCGGGGCCGGACGCGACGTAGCCCCCGCCGAACGCCGTCGCCCAGCCGGGCGCGGGGACGCGCACGACGTCGAGGCCGAAGAACGCCGAGGGGCGCGGGCGGAAGGAGCGGTACTCGTCGAACAGCCCGGGCACGTAGAGCCCCGACCCGGCGGTGACCTCCGTGACGACGCCGTCCGCGGACGACGTCTCGAGCGACCCGGTGCCGCCCGAGTTCACGAGCTCGAGGTCTCGCCCGACGACGTCGCGCACCGCGGCGACGACCTCGCCGCGGCGCTCCCCCAGCTCGAGCACCGAGAGCCGCTTGACCGCGCGGACGGCGAGGCTCGAGTCGGGCATGCCGGCGACCTGCGCCTCGTAGAACATCAGGCCGCGCAGCGCGAGCCCGGGCGTCGAGACGACCCGGGCGGCGAGCGACGCGACGTCCGGGGGGTCGTGCAACGGCGAACGCCGCGTGCCGAGGTGGACCGTGACGAGCCCGAGGCCGACCCGCAGCGAGGCGTCCACGTCGAGGCACACGCGCACGGGGGGCGCGTCGCCCGCAGCCGCCTCGGCGAGCGCGTGCCGCACGAGCTCGAGGTGCGCGGGGTCGTCGACCATGAGCGTGATCTCGCGCCGCCCCGCCTCGTGCCGCGCGAGCGCGGCGAGCGCACCGCGGTCCACGGAGGGGTAGCCCACGAGGACGTCGCGCACGCCCGCGTCGACGAGCCACAGCGCCTCGCGGACCGAGAACGCCATGACGCCCTGGAAGCCGCGCTCGCCCGCCCGCGTCACCAGCGAGCGGACGCGCACCGACTTCGACGCGACGCGCACGGGCACGCCCCCGGCACGGGAGAGGAGCTCGTCGGCGTTGGCGTCGAACCGGTCGAGGTCGACGACGGCGAGCGGCCCGTCGAGGTCCGCGGTCGCGCGCGTCAGCCGGGCGAGCAGCGACGGCGTCGCACCGCGCTCGTCCCCGGCAGGGTCGGCCGTCCCCGTCCTCGTCCCCGAGCCCGGTCCGGGCGCCGCGTCGGTCGTCATGGGGAGAACGTACGCCACCCGGGGGGCGTGAGACAGTACGACCTGTGAGCAGCGACGACGCCCTCTCCTGGACCAACTGGGCCCGCACGGCCTCCGCGACCCCGCGCCGCCGGGCCTCCCCGCGCGACGAGGCAGAGCTGGGGCGGCTCGTCGCCGGCGCGGCCGCCGAGGGGATGCGGGTGCGCGCCGTCGGGGCGGGCCACTCCTTCACCCCCGCGGCCGTCACGGACGGGCTCCTGCTCGACCTCGACCGCGTCGGGCTCGTGGAGCGCATCGCGCGCGGCACGGGCGCACCCGGTGAGGCCGACGCCGACGCGATCCTCGTGACCGTCGGGGCGGGCATCCGCCTGCACCGGCTCAACGAGGCCCTCGCGGCCGCGGGCCTGGCCATGCGCAACCTCGGCGACATCGACCGGCAGTCGATCGCCGGGGCGATCTCGACGGGCACGCACGGGACCGGCGCCGGGCTCGGCGGGCTCGCCACCCAGGTGCGCGGCGTCCGCGTCGTCGGGGCGGACGGCGAGGTCCGCGAGGCGTCGGCGACGCGGGACCCCGACCTCTTCGAGGTGAGCCGCCTGGGGCTCGGGGTCACGGGCGTCCTGTCCGCGGTGACGCTCGAGGTGGTGCCCGCGTTCCTGCTCCGCGCGCAGGAGGAGCCGTGGCCGCTCGACCGCGTGCTGGAGGGCCTCGGCACGCCGGACGACCCCGACGGCCTCGTCGGCGGCAACGACCACTTCGAGTTCTACTGGTTCCCCCACACGCGCCGGGCGCTGACCAAGCGCAACAACCGGCTCGCCCCCGACGACGAGGCCGCGGAGCTCGAGCGGCTGCGGACCACCGGTCCCGGGCCGGTCGCGCGGGCGCGCACGTGGGTCGACGAGGAGCTGCTGTCGAACGGAGCGTTCGAGCTCGTCAACCGGCTCGCGACCGCGGTGCCGCGCGTCACGCCGCGGCTCAACGCCGTCTCGGCCCGCGCGCTCGCGCCGCGGACCTACGTCGCGCCGTCGCACCAGGTCTTCGTCACCTCGCGCCGCGTCCGGTTCCGCGAGATGGAGTACGCGGTACCGCGCGAGCGCCTGGTGGACGTCCTGTCGAGCATCGACGGCTGGCTGGACCGGTCCGGCGAGCACGTGCCCTTCCCGGTCGAGGTCCGGTTCGCGGCGCCCGACGACGTCTGGCTGTCCACCGCGCACGGGCGCGAGACCGCGTACGTGGCGGTGCACCAGTACGCGCGCCTGCCGCACGCGCGGTACTTCGACGCCGTCGAGCGCATCGTCGCCGAGGTCGGCGGGCGCCCCCACTGGGGCAAGCTGCACGGGCTCGACGCCGAGCGGCTCCGCGACCTCTACCCCCGGTTCGACGACGCCGTGGCGGTCCGCGACGCGGCGGACCCCGACGGGGTGTTCGCGAACGCGTACACGGACCGGGTGCTCGGGCGTGCGCCGGGAGCGGCCGCGCGCGGCTGACGGCCGCCGCCCCGGTCCGCGCGCCGGTCGGTCAGGAGACGGGCTCCGGGCCGTGCTCGCGCACGGGCGAGCCGTCGGGACGGACCATGAGCGACAGCACGTACTCGGCGAGCGCGTGGAAGCTGCGGACCGCGGTCTCGTCGTCCTGCTCGACGAGCCACGCGATCTCGATGCCGTCGATGTACCCGGCGACGATGCGCGAGAGGAAGCCCATGTCCATCGAGTAGGTGACGTTCCCGCGCTCGGCGACGTTCTCGAGGAAGCCGCGCGTCATCGCCCACGTCTGCTCGAGGTGCGTGTGCGCGACGGAGCGCAGCGCGCGGCTGCGCACGCCCGCCGTCGCGAACTCGAACGTGAGGAGGCGCATGTGCCGCCGCGGCGTGAGCCCGCTCCAGAGGCCGTCGGCGGCGGCGTGCGCGAGCTTCACGACGTCGCCGTCGACGTCGAGTGCGGCGCGCACCGGCTCGGACGCGACGAGCGCGAGGCTGTTGCCCATCGCCTGGAGGAGCTCGTCCTTGTCCTCGAAGCAGTAGTGCACGACGCCGAGCGAGACGCCGGCCTCGGCCGCGACGCCACGGATCGTGACGGCCTCGACGCCCTCGCGGACGGCGATGGTCATCGCCGCGTCGACGAGCTGGGCTCGGCGTTCTTCGACGGACATTCGGTTCATGTGCGATTCATCCCATGTGTCGTTCTTGGGAAAGTCAAACACATCGATGCGCTCTCAGCGATCGTAGTGTCTGCTCGTGGGCCTGGCACCCGGGACGCCGGGAGGCGAGAATGGCGAGCCGAGACCCCGAGCCCGCCCAGCCCGCCACACCCACCGCCCTGGACGAAGGACGACCGTGCCCCGACCGCGCCACCCCCGCACCTTCTGGACCGCCGCGCCCCTCGTGATCCCGGTGGCCGCGGTGCTGGCCCTCGCGGGCTGCGGCGGCCCCGCGGGCACCGGGGGCGACGACGCGCCGGTCACCTACGACGTCCCCGAGGTCCCGGTCCAGGTCACCGCTCCCCCCGGCTGGGAGCGCGTCACCCGCGACGGGGCGTTCGTGCTGCGCGCGCCGAGCGGGACGGGCCCGGAGGAGTTCCGGGCGAACGTCGTCGTGACGGGCGAGCAGTCCACGGAGCCGCTCGAGCAGGCCGGCGCCGCGACCGCGGCAGCCGTCAGCGCGATCCCCGGCTGGGCTCCGGGCGTCGACGGCCAGGGCCCGACGACCCTCGGCGAGCTCCCCGCCTTCCGGGTCGCGGGCACGTACGAGACCGCCGGGGCCGTCGTCGCGCAGGAGATCGTGGCGGTCCGGACCGGCGACGGGCCGGACGCCTGGGTCGTCGACCTCACGGCCTCGTACGCCGAGGCCGACGCCGACGGCGCCGCGCAGGCGCGTGCCGTCCTCGAGAGCGTGCAGCTCGCCCCCACGGGCTGAGGTCACGCGGGCGTCCCGACGGCGACGACGAGGGCCGTCGCGACGGCCGCGACGCCCTCCCCGCGGCCCGTGAGCCCCAGACCGTCGGTCGTCGTGGCGGTGAGCGTCACCGGGGCGCCCGCGGCAGCCCCGAGGGCGGCCTCCGCCTCGGCCCGGCGGGGCCCGAGGCGGGGGCGGTTCCCGATGACCTGCACGGCCACGTTCCCGATCTCGAACCCGGCGGCCCGGACCCGGCGCGCCGCCTCGGCGAGGAGGCTCGACCCGCTCGCCCCCGCCCACTCGGGCGCGCTCGTGCCGAAGTTCGAGCCCAGGTCGCCGAGCCCCGTCGCCGAGAAGAGCGCGTCCGCGGCGGCGTGCGCGGCGACGTCCGCGTCCGAGTGCCCGGCGAGGCCCCGCTCGCCCGGCCAGCGCAGCCCGCCGAGCCACAGCTCCCGCTCCTCGCCCTCGGGGGCGAACGCGTGCACGTCGACGCCGACTCCCGTCCGCGGCAAGGGGGGCACGGTGCCACGGTGCAGCGCGGCCTCGGCGTGCTCGGCGGGGGTCGTCATCGGTCCTCCCGGAGGGTCAGCGCGGCGACGCGCAGGTCGTGGGCGGTGGTGATCTTGGCGGCGGCGGCGTCCCCGGGCACGACGTGGACGGGGAGCCCGAGCGCCTCGACGAGGCCGGCGTCGTCGGTCGCGGCGGACCGCTCGTCGTCGGCCCGGTGGCTCGCGGCCTCGTGCGCCCGGACCAGGAGCGCCCGGTCGAACCCCTGGGGGGTCTGCACCGCGCGCAGGGCCGCCCGGTCCACGGTCTCGGCGACGGGTTCCGCGCGGGACGGGTCGCCCGCCCGTGCGGCGGTCACGCGCTTGATCGTGTCCGTGACCGGCAGCCCCGGGACGACGGCGCCGTGGCCCGCCCGGACGGCCTCGACGACACGGCGGACGAGCGCGGGCGGCGCGAGCGGTCGCGCCGCGTCGTGGACGAGCACGACGTCGACCGCGGGCTGCGCGGGGGCCGAGTGCTCCCCGGTCCCGGTGCCGGACTCGTCGGCGCCCAGACCCGCACGCAGGCCGGCGGCGACGGAGGCTTGGCGGGTGCCCGCGCCCTCGACCACCCGCACGGGCCGGTCGACCGCCGGGTCGTCGCGGAGCAGCGCCGCGACGTGCTCCCGCAGGCCGGGTGGTGCCGTGACCACGATCGTGTCGACCGCCCCGGACGCGCACAGCCGGCGCGCCGCCTGGACGACCAGGGGCAGGCCGTCGAGCTCGACGAGGGCCTTGGGCAGGTCGAGCCCGAGACGGGTCCCGGAGCCCGCGGCGGTGAGGACGGCAAGAGTCGGCACGGGCACACGCTACCCGGGCACGACGACGGGGAGGGCGCCGTCCGCACGGACGGCGCCCTCCCCGGTGGTCTGTCGCTCGGGCCGAGGCCCGGGACGTCAGGAGGCCAGCACCTCGTCGAGGATGGCCTCGGCCTTCTCCTCCTCGGTGTGCTCGGCCAGCGCGAGCTCCGAGACGAGGATCTGCCGGGCCTTCGAGAGCATGCGCTTCTCGCCGGCCGAGAGGCCGCGGTCGGCGTCCCGGCGCGACAGGTCGCGCACGACCTCCGCCACCTTGATCACGTCGCCCGACGCCAGCTTCTCGAGGTTCGCCTTGTACCGACGCGACCAGTTGGTCGGCTCCTCGGTGTAGGGTGCACGCAGCACCTCGAAAACGCGGTCGAGACCCTCCTGGCCGACGACGTCACGCACGCCGACGAGGTCGACGTTCTCGGCTGGGACTTCGATGGTCAGGTCGCCCTGCGCGACCTTGAGCTTGAGGTAGATCTTGTCCTCTCCGCGGATGGTGCGCGTCTTGATCTCCTCGATCAGTGCGGCTCCGTGGTGCGGGTAGACAACGGTCTCGCCTACTGTGAACGTCATCTGCAGATGTCCCCTTTCGCGGTGGTCCACCTTACCACGCGGAAGGCCGGAAATCCGAGCCCCTGCGCCCCTTGACAAGTCCCCCTGGTGGGCGTCTTCGCAGGTCAGAGCCGTGTCAGCGCGCCTCACGAACCTCGGCGAGCGGGGCGCGGAGGCCCGCCGACCGCCGTCGGGCGCGCCACGCGGGCGCGCGACCCCGCGTGACGCCGCTCACGCCACCCTCCCGGAGAGCCGGTTCCGGCCGCCCCGCCTCGCCCGACGCACTAGGCTGGGCGCGGAATCCAGTCCCCCCTCTCGCAGCCCTGGAGTGCACGTGACCCGCATCCCGACCCCCCGAGCAGCGACCCGCGCGGCGTCCCGAGCGACCGGCCGCGCGCGCTACTGGGCCGTCCCCCTCGTGGTCGCGAGCGTGGCCGTCGCGTCCGCGTGCTCCCCCATCGAGACGAACCGCCCCTACTCGCCGTCGGACGGCCTGCGCGTCGACCTCACCGACGACCTGCGCGGCCTCAACCTCCTCGTCGTGAGCGCGGCCGACGGCGACGCCGGCGCGCTCGTCGGGGCGTTCGCCAACGACTCGACCGAGGACGTGGAGTTCGACGTGACGCCCGAGGGCGGCGACCCGGTGACCGTCCCCGTCGCCGCCGGCGAGACCGTCTACCTCGGCACGGAGGACGGGTTCGACGCGCAGATCGGCCGCGTCGACGTGGCCCCGGGGGGCATGCTGCCCGTGACGGTCAGCGTGACCTCGGGCGAGGAGCAGGGCATGTCGCTGCCCGTCCTCGACGGCACCCTCGAGGAGTACGCGCACCTGCTGCCGTGACGTGACACGGCCCGGGCCGGAAATGGGCTCGGGCAGTGTCACCGGTGGGCGCTAACCTTCGCGTGCCGCCCTGACCGTCGTGGTCGGGGCACGTCCACGAAGGAACCCAGGTGACCCTGTCCCGCACCACCCGTCGGCCGCTCCTCCTCGTCGTGAGCGCCGTCGCCCTCGCCCTGACCGCATCGGGCTGCGGCGCGATCCTCGACGAGATCTCCGGGCCGTCGGAGGCCCAGCGCGACGAGCCCGGCGGCGAGGTGACCGAGGCGTCGGACGCCGACGTCTTCTCGATCCAGGTCGGCGACTGCATCGTGACGTCGAAGCTGCCCGACGGCGAGAACGTCGAGTCCGTGCCCGTCGTCCCGTGCTCCGAGCCGCACGACGCCGAGGTCTACGCGGAGACCGAGCTCCCCGAGGGGGACTACCCCGGCGACGAGGCCGTCCAGGCGAGCGCCGAGGACTTCTGCCTCGGCGAGTTCGAGGGCTTCGTCGGCCTCTCCTACGACGAGTCCGCCTACTATTTCTGGCCCTTCACCCCGCGCGAGGACGGCTGGAACACGGTCGACGACCGCGTGGTCCAGTGCGTCCTCGACACCGACGGGACCGACGTCACGGGCACGCTCCAGGGCTCGGCGACCTGACCCTCCCGCCCCGCGCACGACGGCGCCCCTCCCGGACCGGGAGGGGCGCCGTCGTCGTCCGGCCGGGTCGGCCGGCCTGTGGGGATCAGGTCACCCGAAGCGGCCGGAGATGTAGTCCTCGGTGGCCTGCTGGGTGGGCGAGGAGAACATCGTCGCGGTGTCGTCCATCTCGATGAGGCGACCCGGCTTGCCGGTGCCCGCGATGTTGAAGAACGCCGTGCGGTCGCTCACGCGCGCCGCCTGCTGCATGTTGTGCGTGACGATGACGATGGTGTACTCGTCCTTGAGCTCGGCGATGAGGTCCTCGATCGCGAGCGTGGAGATCGGGTCGAGCGCCGAGCACGGCTCGTCCATGAGGAGCACCTGCGGCTTGACCGCGATGGCGCGCGCGATGCACAGGCGCTGCTGCTGGCCGCCGGACAGGCCCGAGCCCGGGCGGTCGAGGCGGTCCTTCACCTCGTTCCACAGGTTCGCGCCGCGCAGCGAGGTCTCGACGAGCTCCTCCGCCGCGGACTTCGAGATCCGCTTGTTGTTGAGCTTCACGCCCGCGAGGACGTTCTCCTTGATGGACATCGTCGGGAACGGGTTGGGCCGCTGGAAGACCATGCCCACCTGACGGCGCACGGCGACCGGGTCGACGTCGTCCCCGTAGAGGTCCACGCCCTCCATGGCGACCGTGCCCTCGACGCGTGCGCCGGGGATGACCTCGTGCATGCGGTTGAGGGTCCGCAGGAACGTCGACTTGCCGCACCCGGACGGGCCGATGAAGGCCGTCACGGACTTGGGGTCGATCGTCATGCCGACGTCCTGCACGGCGAGGAAGTCGCCGTAGTAGATGTTGAGGTCCTTGACGTCGATGCGCTGTGCCATCGGGGTGTCCTGTTCTAGCGGAGGGTCTTGGGGGCGAACCAGCGGGTGACGAGTCGCCCGACGAGGTTGAGCAGCATGACGATGAGGATCAGCGTCAGGGCGGCCGCCCAGGCCCGGTCGTAGTTGATGTCGGGGATGCACACGACGTCGGTGACGTTGCTGCAGGGCACCAGGCCCTGGCTGTACTGCCGGTACACGTACACGGGCAGCGTCATCATGCGGCCCTCGAAGAGGTTGCCGTTGATGGAGTCGACGACGCCCACGGTGATGAGGAGCGGCGCGGTCTCGCCGATGACGCGCGCGACGGCGAGCATGACGCCCGTCGTGATGCCGGCGATCGACGTGCGCAGCACGACGCGCACGACGGTGAGCCACTTGGGCACGCCGAGCGCGTAGGCCGCCTCGCGCAGCTCGTTGGGGACGAGCCGGAGCATCTCCTCGCACGAGCGCACGACGACGGGGATCATGAGCACGGACAGCGCGACGGAGCCGACGATGCCCATGCGCACGCCGGGGCCGAAGACCACGGCGAAGAGCGCGTACGCGAAGAGGCCGGCGACGATCGACGGGATGCCCGTCATGACGTCCACGAAGAACGTCACCGCGCGGGCCAGCGGGCCACGGCCGTACTCGACGAGGTAGATCGCGGCGAGCAGGCCGATCGGGACCGAGATCACCGCGGCGCCGAGCGTGATGAGCAGCGTGCCGAGGATCGCGTGGTAGATGCCGCCCGCGTCCATGCCGCCGAACACGCCGCGCATCGAGTGCGTGAGGAAGTAGACGTCGAACCGCTCCATGCCGTGCACGACGACGGTCCACGCGACGGACACGAGCGGCACCATCGCGAGGGCGAACGCGCCCCACATGAGGACCGTCATCGTGCGGTCCTTGCGGCGGCGGCCGGCGTCGGCACCGCGCAGGAGCGCGCGGACGGAGGCGGTGCGCTCCGGGTCGGGGGCGGAGGCCCCGCGCGCGGGGCTGGTGCTGAGGGCGCTCATCAGTTGGCTCCCGAGAAGTCCTTGCGCCGCGCGACGATCGCGCGGGCGCCCATGTTGACGAGCAGGGTGATGACGAACAGCGCGAGACCTGTCGCGATGAGGGTGCTCACCCCGAGCGGGTTGGCCTCGGGGAAGTCGGCCGCGATGTTCGCGGCGATCGTCTGCTGCTGCCCGGCCTGCAGGATCTTGAACGAGTAGAGGAGCCCCGGCGAGAGGATCATCAGCACGGCCATCGTCTCGCCGAGCGCGCGGCCGAGGCCCAGCATCGCGGCCGAGATGACGCCGGACCGTCCGAACGGGATCACCGCGGTGCGGATCATCTCCCAGCGGGTCGCGCCGAGCGCGAGCGCCGCCTCCTCGTGGAGCTTCGGCGTCTGGAGGAACACCTCGCGGCTCACGGCGGTGATGATCGGCAGGATCATCACCGCGAGCACGAGCGCGACGGTGAGCAGGACGCGGCCGGTCGGGGACGCCGGCCCGGCGAAGAGCGGGAACCACCCGAGCGTGTCCGCGAGCCACGACCACACCGGGACGACGATCGGCGGGAGCACGAGCGAGCCCCACAGGCCGTAGACGACGCTGGGGATCGCCGCGAGGAGGTCGACGACGTACCCGAGGGTCGACGCGAGCCGGCGCGGCGCGTAGTGCGAGATGAAGAGCGCGATGCCCATCGCGACCGGCGTCGCGAGGAGGAGGGACAGCGCGGCCGCGAGGAGCGTGCCGAAGATCAGCGGACCGACGAACGACAGCAGCGACGCGCCCTCCGGGAACCAGGACACCTCCTCGCCGAGGACGTCCCCGCCCGCGGTGAGCGCGGGCCACGCGCGGAGCACGAGGAAGATCGCGACCGCGGCGAGGACGGCGAGGATGAGCCCTCCGGCGCCGGTCGCGGTCCAGCGGAACGCGCGGTTGACGCCGCGGTCGGTGTTCCGGGCCCGGCGGCGCGGGGCGCCCGCGCGAGGCGTCGGGCTCGGCGTGGCGCCCGGCGTCGTGGGTGGGGCTGTGGTGGTCACTCGTGCTCCCGGTGCATGCGGTCCTGCTGCGTGAGGTCTGGGTCGCGGGCGATCTCGCGGGTGAGGGGCGGCGGGGCTCGTAGCCCCCGCCGCCCCCTGGTTCCCGGCGGTCGTCAGCCGGCGGCGCCGACCGTGATGGCCTCGATCGCCGCGTGGACGTCCGTGCGCAGGTCCTCCGAGATCGGCGCGTTGCCCGCGGCCGACGCGGAGGCCGACTGGCCCTCCTCGCTCGAGATGTACGTGAGGAACGCCTTGACGAGGTCGCCCGTCGCCTCGTCCTCGTAGCTCGTGCACGCGATCGCGTACGAGACGAGCACCAGCGGGTAGGCGCCGGCCTCGGTCGTCGTGCGGTCCAGCTCGACCGCGATGTCGTGCTCGCCACGGCCCTCGACGCGCGGCGACGCGTCGACGACCTTCGCGGCGGCCTCGGGCGAGTACGCGACCCACTCCTCGCCGACCTTGATGCTCGCGGTGCCGAGGTCGCCGGCCTTCGAGGCGTCGGCGTAGCCGATGGTGCCCTCGCCGCCCTGGACCGTCTGCACGACGCCGGAGGTGCCCTGCGCGGACTCCCCGCCCTGCGTCGGCCAGTCGCCGCTCGGCTCGTGGCCCCACGCGTCCCCGGCGGTCGCGGCGAGGTACTCGGTGAAGTTCTCGGTCGTGCCCGACTCGTCGGAGCGGTGGACCGGCGTGATCGCGAGGTCCGGGAGCGTCGCGTCGGGGTTGTCGGCGGCGATCTCCGGCGCGTTCCACTGCGTGATCGTGCCGTTGAAGATGCCCGCGATCGTGGCCGGCGCGAGGTTGAGCTCCGCGACGTCCGGCAGGTTGTAGATGATGGCGATCGGGCTGACGTAGACCGGGAGGTCGATCGCGCCGTCGGGGCCGCACACGGCCTGCGACTGCGTGATCTCCTCCTCCTTGAGCACCGCGTCCGAGCCGGCGAACGCGACGCCGCCCTCGAGGAACTGGGTGCGACCGCCACCGGAGCCGACCGGGTCGTAGTTGACGGTGACGTCGGGGTTCGCGCTCTGGAACCCGGCACGCCACGCCTCCATGGCGGACTCCTGCGAGCTCGCGCCCGCACCGTTGAGCTCACCGCTGAGGTCGCTCGCGGTCTCGGACGAGCCCTCGGAGGAACCGTCGGTGGCGCCGTCGGCGCTGCCGACGGGGTCGTCCGACCCGCAGGCGGCGAGGGTCAGCGCGAGCGCACCGATCGCGACGGCGGATCCAGCACGGGAGAATCGGCTGAGCTTCACTCTTCGTTCCATCCTGTTCAAGCGTCTCGTGGCACCAGCGAGCGCCGGTGACGATCCCGACGCTAAGAGCGCCGGGTGACGCGTTCCCCGAGAGCGGGTGAACGAGGGATGAACAGTGCACAGACCTTCCGTGCCACGTTCCCGACCGGGTCGGGCAGGGGCCGGCCCGCGGCCGGCCGGGGCCTCTGCGCCGCACGACGACGGCCCCGGCGCGTCCGTGAGGGACGCGCCGGGGCCGTTCGTGCGCTGCGCCGGAGGGTCAGGTCTGGCCGACGCCGTCCGCGATCTTGTAGCCGAGCCCGCGGACCGTGAGGAGGTAGCGCGGGCTCGCCGGCTCGGGCTCGATCTTCGACCGGATGCGCTTCACGTGGACGTCGAGCGTCTTGGTGTCGCCCACGTAGTCCGTGCCCCAGACCCGGTCGATGAGCTGCCCGCGCGTGAGCACGCGCCCCGCGTTGCGCAGGAGCAGCTCCAGGAGCTCGAACTCCTTGAGCGGGAACGGCACGACCTGGCCGTCGACGCTCACCGTGTGCCGCTCGACGTCCATGCGCACCGGACCGACCTCCAGCGCGCTCTCCGCGACGACCTCGCCCCCGTTCTCCCCGCCCTTGCGGCGCAGCACGGCCCGCACGCGCGCGAGCAGCTCGCGGAACGAGTACGGCTTCGTCACGTAGTCGTCCGCACCCAGCTCGAGGCCCACGACCTTGTCGATCTCCGAGTCCTTCGCCGTGAGCATGATGACGGGCACGTCGCCGCGCTGCCGCAGCTCGCGGCACACCTCGGTGCCGCTGAGCCCGGGGAGCATGAGGTCGAGCAGGACCAGGTCCGCCCCGTCCGCGTCGAACCGCTCCAGCGCCTCGGTGCCCGTCGCGGCCTCGACGACGTCGAAGCCCTCGCGTCGCAGCTGGTACGTCAACGGGTCGCGGTACGACTCCTCGTCCTCCACCACCAGGATGCGCGTCACGCGCCTACCTCCTTGTTCTGTACGTCCTCGTCCCGTGCGGGTGCCTGCGCGGCCCGTCGCACGTCGTGCTGCACGGTCCCGGGGTCCGCCCCGGCCGTGCCCTCGTCCCCGGCGGCGTCGTGGGTCGTGCCCGACGGCGCGGCGGGCGCCTGCGCGGTCGGCACGTCCGCCGCGGGGATCCGGAGCGTGAAGGTCGAGCCGCGTCCCGGCTCGGACCACATGGTGACCTCGCCGCCGTGGTCGGCGGCGACGTGCTTGACGATGCTCAGGCCGAGGCCCGTCCCGCCGGTGTCGCGCGAGCGCGCGGGGTCCACGCGGTAGAACCGCTCGAACACGCGGGCCTGCTCGTCGGCCGAGATCCCGATGCCCTGGTCCACGACCGCGATCTCGACCAGGTCGCCCGCGAGCGAGACGCCGACCCCGACGCGCGTGTTCTCGCCCGAGTAGGCGACCGCGTTGTCGAGGAGGTTGCGCACCGCGGTGACGAGCAGGTTGTGGTCGCCGTACACCGCGGCGTCGAGCTCTCCCCCGGTCGTGAGCGTGATGCCCTTGCCCTGCGCCGTCGTGCGCGCGCGGTCCACCGCCTCCTCGACGACGCCCCGCACCGGGACGACCGTGACCTCCTGGAGCGCGCCCGCGACCTGGAGCCGCGAGAGCTCGATGATCTCCTGCACGAGCGCGGACAGACGCGTCGCCTCCGACTGCATGCGTGCGGAGAACCGCCGCACCGCCACGGGGTCGTCGGCGGCGTCCTGCACCGTCTCGGCGAGCAGCGCGAGCGCCCCGACCGGCGTCTTCAGCTCGTGCGACACGTTCACGACGAAGTCGCGCCGGATCGCCTCGACGCGCCGCGCCTCCGTCCGGTCCTCCGCGAGCACGAGCATGTGCTGGGGGCCGACCTGGGCGACGCGGACCTGGAGCATGACCGTGCCCCGGCCGACCGGCCCGCGCGGGAGCTCGAGCTCCTCGTCGCGGATCACCCCGTCCCGGCGCACGTCGTCGATCATGTCCCGGATCGCCGCGTGCGCGACCGCGTCACCGCGCACCACGCCGAGCGCGTACGCCGGCGGGCTCGCCCGGACGACCTCGCCCTCCTCGTCCAGCACGACGGCGGCGGACCGCAGGACGGCCAGCACGCGGACGAGTCCCTCGTCGAGCTCGGGCGTCGGCTCCACCCGCGCGGCGCGCTGCTGGCGCTCGCTCACGCGGAACGCGATGGCCGCGATCACGCCGACCACGACGCCCACGACACCGGCGAGGAGCACGGTCGCGCCCTCGATCAGACTCTCGGCTTGCACACGTCCAGCGTACGGTCGTACGCGCGCCCCACCGGCCGAACAGGCGCCCGCACGGGCGCGAGCCGCCAAGAGTTCACCTCGCGGCGCCCTGGAGTTCACCGCCCGGTCGACCGCGCCTGCGAGCGTGACGGGAGCCGACGGCGTGCCCGGGCGCCGCCCGGCGCGCAGGGGCGCACGCCGTCACGGACCGGACCGACCGGTCACGACGAGAGGGAAGCGATGCGGGAGATCTTCGAGGCCGAGCTGAAGCAGGTCGGCGACGACCTGGCCGAGATGAGCCGGCTGGTGGAGTCGGCCGTGAACCGTGCGGGGCAGGCGCTCCTCACGGCTGACCTGCAGCTCGCGCAGACGGTCATCGGCGACGACCACACGATCGACGCCCTCGAGCGCGAGCTCGACGAGCGGTGCGTGCTGCTCCTCGCCCAGCAGCAGCCCGTCGCCACCGACCTGCGGGTCGTGGTCAGCGCGCTGCGCATGAGCGCCACCCTGGAGCGCATGGGCGACCTCGCCCGCCACATCGCGCAGGTCGCGCGCGGCCGCTACCCGGCGCGCGCGATCGAGCCGTCGCTGCACCGCACGTTCGAGCAGATGCACGACGCCGCCGTGCGCGTCGCCCGCCGGACGACGACGCTTCTCACGACGCGCGACCTCACCGTCGCGGCGAACATCGAGCGCGACGACGACCTGCTCGACAAGCTGCACCAGGACACCTTCACCGCGCTGCTCGACGGCACGTGGACCGGGACCCCCCAGGAGACGGTCGACGTCACCCTCGTGGGCCGCTACTACGAGCGCTTCGGCGACCACGGCGTCTCCATCGCCAAGCGCGTGACGTACCTCGTCACCGGCGACTTCGCCGACGACCGCGGCACCCCCGCCGGCTCCGCCCGCGCCACCGCCTGACGACGGGGCGGACCCTACCCCGCGAGGTAGAGCCTCCGGTCTCGAGGGAGAACCCGCAGGCGTCTACCTCGAGACCGGAGGTTCTACCTCGCGCGACCGCGGTTGTACCGCGCACACGACAGACGGCCGTGGCCCGTCCGGATGTCCGGACGGGCCACGGCCGTCTGTACGGGGTGTGCGGTCAGCGGCCCTGGTTGGCGACCGCGGCGGCGGCCTCGGCGGCGGCCTCGGGGTCGAGGTAGCGGCCGCCCTTCGTGATCGGCTTGAGGTCCTCGTCGAGCTCGTAGAGCAGCGGGATGCCGGTCGGGATGTTGAGCGCGGCGATGTCCTCGTCGGAGATGCCGTCGAGGTGCTTGACGATGGCGCGCAGCGAGTTGCCGTGCGCCGCGACGAGGACGGTCTTGCCCGCCTTCAGGTCCGGGACGACCTCGCCGTCCCAGTACGGCAGGGCGCGCTCGAGCACGTCCTTGAGGCACTCGGTGCGCACGACGGGCGCGTCGGCGTAGCGCGGGTCCGCGTCCTGCGAGAACTCGGAGCCCAGCTCGATCGCGGGCGGCGGGACGTCGTACGAGCGGCGCCAGAGCATGAACTGCTCCTCGCCGAACTCCTCGAGCGTCTGCTTCTTGTTCTTGCCCTGCAGCGCGCCGTAGTGGCGCTCGTTGAGGCGCCACGACCGCTTCACGGGGATCCAGTGCCGGTCCGCGGCGTCGAGCGACAGGTTCGCCGTCGTGATGGCGCGGCGCAGGAGCGAGGTGTGCACGACGTCGGGCAGGACGCCGGCCTCCGTGAGGAGCTGACCGCCGCGCTTCGCCTCCTCGGTCCCCTTCTCCGACAGGGCGACGTCCACCCAGCCGGTGAACAGGTTCTTGGCGTTCCATTCGCTCTCGCCGTGGCGGAGCAGCACGAGGGTGTAGGTCATGGGTTCCATCCTGCCGCACGGCCCGGCGCGCGGGCACCCGCGTCCCACGTGGTGGTGACCGTCGCCGTCGGGCGTGGGACGAAGGTCCGGGAATCCGGCGGGCGGCGCGCACGTTGCCCCCGACATGCCGATCGACGGAGAGTACGCCCCCAGCCCGAGCGCCTGGTCCCGCAAGCAGGCCGAGTCCTACGAGTCGTCCGGCGGGACGCGCAGCACGACCCTGAACGGGATGCCGGTGGTCGTGCTCACGACCCTCGGGCGCCGCAGCGGGAAGGTCCGCAAGACGCCGCTCATGCGGGTCGAGCACGACGGCGTGTACGCGGTCGTCGCGTCGCTGGGCGGCGCCCCGAAGCACCCTGTCTGGTACTACAACGTCCTCGCGCACCCGCAGGTCGAGCTCCAGGACGAGGCCGAGCGCCACGACTACGTCGCGCGCGAGGTGCACGGCGAGGAGAAGGCGGTGTGGTGGGAGCGTGCCGTCGCCGCCTACCCGCCGTACGCGGACTACCAGGAGAAGACGTCGCGCGAGATCCCCGTCCTGGTCCTGGAGCGCGTCGCGCCGGACGCCTGACCGGCGCCGCCCGGCACCGGCGACGTCATCGCGCCGCGCGGACCTTGCGCGCCTGCGCGTAGACGTCGAGCATGCGCAGCGCGGCGGTGTCCCAGCCGAACCGCTCGCCGGCGCGCCGGGCGCCGTCGCCGAGGGTGGCGAGGCGCTGGTCGTCGGCGAGCAGGTCGCCGAGCACGCGCGCCCACGTCTCGGGGTCGTGGCCGGGGACGAGGACGCCGGAGACCTGGTCCTCCACGACCGTCAGCAGGCCGCCGACGGCGGCGGCCACCACCGGCGTCCCGCTCGCCTGCGCCTCGGCCGCGACGAGCCCGAACGACTCGTTGTGCGACGGCACGGCGACGACGTCGGCCGCGCGGTACCAGCGCACGAGCTCGTCGCGCGAGACCGGTGGGCGCACGACGAGCCGGTCGCTCACCCCGAGCTGGTAGGCGAGCGCCTCGAGCTCGCGGACCGCCGTCGGGCGCCCGCTCGGGCCGCCCAGCACGACGAGCGTCGGCACGGGCTCCCCGCGCTCGGCGAGGACGCCGAGCGCCCGGACGAGGACGTCCGGACCCTTGAGCGGCTGCACGCGCCCCGCGAAGAGGACGAGGCCGCCGTCCGTGGGGAGGCCCAGCCCGGCGCGCAGCGCGCGGCGCCGACCCCGCCGCGCCGCCCCGTCGCCGGGCGAGGCGCCCGCGCCGGGGTCCGGGGAGAACAGGTCGAGGTCGACGCCCGGCGGCACGACGTGCACGCGCGCGGGGTCGGCCGCGTAGTCGCGCACGAGGTCGTCCGCCTCGGCGTCGGTGCTCGCGACGAGCGCGTCCGCCTCGGCGACGACCTGCTCCTCCCCGATGATCCGGCCCAGGGGCTCGGGCGCGTCGCCCGGGGCGAGCGCGGCGTTCTTCACGCGCGCCAGCGTGTGCATGGTGTGCACGAGCGGGACGTCCCAGCGGTCGGCCGCGAGCCAGCCCACCTGGCCCGAGAGCCAGTAGTGGGTGTGGACGACGTCGTACCAGCCCTCGTGGTGCCGCGCCTCCGCGCGCAGCACCCCCGCCGTGAAGGCGCAGAGCTGGCCGGGCAGGTCGTTCTTGTCGAGCCCCTCGAAAGGACCGGCGACGACGTGGCGCACCGTCACGCCGTCGGACACCTCGACCTTGCGGGGCTGGCTCGACGCCGTGGCGCGCGTGAAGATCTCGACCTGCGTGCCGCGGCGGGCGAGCGCGTGCGCGAGCTCGGTGACGTACACGTTCATGCCGCCCGCGTCGCCGGTGCCCGGCTGGTCGAGGGGCGACGTGTGCACCGAGAGCATCGCGACCCGCAGCGGGGTCGCCGGGTCCGGGGAGACGCCGTCGGGCAGCTCGAGCGCGGTCACGGCGGGTCAGGCCTCCACGACGCACGCCGGGGCCGGCAGCGCGAGCACGTCGAGCACCTGGGCGGCACCGTCCGAGCGGCGCACGCGCAGGAGCGCGAGGTTCGACGTCGGCTCCTCCCCCGCGGGGGCGTCCGGGCGCTCGATCAGCGGGTCGTCGTTCTGGTTCGCGACGACGACGAGGTCGTGCAGCGGATCGTCAGGGGCTCCGGAACCGTCGAGCACGGCGAAGTGGCGGGGCCAGGCGCCGCCCACCGGGGAGTCCGCGAGGTGGCGCAGCGTGGGGACGCCGCCCTCGGTCGCCTGCTCGACCGCGTGCACGGCGAGCACGTCGGCGCCGCGCACCGCGACGAGGACGCGTGAGCCGTCCGCCGAGACCGCGACGTGCGAGGGGTAGTTCCCGCCGCCCGCGGGCGGCGCGGCGTGCGTGACGTCGTGCCGGGCGACGACGTCGTACGTGCGCACCCCGTCCGGACCGTCGACGGGCGCGAGGACGAACAGGGCCGGGTCGAGCTCGCCGACCACGACGAGGTGGCCCGACCGGAGCGCGGCGAGGTGGCGCGGGCCGGTGCCCGGCGGGAACGTCGCGACGACGCGCGGGGCCGAGCCGTCCGGAGCCGCGGGGTCGTGCCGGCGCAGCTCGTCGGTGCCCAGGTCGACGACGAGGACGTCGCCGCTGCCGTCGTCGGCGGCGCCGAGGTGGGCGAGCGGGGCGACGAAGTGGGCGTGCGGCCCCTCCTGGCGGTCGGCGACCGGCCCCGTGCCCGCGTGCCCCTGACGGCGCACGGCGAGGTCGGCCCCGGCACCCGGCGCCGCGGCGAGCGAGCCGTCCGCCGCCTTCTCCACCGCTGTGAGGAGACCGTCGCCGTAGTTCGCGACGAGCACGTCGCCGCTCACGGCCACGTGGCACGGGTACGTCCCGCCCGTGGCGACAGGCCCGCCCCGGGGTGCGAGGCCGCCGTCGGGCGCGACGGCGAACGCCGACACCGAGCCCGGCTCCGTCTCCCCCACCGCGTACAGGGTGTCGCCGTCCAGGGCGAGGAACGACGGCGACGGCGTCTCGGCCACCAGCACCCCGCCCACGAACGACCCCGTCCCGGCCACCGCGTCGGCGTCGAGCCCGACGCGCCACACGCCTTCCGCGCCGCCGTTCGCCGGGTGCGGGTAGGTGCCGATCCAGAGGGCGCGGGTCGCGGAGGTCATGACCCGAGCCTAGTTCTCCGGACGGGTGCCTCCGGCCCCGGGCGGACGCTGCTGCCCGACCGAAGGGGACCCGAGAAGGGCGCCCTGCCGACGGTGCTCGTCGGCAGGGCGCCCCGGGCTCGGTGCGGCGTGGCGTCAGTGCGCCGCGTCGTACGCCGTCTGGATCTCCTGGGAGATGCGGCCGCGGTCGTTGACCGTGTAGCCGTTGGCGCGTGCCCACTCGCGGACCTCCGTCGCGCGGGCCGATCCGGCGGAGCGGCTGCTGCGGCGCGCGGGGCGGGCCGTGCTCGTGCGGGACGAGACCTTGCGCGCGTTACCGACCCACGACGCGAAGGCGTCGCGCAGCTCCTGCGCATTCTTGGTGCTGAGGTCGATCTCGTAGGAGACGCCGTCGAGTGCGAACGTGACGGTCTCGTCGGCCGCGCCCCCGTCGAGATCGTCGACGAGAATTACCTGGACTTTCTGGGCCACTGTGGTTACCTCACGCTTCACAGGAATGATTGTCCTCGTCAGGATGCCATCGAAAAGTCGGGACCGTCAATTGGCCACGCCGTTGTCCGGCGCGCGTCGCCCCGGCACGGCGCCCACCATTCCTGGACGCGGGTACAGCATTTTCTCGCTCTTTGCGCGCGGCGCCGGGCGGGAATCAGGAGTCGCGCGAGGCCGTGGCATTCCCGTCGGCGGCCGACTCCTGTTCCGCGTCGAGGCGCGCGAGCGCGGCGCGCTCGTTGCGGTCGGCGCGCACGATCGCGCGCATCGCGACGTAGAAGAGCACGCCGACGCCGATCGAGGGGATCAGCGCCGCGACGGTGGGCCAGATGTCCATGCTGTCGATCCTTGGTCTCGGCCGCGCTACTGCGCGGGCTTCACGAGCGGGAAGAGGATGGTCTCGCGGATGCCGAGGCCGGTGAGCGCCATGAGCAGCCGGTCGATGCCCAGGCCCATGCCGCCCGACGGGGGCATCGCGTACTCCATCGCGGTGAGGAAGTCCTCGTCGATGCGCATGGCCTCCTCGTCGCCGGCGGCCGCGAGCAGCGCCTGCGCCTCGAAGCGCTGACGCTGGACCACCGGGTCCACCAGCTCGGAGTACGCCGTCGCGAGCTCCACGCCGCGCACGTAGAGGTCCCACTTCTCGACCTGGCCGCGCACCGCGCGGTGGTCGCGCGTGAGCGGGGAGGTCTCGACGGGGAAGTCGCGCACGAACGTCGGCGCGACGAGGTGGTCGCCCACCAGGTGCTCCCACAGTCCCTCGACGAGCTTGCCGTGGTTGACGTTCTTCGGGTCGAAGGTGAGCTCGAACTTGTCGGCGTACGTCAGCAGCGACTCGACCGGCGTCTCGGGCGTGATCGCCTCGCCCAGCGCGTCCGAGAGCGAGTCGTACATCTTCAGCTGCGTCCATTCGCCGCCGAGGTCGTATTCCGTGCCGTCGGCGAGCGTGACCAGGGTCTTCCCGAGCGCGTCCTGCGCGGCCCGCTGCACGAGGTTCTGGGTAAGCACCGCCATCGTGTCGTAGTCGCCGTAGGCCTCGTACGCCTCGAGCATCGCGAATTCCGGCGAGTGCGTGGAGTCCACTCCCTCGTTGCGGAAGTTGCGGTTGATCTCGAACACCTTCTCGACGCCGCCGACGGCCGCGCGCTTGAGGAACAGCTCGGGCGCGATACGCAGGAACAGGTCGATGTCGAACGCATTCATGTGCGTCTCGAACTGGCGCGCGGCCGCGCCTTCCGGACGCGTCTGGAGCATCGGCGTCTCGACCTCGACGAAACCTCGCTCCCAGAAGTTCTCGCGGATCGAGCGCACGACGGCGGCGCGCAGGCGCACCGTGTCCCGGGCGGCCGGGCGCGCGATGAGGTCCACGTAGCGCTGGCGCACGCGCGCCTCCTCCGAGAGCTCCTTGTGGAGCACGGGAAGCGGTCGCAACGCCTTCGCGGCGATCTGCCACGCGTCCGCGAAGACGCTCAGCTCGCCACGGCGCGAGCTGATGACGCGGCCGTGCGCGAAGAGGTGGTCGCCCAGGTCGACGTCCGCCTTGAACGACGCGAGCGACTCCTCGCCCACGACGGCCTGGCTGAGCATGACCTGCAGGCGGTTGCCCTCGCCGTCCTGGAGCGTGGCGAAGCAGAGCTTGCCGGTGTTGCGCAGGAACACGACGCGGCCGGCCACGCCGACCTCGTCCTGCGTCTCCTCGCCGGTCTCCAGGTGCGCGTACGCGGCCCGGACGTCGGCGATCGTGGTCGTGCGCGGGACGGAGACGGGGTACGGCTCGTCGCCGCGCGCGAGGATCCGCTCGCGCTTCTCGCGGCGGACCTGTATCTGCTCCGGCACGTCGTCGACGTGCTCCTCGGGCTCGCGCACGTCAGGAGAGGGGGTTCCGGCGGGGGAGGTCACCCGAGGATTCTACCGACGCTCGCGCGCCGTCGAGGTAGAGGCGTGGTACCGCGAGGTAGAGGAGTGGTCATGACCAGGGCTCTACCTCGCGCTACCAGTGCTCTACCTCGCGGAACCGGGCTCTACCTCGGCGGGAGGGCGGGCAGGAGGTCGAGGGCGAGGTCGAGGATCGGGGCCGAGTGGGTGAGCGCGCCGACCGAGAGGTAGTCGACGCCCGTGCCCGCGACCTCGCGCGCGCGGTCGAGCGTGAGGTTGCCCGTCGCCTCGAGCGCGACCTTCGCCGGGACGCCGTCGCTCCCCTCGCGCGCCCGGACGGCAGCGACCGTCTCGGCGAGGACCGGGGTCGGCATGTTGTCGAGCAGCAGGAAGTCCGCGCCCGCAGAGACGGCCTCGAGCGCCTGGGCCGTCGTGTCGGCCTCGACCTGGACGAGCACGTCCGGGAACGTGCGGCGGATCGCGTCGATCGCGGCGCTCACCGACCCGGCGGCCACCACGTGGTTGTCCTTGACCATCGCGACGTCGTAGAGCCCCATGCGCTTGTTCGTCCCGCCCCCGGCGCGCACGGCGTACTTCTCGAGCGCGCGCAGGCCGGGCGTCGTCTTGCGCGTGTCCAGCACCTGCGCGCCCGTGCCGGCGAGCTCGCGCACCCACGCGCGCGTCGCCGTCGCGACGCCCGAGGCGCGGCTCGCGAGGTTGAGCAGCGTGCGCTCGGCGGTGAGGAGGACCTGGACCGGTCCCGTGAGCGCGGCGAGCACGCGGCCGTGGCCCACGGCCTCGCCGTCGGACGCGACGAACGTCACCTCGACGCGCGGGAGACCGAACCGCTCCGCGACCTGCCGCGTCACCTCCTCCACGACGACGAGCCCCGCCACGACCCCGTCCTCGCGCGCCACGAGGTGCGCGGTCCCGGTGGCCGACGGCGGCACGGTCGCCTGCGTCGTGACGTCGCGCCCGGGCGCGACGCCCAGGTCCTCGTCGAGCGCCCGCGCGACGGTCTCGGCGATCCAGGCGGGGTCGAGCCCCGGCTCGACGCGTGTCGGGACGGGCGGCGCTCCGTCGTCGGACGGAAGGGCGGGCACGGGCTCGGCAGGGCTGCTCACGGGCCCCACCGTAGTCGCCCGCGCGAGCGCCGAGCACGACCCTGCGCGCCGTCGAGAACGAGGTTGCTGTCGTTGTCCGGCGGATGACGACAGCAACCTCGTGCTCGGCGGCGGACCGGTCAGCGGACGCGCAGCGTCCCGTCGGCGTCGAGGGAGACGAGGATGCGGCGCTCCCATGCCGGGTCCGTGTCCGGGAAGTCGGTGCGGAAGTGGCCGCCGCGGCTCTCGGTGCGCAGCGCCGCCGCCGCGGTGAGGGCGGTCGCGACCTGGTGCACGTTCGTCGTCTCCCACTCCGCGGCCTGCGGCCGCGCGACGACGTCGCTCGCCTCGTGCGCGTCCGTGCGGACCGCGGCGAGCCGGGCCGCGGCGGCGGCGAGGCCGTCGCCGTCGCGGATCACGCCGGGACCGGCCGAGGCGATCGCCTGGATGCGCGAGCGCGCCGCGGCCGCGACGAGCGCCGACGGTCCGGGGCGCCCGACGGGCTCGACCTGCTCGAGCTCGCCCGCCGCGACGCGCTCGGTGATCTGGCGCGCCGCGCGGTGCGCGAAGACGAGCCCCTCGAGCAGCGAGTTGGACGCGAGCCGGTTGGCGCCGTGCACGCCGGTGCACGCGACCTCGCCGATCGCGTACAGCCCGTCGACGGTCGACCGCCCGTGCAGGTCCGTCACGACCCCACCCGAGTGGTAGTGCTGAGCGGGTGCCACGGGGACCGGCTCCTCGGTCCAGTCGAGACCGTTCTCCGCGAGCCGCTCCGTGATCGTGGGGAAGCGCGAGCGCAGGAAGTCGGCGCCGAGGTGGCGCGCGTCGAGCAGCACGTGGTCCGACCCCGTCGCGGCCATCTGCCGCACGATCGCGTGCGCGACGACGTCGCGCGGCGCGAGCTCCGCCATGGGGTGCTGCGCGGGCATGAACCGGTGGCCGTCGGTGTCGAGCAGGATCGCGCCCTCGCCGCGCACGGCCTCGGAGATGAGCGGGAGCTGGCCCTTCGCGCCGAGCCCGAGCCAGAGGACGGTCGGGTGGAACTGGACGAACTCGAGGTCGCCGAGCGTCGCACCCGCGCGCAGCGCCGCGGCGATGCCGTCGCCCGTCGCCTGCGGCGGGTTGGTCGAGGAGCGGAACACCTGCCCCACTCCCCCGGTCGCGAGCACGACCGCGCGCGCCAGCACCGCCCCGACGCCGTCGCGCGTGCCCTCGCCGCGCACGTGGAGCGTGACCCCGCACGCGCGCGGGTCACGGTCGTCCGGCCCGCCAGCAGCTGACGGTCCCGTGAGGACGTCTAGCACGAGCGCGTTCTCGATGACCTCGATGCCCGGGTCGGCGCGGACCGCCTCGAGCTGCGCGACGAGCGCGCGCGAGATCTCGGCCCCGGTCGCGTCGCCGCCCGCGTGCGCGATGCGGTCCGCGTGGTGGCCGCCCTCGCGCGTCAGCGCGATGTCGCCGTTCTCGGCCAGGTCGAAGTTCGCGCCGCGCGCGACGAGCTCGCGCACGCGCGCCGGGCCCTCGGTGACGAGCACCTCCACGGCGGCCGGGTCGCACACGCCGCCGCCCGCGACGAGCGTGTCCGCGAGGTGCGCCTCGGGCGAGTCCTCGGGGTCGAGCGCCGCGGCGATGCCACCCTGCGCCCACACCGTCGAGCCCGACGACAGCTCGCCCTTCGTCACGAGCAGGACGCGCGGCACGCGCGTGCGCAGCTCGAGCGCCGCGGTGAGGCCCGCGATGCCGGAGCCCACGACGACGACGTCCGTCGTCGTCGTCCAGCCCGGTGCCGGGGCGGCGAGGGTCCGGGCGAGCGCCCGGACGCGCACGGGCGCCGGGGACCCCTCGCGTCCGCTCACGCGGGGCGCACCACGGGCGCGTCGCCGCCGGCTGCGCCCGCGCCGCCCCCGCCGCGGAACGGGGCGAACGGCAGGCCGCTCGCCTCGAGGCCGTGACCGGCGGGCACGAGGCCCGGCTCGTCCGAGAGCTCGACGATCCGGTTCTGCTCGTCCACGAAGACGACGTTCGGCAGGTAGGTGCGCGCGTCGGCGTCGTCGAGCATGCCGTAGGCGATGAGGATGACGACGTCGCCCGGCTTCACGAGGTGCGCGGCGGCGCCGTTGATGCACACCTGCCCGGCGCCGCGCTCACCCGGGATGACGTACGTCGTCAGCCGTGCGCCGTTGGTGACGTCCACGACGTCGACCTGCTGGCCGGGGTAGAGGTCTGCGGCGTCGAGCAGGTCGGCGTCCACGGTGATCGAGCCGACGTAGTGCAGGTCGGCCTGCGTCACCGTCGCGCGGTGGATCTTGCCGATCATCATGGGGCGCTGCAGGGACGCCGGACGACGGTGCGGGCTCGGCGGGGTCGGCGCGGTCACGCGGTACCTCCAGGTGCGGGGGCACGGCCGGCGGGGTCGGCGGCCCGGGTCGCGGGCGGCGCGATCTCGACGGCCGCGTTGTCGATGAGACGGGTGGTGCCCACGCGTGCCGCGACCAGGAGGAGCCCGGGGCCGACGGCGCCGGGCGCCAGGTCCTCCACGGTAGCGGGATCGACGAGCACCACGTAATCCAGGTCAACGCCGTCGGCGGCGTCCAGGATTCCCCGCGCGGCGGCGAGGACGCTCCCGGCGTCGGCGCCCGCGGCGGCGGCGTCCCGACCGGCCTGCAGCGCGCGGCTCAGCGCGAGCGCCTCGTCCCGCTCGGCGGGCGACAGGTAGGCGTTGCGCGAGGAGCGCGCGAGGCCGTCCGCCTCGCGCACGGTGGGCACCGCGAGGATCTCCACGTCGAGGTCCAGGTCGGCGACCAGGCGCCGCACCGCGAGGAGCTGCTGCGCGTCCTTGGCACCGAACACCGCGACGTCGGGCCGCACGAGGTGGAGCAGCTTGAGCACGACCGTGAGCACGCCGTCGAAGTGCCCGGGCCGGGACGCGCCCTCCAGCACGGTCCCGATCCGGCCCGACGTCACGCGGACGATCGGGCCCGTCCCGCCCGTCGACGGCCCGAGGTCCGGGTACAGCTCCTCGACGGCGGGGGCGAACACCACGTCCACGGCGACGTCGGCACCGGCGGCCGTGAGGAGCGCGACGTCCGCCGCGACGTCGCGCGGGTAGCGCTCGAAGTCCTCGCCCGGGCCGAACTGGAGCGGGTTGACGAAGTCGGTGACCACGACCTGGCCGTGCGGCCCGACCTCGGCCCGCGCCCGGCGCACGAGCTCGAGGTGCCCGGCGTGCAGCGCGCCCATCGTCATGACGACGGCGCGGCGCGCGCCCGGGTGCCCGGCGGACCAGGCGTCGAGCGTCGCGCGGAGGTCGGCGCGGGTCGCGACGACGCGCGGGGTCGCGGTCAAGACGTCGGCCGGGGCGGCCGCGGCGTCCGGGTGGGGGGTGCTGGTCATGCCGTTCCTTCGTCGTCGTGCGGGGCGCCCGCCGGGTCGGAGGGTGCGGCGGGCTCGTCGGGGTCCGCGCGGAGCGCGTCGAGGAGCGCGCGGGCGGCCCCCTCGTCGAGGCGGCCGCCCGCGAGCGCCCGGTGGGTCGCGGCGCGGCTCAGTGCTCGGTACGACGGCGGCACGTCGGCCGCGTCGCTCGTCGCCGCGAGCGCGTCGAGGGCGGCCAGGTGCTCGCGGACGGTGCCGACGTCGCCGCGCACCACGGGACCGGTGAGGCCGAGGAGCGCGCCCGCGCCCGCGCCGGTCCCCGACTCGGCGCCCGCGTCGGCGCCGCGGGTCGCGCCGTCGAGCGCGGCGGCGAGCAGCGGCGCGAGCGCGCGGCCCGGCTGGTCGACGCCGGCGGCCTCGAGCGCCTGCGCCGCCTGCGCGACGAGCACGACGAGGTGGTTCGCGCCGTGCGCGAGGGCCGCGTGGTAGAGGCCGCGAGACTCCTCCGCCACGACGACGGGCTCCCCGCCGAGCTCGACGACGAGGGCCTGCCCGATCGGCAGCACGGGCCCCGGCGCGGTGACGGCGAACGTCGTGCCCTCGAGCCGCGCGAGGTCCAGCGACGTGCCCGTGAACGTCATGGCGGGGTGCAGCGCGAGCGGGATCGCGCCCGCGGCGCGGGCCGGGTCGAGCACGGCGGTCCCGTAGCGACCGGACGTGTGCACGACGATCTGTCCCGGTTGCCAGGCCCCCACGTCGGCGAGACCGCGGACGAGGTCGCCCAGGGCGTCGTCGGGCACGGCGAGGAGCACGAGCTCCGCGCGCTCCACGACCTGCGGGACCTCCAGCACCGGCACGCCGGGCAGGAGGGTCTCGATGCGCTCGCGCGACGCGTCGGACACGCCGCTCGCGCCGACGACCGCGTGGCCGGTGGCGCGCAGCGCGCTGCCGAGCACGGCGCCGACGCGGCCCGCGCCGACGACGCCCACGCCGAGGCGCCCGGGCCGCGAGCCCGTGGCGCTCACGGCTGCTCCCCGTCGCCGGCCCGCCGGTCGACGGCGGCCGTGCCGGGTGCCGCGCCGGGGTCGGGCGCGGAGGCGGGGACCAGGGGGACGTCGTCGCGACGCATCCACAGCTCCGGTCCGGCGTGCGCGCGGGCCTCGCGGGCGCGCTGGGCCTGGGTGTCGAGGAGCCGCGCGGCGTCGCCCGCGTCGAGGTGCCAGACCTTGGGCGAGACCGGGCCGGGCGTGGAGTGCACCGCGAACGTCGCGACGTCGAACCGGCGCTGCAGGGGGCCCTGCTCGAGCCCGAGCGACTGCGTGCGCTCGTGCGGCACGACGACGAGGCTGCGGAACACGCGCCCGCCGCGCAGCACGAGCGCGCGGTCGGTCACGGTGAAGCCGTTGCGCCGCCACGACACGAGGTCGAGCAGGCGCGCACGGCGCGGGGTCACGGTGAAGTGCTCGCCGGCGTCGAGGCCGGACAGGCCCTCGTCGAGGAGCGCGCGCGGGTCGGACGTGCCGAGGTCGGGCAGGACGAGCCACAGCGCGGCGAGCGCCTCGTCGCGCGTCCCGACGGGCAGGAGCACGCTCGTCGTGTCCGAGCCGTCGGAGCTCACGCCGTAGCCCGCCACGTTCACGTCGACCCGCCACCAGTCCGGCCCGCGCCAGAACGGGCCCTGCCGCAGCCGCACGGCCTGGACGCGGCCGGGCGGGATGGTCTGCGACCGGGTCTCCAGGAGGCCGTGCCGCAGGCGGATGCCGTCCGGCGAGATCGCCGAGCGGAAGCCGAACTCGCCCGAGAAACGGGAGAAGAGGAAGCCGCCGAACCCGAGGACCGCGGGCAGCGCGCTGAACAGCACCCCGATCTCGCGCGTGCCGATGACGACCCCGGCGATCCCCAGGACACCGAGGACGAGGCCGACCGTCGCGCCCGACCGCACGAGCGAGGCGACGAGCCGCCCCGGCCCGACCGCGGTGACCGGCTGCTCGGGCGCCTCGGGCGCGACCAGGAGCCCGTCGGCCGCCGGACCGGGTGCGGCCACCCCGGCGTCGGCCGTCGCGCCGGCCGGGCCACCGGCCGCCTGCTGTGTCCCGGTCGCGTCCGTCGCGGGGGCACCGGCCGGGCGCTCCCGCGCGACCCGCAGCCCCGCGGCGCGCGCGAGCAGGTCGTTGCGGAGCCGGTTGGCCTCCACCTCCTTGAGGAAGCCGAGCTTCACGCCGGAGTCCGCGCCCCCGGCGACCTCGAGCTTGAGCTCCGCGAGGCCGAAGAAGCGCGCGAGGAGCGGCTGCACGACGTCAACCGCCTGCAGACGGTCCAGCCGCGCCTTGCGCTGCTGCCGGAACAGCACGCCCGTGCGCAGGTGGACGGACTCGTCGTCGACCGCGTAGCTCGTCATGCGCCACGCCAGCGCCGAGTACCCCAGGCCCACCAGCCCGACCGCGAGGATGCCGAGCAGGATCATCCACCAGCGGTTCCCCTCGAGGAGGTTCTCCCCCTCGGGCAGCCCGTTGAGCGTCTGCTGCCCGACGACGACGAGCAGCACCGCGATGACCGTCCAGCCGCGCACGAGCGGGGTGACCGGGTGCACCCGGTGCCACACGAGGTCGTCGGTGGCCGGTGCTTCGCTCACAGGCCCGCCAGCCTCGCCTCGCCGCGCGACGCGAGGCGGTCGCGCAGGCGCTCCGCCTCGGCGGGCTCGAGACCGTCGATCGTCGCGTCGGTGGACGCCGACGCCGTGTGGAGCTGCACCTGCGCGATGCCGAGCTTGCGCGCGAGCGGCCCGGCCTGCACGTCGACGTACTGCATGCGGCCGTACGGCACGACCACGAGCTGGCGGAACATGATGCCGTGGCGGATCAGCAGGTCGTCGTCGCGCTCGGCGTACCCGATCGCGCGCACCTGGCGCGGGACGAGCACGAGCGCCCACAGCCCGAGGACCACGAGCACCCCGAGCACGAGCCACTGCCACCAGTGCGGGAAGAGGATCGCCAGCACGATCGCCGCGACGGCCGGCACCGCGAGCGTGATGCCCACCGACAGCAGGCGCGCGGTGATCAGCCGGGGCGACACGCGCGTCCACTCGATGCCGGGCGGGTCGAAGGGGCCGGTGCCGCGGGCGTCCAGGCCCCGTGCAGGGTCGGTCATGCGTCGATTCTCCCATCCCGTCCCGGTGCGCCCGGGTCGCGTGTCGCGCGTCACGCCCGCGCCCCGCGGCGTCAGGCGGGCGTGCTCGCGCCCGGCGTCTCCGGGTCCTCGCGCGTCGTCGAGCCCTCGCGGCCCTCGCCGCGGTCGTCGGGCGGGAGCTGGCAGAACCGCTCCGCCACGAGCCCGACCACGGCCAGCAGCACCGCGCACGCGACGGCGACGCCCGCCGCCACCGCGCGGTCGCGCTGCGCCTCGATCGAGAGGTCGGGCAGGGCGACGAGCACCTGCGCGCCGTACCAGCCCGCGAGCAGCGCACCCGTGAGCGCGGCGGCCTTGGCGAGCACGAACGTGCGGGCCGCGCGGATCGCGTCGAGCGAGGGCCGCTTGCCCCGCTGGTAGGCGCGGACGGTCCACCCGGCCCAGAACACCGCCCCGGCGAGCGCGACGACCGCGACGTCCACGATCCACGGCACCGCCGGCAGGTGCGTGCCGCGACCCTGGAGGAGCCGCACGACGAACCAGCCCACGACCGCCGTGGCGACCGCCACGAGCAGCAGGGTGCGGACCGAGGTGCGCCGCATCAGCGCTGGGCGTCGTGCGCGGGGCCCGAGACCGGCCCGAACGGCGGCCACGGGTCGCTCGCCGGGGGCAGCGACGCGTCGGCGAGCGGCCCGGGGGCCGACGCCTGGTTCGGCGCCTGGCCGGGAGGCTGGACCGGAGCGAACGGCACCGACCGGATCATGCCGTCGTCGACGGTGGCCGCCGGGTCGGCGGGGGCCGGCGCGTGCGGTGCGCCGACGGGCGGCGCCGCCGGGTGGACCGGGGCGAAGGTGGGGAACGCCGGGGCGCCGTGCTCAGCGGGCTGGGCGGCGTCCTGCACCGGGGGCTCCCGGTCGGGCAGGACCGCCGGGCGGTGCGACGGCCCGGGGAACGGCGCGACGCCCGGCAGCCCGTCCTCGTGCGCCCCGAACGAGCCGTCCGGGACGACCGTCGTGGACGACCCCTCGGCCGTGGGCACCACGCCCTCGGAGACCGGGGCGAAGACGGGCCGGACCACGGGGGCCTCTGCGGGGACCGCGGCCTGCGGCGGGAGCGCGGCCTGCGGCGGGGCGACGGGGAGCGCCGCGCCCGGGGCGGGGGGCTCCTGCGGCGGCACCGGCTGGGCGGGCGGCTGCTGCTGGGCCGGCGGTCGCTGGGGCAGAGGCTGCTGCGGCACCGCAGGGCGCTCGGGCAGCGCCTGGTGCGGGGCCTGCGCCGGGTGCGGGGCCTGCGCCGGGACGGGCGGGTGCTGCGGCCCGACCGGCGCGTGGGCGTCCGTCGGCGCCGGCTGCGCACCGACGGGCGTCGGCCCCGACGTCGACGGCGCGTCCTGCGGTCCGGTCGCGGCGTCCGCCGACGGCTGCCGGTACGGGTCGTCGACCACCGCGGGCTCTGCCGGCGCAGGGGTCGACGGGGCAGGGGCGGCGTCGGAGCCCCCGGTCGCGACCGGGACCGCCCCGGTGGGCTCGGGCGCGTCGGTCAGCCAGTCGAGCGCGAGCCACCGGATCCCGCCCCGGTCGGGCGCGGTCGCGGCGAGCGCGGCGACCGGTCCGCCACCGAGACCGGGCAGCACGGCGTCCGGGTCGATCTGCGACCAGGGCTCGAGCACGAACGCCCGCTCGTGGGCGCGCGGGTGCGGCAGCTCCAGGTCGTCCGCGACGGCCGTGAGCGTGCCGTACACGACGAGGTCCACGTCGAGGGTGCGCGGCCCCCAGCGCTCGTCGCGCACCCGGCCGTGCGCGTGCTCGACGGCCTGGCACGCGTGCAGCAGGTCGCGGGCCGAGAGGCGCGTGCGCGCGAGCAGCACGATGTTGAGGAAGTCGGGCTGGTCGGGACCGCCCACCGCCGCCGTCCGCGCGAGCGGCGACACCTCCGTGATCTCGAGCCCGGAGATCCGGTCGAGGTCGGTGATCGCGTCGCGCAGCGTCTGCTGCGCGTCGCCGAGGTTCGCCCCGAGGGCGAGCACCACCTCGACGAACCCGGCGGGGACGTCGTCCATGCGGTCGTGCTCGGCGGGCGGCGCCTCGTCCGCGGCACCCGGCCCGGCCGGCTCCTCGGGCGCCGCGGCCGGGGCGTCGGGCGACACCGCCGCGAGCGGCGCGGGGGCCTCGGCGTGCGGCGCGGACGTCGGCTCGGCGGGCTCGCGCTGCCCGGCGTGCTGCGCGGGCTCGTCGAACGGCGCGGGAGCAGGCGCCGCCTCCTGGCTCCGCTCCGGCAGGGGCGCGACGACCGCGTCGGCGCCCGGGTGCTCCGGCGCGACGGGCTCCACCCCGGCCGGGACGGCAGGGGCCGGCACCGGTGCGACGGGCGCGGCCGGCACCGGCTCCGGGGCCGGCGCGACGGGGGCCGGGGTGGCCTCGAGCAGCGCGTCGTACGGTGCCGGGCTCTGCTCGTCGGCCGGCCGGGCAGCGTAGGCGGGCTCCTCCGGGGCGGACACGGCGGGCGCCGGCTCGTCGACCACCACGGGCGCCTCCCGGGTCGCGTCGGACGCGTCGTCGAGGAGCGGGCTGTCGTCCACCGGTTCGTGCACTGCCTCGGGCACGTTCTCGAGCGCGGTCTCGTAGGCCGGGTCGTGCAGGTCCTCGTCCGCGGGCGACGGGACGTCGACCGGGACCGGCGTCGTGCCCGGCGGGATGCTCGGCGGCATGACGTCGGGCGCCGGGGCCAGCTCCACGCGCTCCTCGGCGACCGGGGTGTCCCCGACGCCGTGGATGAGCGCCGGGGCGACCGAGCCCACGGGGATCGGCCCGACGGGCGGCGCGTCCCGCAGGCCGTGCTGCTCGGACCGCCGGGCGAGCGGCCCGACGACCGGCACGACGACGCGGTCGCGGCGGATGACGACCTCGACGTCCTCGAACGGGACCGTGATCGGCGCCTGGGGCTTGTGCACGGCGACGTCGACCGCGACGACCTCGTCGTGGGTGAGGATCGTCGCGGCGATGCGCTCCGCCACCGTCTCGACGAGGTCGGCGGGCGAGCCCGCGAGGACGGCCACGACGTCCTCGGCGACGCCCGCGTAGCTGACGGTCTGGGCGAGGTCGTCCCCGCTCGCCGCCGCGCGCGTGTCCAGGTGGAGCACGACGTCGGCGCGGAAGAGCTGGCCCTCGGCCTTCTCGTGCTCGAAGACACCGTGGTGCCCCGTGGCGCTCAGGCCCGTGAGCCGGATCCGGTCGAACGGCCGTCCGTCCGCGTCGAGGACCGCTCCTGCGAACGCTGTGGTCACGTCGTGCTCCCGTCCGGTGCTCCGCCGCCGCCCGCCGGTCGGGCGGACGGACCTCTCGTCACCGTGTCTCGTTACGTGTGTCGTGCTGCGCCGGGCCGGCCGCGCCGCGGGGCCCGTCGCCCATCCTGCTAGGTCGTGGGCCGCGCCGTCGAGTCGCTTCCGGTCCTCGGTCGGTCGGTCCCGCCCGCGCCGGTCCCGTCCGGCGACCCCGCGCCCGCGCGCGACCAGGCGGCGGCGACCCGCACGGCGTCGGCCGACGCCCGGACGGTGTGGACCCGCACGCACCACGCTCCCGCGGCGGCGGCGAGCGTCGTGATCGCGGCGGTCGCGTCGTCGCGCAGCAGGGGCGGCACGGGCTGCCCGTCGGACCGCGCGAGGAGATGGCCCAGGAACCGCTTGCGGGACGCTCCGACGAGCACCGGCAGGCCGAGCTCCTCGAGCTCGCCGAGGCGGGCGAGCAGGGGCCAGTTGGACGACCCGGCCTTCGAGAACCCGAGGCCCGGGTCGAGGACGACCTGGTCGCGCCGCACCCCGGCCGCGCGCAGCGTCCCGACGCGGGCCGCGAGCTCGTCGCGCACGTCCGTCACGACGTCGTCGTAGTCCTCGAGGTCGTCCATCACGTCGGAGTGGCCGCGCCAGTGCATGCACACGTACGCGACCCCGGTGCGCGCGACGACGTCGGCCATCGCCGGGTCCGCGAGCCCGCCCGAGACGTCGTTGACGATCCGCGCCCCCGCCGCGACCGCGCGCTCGGCGACCACGGCCCGCGTCGTGTCGACGCTGACGACCGCGCCCTCCGCCGCGAGCGCGGAGATCACCGGCAGCACGCGCGCGAGCTCCGCCTCGACGGGGACCCGGCCGGCACCCGGCCGGGTCGACTCGCCGCCCACGTCGAGGATGTCGGCGCCCTCGCCCAGCAGCTCACGCCCGTGCGCGATCGCGGCGTCGGGCTCGTACCACTCGCCGCCGTCGGAGAACGAGTCCGGCGTGACGTTGACGACGCCCATGACGAGCGTCCGGCCCACGTCGGCCAGCTCCTCGAGCCCGGCGACCACGAAGCGGTCCACGGGACTAGCGCCCCAGGATGAGGCTCATCGCCTCGGCCCGCGTCGCGCCGTCACGCATCTGGCCCCGCACCGCCGACGTCACCGTGCGCGACCCCGGCTTGCGCACGCCGCGCATCGACATGCACAGGTGCTCGCACTCGACGACGACGATCGCGCCGCGCGGCTGCAGGTGCTCCACGAGCGCGTCGGCGATCTGCGACGTGAGGCGCTCCTGGACCTGCGGGCGGCGGGCGTAGACCTCGACGAGGCGTGCGAGCTTCGACAGGCCGGTGATGCGGCCGTCGACGTTGGGGATGTAGCCGATGTGCGCGACGCCGTGGAACGGCACGAGGTGGTGCTCGCACGTCGAGTACACCTCGATGTCCTTGACGAGCACCATCTCCTCGTGACCGAGGTCGAACGTCGTCGTGAGGACGTCCGCGGCCTCCTGGCGCAGGCCCGCGAAGATCTCGCGGTACGCGCGCGCCACGCGCGCAGGGGTGTCCCGCAGGCCCTCGCGGTCCGGGTCCTCCCCCACCGCGAGCAGCAGCTCGCGGACGGCGGCCTCGGCGCGCTCCTGGTCGTACGGGGGCACGTCCGCCGGGGCGCGCAGGTCCTCGGCCGAGCGGGCTCGGCTGATCGCGCCCGCGGGAGCGTCCGTAGGGGTGCCCATCAGTCCTGCCCCGGCTCGCGCACGTCGGTGACGTCGGCCGTGCCGTCGCGGCCGAGCGCCCGGTCGAGCGGGCTGTCCGCGGGGACCTCGCCGATGCGCTCGGGCGGCAGCTCGTCGTTCGCGGCCGCGGCCTCGTCCTGCGGGATCACCGGGGCGCCGTTCTGCGCCGCCTTCTCGGCGTCCGTGAGCACGGGCCCGCGCTGCGAGACGGCGCGCTGCTCGCTCGAGAGCCACACGTCGCGCGCGTCGCGCTTGACGACGGGCTCGAAGACGCGGGCGAGCTCCGCCTGGTTCAGCGTCTCCTTCTCCAGGAGCTCGAGGACGAGCGCGTCGAGCACGTCGCGGTACTGCGTGAGCACCTCCCACGCCTCGTCGTGCGCGGCCTCGACGAGCTTGCGCACCTCGTGGTCGACCGTGCCCGCGACGGACTCGGAGTAGTCGCGCGTGTGGCCCATGTCGCGGCCCATGAACGGTTCACCGGACCCGGTGCCCAGCTTGATGGCGCCCACGCGCTCGCTCATGCCGTACTCGGTGACCATCTTCTTGGCGATCGCCGTGGCCTTCTCGATGTCGTTCGAGGCGCCCGTCGTCGGGTCGTGGAAGACGAGCTCCTCGGCGACGCGCCCGCCCATGGCGTACGCGAGCTGGTCGAGCAGCTCGTTGCGCGTCGTGGAGTACTTGTCCTCGGTCGGCATGACCATCGTGTACCCGAGCGCGCGTCCGCGCGGCAGGATCGTCACCTTGGTGACGGGGTCCGTGTAGCGCATCGCCGCGGCGACGAGGGCGTGGCCGCCCTCGTGGTACGCCGTGATCTTCTGCTCCTTGACGTTCATGACGCGCGTGCGCTTCTGCGGGCCGGCCACGACGCGGTCGATCGCCTCGTCGAGCGCACGGTCGTCGATGAGCTGCGCGCCGCTGCGGGCCGTGAGGAGCGCGGCCTCGTTGAGCACGTTCGCGAGGTCGGCGCCGGTGAAGCCCGGCGTGCGGCGCGCGACGGCGGCGAGGTCGATCTCGGGGACGATCGGCTTGCCCTGCGCGTGGACGCGCAGGATCGCCTCGCGACCCTTGAGGTCGGGCGCCTCGACGGCGACCTGGCGGTCGAAGCGGCCCGGGCGCAGGAGCGCCGGGTCGAGGATGTCGGGGCGGTTGGTCGCCGCGATGAGGATGACGTTCGTCTTGACGTCGAAGCCGTCCATCTCGACGAGGAGCTGGTTGAGCGTCTGCTCGCGCTCGTCGTGACCGCCGCCCATGCCGGCGCCGCGGTGGCGGCCGACGGCGTCGATTTCGTCGACGAAGATGATCGCGGGCGAGTTCTCCTTGGCCTGGGTGAACAGGTCGCGGACGCGGCTCGCGCCGACGCCCACGAACATCTCGACGAAGTCCGAGCCGGAGATCGAGTAGAACGGCACGCCGGCCTCGCCGGCGACGGCGCGCGCGAGCAGCGTCTTGCCGGTCCCGGGCGGGCCGTAGAGCAGCACGCCCTTGGGGATCTTGGCCCCGACCGCCTGGAACTTGTCGGGCTCCGCGAGGAACTCCTTGATCTCGTGGAGCTCCTCGACGGCCTCGTCGGCGCCCGCGACGTCCGCGAACGTCACCTGCGGGGTGTCCTTGGAGACGAGCTTGGCGCGCGACTTGCCGAAGCCCATGACGCGCGAGCCGCCGCCCTGCATGCGCGAGAGCAGGAACCAGAACAGCACGCCGATGATGAGGAACGGGATGAGCAGGCCGAGCAGCGAGGACCAGAACGACGGCTGCGCGACCTCGGAGTTGTACCCGTCCTTCGGCTCCGCCTGGACGACCGCGTCGACCACGGCCTCGCCCTGCGGCTGGACGTAGTAGAACTCGACGTTCTTGCCCTTGTTCTCCTCGGTGTCCGTGCCCTCGTCGACCACGTAGTCGTCGGACAGCGTGAGGCGCACGCGCTGGTCGCCGTCCACGATGAGGGCCTGCTCGACCGTGTCTCCCGAGAGCAGCTCGAGGCCCTGGGACGTGTCGATGCGCTGGACCGTCGGGCGCGACAGCGTCGCGAAGGCGATCCACAGGATCACGAGGCCCAGGACGATCCAGACGATCGGCCCACTGAGAATCTTCTTGATGTTCATCGGCGACGGGGCGTGCGCCCCGGATCCCTCCGCTCGCGCAAGTGTTCGGGCTCGAAACTACACTCTGGACCTTGACGCCTGCTGGGGATCACGCCTCTGTTCGCCCAGGGCGTGGCCCACGTCGCCTGGGCGCGGGCGGCACGCCGCCCGGACGCGGGCGGTCGTCGCGCCCCCGTGGCCGGGGGCGCGCCCGCCTCCCGTTCAGCTCGAGTACACGTGCGGCGCGAGCGTCCCGACGAACGGCAGGTTGCGGTACTTCTCCGCGTAGTCGAGGCCGTAGCCGACGACGAACTCGTTCGGGATGTCGAACCCGACGTACCGGACGTCGACGTCGGTCTTCGCGGCGTCGGGCTTGCGCAGCATCGCCGCGATCTCGACCGACGCCGGCCCGCGCGAGCGCAGGTTCGACAGGAGCCAGGAGAGCGTGAGGCCCGAGTCGATGATGTCCTCGACGATGAGCACGTTGCGGCCCGTGAGGTCCGCGTCGAGGTCCTTGAGGATGCGCACGACGCCCGACGACTTGGTGCCCGACCCGTACGACGAGACGGCCATCCAGTCCATCTCGACGTGGCTGTGCAGGCGCCGCGCGAGGTCCGCCATGACCATGACGGCGCCCTTGAGGACGCCGACGAGCAGGAGGTCCTTGCCCGCGTAGTCGCGGTCGATCTGCGCCGCGATCTCGTCGAGCCGCGCTCCGAGCTGCTCCTCGGTGAGCAGGATGTTCTCGAGGTCGCCTGCGACGTCCGATGCTTCCACGGGGGTCACTCCTGAGGTGTGGGGGTCGGCGGGGGGATGCTGCGCCGGGGCGTCGTCTCCGGGCCCAGGGAAAGCCTGCCACACGCGCGCGCGGCCCTCAGGTCGCCCGGCAGGTGCACCGGGCCCTGGCCGCGCCACGCCGTGACGAGCGCGTCGAGCGCGTCGACGTGCACGGCGAAGAGGTCGCCCGCGGGGCAGCCCGCGCGCAGCGCCGCCGTCCGCAGCGCCCGACGCCGCAGGGCCGGGTGCGCGGTGGCGAGCGCCCCGGCGTCCAGCACCACGTCCTCGGCGCCCGACGCCGCAGGCTCGCCGACCGGGCCGCCCTCGCCGTCGTCCGGGGTCGCCACGAGGGCGGTCACGAGGAGGTCCGCGGCGAGCGCGTCGAGCAGGTCGGCGTCGTCGCGCAGCAGGTCCGCGGTGCGCGCGAGGGCCGGCACAGCCCCGGGGCCGAGCACCTCGACGAGCGCGGGCACGACGAGCGTCCGCACCTGCGAGCGCAGGGGCAGCGCCGTCGCGCCCGGCCGCGCCGCGTCGTCGCCCGGCGCCTGCAGGCCGTTCGTGGGGTCGTCCCACCACGCGAGCCCGAGCGTGCGGCACACGGCCTCGGTGTCCGCGCGCCGCAGCGCGAGGAACGGGCGCCGGTGGACGCCGCGTCGGGGCGCCATCCCGGCGAGCGAGCGGGCACCGGCCCCGCGGGCGAGACCGAGCAGCACCGTCTCCGCCTGGTCGTCGAGCGTGTGGCCCAGGAGGACCGCGGCCGCACCGTGCCGGGCGGCCGCCGCGTCGAGCGCGTCGTAGCGGGCCGCGCGCGCGGCGCCCTCCGGGCCGTCGCCCGACGCCGGGACGACGACGCGGCGCACCTCGACCGGGTCGAGCCCGAGGCCCCGGCAGCGCTCCGCGGCGTCCGCCGCGACGCCCGCGCTGCCGGCCTGGAGCCCGTGGTCCACGACGACGGCGCCCGCGCGCAGCCCGAGCCGGGGCGCGACGAACGCCGCGGCGGCCGCGAGCGCCGTCGAGTCGGCGCCTCCCGAGCACGCGACGAGCACGAGGTCGCCGCGGTCCAGGTCCCCGAGCGCGTCGCGCACGGCCCGGCGCGCGGCGGCGACGACGGGCGCCGGCCCGCCCACCGGCTCAGCCGTGGACGCGGCGCACCCAGGCGCGCGCGTCGGCGATCTCGCGGGCGGTCGGCAGGTTCTCGGGCGACGCCCACACGGCGTTGAACCCGTCGCGCCCGACCTCCTTCTCGACCGCGCGCACGAACGCCGCGCCGTCGCGGTACTGCGCGATCTTGGCGTCCATGCCGAGCACCCGACGCAGCACGACGTCGAGCCCGGAGCGCCCCTCGCCGTCGCGCCGCGCCTCGAACTTGCGGCGGATGCTGCGCACGGTCCGCACGGTGCGCGGCCCGACGGCGTCCATCGCCACGTCGGCGTGCCCCTCCAACAAGGCCATGACGGCCGTGACGTCGGCGAGGCGGTCCTGCTCCTCGGGCGTGAGGAGGCCGTCGACGAAGGTGCCGTCCTCGCCGCGCACGGCGTGGAGGACGGCGCGACCGACGGTGGCGAGCTTCTCGCGCAGCCGCGCCTCGGCGAGCCGGCGCGAGGACGCGGAGAGCTCGGTGAGGAGCGCGCTCGCCCGCGCGCGCAGGTGGTCCGCGAGCCACGGCGCGGCGGCGAACTGGAGCGCGTGCGTCTGCTCGTGCAGGCACACCCAGAGGCGGAAGTCGGCGGGCTCGAGGTCCAGCGCGCGCTCGACCTGGAGGACGTTCGGCGCCACCAGCACGAGCCGCCCGGGCGAGCCGGTGGCCGCGGGCGCCGGACCGCCGTCGGGCACGGGGCCGGGCGCGATGCCGGGCGCGGCCGCGGGGCCGCCCAGCCCGCTGTAGGGGTCGAACTGGCCGAGGACCCGGCTGGACAGGACCGCGAGGACCGACCCGACCTGCGCGGCCCCGACGAGCGCGGTCGCCTGCGGGACGCGCCCGCGGTCGCCGACGAGCGCGTCGGCCACGCCGTCGGTGAGCGACGCCATGATCTCGGTGTTGGCGCGCGCCCAGCGCGCGCGGTCCACGACGTACACGGTGCCCAACTCGGTCGTCGACCCGCCCGCGGCGGGACTCATGCGCGTCACGTCGAGCACGTGGGGCACGGCAGCCTGGGCCACGCTGCGCAGCCCCTCGACCAGGTCGGCGAGCTCGTCGCGCGACGCCTGGGGTCCCGGGCGCGCGAGCCGGCCCGCGATCTGCGCGGCGGCCGACCAGTCGACGATCGACGTGTCGCCGCGCGACGGGTCGCTGCCCGAACGGCCGTCCTGCTCGACGAGTGTCACCGTCTCACCGTATCCCGGGACCGGGGGTCGCGTGAGGGGTGGGGATATACTTCCCGGATATACGACCGAGGAGGCCCGCCGATGGTCCGCACGACGGTGTTCCGCAGCAACCGGACGCAGGCAGTCCGCCTGCCCAAGGCAGTCGCGCTGCCCGACGACGTCCGCGAGGTCGAGGTCCGGGCCGTCGGCAGGTCCCGGGTGATCACGCCGGCGGGCTCCGGCTGGGACGAGTGGTTCGACCACGGTCTCCGCGTCGCCGCCGACTTCCTCCCCGACCGTGACCAGGGGACCGCCGAGGAGCGCGATGCCCTGTGAGCACGCTCTACCTGCTGGACACCAACGTCCTGGTGGCTCTGCTCCGCGGGAACGGCTCGGCGGCGCGCCCGCGGCTACGGGGGGCAGAAGGGCGCATCGCGGTCTCGACGGTGAGCGAGATGGAGCTCGAGTACGGCATCGAGAGGTCGGACGCACCACATCGCAACCGTCAGGCGGTCGACGAGCTGCTGTCGCTCGTGGACGTGCTCCCCTTCGACGGTCTCGCGGCGATGCACGCCGGACGCGTCCGTGCCCTCCTCGCCGCCCGCGGCACGCCCATCGGGCCCTACGACGCCCTCCTCGCCGGGCACGCCCGGTCGCTCGGTCTCGTCATGGTGACGAACAACGTCCGCGAGTTCACTCGCGTCCCCGGTCTCGAGGTCGAGGACTGGCTCACGGAAGCGTCGGACGAACCGTGAGCGACACCGTTCAGGCGGCGCAGCCGCACTCCGCGAGCGACGCGACGAAGTCGTCGAAGATGAGGCGCGCGCCGTACGTGCCGCCGTCGGGGACGGCGTCGGCCATGAGGGAGAACACGAGGAGGCGGTCGTCCGCCGTGACGACCGTGCCCGCCAGCGACGTGACGTTCGGCAGGCTGCCGGTCTTGGCCCGCACGACGCCGCGACCCGCGTTCTCGAGGTAGCGCTCGCCGAGCGTCCCGGACAGTCCCGCGACCGGCAGCCCGACGGCGCCGGGCCGCAGCCGCGGGTGCTCCGGGTCGGCGAGCAGGCCGACGACCTCGTCGAGCTGCGCGGGCGTGACGACCGAGCCGTCGCCGAGGCCCGAGAGGTCGGCGAGCGTCGCGCCCGTGAGGTCGACCCCGAGCCCCTCGACGGCCGTGCGGACGGCCTGCGTCGCGCCCGCCGCCGAGCCGGGCAGCCCCGCGTCGATCGCGACGATCCGCCCCACGACCTCGGTGATGGTGTTGTCGGAGTGCTGCAGCAGGTACGCGACGACCTCGCTCAGCGGCGCGGACTCCACCTCGCCGATCGTCCGGCCGTCGTCGGGCGCCGGGGCGCGCACGACGTCGCCCGCCACGGTGACCCCCTGCTCGGCGAGCGCGGCGACGAACGCCTCCGCGGCGGACATCGCCGGGTCCTCGGCGCGCGGCGCGTACTCCTCGTCCTCGAGCCGCGCGATGTCGACGGCGAGCGCCGCGACCGGTGCCACGTACCCGTTGCGCACGCTCGCCGGGTCGACCGTCGGCGCGACCGCGGCGCCGGTGAAGAGCGTGTCGTCGAGGCGGAGCGCGACCGTCGTGCGGCCCGTGAGCCGGAGCTCGCCCGCGACCTGCGCGGCGAGGTCGCCGAGGCCCGCCCGGCCGTTGACCGCCGTCGGGTCCCCGGCGCCCGCGGCGAGCATCATGTCGCCGCCGCCCACGAGGTACACGGTCTCCTGTCCCTCGAGGACGGCGCGGGTCGGGAGGGTCGCGTGCGCACCGGGCGACGTGAGGGCGGCCGCCGCGGTGAAGGTCTTGAGCGTCGACGCCGGGACGTGGCCGACCGTGTCGCCGCTCGCGCCGAGCACGTCGCCCGTCGCCGCGTCGGTGACCAGGACGCCGACGCGCGGGCCGAGCCGCGTGTCGGCCGCGAGCGCGTCGGCGAGGCCCTGCACGCTGCCCGCGGCGGGGACGGGGGCCGCGGCGTCGAGGGTCGGCAGGCCGGCCACGAGCGGGGGCGCTGCGACGGCTCCCGGCGCCTCGGGGAAGGGGTTCGGCTCCGGGTACGGCTCCGCGGTCGTGAGCACGCCCGGAACGACGTCGTACGCGTCCGCCGCGACGTACCCGCCCGCGAGGACGAGCACGACACCGACGGCCACGCCCGTGCGCGCGCCCCAGCCCATGCGTCTCCCCCGGATCGGTCCGTCCGTCGCGTCCGCGCGCGTCTGCTCGGCACCGGCGGGGACCGGTGCCTCCACCGGGACGTCGGGTGCGGGCACGTGCGCATTATCACTCAGCCCGGGCGGCCGTGAGGCCTGTGGAAACCCTCCCGCGCGGACCGCACGTGTCACACTAGTTCCCGCACGACGGCGTGGTCCGTCGTCCACAGACCCAGCCACCGCCCGAGCGTCGCGGTGCCGGTACGACTGGAGGAAGCAGTGGAGTTCGACGTCACGATCGAGATCCCCAAGGGGCAGCGCAACAAGTACGAGGTGGACCACGCGACCGGTCGCATCCGCCTCGACCGCATGCTCTTCACCTCGACGCGGTACCCCGACGACTACGGGTTCATCGAGGGGACGCTCGGCGAGGACGGCGACCCGCTGGACGCGCTCGTCCTGCTCGAGGAGCCGACGTTCCCCGGCTGCCTGATCCGCTGCCGCGCGCTCGGCATGTTCCGCATGCGCGACGAGGCCGGCGGCGACGACAAGGTCCTCTGCGTCCCGACGGGCGACCAGCGCGCCGCGTGGCGCCAGGACATCGACGACGTCTCCGACTTCCACCGCCTGGAGATCCAGCACTTCTTCGAGGTCTACAAGGACCTCGAGCCCGGCAAGTCCGTCGAGGGCGCCCACTGGGTCGGCCGCGCGGACGCCGAGGCCGAGATCGAGCGCTCGCTGCAGCGCGCCATCGACTCCGGGTACCACACGCCGGGCCACTGACCCGCGTACCACCCGCACGCACGACGGCGGCCGCTCACCTCGCGAGGTGAGCGGCCGCCGTCGTGCGTCACGGCCGGGCGAGGCCGTTCCGGTAGGCCCAGACGACGACCTGGACCCGGTCACGCAGCCCGAGCTTGGTGAGGACCCGGCCGACGTGGGTCTTGACCGTCGCCTCCGAGAGGTACACCCGCGCCCCGATCTCGGCGTTCGACAGCCCCTCGGCGAGCAGCGCGACGATCTCGCGCTCGCGCCCGGTGAGCACGCCGACGGCCTCGGACCGGGCGACGACGTCCGGGAGGACGGGGGCGACTTCGGCGAGGAGCCGCCGCGTCGCCGACGGTGCGATGACGGCGTCCCCCCGGTGCACGGTGCGGACGGCGGCGAGCAGCTCGTCGGTCGGCGCGTCCTTGAGCAGGAACCCGGCGGCGCCCGCTCGGAGCGCGGCGTAGACGTACTCGTCCACGTCGAACGTCGTGAGGATGAGCACCCGGCACGGAGGCATCGACGCGTCCAGCAGCCGCGCCGTCGTCTCGATGCCGTCCATGACCGGCATGCGCACGTCCAGGACGACGACGTCGGCCCGCCGCTCGCGCTGCACGCGCAGCGCCTGCGCGCCGTCGGCAGCCTCGCCGACCACGGCCAGGTCCGGCGCGGCGTCGATCACGGCGACCGCCCCCGCGCGGACGAGCGGCTGGTCGTCGACGACCAGCACGCGGATCACGGGCCACCGTCCGCAGGCCGAGGCGGTGCGAGCGCGTGCTGGTTCGAGGCCGGGACCGAGGCCGCGACCGTCCACGCCTCGCCCGCGCGGATCTCGAGCGTCCCGCCCGCCGCCTCGATCCGCTCCCGCATCCCCACGAGCCCCAGGCCCGCGCCGGTCGCCGGTGCGGCGTCCGGGCCGGGAGCGGGCCGGGCGGCCCCCGCGTCGTCGGACGACGGGACGTCCGCCACCTCCACGTGGAGCCCGGCACCGTGCCACGCGAGGGTGACCGTCGTCGACGAGCCGGGCGCGGCGTGGCGCGCGCTGTTGGTCAGCGCCTCCTGGACCGCGCGGAACGCGGCGAGCTCCGCCGTCGGCCCGAGCGGCACGGGGACGCCCGACTCGACGACCCGCACGGCGCGGCCGGCCCGGCGGACGCGGTCGACGAGGCCGGGCACGTCCCGGAGCGTCGGCGCCGGCGCCGCGGCCGCCGCACCGGCGGGGGCGCTCGCCGGCTCGGCGCGCAGCACGTGCACGATCCCCCGCAGGTCCCGCAGCGCCTCGCGCCCGGTCTCCTCGACCACCGCGAGCGCCTGCGCCGCGCGTCCGGGGTCGGCGCGGCCCACGCGCGCCTGGGCGACGACGACCGAGAGGGAGTGCGCGACGACGTCGTGCATCTCGCGCGCGATCCTGGTGCGCTCGGCGAGCACGGCCCGCTCGGCCCGCTCCTCGCGCTCGGCCTCCGCGCGCTCGCGCCCGGCCAGCGCCTCGCGCCGCACCTGCTCCTGCGACCGCCGGAGCAGGCCGGCGGTCCAGGCGACCACGACGAGGGCGGCGAGGAGCAGGCCCAGCAGCCACGGGCTCGGGCCGATCGGCGACGCCGTCACGCTCGGGTCCACGCGGTACCGGAGCGCGGTCGCCGCCACGCCGACGACGCCGGTCACCAGCCCGAGCGGACGCGGCCCCCACGCCGTGCAGGAGTAGACGGAGAGCAGGAACACGGCCGCCGACGGCAGCAGGAAGTAGAGGCCGGACACCGCGAGCATCCCCGCCGCGGTGAGCGCGACGAGCACGTGCGAGAGCACCGGGGCCGACCGGCGGGCGACGAAGGCGACGTGCGCCAGCGCGGCGAGCCCGACGAGGGCCCAGGCACGGGCGGCGGGGAGCGACTCCAGCGCGACCACGCACGTCACGGGCAGCAGGGCGAGCGCTGCCGCCGTCGCGACGAGCACGTCCCCGCGGGCGGGCCGCAGGCTCACGGGACGGCGACCGATCGGGTGCCGCGGAGGGCGGGGCGCGCCGCGGCGTCGCCCGCGTCCAGCGTCGCGACGAGCAGCGCCACGCCGATCACGAGCCAGGTGCCGTAGGTCAGGGCGACGATGACGGTGATCGCGCCGGCACCGAGGTCGACCGGACCGTCGTCGAGGCCCAGGAGCTGCGCGGCGGTCCCGAAGACCATGAGCGCCCCCATCGTGAGCCCCGCGGACGCCGCGACCCACCCGACGGCCTGCAGCGCGGCCCGGACGCCCCGGGCCGGGACCGGGCGGTGCGTCAGCGCGAGCACCAGGACGGCCGCCGTCGCGAACAGCACGACCTCCATCACCGGCGCTCCCCCCGTGTGCGGCTCGGGCCGTCCGAGCGTACCGCCCAGCCACCAGTAGGCCTTGAGCGCCGGGTAGGGCACGCACATCGCCAGGCCGAGCGCCCGCGGCCACCGACGCCGGACGGGCCGGGCGCCCGTCGTGGCGACCGACCACGTGCTCAAGGTCGTGACCACGGCCGTCAGCGTGGCGAGCGACCGCACCAGCGCCCCCGGGACGTCGACCACGGCGAAGTCACCGGCCGGGATCCCTGTCACGGCGAAGAACGCCCGGAACGCGTCGAGCGCGAGACCCCCGCCCGCCCAGAAGAGCAGGACGACCGCGGTCCAGCCGAGCCCGAGGGCCAGGCGCCGGGACGTGCGACGGCGACCACGGGCGGCCACGACCGCGAGCAGGGCGCTCCCCGCGGCGACGGGCGCGACCCACGACGGCGCGAAGATCGCCGAGTACCCCTCCGGGGGCGGCCCCCACCAGCGCAGGGCGCCGGCGACGAGGGTCACGGACGCGCAGGCCACCATCGCCGCGGCGGTGCGCGCGGAGCGGGTGAGCCCGGGGGGACCGGGGCGGAACCAGGACGAGGTCGTGTCGGTCATGGGACCAGGCTCGCCAGGGCGGCCCCCTGGACGCGTCGCCCTCAGGTCGCGACGGTGCGCGACCCAGGTCGTGCGTCAGGGGCGGCCCGCGTAGGGCATCGCGTCGGCCCAGCGCATCGCCACCTCGTGCACGGGGCTGCCGGGCTGGCGGGCCTCGATCATCATGCCGTTGCCGGTGTACATGGCGACGTGGCGGATGGTCGACGGGTTCGACGTGTCGTCGGCGTAGAAGATCAGGTCGCCCGGCCGGAGCTGGTCGTAGGAGATCTTCTGCACGCGCTGGTACTGCGACCGCGACGTGCGCGTGATGTCGACGCCCGCCGCGGCCCAGGCGCGTGACGTGAGGCCCGAGCAGTCATACCCCGGCCCGGTGCCGCCGAACACGTACGGGGCGCCGATCTTGGTGCGCGCCCACGCGACCGCGGCCTGGCCCTGCGCGGCGCTGCCCACACCGGTGCCCGGGGGCGGCGTGACGACCGGCGGCGGGTCGGGGGCCGGCGCGGGCGTCGGTGCGGGTGCCGGGTTCGGCGCAGGTGCGGGGTCCGGGGCCGGGGGCGGCGCGGGTGCAGGGTCGGGCGCCGGGTTCGCGGGTGCGGGGCTGCTCGTCAGGGGCGCCGCGGGCGTGCCCGACGACGTCCCCGTCGCCGGGGCCTCGACGCGGGCCCGGGCGGCGGCCTCGCGCTCGCTCGCGGCCTGCGCGTCGAGGGCGTCCTGGCGCTGACGCTCGACGTCGACGCTCGTGGCGCGCGCGCGGGCGAGCTCGGCGAGGAGCGCCTCGCGGCGGGTCGCGGACTCCTGCACGGCGTCGGCGAGCGCGTCGGACGAGACCTGGGCGGCGGCGAGCGCGTCCCGTGCGCGGTCCTCGACCTCGCCCTGGTGCGCGAGCGCCGCGTCGGCACGGGCACGGGCGGTGTCGGCCACGGCGCGCGCCGTCGCGTGCGCGTCGACGGCACGACCCGCGGTGCGGCCGGCGACGCGCTCGGCGTTCTCCCGCTCGACGACCTGGCCCACGCCGTCCGCGTCCAGGACGGCGCGCAGCGCGTCGAGGTCGGCGGAGCCCTGCCGCGACGCGCGGAAGAGCGCGCCCACGGCGGCGCGGGCGTCCGTCTCGCCCGTCCGGGCCGTCGTGAGCGCCTCCTGCGCGTCGCGGACCTCCGCGTCGGCCGCGGCGAGCGCGTCCTGCGCGGCCGCGTACTCCTCCGCCGCGGTCTCGACCGCCGCCTCGGCGGTGGACTGCCGGTCCCGCAGCGACGCGAGCTCGCTCTCGACCGTCGCGACGTCCCGGGCCGCGCCCTCCGCGGCCTCGCGCGCGGCGCGGACGTCGTCGTCGGACGGCGGGTCGGACGACGCGGAGGGCGCGAGCCCGACGCCGAGCACGAGCGCGAGCAGGCCTGCCGAAGCCGCGGAGGCGAGGCGTCGGGGCCCGGTCGAGCGTCGCCGCGCTCCCCCGAGGGACTCGGTCCGGGCGGCGGGCGCCGACGTCACGTCGTCCATCGCTCCTCCTTCGACCGGTCGCGCGGCGTGTCCCGTTGACAGCACCCGCACGAGTCTGCCCAGAAGGTCCGCGATGCGCCATCGGAGCGCCGTGCTTCTTCTCAGGATGTGGTCTCGCATCGCGAGACCCCCCTGTCGGACGGCGAGGATCCCGCCTAGCCTCGCCAGCATGTCCCGTCGAATGTGTCGCTGACCCCAGCACACGTTCGCCTGCCCGCGAGCCGTCGTCGACGACGTCCTCGCCGTGGCGATCCCGTCCCGTGTGCGCCCCCCGCCGCGGTCGACGGCCGGCCTCCCGCCCTCTCGTCCCCGTGGCCCCCGCCCGGCGCGCCGCGCCGACGTCTTCCCCACCCCCACCACCCGCAGGAGAGCACCATGAGCACCGAGAACGCCCCCGCCTGGTCCTTCGAGACGCGCCAGGTCCACGCCGGCCAGACCGCCGACCCGACGACCGGGGCCCGCGCGCTGCCCATCTACCAGACGACGTCGTTCGTCTTCCCCGACGCGTCCGTGGCCGCCGACCGCTTCGCGCTCAAGGACCTCGGCCCCATCTACACGCGCATCGGCAACCCGACCCAGGAGGTCGTCGAGAACCGCATCGCCTCGCTCGAGGGCGGCGTCGGCGCGCTCCTCCTCGCGTCCGGGCAGGCCGCGACGACGTTCGCGATCCTCAACGTCGCCGAGGCGGGCGACCACGTCGTCGCGTCCCCGAGCCTCTACGGCGGCACCTACAACCTGCTGCAGTACTCGCTCGCCAAGCTCGGCGTCGAGACGACGTTCGTGGCCGACCCGCACGACCCGCAGGCCTGGCGCTACGCGGTGCGCCCGAACACCAAGCTGTTCTTCGGCGAGACGATCCCCAACCCGCAGGCCGACGTCCTCGACATCGAGGCCGTCGCGACGGTCGCGCACGAGGTGGGCGTCCCGCTGGTCGTGGACAACACGGTCGCGACCCCCTACCTGCTGCGCCCGCTCGAGCACGGGGCGGACGTCGTCGTGCACTCCGCCACGAAGTACCTGGGCGGCCACGGCTCCGCGATCGGCGGCGTGATCGTCGACGGCGGCACCTTCGACTACGCGGCCCACCCCGAGCGCTTCGCGAACTTCAACACGCCCGACCCGTCGTACAACGGCCTCGTCTACGCGCGCGACCTGGGCGTGGACGGCATCCTCGGCGCGAACCTCGCCTACGTGCTCAAGGCCCGGGTCCAGCTCCTGCGCGACCTGGGGTCCGCGATCTCCCCGTTCAACGCGTTCCTCATCGCGCAGGGCATCGAGACGCTCTCGCTGCGCGTCGAGCGCCACGTGGCGAACGCGCAGAAGGTCGCGGAGTGGCTCGAGGCGCGCGACGACGTCCGCACCGTGCACTACGCCGGGCTCGCCTCGAGCCCGTGGCACGCCGCCGCGCAGAAGTACCTGCCGCGCGGCGCGGGCGCGGTCCTCGCGTTCGAGCTCGACGGCGGCAGCGAGGCCGGGCAGGCGTTCGTCTCCGCGCTGCAGCTCCACTCCAACGTCGCCAACATCGGCGACGTGCGCTCGCTCGTCATCCACCCCGCGTCGACGACGCACAGCCAGCTCACGCCCGAGGAGCAGGCGCAGTCCGGCGTGACGCCGGGCCTCGTCCGCCTCTCCGTCGGCATCGAGCACGTCGACGACATCCTCGCCGACCTCGAGCTCGGGTTCACGGCCGCCAAGTCGTCGCTGGGCGCCTGAGCGACGACGCCCGCACGCGCGGCAGAACGACGACGAGGACTGCGATGACGGATCTGGACAGCCGGGGCGCCCTGCGCGCCCCGGCCGTACAGTGGCCGACGGTGAGCCCTGTGAACGACGACCTCCTCCCCTCCGCCCCCGACGGCCGGCGCGGTCCCCGCGCGGACGCCGCGGCGGGGCACGGGGTCGCGCCGTCGCGCGCCCGGGTGAAGGCTCCGGTCCCGGCGACGGGAGCGTGGCGCGAGGGCGACCCGGCCGGGCGACGGCGCTTCGCCGACGTCGGCACGTTCGACCTCGAGTCCGGCGCCCGCCTGCCCGACGTCCGCGTCGCGTACGAGACGTGGGGCACGCTCGCACCGGACGGGTCGAACGCCGTCCTCGTCCTGCACGCCCTCACCGGCGACTCCCACGTCAGCGGCCCCGCGGGCGAGGGCCACGCCACCGCGGGCTGGTGGGAGTCGCTCGTCGGACCCGGCGCGCCGATCGACACCGACCGCTGGTTCGTCGTCGCGCCCAACGTGCTCGGCGGGTGCCAGGGCACCACGGGCCCGGCGTCCACCGCGCCCGACGGGCTCCCCTGGGGCAGCCGCTTCCCGCGCGTCACGACCCGCGACCAGGTCGCCGTCGAGATCGAGCTCGCGCGGTCGCTCGGCATCTCGTCGTGGGCGTTCGTCGTCGGCGCGTCGATGGGCGGGCACCGCGTCCTCGAGTGGGCCCTCCTCGGCCCCGAGGCCGGGATCGACGTCGTCTCGCTCGCGGCGATCGCCACGAACGCGCAGACCACCGGCGACCAGATCGCGTGGGCGCACCCCCAGCTCGGGGCCGTCCGCGCCGACCCCGGATTCCGCGGCGGCGACTACTACGACGCCGCGGACGGCGAGGGCCCGCACGTCGGCCTCGGCATCGCCCGGCAGATCGCGCACGCGACCTACCGGTCCGCGCGCGAGCTCGACGACCGGTTCGGGCGCCTCCCGCAGGGCGGCGAGGACCCGTTCACCGACGGGCGCTACGCCGTGCAGTCGTACCTCGACCACCACGGCGACAAGCTCGCGCGGCGCTTCGACGCCAACTCGTACGTCGTGCTCACGGAGTCGATGCTCACGCACGACCTGGGGCGCGACCGCGGCGGCGTCGAGGCGGCGCTCGCCCAGGTCACGGCGCACGCGCTCGTCGTCGCGGTCGACACCGACCGGCTCTTCCTCCCCGCGGACTGCGCACGCATCGCGGCCGGGATCCCGGGGGCCGACCCGATGCGGACGCTCACGAGCGACTTCGGGCACGACGGGTTCCTCATCGAGTTCGACCAGCTCGGCCCGATCGTCGCCGACTTCCTCGGGGAACGGGCCGGCGTCCGCGACTGAGACCTGTCCACGGGACGGTGCCGTGGCGGGCGTGCCCACGCCGTCCTGGCACGATGAGGAGATGGACAGCGACGTGACCGAGGCAGCCCAGCACCTGCGCGCCCAGTGGGACCGGCTCGACCGGTGGCTGCGCGACCTCGGGGACGAGCTGGACCGCGACGCCGGCCGGGAGAGCGTGCTCGACGGCTGGACCGTCGGCGAGCTCGTCACCCATCTCGGCCGGGTCATGGAGACCCTCGCGCTGTGCGGGCCGGTGCCCGCCGGGACCGTCCCCCTCACGCTCGCGGAGTACCTCGGCACGTACCCGGAGCGGGCGGAGGAGATCGAGCACGCGACGCGCGCCCTCGACGAGCAGATCGCCGACGACCGCCTCGGGCACGTCGAGGCCTTCGCCGCCGCGGGCTTCGCACGCCTCGACGAGCTCGCCGACGAGAGCGTCGTGCAGGCGCGACGGGGACCCATCACGCTCCTCGACATGGTGCGCTCACGCGTCCTCGAGCTCGTCGTGCACGCCGACGACCTCGCCCGCACGTTCCCCGGCGTCCCCGCCGACCCCGTGGACCGTGCCGCGCTCGACGCCGTCGCGGCCGAGCTGCTGCGCGTCGTCGTCACGCGCGGCGGCTGGGCGCTCGAGGTGCACGACGCCCGCCTCTGGCTGCGGGTCGCGTGCGGCCGCGTCCCCTACGACGTCGACGAGCTCGCGCGCGCCCTGGAGCCCGTGCACACCTCCGAGGCGGTGCCCGACCTCGGCCGGATGCTCCCGCTCCTCTGACCGCTCCCCCGGTGGGGTGACGCGCGGCACGCAGCCTCCCGTGGTTGCGGCGCGGGCCGGACCGTAGGTTGGGGGCATGCTTGCCGCCTACGCCGACCACCTCGACCCCGACGACCCCCTGGCCGGGCTGGTCGTCGGGGAGCGCCCCGAACCCGACGCCCGCGAGCACTGGACGACCGTGGACGTGCGCGCCGCGTCGCTCAACCACCACGACCTCTGGTCGCTGCGCGGCGTCGGGCTGCCCGCCGACCGGCTCCCCATGATCCTCGGGACGGACGCCGCGGGCGTCACGCCGGACGGCACCGAGGTCGTGGTGCACGCGGTGGTCGGGGCGGACGGGCACGGCGTCGGTCCGACGGAGCGGCGGTCGCTGCTCTCCGAGCGGTACCCCGGCACGCTCGCCGAGCGCGTCGCCGTCCCGACGCACAACCTCGTCCCCAAGCCGCCGGAGCTGACCTTCGTCGAGGCCGCGTGCGTCCCCACGGCGTGGCTCACCGCCTACCGGATGCTGTTCACCGCCGGCGGCGCCGCCCCCGGCGACCGCGTCCTCGTCCAGGGCGCCGGCGGTGGCGTCGCGACGGCGGCGGTCGCCCTCGGCGCGGCCGCCGGGCTCGAGACGTGGGTGACGTCCCGCTCCGCCGGCAAGCGCGCCAGGGCAGCAGGGCTCGGGGCCGCTGCGACGTTCGAGCCCGGCGCCCGGCTCCCCGCACCGGTCGACGTCGTCGTCGAGACCGTCGGCCGGGCGACCTGGGGCCACTCGCTGCGCTCGGTGCGCCCGGGCGGGACCGTCGTCGTCGCGGGGGCGACCAGCGGCGACGCGTCGCCCGCGGAGCTCACGCGCGTCTTCTTCCACGAGATCCGCATCCAGGGCGTGACGATGGGGTCGCGCGACGACCTCGCCGCGCTGCTGCGGTTCCTCGCCCGCAGCGAGGTGCGCCCCGTCGTCGACCAGGTGCTCCCCCTGGCGCGCGCCCGCGACGGGCTCGCGCGCCTCGCGACCGGCGACCACTTCGGCAAGGTGGTGCTCACGCCGTGACGTCGACCGCGTGGCGCCCGGACGTCCTCGGAGCCGGGTACGAGCAGCGCACGGTCGAGCTGGAGCCCGACGACGAGGGCGAGGTCGTCGTCACCGTCGTGCGGCACGCACCCGAGACGCAGGAGCCGGTCCGCCCCGCGCGCGCCGTGCTGTACGTCCACGGCTGGAGCGACTACTTCTTCCAGACCGAGCTCGCCGAGACGTGGCACGGCCTGGGCGCCGCGTTCTACGCCCTGGACCTGCGCAAGTACGGGCGAAGCTTGCGCCCGCACCAGACGCCGGGGTACGTCGAGCACCTCGTCGACTACGACCCCGACATCGCGGCCGCGCTCGACGTCGTCCGCGGGGACCTCGGCGCGCACGTCGCGATCATGCTCATGGGCCACTCCACCGGAGGGCTCGTCGCGGCCCTCTGGGCGCACCGGCACCCGGGCGCCGTCCGCGGGCTCGTGCTCAACAGCCCGTGGCTCGAGCTCCAGGGGTCGTCCGTCGCCCGGACCGTCTCGGGCCCGGCGATCCGTCAGCTCGCGCGCTTCCAGCCGCGCACCCCGCTGCCGAACGTAGACCCCGGGTACTACGCGCGGACGTTGCGCGACCGCGACGACGGCGCCTGGGTGATCGACGACGCCTGGCGGCCCGTCCCGTCGTTCCCCGTCCGCGCCGGCTGGCTCCGCGCGATCATCTCCGGCCATGCCCGCGTCGCGGCGGGGCTCGCCATCGACTGCCCCGTGCTCGTGCTCCTCGCCGAGAGGTCGCTCTTCAGCACCCGCTGGTCCGAGGACATGCGCTCCGCTGACATCGTGCTCGACGTCGAGCCCCTCGCGCGCCGCGCGGCGCACCTGGGGCGGGTCGTCACCCTCGTCCGGATCCCCGGCGGGATGCACGACCTCTCGCTCTCCGCCCCCGAACCGCGGGCCCGGTTCTTCGCGGAGATCGTCCGCTGGTCAGCAGCCTACGGCTGGGCCTGACGTCGACGGCCACACGCCGTCCAGCCCAGGAACCACGCCTCTACCTCGGCGGACCAGGGCTCTACCTCGGCCGACCGCGGCTCTACCTCGCGCGACCGCGGCACTATCTCGGCGGCGAGAGGTACCTGAGTGAGGGTATGCGGAAATGCCGAAGGCCCACCCCGTGTGGGGTGGGCCTTCGGTGAAGGGTTGTCCGGCGGCGTCCTACTCTCCCACCCCGTCTCCAGGGCAGTACCATCGGCGCTGAAGGGCTTAGCTTCCGGGTTCGGTATGGGACCGGGCGTTTCCCCTTCGCTGTGACCGCCGTAACTCTATGGAACCTTTGTCAACACTGGGCACCCCGTGTGTGGGGTGTGGTGTTGGTGGTTCGGGAACCGCACAGTGGACGCGTAGCAAAATGTGTTGGTGTTGAAGTTGTCGGCTGATTAGTACCGGTCAGCTGCACGGGTCTTTCGTCCCCGCTTCCACGTCCGGCCTATCGACCCAGTGTTCTG
>NZ_JBVIFN010000009.1:0-14727 GCF_055571305.1 Cellulosimicrobium sp. NPDC030954
CGCCCACGCCGTGTCAGTCAGCTCACCACGCCCCACACCCACAACCCGGACATTACCGGACACATGCCAAGAACATTCGCAGGACAGGGCCTAGGTTCGTCTCATGTCTCATGTCTCATGTCTCATGTCTCATGTCTCATGGCTCGGGGCGCGTGGCACGCTGCCGACGCGCTGCAGCACGCTCCACGTGCTGTCGCACACGCGTTTGCGGGGCCAGATCACGAACGCGCTGCGCACTGGTCGTCTGGGCCACGACGGCGGCACAACGAGTTCATGACAGTGAGCAGTGACGCGCTCGGCCAGCGTCTCGCACGTCGCGACGGCCGGGACCGCACGCGGGACGGCCGGTCTCAGTCGATGCCCTCGGCGCGCCGCTCGTCGACCGTGCGCTCGGCCTCCAGGGCGGCCTCGCGGTTCTTGCGGCGGCGTCGCGCAGTGCCGCCGTCGCCGTCCCGCCCCTTGCCCCTGCCGTGCGGGTGGTGCCCCTCGGAGCCGGGGTCGTGCAGCATGTGCGACTCGATGAGCTCGTGCCGCTGGAGGTACGTGTTGGCCACCGCCTGGATCGTCGCGGCGATCGGCAGCGCGAGGAACGCGCCCAGCGCGCCGAACACCGCGCCGAACGCGAGCACGACGACGAAGCTCACCGCCGGGTTCATCTCCAGCGCGCGGGCGGAGACCTTGGGCGAGAAGTACAGGTTCTCGAGCTGCTGGTAACCGATGATGAACGCGAGCACGCCCAGCGCCTGCGGCAGGCCCTGGGACGTGAGCGCGACCGCGACGGGCAGCGCGCCGCCGATGTACGTGCCGATCGTGGGGACGAACTGCGAGACGACGCCGGTGAACACCGCGAGGGGGAGCGCGTACGGCGTCTGGATGATCACCAGGAAGACGAACGTGAAGACGCTCGACAGCGCCGCGAGGACGATGCGCGAGTTGATGAAGTCGGAGACCTTGACCTGCGTGATCTCCCAGAGGCGCAGGACCTCCCCCTGGCGGTTCGGCGTGAGCCAGCGGCACACCGCGGCGCGGAACTTGGGCCCCGCCGCGAGCAGGTAGTAGGTGACGAGCATGATCGTCAGGGACGCGAAGATGACCCCGACGATCGTGGTGGTGACGACGAGGGCGCCGGACGCGACGTCGTCGCCGAAGTCGCTGAGGATCTGCCGGACGAGGTCGTCGGAGTCGGGGATGACGACGTCGAACCGTTCCGCGACGAGGTCCTGGATGCTCGCGTACAGGTCCGGGAGCGACTGGACGAGCTGGATGAGCTGCTGGACGAACAGGTTCCCGAAGAGCGCGAGCACCACGAGGATCACGACGATCGAGCCGAGGAGGGCCACCGCCGCCGCGGCGCCCCGCCGCCAGCCGTGGCGCACGAGCCACACGACGATGGGCTCCAGGGCGAGCGCGACGAAGAACGCGATGAGGATGTTGACGCCCAGCGCCTTGAGCTGGCCCAGGGCGTACCACGCGAAGATCCCGACGAAGACCGCGACGACGCCCATCGCGAGCGCGCGCGGGACCCAGCGCGGGGGGCGGCGGGAGTCGTGCTGGACGGGTCGTGACCCGGCGTCCGGTACGCCCGACCACGGGTCCTCGGCGGGGGTCGGCGTCGTCATGCCCCGAACCTAGCGGCGCCCCCGGCGGCAGGCCCGACGGGCGCGCCGCGCCTTCCGGATGCCGAACCCCGCGACCGGTGCCACCATCGACGCGCACGCTCGTCCGCTCGTCTCGCTCCGGCCACGGTCGGCTCTCCAGGAGGACTCGCATGGCACGTTCGTCGCAGGTCTCGGCATGGGTCGGGTGGGTCTGGTTCGCGGGGATCGTGCTCGTGACGATCGGCTTCTTCAACGCGATCAGCGGACTGGTCGCCGTCTTCTCCCCGAACAGCCTCGTCGGCGTGACCGACGCGGGCATCGTCGTGCTCGACGTCTCGACGTGGGGCTGGGTCCACCTCGTCATCGGGGTGCTGCTCGTCCTCACCGGCTTCGCGCTGCTCTCCGGCAAGGGCTGGGCGCGCATGGTCGCCATCGTCCTCGTCGTCCTCAACGCGATCGCCCAGTTCACGACCCTCCAGGTGACGCCCTGGTGGTCGATCGTGACCATCGCGCTCGACGTGTTCGTCCTGTGGGCGCTCGTGGTCCACGGCGACGAGGCCGAGCGCGCCGCACGCTGAGCCGCCCCGCCCCGAGACCCGGTCCGGGTGACCTGCCCGCGCACCGTCGTCCTCGTCCACCACAGACCCAGGGAGCATCGCCCATGGCAACGTCCACCTTCGGCCCCGTCGAGATCGTCGCGGTCGCCTTCCCGTCGGACCGCATCCCCGCGGGGGTGCAGGCCTCCGTCCTGGAGGTGCTCGCGGAGGGCACCGTCACGCTCCTCGACCTCGCGGTCGTCCGCCGCTCCGACGCCGGCGACGTCGAGGTCATCGAGGTGACCGACCTGGGCGACGAGCTGGAGATCACGGACGTCGAGCTCACGGGCGCCGGCCTCGCGGGCGAGGAGGACCTCGACGCCGTCGCCGCCGGGCTCGCCCCGGGCACGTCGGCCCTCGTCCTCGTCGTCGAGCACACGTGGGCCCGCGGCGTGATCGCCGCGACCAGCGCGGCCGACGGCGTCGTGCTGCTCAGCGAGCGCATCCCGGCCGAGGTCGTCAACGAGGTCGCCGACCTCGCGCTCGTCGAGGACTGAGCCGCCCGCGCACCGCGCACCCGACACCGCCACCGAACCAGGAGAACCCCATGCCCATCCGTCGAATCGGCCGTCCCGGGCTCATCGGGACCGCCGCCCGCACCGCCGTCATCGCGGGCACCGCGTCCGCGACCGCGGGCGCCGTGCAGCGCCGCCAGGCGAACCGTGCCCAGCAGTCGTGGGAGGCCCAGCAGGCCGAGGCCGCGCAGGAGCAGGCTCGCATCGAGGCGGCGGCCCAGCAGGCCGCGGCCCAGTACGCCCAGCCTGCGCCGGCCGCGGCCCCGGCGCAGGACGACCTGCTCGGCCAGCTCGAGCGGCTCGGTCAGCTCCACGCCTCGGGCGTGCTGAGCGACGCCGAGTTCGCCGCGGCCAAGGCCAAGCTGCTCGGCTGACGAGGAGGAGCGCCATGGCCACGTTCACCGTCTGGAAGTTCGACTCTCCCGAGGGCGCGGACACCGCGTCCCGCATCCTGCACGACTCGGCCTCGGAGCACGCGATCCGCATCGTCGACACCGCGGTGGTCACGTGGCCGGAGGGCGCGGCCAAGCCGACGACCCGCCACGGCCACCAGGACGAGTGGCGCGGCACCGGCTGGGGCGCGTTCTGGGGGCTCCTGCTCGGCTCGCTCTTCTTCGCCCCCGTCCTGGGGGCGGCGGCCGGAGCCGCCATCGGCGCGTCGACGAAGGCGATGGCCGCCGTGGGGATCGACAAGGACCAGCTGAACCGCATCCGGGAGGGTGTCACGCCCGGCTCGTCGGCCCTGTTCGTCGTGACCGAGGACGGCGACCTCGACCGGGTCGGCGAACGGTTCCACGGAACCCACGGGAAGCTCGTCGCCACGAACCTCACGGAGGCGGAGCGGAGCACGCTCCTCGAGACGTTCGACTGACCGCCCGGCCCCGCGCGCCGTCAGTCGTCGAGGCGCGCGGGGAGGCCGAACAGCGGAAACCACGAGGCCGTGTCGAGGAACGCGTTGATGGCCGTCACCCGCCCGTCCTCGGTCTCGACCACCTGCAGCGCCCACGGCTCGTGCCCGCCGCCCGCAGCCCGGCGGTACTGGCCGAACCCGAACGTACCGTTCACCGCGACCGGCACCATGCGGGACCCCTCGCACTCGTGGCCGGGCCCGGTCATCCAGGTCACGATGTCCGCCGTGCCCTTCATCCACAGCGGGTACGGCGGCATGGACAGCGTCGCGTCCTCGTGGAGGATCGCGACGAGCGCGTCCATGTCGTAGCGCTCGAACGCGTCGAGGTAGCGCTCGAGCAGCAGCCTCTCCTCGTCGCCGAGCCCCGCGTTCGACGCGACCGGAGCGGGTGCGGGCTCGGCGTCGCCTGCGAGCCCCGAGCTGTCCCAGTGGGCGCGCGCCGCCATGGTCGCGCGCGCACGCTGCAGCGCGCTGTTCACGGACGCCACCGACGTGTCGAGCAGCTCCGCGACCTCGCTCGCCTGCCAGCGCAGCACCTCGCGCAGCAGGAGCACGGCGCGCTGCTTGGGCGGCAGGAACTGCAGCGCGGCCACGAACGCGAGCCGGATGGTCTCGCGGCCCACCGCGACCTGCGCCGGGTCACCGTCGTGCGGCAGCACGCGGTCGTCGGGGACCGGCTCGACCCACGTCTCCTCCGGGAGCACCTGGCCGAGGTTCTCGGCCTCCGGCGCCTGCGGGCCGCCGAGGCCCATGGGGCGCTCACGCCGCTTGCGCGCGCCCAGCGCGTCGAAGCACACGTTCGTCGCGATGCGGTAGAGCCAGGAGCGCAGCGACGAGCGGCCCTCGAACCGGTCGTAGGAGCGCCACGCGCGCAGGAACGTCTCCTGCACGGCGTCCTCCGCCTCGAACGAGGAGCCGAGCATGCGGTAGCAGTAGCCCGTGATCTCCCGGCGGTGGCCCGCGAGGACCGCGTCGAGGTCGTCGCGCTCGGGCAGGGGGGCGGCGCCGGGCGCGGTGGCTCCCGGGCGGAGGCTCGTGGGGGTGGCGAGGTCGGTCATCGTGCTGCCTCTCAGGACTCGAGGGTCTCGACGTTCGCGAGGGGTGCCTACGGGTGGGCGCGCGATGCCGCGACCACCCGTGCGGGACCAGGGGAGTGGCCCACCTCACACACGCTACCGCTGCCCTCCGACACGGCACAGCCCGTGCCGACCCCGGGGTCGCTCCCCGGGCTCGCGTCGGGGTGGGGAGGGACCCCGGGCTCGACGACCGGGCTCAGTCGTCCAGGTCGAGCTCGAACCACACGGTCTTGCCCGGCGCGCCGTCGACCGCGTCGACGCCCCAGCGCGACGCGCAGCGCTCGAGGAACTGCACCCCCCGGCCGCCCGTCTCGTCCGGGTGGGGGGACCGGAGCCGGGGGAGCGCCGGCGAGCCGTCCCGCACCGCGACGCGCAGGACGCGGTGCCCGACCTCGAGCTCCGCCTCGACCGGGGCCGCGCCGTGCTGGACCGCGTTGGTCAGCACCTCGCTCGTGAGCAGCATGGCGATGCGGCGGACCGACGCGGAGACGTCACAGCTCTCGAGGACGTCGTCCACCCAGCGGCGGGCGGGCCCGATCGCCGACGACGCGTGCTCGACCTGCCGCGTCAGGACGGACGGCCGTCCCGGGCCGGGCGGTCGCGCGACGGTGTGCCGGACGCGCAGCGCGAGGACGGCGACGTCGTCGCGCTGGTCGGACACGAGCCGGCGCACGAGCGCGTCGGGCAGGGCGGACGTCGCGGTGGTCGTGAGCTCGGCGAGGACGGCCTGCAGGGCGCCGAGCCGCTCGGCGTAGGACGTGCCGCGCCGCTCGACGAGACCGTCGGTGTACAGGAGGAGCGTGTCGCCGTGCGCGAGGTGCGCGTGGTGGTCGTGCCGCGTGGTGCCCGGGACGACGCCGAGCATGAGGTCCGGGGGCACGTCGAGCGTCTCGACGCGGCCGTCGGCGCGCAGCACGAGCGGGGACGGGTGCCCGGCGCTCGACCACGTGACGTCGAACCCGTGCGGGGTGCGGTCGAGCCGCACGACGGCGGCCGTGCCGCTCGAGTGCAGCGCGAGGCCACGGTTGGCCCGGTCCAGGAGCCGGAGCAGGACGGCGGGCGGCTCGTCCTGGCACCACGCGAACGTCCGCAGCATGGAGCGCAGCTGGCCCATCTGCGCGGCCGCGCGCATGTCGTGGCCGGTGACGTCCCCGATCATGAGGACGCACGCGTCGTCGTCGAGCACGACGGCGTCGTACCAGTCGCCGCCGACCTGGTCGGTGCGGGTCGCGGACGCGTAGGTGGCGGCGAGCTCCGCGCTCCGCACCGACGGCAGCTCGGTGAGCATCGCGGCCTGGAGCGTCGTCGCGACGCGGTGCCGCTCCTCCAGGAGCCGGACGCGGTCGAGCGCGTGCGCGACGTACGAGGCGATCGCGGTCTTCGTCTGGACCGCGTCGTCGTCGAACTCGCGCGCCGCCTCCCAGGCCAGGGTGACGACGCCGAGCAGCCGCTCGCCCACGAGGACGGGCAGGAACGCGCGGGCCTCGACGTCGTCGGACGCGATGAGCGCCGCCGCCTCGGGCAGCCGCGCGGCGTACCGGGCGTGGTCGGGGAAGAACAGCGGCTCGCGCGTGCGGGCGGCGATCGCGGCGCCGCGGTCGTCGTCGACCCGCATCCGGCGGAACGACGCGGGGACCCCCGGCTCCAGGTGGTCGAGAGTCGTGTACTCGAGGCGGTTGCCGCTCGCGTCGAGCATCGCGAGGCCCGCGTAGCGGGCACCGATCGCGGCCCCGACCGCGGAGAGCCGCTCGGCGACGTCGCGCACCGACGTCGCGGCGGCGAACGACTCGGAGAGCTCCAGCAGGAGGCGGGACCGCCGGTTGGCCGCGAGCGCGACGTGCTGCATGCGCTTCGCCCGCGCCCGGGCGAGCCGCAGCCGCAGCTCCGAGGTGCACGCGGAGGCGAGGTCCGCCAGGGTTGCCAGGTCCTCGTCGGACCACGGCCGCGGTCGCCCGTCGAACGCGCACAGCGACCCGACGGCGCGGCCGTGCGGGTCGAAGATGGGGAAGCCTGCGTAGGACACGACGCCGATGTCGTCGACCGCACGGAGCGACGCGAGGTGCGGGACGACCCGGGCGTCCTCGACCACGAGCGGCCGCGCGTCGCTCTTGACGAACTGGCAGAACGTGTGGCTCAGGGGCGTGCGACGCTCGGACTGGTACGGCTCGGGCAGGCCCAGCGCGCCGGGCAGCACCGCCTCGTCGTCGAGGACGAGCGTGACGAGCGCCGACGGCACCCCGAGCTGCCGCCGCACGAGGCGCGCGAACCGGTCGAACGACTCGTCCGCCACCGGCTCGGCGAGCCCCGCCTGCGCGAGCTCGTGGATCGCCTGGGCGTCGGTCATGGTGCCAGTATCACCAGGACGAGGCCGGTCAAACAGTGCAAGCCGCGCCAGCCAGGCACGCGGACGGGGTGAAATCGGGAAGAAGGGAACCTCGGGCGGGGGTGCTGCGTGTACCGCTCGTGACACCACGACACGACGGCGGGCGCGGCCCGCGAGGGGCGGCGACGTGACGGCGACAGGTTCGGCCGGACCCGTCGGACGGTCCGGGAGGCTCGAGCTGCTGCTCGACGTCGTAGCCGACCGCGACCGGGACGACGACCGGGACGGTGGTCGGGCCGACGGGCCCGACGACTCGTCCGTGGTCGAGATCGACCTCGTCGCCCGGCGCACGCGCGACGAGGAGTTCTCGGCGTTCATGCGGGACGCCCGCGACCCTCTGCACCGCATGGCGTACCTGCTCTGCGGGGACCGGCACCGGGCGGAGGAGCTCACGCAGCACGCGCTCGAGCGGACGTACCGCGCGTGGTCGCGGGCCCGCGAGCGCGACCCGCTCGCCTACGCCCGTCGCGTGCTGGCCAACCTCCGCGTCGACACGTGGCGCCGCACGCGGCGCGAGGTGCTCGCCGGGCCGGACGAGCTCGCGCAGGCGGAGGGCGTCCGTCGACCGGGCCGTCCCGGCACCGGGGAGCCGACGGGTTCCGTCGACGACCGCGACGCCGTCGTGCGCGCGCTCCTGACGCTCCCGGTCAAGCAGCGTCGCGTCGTGGTCCTGCGGCACCTGCTCGACCTCAGCGAGAGCGAGGTCGCCGCCGAGCTCGGCATGCCGGTCGGCACCGTGAAGTCCACGGCCTCTCGGGGCCTCGCCCGCCTGCGGGCGATCCTCGGCGCGCCCGACGGCGCCGCTCCCGGACCGACGACCCCGACCACCCTGACCTCCCCGACCACCCGGACCTCCGGAAGGACACCCCGATGAGCCCTGTGACCGGTAGGCCGGTGCCCACCCCGCCCGAGGACGACTTCCTCGCCCGGCTGCGCCGCACGGCCGACGACGCCGTCCCGCCCTCCGAGCTCGACCTCGACGTGGTCCTCCGGTCCAGCCGTCGCGGCGTGCAACGCCGCCGGTCGCTCGCCGGCGTCGCGGGCGTCGTCGCGCTGGGGCTCGTCGGGACGGGCGTCGTGACGGCGGGCGGCCCGGACGGGCTCCGCGACCTCGCACGCGAGGTCGTCACCGGGTCGCCCGGGTACGAGGTCGTCACGGCGGAGGCCACGCTCGTCGACGTCGCGCCGGGCGTCGTCGCGGTGAAGGAGCCCGCGACGTACCTGCGCGAGGACGGAGCGTACGTCCTCGACCTCGGCCTCAGCGCCTGGCGCGACGGCGAGCGGTTCTTCGTCGAGTACCGTCCCGAGCCCGCGGGGAGCGAGCAGCCTCCGGGGCTGCGCGTCCTCGCCGGGGATGACGACGACCTCGCCGCGCTCCGTCGGGGGGGCACGGCGGGAACCGTGGTGCACGACGGCTTCCAGAACCTGGTCCTGCTCCAGCGCGAGGGCGGCGCCGAGGGACTGGTGCTGAGCGTCGCGAACTCCGACACGCCGCCCGGGTCGGACCCCTCGTGGGAGCGCGAGCGCATGGAGACCTGGGTGCTCCTGGCCGGTGAGGGACCGGCCGAGACCGGCCCGACGTACCGTCTCCCCGACGCCTGGGCGGAAGGTCTCTTCCTCAACGTCGCGGCACTCGGCCCGGAGGCAGGCTCGGCGACGGACGTCCGCGGGATCCTCAGCTCGACGAGGTTCGAGGACGACAGAAGCCTCATGAGGCTGACGTGCGGCTCGCCGCTGACCGGTCCCGACCCGGACCCGAGCTGCCGAGCCTCGTACGACCCGACGACCCGGGAGGTCGTGCCGATCGAGACGTCGCCCGCGATCCCGCGGTTGCTCGTCGACCGTCTGCTCCCCGCCGCCCCCGCGCCCGGCGACACGTCCGAGTCGGAGCTCAGGACGTGCCTCGACGTCCGCGGAGTCGAGACCGGCATGCTGCCGGACCGCTGGTACCTCGACCCCGGGGGCGTGGACGGGGACGCCTGGCGGCAGTGCCTGCTGGACGTGTCGCTCATCTCGTCGGCGCGCACGGCCCAGGCCCTCGGCTCCGCCACGCCCGAGTCGTGACACCGGCGCGCACGGACGCGCGGGCGCGTCGCGGCGGACGCGGGTCGTCTCAGGTGCCGCCGCGCGACCTGAGGTCGCCGAGCGCGTGCTCGGCGCCGTGCGCGTCGAGGTAGGTGCCGCCGCGGACCTCCGGGACGAGCGCGGCGTCGGGCCCCGCCGTGAAGCGGTGGACGAGCGGGTGGCCGGTGGGCACGTCGAGGTCCTGGACCTCCTCGGGCGTGAGGTCGTCCACGAGCACGGACAGCGCGCGCAGCGAGTTGCCGTGCCCGACGACGAGGACCGCCTCGCCGTGCGCGAGCGTCGTGCGGGTCGCGGCCCAGAAGGGGCGGAGCCGTTCGACGACGTCGGCGAGGGACTCCGCGTCGGGGCGCAGCGCGGCGCGCGCGGCGTCGGGCAGGCGCAGCAGCGTGTCGTCGACGAGCGGGCGCGCGGGGTCGTCCGCCGCGAGCGGCGGTGGTCGGTGCAGGTAGGAGCGGCGGTAGCGCCAGTAGGCGGCCTCGCCGTAGTCGCGCCGGACGACGTCGCGCAGCTTGTCCGTGAACGCGCCGTAGTGACGCTCGACGAGGCGCCACTCGACGGCGAGCGGGGGCGGGCCGGGCAGCGCGTCGGCGACGATCGCGGCCGTCGTCGAGGCGCGCACGAGCGGGGACGTCACGACGCGGCGCGGGACCAGGGCGGGCTCGCGCGCGACGGCGTCCGCGAGCAGCCGGGCCGCGCGCCCGGCCTCCGCGACCCCGACGTCCGAGAGCGGCACGTCCAGGAGGCCCGTGAAGCGGTCGCCCGCGTTGAACGTGCTCTGCCCGTGCCGCACGAGCACGAGCACGCCGGGCGAACCGTCGTCCGGCGACCCTGACGACGCACCCGGTGACAAGCCCACGCGTCAGACCTCGAGCAGCCCGCGCTGGTGCGCGAGCGAGACGGCCTCGGCCCGCCCGGACGCGCCGAGCTTGGCCAGGACGTTGGACACGTGCACGCTCACCGTCTTCGCCGAGATGAACAGGCGCTCGCCGATCTGCCGGTTCGTCAGGCCCTGCGCGACGAGCAGCAGGACCTCCTCCTCGCGCTCGGTGAGCACCGCCGTCGTGGACCGCCGGACCCCGGGCAGGTCGAGCCGGCCGCGGCGCCCGAGCGCGCGCACCGCCTCGGCGAGGGGGGCCGCGCCCATCGACTCGGCCTCCTCGAGCGCCTGCGCCGCCTCGATCTCGGCCGCGTTGCGGTCGCCCGCGCCGAGCAGCGCCTGGGCCCACCGGAAGCGCGAGCGCGCGACCTCGTACCGGTAGCCGTAGTCGAAGAGGCGCATCGTCTCCTCCCACAGGGCCGGGTCGTCCTCGCCCGTGAGGCGCGAGTGCTCGGCCGCGGCGCGCGCGAGCCAGGCGCGCCCCTCGGGCCCGAGGCGACCGCCGCGCGGTCGGCCGCGCTCCGCCGTCGTGCGCGCGGCCTCCAGCAGCTCGTCGCCGCGCGCGACGAGCGCCGCGACCTGCCCGGTGCCCGACGCACCCTGGAGGCGCGCCGCGTCCGCGGCGTCGGCGAGCGCGGCGAGCGCGAGCGCCGAGATCCAGATGCGGCCCAGGAAGTAGTCGCTCCACGTGCGGCCCAGGTGGTCCACGAGCTCGACGGCCAGCGCGACCGCCTCCTCGTCGCGGCCTGCCCAGGTGAGCGCGTCGATCGAGCAGCCGCCGGAGATGAGCGCGATCTGCCCGTCCCGGAACCAGTCCCGCCGCAGGGCCGTGCCGCGGGCGAGCGCGTCGTCGTCGCCGCGCGCCACGGCCGCGTAGAGCTGGACGCAGGAGAGCTGCGGGGCGGACCCCTCGGGCATCGTCTCGCCCGTGGTCTCGGTGGGCGTGAGGTCGCCGAGCACGTAGCGCACGAGGTCGCGGAACAGGCGCAGCTCGACGCCGTACGCGCTCCAGCCGAGCCCGGTCGCGCGCGCCCGGTCGAGGCCGTCGGCCGTCACCTGCAGCGCCTCGTCGATGCGGCCCGCGTAGTAGCGGTTCGCGGCGATGTTGTACCAGCAGCGCAGCTCGGTGAGGATGTCGCCCGCCTCGACGGCGCGCTCCCGGGCCTGGGCGAGCAGCACCGCGGCCCGGTCGTCGTCCGCGACCTCGAGGATCGCCATCGTGGTGAGCACGTCGGCCTCGACGTCGGGCGCGTCGAGCCGGTGCGCGACGTCCAGGGCCTGCGCCGCGACCTCCGTGGCGAGCTCGTCGAGGTCGGCGTTCATCGCGGCGCGCGCCCGCATCGCGAGCGTCCACGCGCGGTCGAGCGACGGCGGCTCCTCCGGGAGCACCGCCAGCGCGGCCTCGGTGTGGGCGAGGGTCTCCTCGACCTCCTCCGTGCCGAGCAGGTACCGCGACAGGACGTGCCGCAGCGACGCCTGGCGCATCGGGTCGCCCGCGGTGCCCTCGACGACCTTGCGCGCGAGCGCGACCGCGCGGTCCGGCTCGCCCGCGCGGCTCGCGGCCCCGGCCGCGGCGAGCGCGACGGTGACGCGGTCCTCGCCGAGGAGGTCCGCGGCGTCGGGCACGGCCCGCCACAGCCCGAGCACCTGCTCGAGGTGCCGCAGCTCCTCCGCGGGCGCGAGCACGCGCGCGGCCTTGCGAGCGGCGGCGCGCGACGCCGTGAGCGCGGCCGGGAGGTCGTGCGCGGCGAGCGCGTGGTGGGCGCGCAGCGCGGGGGACCCGAGCCCCGGGACGTCGTCGAGCGCGGCGAGGTACGCGCGGTGCACGCCCACGCGCTCGCCCGGCAGCAGGTCGGACGCGACGGCCTCGGCGAGGAGCGCGTGGCGGAACACGACCGTGTCGCGCGCGCCGTCGCCCTCGACCGCGAGGACGTGGTGCGCGATCGCCTCGCGCAGCGCCGCGTCGAAGGAGCGCCCGGTGGCCGCCTCGCCGTCCGCGGCGTCGCGCGCGAGCGCGGCGCGCAGGAGCGGCTCGCTCACCTGGCGCCCGGACACCGACGCGACGCGCACCAGGTGCTGCACGGCGGGGTCGAGCACCTCCAGGCGGGCGCGCAGGACGTCCGCGAGGGACCAGGGCAGCTCGTCGTCGAGGCCCGACTCGACGAGCTCCTCGGCGAAGTACGCGTTGCCCTCGGAGCGCGTCCGCACGGACTCGAAGGCATCGGGCAGCAGGGGCGCGCCCGCGAGCGCGGTCGTGAACTCGCGCAGCTCCCCCTCCGTGAAGGGGGAGAGCTGCACGTGCTCGACGCGCGGGTGCCGCAGGAGTTCCGCGAGCACGGGGCGCAGGGGGTGGCGGCGGTGCAGGTCGTCCGCGCGGTAGCTCGCGACGACGAGCACGTGCTCCGCGCGCAGGCGCGCGACGACGAAGCGCAGGACGTCGCGGCTCGACGGGTCCGCCCAGTGCAGGTCCTCGACGACGAGCACGAGCGGGGCCTCGGCCGTCCCCGACGCGGCGAGCGCGGCCGCGACGCTCTCGAAGAGCTGGAGGCGCTCGCCCTGGCTCTGCTCGTCGTCCGCGGGTGTGCCGGCGTCGAGCAGGCGCGCGAGCGCGGGCCGCGCGGCCACGGTCTCGTCGACCGCGGGGTGCTGGGAGCGCAGCGTCGCGAGGGCCTCGGAGAAGGGGAGATAGGGGAGGCCGACCTCGCCGAGGTCCACGCAGTGGCTCCAGACGACGGTCGCGCCGCTCCCGGCGGCGAGCTCCGCCGCGCGCGTGAGGAGGCGGGTCTTGCCGACCCCGGCGTCGGCGCCGACGAGCACGACGCCCGGCTCGCCGCGACGCGCGCGCTCGACCGCGGCCGCGAGCGCGTCGAGCTCGGCGGCGCGGGCCACGAAGGGCGCGCGCGAGGAGGGGCGGGGCACGGCTCCCATCCTCGCAGCGTGCACCGACACGTGACCAGCGGATAGACCACCGGAGCCCGCGCCGGACATGACGACGCCGCCGACGAGAGGGTTCTCGTCGACGGCGTCGGGCGGCGCGGTCACCGCGCCGCGCGGTCGTGACGCTGGCGGCGCCCGCGCCACCAGTGCAGCAGCGAGGGCTCGTCGTGCCGGAAGTCCTCGCGCAGCCGCTGCGTGCGGTAGGCGAGATCCGCCTCGAAGGTCGGATCGAACTGTGCGCTCATGGTCGTCCCCGTCTCTGCAGGCACCCTGCCTGTCCGACACTCACGTTCGTCCTGAGCACCGGGCCGCCGCATCGGACGACCGCGCACCGTTCGAGGGAGGGGGCCTTAGGCGGTGCCCGTCCGCGACCCTGAGGCGTCTGAGGTGGGGCCTCGCGCCTAAGGCACCCGGCATCGACGTGACCGGCGTCACTCCTCCCGTTGCCAACGACCCGGCCCCGGCGCAGACTGGACGAAGGACCGGACCCGCCTGTGGGGGTGACCTCGTGACCGACACCTACGACATGCTGCCGATGCTGGGCCGTGGCAAGCACCGCAACCCGAAGAAGGGCGCGTGCTTCATGGAGCTCGCGTCCTACCTCGCGGGGGAGCGGTGGAGCGACCATCCACGGTGCACGCACCCGCTGCTCGCGATGCTGGCGCGCGCCGTGAACGACCTCACGGTCGACCCGGAGCGCCCCAAGCTCGCGCCGCTCATCCCGTCCGTCATCGGGCTGACGAGCGACGACCCGCACTGGGACGTGCGCATCTCGCTGCGCGCCGCCGTCGCGGCGCTGCCGATCGCCCCGGCGGACCGGCAGCAGACGCTCGCCGTCGCGATCATCGGGGCGGAGAAGATGCTCGACGTCCTCGACGACCGCCCCGCGGGCACGCTGAGCGCCGAGTCGGCGGACGCGCTCGCGAGCTGCCCGCGCACGGCGCGCTGGGCGCAGCGGTTCTGCGAGGGCGCGCGGCTGCGGCCGAGCCGGTTCGTGCGCGACGCCGCGCCGAGCATCATCTCCGCGGCGGTGCAGGGCATCGCCGAGGCGTGCGTGCCGGACCCGGACGAGCGCCTGCGCGCGCTGCTCGCCGCGACGATCGACGACTGCCGGGCCTGGGACGACGCCGAGCCGGCACCGGCGCTCGACCCCGAGTCGTGGGCACCCGTCGTGCGGCCGTCCGCCGTCGGGACCCGGTGAGCCGCCGGTGAGCGTCACGGGGGACGGGCTCGACGAGGCCCTGGGCGCGCAGCTCCGGGCCGCCGTGGACCCGGCGGTCCCGCCCAGCGGGACGGGCTGCGCGGAGTGTGACGCGGCCGGCGGGTGGTGGGTCCACCTGCGCCGCTGCGCGACGTGCGGCCACGTGGGGTGCTGCGACACGTCGCCGGCCCAGCACGCGACGGCGCACTTCCAGGAGACCGGCCACCGCCTCATGCGCTCGTTCGAGCCCGGCGAGGACTGGTACTGGGACTACGAGACGTCGCAGGTGCTCGACGGTCCGCACCTCGCCGCGCCGCTCTCGCGCCCGCCGGAGCAGGGCTCGCCCGCGCCGGCCGACCGCGTGCCGTCCGACTGGACCTCGCTCATCCACCGCTGACCCACCCGCACCCGTCGCCGAACCCCGGGGGGGGGGGGGCCCCCCGGGGGGGGGGGGGGGGGGGGCCCCGGGGGGGGGGGGGGGGGGGGGGGGGGGGCCCCCCCCCCCGGGGGGGTGGGGTTTAAAGGTTTGTTTTTTTTTGTGGGATGAGG
>NZ_JBVIFN010000009.1:14737-163788 GCF_055571305.1 Cellulosimicrobium sp. NPDC030954
GGCCCTCAACCCCCCGGTGCCCCCCCCCCCACCTGGCGCACCCCGGGGTCCCCCCCCCCCCCCGCGCGGGGGGGGGGCCCCCCACCCCGGGTTCGGCGTTTCTCGGGTCCGTGGGCGCCGCCACGCGATGTCGTGTGCTGTTACCTGTTGTCTTTTTCTGGTGGAAGTTGTTTGATTCTGGGGAGACGTCGCGGTGCGCCAAGGAGGGCGACCGCCGGACACGGGAGCCCGGTACGCCGCCGCGTCGGAGCAGTCCTTGGATTCACTCGACGAGGAGGAAGCACGGATGCAGTCCATGACAGCGGTAGCACCACCACGGGGCAGACCGGCGAGGATCGTCGTGGCGGCGCTGGCCGCCGCGCTGACCGTCCCCCTGGCCGTGGCGACGGCGGTCGGGGCGACCGCGACGCCGGCGGCCACGACCACGGACGAGGCGGGCGCGACCGACGTCGCGGCCCAGGACCTCGCGCTCGACAACGGCCTCAAGGGCGAGTACTTCCTGTCCGGCGGCCCCGGCTGGCCGCTCACCGACCTCAAGGCCACGATCCCCGACCAGCGGATCGAGTTCCCCAACCTGGTCCCGACGTTCGCCGAGCTCACGGGCCGCGGCGAGCGCACCTCCGCGCGCTGGACGGGCAAGATCACGCCGGACTACAGCGAGGCGTACACGTTCTCCGCGATCGGCGACAACGGCTTCCGGCTGTGGATCGACGACCAGCTCGTCATCGACCACTGGGTCGACGACTGGGACGTCGAGCAGAACTCCGCCCCGGTCCAGCTCCAGGCGGGCGAGGAGTACTCGTTCCGCATGGAGATGTTCCAGAACACCGGCGGCGCGCACCTCCGGTTGCGGTGGCAGAGCCCGTCGCAGGAACGTGAGATCGTGCCGACCGACGCGTTCACCTACCCCGACGACTTCGTCGTCTTCCCCGCGCAGGCCGCGCTCGAGAGCGACGGCACGAGCCTCAACGTGACGTTCCAGGGCGCCGCGGGCGGCGTCGACGAGAGCCTCGTCGACCACCTCAAGGTCCAGGTGGACCAGCTCGCGTGGCCCGTCGCGCAGGTCGCGGCGCAGGGCGACGTCCTCGGCATCACGCTCGCCGAGCCCGTCGACCGCGCGTCGACCGCCCGCCTGGTCTACGACGGCGAGGGCGACCTCACTGTCGGCGGCGAGAAGGTCGGCTCGCTCAACCTGCCGGTCACCAACGGGTCCGAGTTCCGGATCCAGACCCCGTGGGCGGACGACTTCGACCCCACCAACCCCCTGCCGGAGTACCCGCGCCCGCAGCTCACGCGCGACGCGTGGCAGAACCTCAACGGCGTCTGGCAGTTCGAGGCGGCGGAGTCCGACGACGCCGTGCCGAGCGGCCGCGACCTCGACGAGGAGATCGTCGTCCCGTACGCGGTCGAGTCCGCGCTGTCGGGCATCGAGCGTCGCGAGGACGACATGTTCTACCGGCGTACGTTCGAGGTGCCGCAGGACTGGGCGGTCGGGAGCGACAACCGCCTGCGCCTGAACTTCGGCGCGGTCGACTACGTCGCGACCGCGTACGTGAACGGCACCGAGGTCGGCACCCACCGCGGCGGGTACGAGTCGTTCTCGTTCGACGTCACCGACGCGCTCGTCGAGGGCGCCGAGCAGGAGCTCGTGGTGCGCGCCGTCGACACGACGGACGGCAGCAACCAGGCCGTCGGCAAGCAGACGCTCAACCCGGGTGGCATCTTCTACACCCCGACGTCGGGCATCTGGCAGACGGTGTGGATGGAGCCGGTCCCGACGGCGGCGATCGACGCCGTCGTCACGACGCCCGACGTCGAGGCCGGCGTGCTCGCGGTGACCACGCAGTCGGCCTCCGCGTCCGACGACGCCGAGGTGACCGCCGTCGTGCGGGACGCCGAGGGCGCCGAGGTCGGCACCGTCACCGGCGCCGCGAACGAGCTGCTCGCGGTCGAGATCCCGGACGCGCACCTGTGGTCGCCCGAGGACCCGTACCTCTACGACGTCGAGGTCACGCTCTCCGACGGCGACTCCACAGACACGGTGGCCTCCTACGCGGGCATGCGCTCGATCGAGGTCTCCGAGGTGGACGGCGTCCAGCGCATCCTGCTGAACGGCGAGAACACCTTCCTCATGTCGACGCTCGACCAGGGCTACTGGCCCGACGGCATCTACACGCCCGCGTCCGACGAGGCGTACGTGTTCGACATCCAGGCCCACAAGGACCTGGGCTTCAACACCCTGCGCAAGCACATCAAGGTCGAGCCCGCGCGGTTCTACTACCACGCCGACACGCTGGGCCTGATGATCTGGCAGGACATCCCGAGCGGCTGGTTCAACAACGGCGACACGAACCCGGCGTCCCGCGTCTTCTGGGAGCAGGAGATGAAGGACATCATCGACCAGCACCGCTCGGTGCCGTCGATCGTCGGATGGGTCACGTTCAACGAGGGCTGGGGCGAGTGGAACCTCGCCGACACGGCGCGGATCGGCAACACGATCGACGAGTACGACCCGAGCCGCATCCTCAACACGCACTCGGGCTACAACTGCTGCGCGTCCAAGGGTGACTCCAAGACGGGCGACATCATCGACTGGCACCAGTACACCGGCCCGGCCCTGCCGAAGCCGGACGCCACGCGCGCCGCGATCGACGGCGAGCACGGCGGCTTCTCGATGAGCGTGCCGGGCCACATGTGGCCGGGCGTCTCGGCCAACCCGTACGGCGGCGTCGCGAACAGCGAGGCGCTGACCGACGCGTACGTGCAGAACACGGAGAAGCTCGTCCGGCCCGCGCAGTGCTACCTGTCCGGCTCGGTGTACACCGAGATCTCCGACGTCGAGAACGAGCTCAACGGCTTCTACACCTACGACCGCCGCGTGCTCAAGATGGACGCCGCGCGCGTCAAGGAGGTCAACGAGCGCGTCGTCGCGGCGGCGAAGCAGGGCTCCGCGCCCGTCGACCCCGGCACCCCGGGCCTGACCGGCACGGGCCGCTGGTCGTTCGACGAGGGCCAGGGCACGACGGCGGCCGACGGCGTGGGCGACCACCCGGCGTCGGGCGCGGGCACCTGGGTCGCCGGGCACGGCGAGTCCGGGTCCGCGATCAAGCTCAACGGCACGAACCAGTCGTTCACGACCGAGGGTCCCGTCGTCGACACGACCGGCTCGTACACGATCTCCGCGTGGGCGCAGCTCGACAAGACGCCCGGCGGCGCGTGGTCGACGATCGTCGGCCAGGACTCGTCGCTCGGCTCGAGCGCGTTCTACCTCCAGTACGGCGGGGGCGGCCGGTGGGCCTTCTCCTACGAGGGCGAGCCGCGCGCCGAGTACGTCGTGCAGCCCGTCCTGGGCGACTGGTACCACGTCGTGGGCGTCCGCGACGCGGCCGACCAGAAGCTGAAGCTCTACGTCAACGGCGAGCTCGTCGGCCAGTCCGACGTGTGCGGCGGCACCACGCCGTCCGGCCCGCTGACGATCGGGCGCGGGCAGTGGAGCGGCAACCCCGTCGACTACTGGCCGGGCACGATCGACGACGTGCGCGTCTTCGACCGGGCGCTGTCCGACGCCGAGGTCGCCCAGGTCTACGCCGGCGACGACGGCGAGGAGCCGGAGCTCGACGTGACGGTCACCGCGCAGACGCGCTGCCTCGCGGGCAAGGCCTACGTGGCCGTGCGCGCGACGAACGGCGAGGACGTCCCCGTGGACGTCACGCTCGACACGCCGTTCGGGACCAAGGCCTTCGGCGCCGTGGCGCCGGGGGCGAACGCGTACCAGTCGTTCGCGGTGCGCGGCACGTCCGTCGAGGCGGGCGAGGCGACCGTCACGGCGTCGGCCACGGTCGACGGCGAGCAGGTCTCCACCGAGGTCGTCGCGCCGTACGACGCGACCACCTGCGGCTGACCGGCAGGCGCCGACAGCAGACGCCAGGCCCGCCTCGTCCGGTTCTCCGGACGGGGCGGGCCTGGCGTCGTGTCGTGCGTGGAGCCGTCCGTCAGGCGGCGAACGTCGCCCACACGGTCTTGACCGTCTCGGTGCGGTACCACCCGACGTCCAGCGAGAGCTGGCGGGCCATGTGGAGACCGACGCCCCCGGCACCGGGGATGCGGCGCCCGGCGTAGACCGGCTCGTGCGAGACGTCGTGGTCGGCGACCTCGAGGAGGAACCGGTCGTCGGTGCGGGCGAGCCGCACGATCGTCGGCGGCAGCCCGTGACGCAGTGCGTTGGTCGCGAGCTCCGACGCGATGAGGACGAGCGTGTCGGGGGTGGCGGACAGCCGCCCGGTCGTGACCACGCCCTCCGCCTCCAGAGCCTGGACCACTCCGGAACGGAGTGCCGAGAGCCCCTCGGTCGTGCTCAGCACCCACTCCCGGACGGGGCGGTAGCCCTCGGGCGGGTGGGAGGCGGTGAGCTCGTCGTCGTCGGTCGGGACCGCGATGGTCGGCAGGTCGTCCATGAAGCCCCCCGGTCGGTCGGTGCCCGTCAGGCGTTGCGTCGGTTCCCCTTGGTGACCGCGCCGTAGATCCCGAGCGTGATCAGCGAGCCGAGGATCGCGAGGAGCCAGGTCCGGAAGTCGCCCAGGTCACCCAGCGCCGTGCCGAAGAAGACCGAGCCGAGCCACCCACCGAGCAGCGCCCCGAGGATGCCCAGCAGGATCGTGATGATCAGCGAGCCCGTCTGCTTTCCCGGCAGCACCGCACGCGCGATGAGACCGGCGACGAGGCCGAGGACGATGTACGCGAGCCAACCCATGGATTTCTCCTTTTTGTCTGCTGTGCGAGTTTTGCCCCCAGGTCCGTCAGCATGGCAGGGGCTGCCGGAGCTCGCACGCCGACAGCCCGGCCCCCGTGACGACGCGTCGGGCGGCGCGTCTCCGCGGAGAGCCCGTCGAGGGGCGGCGGGGAGGGGGAGCGCGCGGCTCAGCCGGCCGAGCGCTCGTGCGGAGGGTCAGGGTCCGGGGCGCCCGCAGCGGTCTCGGCGAGCTCGACGAGGTCGAGCGCCCCGCTGAACTCGAGCAGCTGGAGCACGTGCCCAGGCGTGCGCAGGAGCCGGGGGCGGTACCCCGTCCGCGTCCCCATGAGCACCAGATGGAGGCCGCCGGAGTCCATGAACGTGACCCGCGAGAGGTCGATGGTCCACGGCCGGTGGCCGATCGTCGCGGCGAGGCGCTCCTTGACCGCGTGGGCGACGGAGAAGTCGATCTCTCCCCACATCACCCAGTGCCGCGCGTCGTCCTCGATCTGGACGCCGCCGGTCGCTCCGTCCGTCATGGTGGAAGGTCTCCCGTCTCGTGAGCGGGACGACCCTACGTGCCACCCGTGTCGTTCGCTCCCTGGGGCACCTCCTCCGAGCTCGCGCCGCACGCCTGAGGGCAACCGGACCTGCGCGCCCCGATCAGGGCGTCGTGGCGCCGGCGACGTTCACCAGCCACCCGACGCCGAACCGGTCGGTGAGCATGCCGAACTCGTCGCCCCACGGCGCCGTCTCCATCGCCATGACCTCCCGTGCGCCGTCGGACAGCGCGGCGAACCAGGCGCGCAGGCGGTCGCGGTCGGCCGGCTCGCCGAACAGCGCGACCGACGCGTGGTCCGTGAGCGTCGTCCCCGGCGGGACGTCGGACGCCATGAGCGTCCCGACGCCCTCGATCGGGAGCTGGGAGTGCATGACCTTCTTCGCCTGCGCGGGATCGTCCACCGGACCGATCGAGTCGTAGGTGCTGATGTCCGGCGTGACGCCGAACACGGTGCCGTAGAACTCGACGGCCTAGCGGGCGTCGCCGTCGAAGTTCAGGTAGGGGCTGAGCCGAGCGGTCATGATGACCTCCACGTCGTGGGTGCGGACCTGACTCCTGTAGGGACCGGTCGCGGCGCCCGGACTGAGCGCACCCGCCGCTGCGTCGGTCGGCTAGGGTGTGCGCGGCCCGACGGCGCGGCCACCGGACAGCGGGCCGCTCACCCGCGTGCGGGCCACGGACCGAGGAGCGCGACAAGGGGGAGCGGGCGTGCAGCGCAACCTCGTCCACGTCTTCGACGTGACGGGCGCGGACCCCGCGCTGCTCGACGACGACCCGACCGTCCGCGGGTGCCTCGACGCGATCGTGCGGCACGCGGGGATGACGCCGCTCGGCGAGGCGTCCCACCGCTTCGAGCCCCAGGGCACGAGCGTCGTGATCCTCCTCGCCGAGTCGCACCTCGCCGTGCACACGTGGCCCGAGCACGGCACCGCCTACGTGACGCTCACGACCTGCCGGCCCCCGGCGTCGGCCACGTTCACCGACGACGTGCGCACCCTGCTCGCCGACGCATGGGGCGCGGCCGACGTCGCCGTGCGGAGCCTCGTGTGAGCCGGACCCGCCCGCGGCTCGCGATGCGGGTCGGCGAGGACCTCGTCGGCGCGCCGCCACACCGCGCCACGCCGCGCGCCGTCGCCGTGCTGTCGACCGTGCACGGCGGCACCACGTTCACGTGGGAGGAGTGGCAGCTCCTCGCCCACGACGGCGCGGACGTCTGGGTCGAGTACGACCACGACACGCGCGACGTCACGCTGCTGCACCCGACCGAGGCGTGGCCGCCGGTCGTCGACCTCTCCGCGCTGCACACCGGGCGCACGCTCGGCCTGCGCCTGGACGGGCGCCAGTACTCGCTCGTCGTGCGCGAGCGCGGCACGGGCCGGGTCGAGCACGTCGAGGGGCAGTTCGCCGAGCCGTTCGTCGTCGGGCAGCAGGTGGAGTACGTCGACCTCTCGGCCCACGGGACGATCGTCTCGATCGAGCGCACGACCGGCCCGCTCGGCCCCGTGACCGCCGTCTACCGCGGCCGGCGCCTCGACGCCGCGGAGCAGCGTCGCCTCTTCGGGCGTCGCGTCGCGCCGCGCACGCTCCCCGGGGGGCGGTTCGTGGCCTTCGCGGTCGCCGCCGTCGTGCTCGTCGGGCTCGTCGCGTCGTGCACGGCTCGCGCCGCCACGGGCGAGGGGGCGTGCACGCCGCGCACCGTCGAGACCGTCGCACCGTCCGGCGAGGTGACCACCACCGAGCAGAGCGGCACGTGCGTGCGCCGCTCCGTGTACGGCGGCGGTGGCGGGGGTCTCGGCAAGTGACCCGCCCGACCGTCGGACGCCCCTGCGGGCGGGACGCCGTGCCCGGCCGCCGACCGCCGTTCCTGCCCGACGCACCCGACCGCCCCACGACCTGACTCCGGGAGACACCGTGATCGCAACCGCCGCCGCCCCGCTGGCGTTCCTCTGGTCCTTCTTCTCGACCATCCTGTACTCGGCGCTCGGCATCGTCCTGCTGCTCGTCACGCTCGTGGTCGCCAACAAGGTGTTCCGGCTCAACCTGCACCGCGAGCTCGTCGACGAGCACAACGTCGCGTTCGGCGTGATGATCGCGGGCCTCGCCGTCGCGATCGGCCTCATCATCGCGGGGACGATCAGCTCCTGACCGTGCTCGACCAGCAAGAGCTCCCGCCCGACGCGCCCGCGGCCCCCGAGGACGGCGTCGCCCCCGCGGCCGGCCGCGCCGGGCGCGCGCACCGCATGGACCGCCCGACGGTGTTCGCCGCCGCGCTGCTCGTCGCCGTCGGGGGCCTCGTCTACGAGCTCATCCTCGGGACGGCGGCGTCGTACCTGTTCGGCGACTCCGTCGTCGCGTTCTCCGTCGCGACCGGGCTCACGCTGTTCGGCATGGGCCTCGGCTCGCTCCTCGCGCCCCGGCTCCAGCGCACCGCGGGGCTGAGCTTCGTCCGCAACGAACTCGTGCTCTCGCTCCTCGGCGGCACGTCGGTGCTCGCGCTGTTCTGGGCGTACGCGTCGACCGAGCTCGCGTGGGTCGTGTTCGTGATCCTGTCGCTCGCGATCGGCACGGCGATCGGCGTCGAGATCCCGTTGCTGGTCGCGGTGCTCAAGGAGCGGGGGCGCGAGGGGTCCGTCTCCCTGCTGTCGAAGGTGCTCGCGCTCGACTACTTCGGGGCGCTCGCGGCGTCGCTGCTGTTCCCGTTCCTCCTGCTGCCGTACCTCGGACTCGTCCGCACCGCGTTCGCCGTCGCCGTGCTCAACGTCGCCGTCGCGGCCTTCATGCTCGCGCGCATGGGCCACCCGCCGCGCTGGACCGCGCTCGCCGGCGTGACGCTCGTCGTCCTCCTCGCCGGGTTCGCCGCGTCCACGTGGCTCGAGACGCGCATCAGCGCCGGGATGTACCAGGACCCGGTCGTGGCCCAGGAGCGCAGCGCGTACCAGCAGGTCGTCGTCACCGAGTACCGCGGCGACACCCGGCTCTACCTGGACAACCAGCTCCAGTTCTCCTCCGTCGACGAGGCCCGGTACCACGAGACCCTCGCGCACGCGGCGATGACGTCCGTGGCCGCGCCCGCGTCCGTCGCGATCCTCGGCGGCGGCGACGGCCTCCTCGCGCGCGAGGTGCTGCGGTACGACTCGGTGCAGGAGGTCACGCTCGTCGACCTCGACCCCGCGGTCACCGACCTCGCGCGCGAGAACCGGCTCCTCACCGACCTCAACGAGCACGCGCTCGACGACCCGCGCGTGACGGTCGTCAACGCCGACGCCTTCCGCTGGGTCGAGGACACCCCGCAGACGTTCGACGTCGTGCTCGTCGACCTCGTGGACCCGTCCACCGAGCGCGTCGCCAAGCTGTACTCGCAGGAGTTCTACGGCATGGTCGCCGCGCACCTGCGGCCCGGCGGCGCGTTCGCGACCCAGGCGACGTCCACCTACTTCACGCCGGACGCGTTCTGGCAGGTCGTGGCGACCGTCCGCGCCGCAGCGCCCGACCGGGCCGTCGTGCCGCTCACGGTCAACGTGCCGTCGTTCGGCGAGTGGGGCTTCGCGCTCTCCCTCCCCGGGCCGGCGGCACCTGGGGCCGGGGATATCGGGGAGCCCGACGACGTCCCCGGGCTCTTCGCGCGCACACCCCTCCCGGAGGGGCTGCGGTTCCACGACGCGGCGTCGCTCGCCGCGACCACGCGCCTGCCCGCCGACAACCCGCCGCGCGACCTGCCGTCGTCGACCCTGCTGTCCCCGACCGTGCAGCGCACGTACCAGGAGGACATGCGCGCCTGGCGCTACTGAGCCGCGTGCGCCACCGCCTCCAGCGCGTCGAGCGCCGCGAACGGGTCGTCCGGGCGGGAGGGGTCGGGGCTCGTCGCGACGAGCACGACGCTCGACACCCCGCCCGCGCCCAGCTCGGTGAGCCGGGCGCGGAAGACGTCGGGCGGACCGACGACGGCGAGCGCGTCGACCCACGCGTCCGGCATCGCGGCGGCGAAGGCCTCGGGGGAGTCGCTCGCGTCGCGCAGGGCGCGGAAGTCGTCGGCGAACGGCAGCGGGTCGATCTGCGCCGACCAGTCGGCCTCGCCCAGGACGGCGAGGTGCGGCCGGACGATCGCGCGGGCGGTCGCGACGTCGTCGTGCACCGCGCCGAGGGAGAAGGCGACGACGCGGTGCTCGGGCGGGGCGGCGTCGCCCGCGCTCGCGCGCCCCGCGTCGATCGCGCCGCGCGCGACGGCCAGGTACTCCGGGGTCACGGGCATGTCGAGGATCGTCCCGTCGGCGACGCGGCCGGACACCTCGAGCGAGCGCGGGCCGCGCACCCCGGCGAGCACGGGCGGCGGCGAGGCGGGCGGGGCGTGCAGCGCGACGTCGTCGACCGTGACGTACCGGCCCGAGGCCGTGACGCGCTCGCCGTGCAGCAGCGCGCGGACGGCCGACGTCGTCTCCTCGAGCATCGCGAGCGGGCTCGCGGGCCAGACGCCGATCTGCCGCATCCACGCGGGCATGCCGTGCCCCATGCCCAGGTGCAGGCGGCCCGGGTGCAGGGCGGCGAGCGTCGCTGCCTCCATCGCGGCGGTCGACGGCGCGCGCGTCGCGGCGGGCAGGATCCCGATGCCGACGGTGAGGCGCTGCGTCGCGGCGAGGACGGTCGCGGCCTGCGCGATCCCGCCGTGGAACGTGAGGTCCTCGACGACCCACACCTCGTCGAGGCCCACCTCCTCGGCGCGGCGCGCGAACGGCACGATCTGGTCGGCGGGCAGCTCGCGCGGCAGGATCACGCCGAGCGCGGGGGTCGTCGAGGTCGCCATACCGCGACCGTACTCTGACAGCGCTCCCAGGGGCGGCGCCCGCCACCGGCACCCGCAAAGCCCTGGCCGCGCCGGGAGTCGTCCGCCTACCGTCGTGGCATGACCGCGCTCGACGACGACGCCCTGGCTGCCCTCGACACCCACCTGCGCGCGGCGGCCGACGCCGACGCCTTCTCCGGCGTCGTGCGGATCGAGCGTGACGGCGACCCGCTGTTCGAGCGCGCGTACGGCGTCGCGTCGCGCCGGTGGGGCGTGCCCGTCCGCACGAGCACGCGGTTCGACGTCGCGTCCGTGACCAAGCTGTTCACCGCCGTCGCGGTGCTCCAGCAGGTCGGGGAGGGGCGGCTCGGGCTCGACGACCGCATCCACGACCACGTGGACCTCGAGGGCACGACGATCCCGCGCGAGGTGACGGTACGGCACCTGCTCACCCACACGTCGGGCATCGCGGACGACGCCGACGAGGAGGCGGGCGAGTCGTACGAGGCGCTGTGGGTCGACCGGCCGAGCTACTCGGTGACGCGCACGGCCGACTTCCTGCCCGGGTTCGTCCACAAGGAGCCGAACTTCGCCCCGGGCGAGGGCTGCCGGTACTGCAACGTCGGGTTCGTCCTCGCGGGCCTCGCGCTGGAGAAGGTCACGGGGACGACCTACCGCGAGCACGTCCGCGAGCACGTCTTCGCGCGGGCGGGCATGGACCGCTCCGGGTTCTTCCGCATGGACGAGGCCGAGCCCGACGTCGCGGAGGGCTGGGAGCCCGTCCGCGAGGGTCCGGACGACGAGGGGCCCGTCACCGGCTGGCGGCAGAACATCTACTCCTACCCGCCCGTCGGCTCGCCCGACGGCGGCGCGCACGTCACCGCGCGCGACCTCGCCCGGTTCTGGTCCGCGGTCCGGGGCGGCGAGCTCCTGCCGCCCGACCTCACGCGCGCGTTCCTCACGCCGCAGGTCAAGCACGACGACGGCGACACGGACGAGACGGACGACAAGGACGCCGAGGGCGTCGAGCGCGCGGCGAGCGTGCACTACGGGTTCGGGCTCGAGTTCGAGCTGCTCGCCGACGGCTCCGTGCGCTCCGCGTACAAGGAGGGGATCAACACCGGGTCGAGCGCGATGCTGCGCCACTACCCGGACGCGGGCGGACCCGTCCCGGTCGGTCTCCCGCCGGCCGGGAGGCCGGGCGTGACGGTCGTCGTCGTCTCCAACGGCGAGGCGGGCGCCTGGGACCCGGTCCGGAGGATCGACGCGCTGGTGCGCGACTGAGGTGGCCCCGCACGCCACGAGACTCCGCGCGCCTCCGCACGAGACCTCCACACGGTCCGGCCCGCATCGGCCCAGCGGGGTCGGGTCGCTCGCCTAGGCTCGGGAACCATGCCCTCCGGACTCTCGACCGCCCTCTCGGCCGCCCTGCCCGCCGCGTCGACGGCGGAGCCCGCGCTCGACGGCGTCGCGGGCTGGGCCGTGAACCTCATGGAGACGCTGGGCCCGGTCGGTGCTGCGATCGCGATCGCGCTCGAGAACCTGTTCCCGCCCCTGCCGAGCGAGATCATCCTCCCGCTCGCGGGCTTCACCGCGAGCCAGGGCAGCTTCGGCCTCGTCGAGGCGATCCTGTGGACGACGGCCGGGTCGATCGTCGGGGCACTGGCGCTGTACCTGGTCGGGGCGCTCGTCGGGCGCGAGCGCACGCGCTGGATCGCGGAGCGGCTGCCGCTCGTCAAGGTCGCGGACGTCGACCGCACCGAGCAGTTCTTCCTCAAGCACGGCGGCGCGACCGTCTTCTTCGGCCGCTTCATCCCGATCTTCCGCAGCCTCATCTCGATCCCGGCCGGGGTCGAGCGCATGCCGCTGTGGAAGTTCACCGCGCTCACCGCCGCGGGCAGCCTTGTGTGGAACACGATCTTCGTCTACGCCGGGTACGCGCTCGGCGAGCAGTGGCACGTCGTGGAGGAGTACGCGGGCGTGCTCCAGAAGGTCGTCATCGCGGTCGTCGCGGCCGCGGTCGTGTGGTTCGTCGTGACGCGCGTCTGGCGCTGGGTGAACGACGACGAGCGCCCCGCCCACGCGCGCGGCGGGCGGTCCTCGTCTCCCGCCCGGGACGACGCCTGACCGCTCCCGACGCCTGACGGTCCGGACCCGGAGCGTCCCGACGCCGGGTGTCCCCGCGCTCGTGTCGCGGCCGCGCCCCGTGGCCGCCCGCCCGCGCGGTCGGGACGGGCCTGGCGGATGATCGGAGCGTGCCCGACGAGACCCCCCGACCGAGCGCGTCGCCGAGCCCGTCACCGAGCCCGTCACCGAGCGCGTCGTCCGGCGCGTCGCGAGCCGCGCCCGCCGCCGGGGCCGACGGGGCGCTCGTCGCGACGGGGCGGCACTCCCCGCTCGCGGCCCAGCGGCACCGCGTCCGCGTGCGCCGGGTCGCCGCGACCGTCGTCGTGGTCCTGGCGGTGCTCTCGCTCGCGGGCCTCGTCGCGCGGCGGCTCTGGGAGCGGCTGACCGTCTTCCAGGACTTCCTGCCGGGCGTCGAGGCGAGCAGCCGTGCGTCGAGCATCCTGCTCGCCGCACTCGTGCTGCTCCTCACGGCGCGCGGGCTGCGCAACGGCCACCGCCTCTCGTGGGTCGTCACGTGCGCGGTCCTGGGCCTGACGGCGGTCGCGCACCTGGTGCACCACCGGCACGCGCTGCCCGCGGCCGTCGTGCTGCTCGCGGTCGGGTGGCTCCTCACGCAGTGGCGCGCGTTCCCCGTCCTGCCCACGCAGCGCGCGGTGCGCCGGGCCGTGCTGCTCCTCGTCGCGATCGGGGTCGCGCTCGTCCTCGTCGTGGTCGCGGTCGCCGTGGTGCTCGCGGCGCGCGACGCGGGCGACGCCGAGCTCGAGAGCGCGGCCCGCGGGATCGCCGTCGTCGCGACGGTGCTGAACCTCGTGCTCGTGGTGCTCGTGCTCTGGTGGCTGCTCTCCCCGCGGTCGCCCAGGCCTGCGACGCCCGCGGAGCACCTCGCCGAGCGGGAGAAGGCGCGCGCCGTCGTGGCCGCGCACGGGGGCGGCACGCTCGACTACTTCGCCCTGCGCGACGACAAGGACTGGTTCTTCGTCGGCCACGGCGTCGTCGCCCACTCGGTCCGCAACGGCGTCTGCCTCGTCTCTCCCGACCCGGTCTGCCCGTCCGCCGAGCGCGAGCTCGTCTGGGCCGAGTTCCTCGACCACGTCGCGCGCAACGGCTGGAAGGTCGCGGTCGTGGCGGCGGGCGAGCCGTGGCTGCCCGTCTACGAGGCGTCGGGCCTGCTCCCGGCCTACCTCGGCGACGAGGCCACCGTCGACTGCCCGTCGTTCACGCTCGAGGGCAAGGCCCACAAGTCGCTGCGCCAGGCCGTGAACCGCGTCGCGCGCGCCGGGTACACGACGACGTTCCACGACCCCACGACCCTCGACCCCGCGCTGCGCGACCAGGTCGTCGCGATGAGCGACGAGTCCCGGCGCGGCGAGGACGAGCGGGGGTTCTCCATGACGCTCTCGCGCCTGTTCGACCCGCACGACACCGGCCTCATGCTGTCCGTCACCCGGTCCGCCGAGGGGCGCGTGGACGCGTTCTGCCAGTGGGTGCCCGCGAGCGACATCGACGGCTGGTCGCTCGACGTCATGCGCCGCCGCCTCGACGTCCCCGACCTGCCGAACGGTCTCGTCGACGCGACGATCGTCGCGACGGTCGCGGAGCTCGTCGCGCGCGGCCAGCGCGGGCTGGGCCTCAACTTCGCCGTCCTGCGCGAGCTCATGGAGGGCGAGCGCGACTCGCGGCTCGACCAGCTCGTGCGGCCCGTCGTCAAGAAGTTCTCCGAGGGCACGCAGGTGGAGACGCTCGCGACGTTCAACGACAAGTTCGACCCCGGCTGGACCCGCCGCTACGTCGTCCTCGACTCGGCGGAGCAGGCCGCCGCGCAGGCGCTCGTCATGGCCGGCGCGGAGGGGGTCACGGAGATCCCCGTGATCGGCCGGTTCCTGCGCGGGGTGGGCACCGCGCCGACGGAGCCCGCTCCGGGCGTCGCGCCGTCCCGACCCGCCGCCGCGGCGGGGGACGAGACCTCGTGATCCTGTCGCTCCTCGCCGCCGTCGCCGCCAGCGTCCTGTACGCGGTGAGCACGATCATGCAGGCCGTCGCGACGCGGCGCGCCCACGGCCTCGCGGCCGTCGCGCAGCCGCTCGTCATCGGCGGGCTGGTGATCGACGGCGTCGCGTGGCTCCTCTCGCTGCTCGCCCTCGACCACCTGCCGCTGTTCGTCGTGCAGGCCGTCGTCGCGGCGTCGCTCGTCGTCGTCGTGCTGCTCGCGCGGCTCGTGCTCGGCGCGACGCTGCGCCGCACGGACCTCGTGGCGATGGGCGTCGTCGTCCTGGGTCTCGTCGTGCTGGCGCTCGCCGCGGGGGAGCAGCCCGCGACGCACCCGCCGGCGGGCTTCGCGACGTGGGTGAACGTCGCCGGGGCCGCCGTCGCGGTGGGCACGGCCGCGGCGTACCGGCGCGGGCACCCCGTGCTCCTCGCCGTGCTCGGCGGCCTCGGGTACTCGGTGGCGGCGGTCGCCGCGCGCGGCGCGCACGCGTCCGGCGACCTGCTCGACACCGTCTTCCAGCCGCTCGCCGTCGCGATCGTGCTGGGCGGCGTCGCGGGCGCGCTCGCGTACCTGCGCGCGCTCGAGCGCGGCGCGGTGGGCACGGTCGCCGCGACCGTGTCCGTCCTCGAGGTGCTCGTGCCCGGGATCGTCGGGCTCGCGGTGCTGGGCGACGTCGTGCGGTCGGGCTGGGCCGTGCCCACGGTGGTCGCGACGCTCGCCGCGGTGGGCGGCTGCGTCGTCCTCGCGACGAGCCCGGCGAACGCCGCCGCAGAGGAGTCGGCCCCCACCCCCGCGGCCCCGGACACGACCTAGGGTGGGCCGGATCGACCCGTCGAACCCGGGGTCGCTCCCCACGCGCACGGCTTCCTGAGGAGATGTCCCGGGTTCGGCACCGAGGGAGGAGAACGATGCGCACACCCCTGGACGTCCTCACGCTCGACGAGCTGCGCCGTCGGACGTCGGTGAAGTGGCGCGCGTTCGACCCCGACGTGCTGCCGCTGTTCGTCGCGGAGATGGACGTCGCGCCGTGCGAGGCCGTGGTCGACGCCGTCACCGCGGCCCTGCGCGCGGGCGACACCGGGTACGACGTCGGCACCGCCTACGGCGAGGCGTACGCGCGGTTCGCCGCGCGCCGGTGGGGCTGGTCGTTCGACGCGTCGACGTCGCGCACGCTGCCCGACGTCATGCTCGCGATCGTCGAGGTGCTGCGCGTGCTCACGGCTCCGGGCGACGCGGTCGTCGTGAACCCGCCCGTCTACCCGCCGTTCTACGGGTTCACCGCGAACGAGGGACGGCGGGTCGTCGACGCCCCGCTCGGCACCGACGGGCGGCTCGACCTCGGCGCGCTCGAGCGCGCGTTCGCCGACGCGACGGGCGCCGCCGCGAACGGGAGCGGCCCCGGGAGCGGGCGCCGCGCCGTCTGGCTCGTGTGCAACCCGCAGAACCCCACCGGGACGACCCACACCCCCGCGGAGCTGGAGGCGGGGCTCGCGCTCGCCGCCCGGTACGGGGTGCGCGTCGTCGCGGACGAGATCCACGCGCCGCTCACGCGCCCGGGCCTCGACGGCCGCCCGGCGACGACCCACACCCCGCTCCTCGCCGTCCCGGGCTCCGAGCGGGCCGTCGCGATCGTCTCCGCGTCCAAGGCCTGGAACCTGCCGGGTATCAAGGCCGCGGCGGCCGTCGCCGGGGCCGACGCCGCCGCCGACCTGCGCAGGATCCCCGAGGAGGCGAGCCACGGCGTGCAGCACGTGTCGGTGCTCGCGCACGTCGCCGCGCTCGACCACGGGGAAGCGTGGCTCGACGCGGTCCTCGCGGGCGTCGAGCGCAACGCGTGGCTCCTCGCCGACCTCCTCGCGGAGCACCTGCCGGACGTCGGCTACCGCCCCGGCGAGGCGACCTACCTCGCGTGGCTCGACTGTCGAGGGATCGACGGCGTTCCCTCTCCCGACGGCGTCCTGGCGCCCGCACAGGACCCGCGCGGTTGGTTCCTCGACCAGGCGCGCGTCGCGCTGGAGGACGGCCGCCGGTTCGGCCCCGGCGGCGAGGGCCACGTGCGCCTCAACCTCGCGACGGGCGTCGACGTGCTCTCCGAGGCCGTGGAGCGCATGGGCGCCTCCCTCGGGCGGCGCTGAGCGGCCGACGCCGCGACCGACGACTTCGCGCGTCGCGCCCGGTCAGCACCTCGACCAGCACCCCGACCCACCTGGAGGCACCCGTGCCGTTCGACCCCGTCCCCCTCGACCGCACGTTCACCGCACCCGTCGGCGTCGACGTCAAGGGCGACACCTGGCCCTGCGTCGAGGTGCCGGAGGCGCGCGAGCTCTTCGGTTCCCTGCGGTCGGTGCGCGTCGACGCGACCGTCGACGACGTGCCGCTGCGGAACGTCGGGCTGATGCCGACCGGCGCCGGCGGGCTGATGCTGTCGCTCAACGCCGCCGTGCGCAAGCGCCTCGGCAAGGACGTGGGCGACACCGTGACCGTGCGCCTCGAACGCCGCCTGAGCTGAGGCCGCGGGTCTTGCGGCCCGTCCCGCGCGACGACGCCCGTCGCGTCGTGCGGGATGGGCAGCACTCCCCATCGCGACGGACGCCCGCGCCGCGTACCGTCGGCGTGCGACCGTCGAGACGAGGCTGTCGACACGTGCGCGTGAGGGGACACGCGCAGGTGCGGGGAGGGGACGGCATGAGCGGCATGTGGGGCGCGGACGTCCGGGCGCTGCGCGCGCTCGCGTCGACCCTGCGCGGGGGCGCGGACGCGCTGCGGACCCACCGGGCGCAGGTGACGTCCGTCGTCGACGCCGCGACCCGGTGGGAGGGCCCCGACGCCGCGGAGTTCCGCGACGACTGGGCGTCGAGCCTCGGCCCCTCGCTCGCCACGACCGCGACCCTCCTCGACGCCGCGGCCGACCAGCTCGCCGCCGACGCCGACCAGCAGGAGTCCGCCAGCAGCGACGGTGGTGGCACCCTCGGCGGCCCGGGTGGCGGTCCGCCGTCGGGACCCGGCGGCCCCCGGCAGAGCGTCCCCACGCCCACCCCCGCCGAGTACGCCGCGATGGACGCGAGCGAGCGCGCGGACTGGCTCGCGAACGCGACGGACGCCCAGGTCGCCGCGCTCTACGCCCAGATGGTGCGGCTCGGCGTCGACCCCGACTCCCCAGGGTTCTCCGACCTCGCCGTCGCGCACTGGACGCGCGTCGCCGCCGGCGAGGCGGGCTTCGACTTCGCCGACTGGGACCCGTCCGCCGGGGCGTCGGCCAACCGCGAGATCATCGAGGGCGTCTACACGTACTACGGCGAGCTCTACCTCGACCACCCGTGGATGCAGTGGGCCGGCATGGCCGCGATGATCGGGCCGTCCTTCGCCGCCGGGTTCTTCGACCTCGACATGATGCGGCAGCTCGCGCAGGACGTCGCGACCGGTGCGCGGGCCCTCCCGCCCGGCGTCGACCGCGCGGCGCTCGAGGCGATCGCGACCATGACCGACGCCGAGCTCGGGTTCTACGAGAACCAGTTCCTGTCGATGCAGCGCGAGATCTTCGTCGACCAGGCCGTCATGCACGAGGCGTACCTGAACGGCGGCATGGAGGAGATGGAGCGGCTGCTCGAGGCCGGCGTCATCGACGACGCCGCGTACCAGGCGTGGTCGGACATCGAGGCCGGGCGCGCGGGCGACGCGCAGGCGCTCGCGGACGGCAACACCGCGCTGCTGTGGCGCGAGCAGAACCAGATCATCGCCGACGACTGGCAGACCATGCGCGGCCACCCCGTCACGGGCGAGGCGTTCACGTACCTCATGACGCTCGTCGGCGAGCCGTCGATCCCCGGCGCGGGCACGTACGCGCAGTACGACCCGTTCACGGTGAGCGTCGAGACGCCCGGCCCCGAGAACATCGGCATCCCGTTCACGGGCATCTCCTTCGACAACCCCGTGCAGGGGACCGTGACGGTCGAGACCCCGCTCCCGGGCGGCAACATCGCCGACCAGGCGACCCGCTGGGAGTACATCTCGAACGACACGCTGCCCGCGTACCAGCAGCTCGTCACCCAGCACCCGGACCAGGCCGCGCAGATCATCGGCACGGACGTGTCCGACCGGATCGACGACTACCGGCTCACGAACCCCGCACGCATCGGCCGCATCCTTGACAGACTGACCGAGTGGGACGTGGACGTGGACCAGTGAGCCGGAGCGACGCAGGCGGGCGGCGAGGGGCGGCGGCGCGGGCCGCGGTCCTCCCGGTCCTGCTCACCGGGTCGCTCGCCGGATCGCTCGTCGTGACGGGATGCACCGTGACGTTCGACGGCCCGGACGACGCGACCACGAGCCCGGGCGGGACGAGCACGGCGACCGGTAGGACGGCGTCGGGCGGCGAGGCCGGGACGGCGACGATCGAGGACATCGAGAGGGGCGAGCCCATGCGCTGGGACGTGAGCAGGCCGATCACCGCGGAGTCCGTGGGGCTGGGCGAGTCGCAGGCCGTCGTGCGGGTGCCCGACGGCGCGGCACAGGTCGAGCTGACCCTCGCCGACGGCACGTGGTCCACGACGGCCGAGGAGCTGACGATCCAGCCGCGGCGCGGGTACGTGAGCACGATCAACGTGTTCCGCACCCTGTCCGGCGGCCAGGCGGTCCACGACCAGCTCGTCGCCGACGCCGAGGTGCTCGGCCTCCCCCGGTCGCAGGTGGACCGCTGGCTCGAGGAGCTGCCCGCGTCGCTCGACGCGTCGCGCGCGGGCGGGACGCGCGAGCGCACCGGCATCAACGGGTCCAACGGCGACGTCGTCACGTCCGTGCAGATCAGCCACGAGCCCGGGCCGGGCGGGGACGAGAGCATCCGCCTCTGGTACGCGATCAGCCCGGTCACGCCCGACTGACGGCTCGGCCGGCCTCGCCCGCGCGCCCGGCGTGAAGAAGCCGGGGACGAACCGGGCCGGTTCGCCCCGGAGGTCCGGGACGTCCGGGGGGTGAGGTAGCGTCCCTCCCGTCCCGAACGGCACGGAGCAGGGGAGCAGCGAGTGAGCAGCGTCGCGCACGACCACGGCCGGACGACCACGCAGGTCCGTCCGCGCCTCCGGCACCGGGCCGTGCGCTGGGCGAGCGCCGCGGCGCTCGCGCCCGTCCTGGCCCTGCCGCTCGCCGCGTGCACGCCCGACCGGCCGGAGGCGCAGGACGCGGCGGACGCGCTCGCGCAGGCGATCGAGGCGGGCGACGTCAGCGCCCTGGAGTTCCGCAACGGCGCCGCGAAGGACGTCCAGGCCCACCTCGAGGCCGTGCTCGAGCCGCTCGCGCCGTACGAGCGCACGGTCGAGGTCTCCACGGTGGACGTCGTGGAGGAGGGCGACGACGCGGGCGACCGCGCGACGGCGACGCTTGCCTACCGCTGGGAGGTCGCCGGGGAGCAGGCCTGGGAGTACACGACGACGGCGGAGCTGTCGTTCGCGGAGGCGGCCGACGGCGAGGACGGGCCCGGGGCCTGGGACGTCGTGTGGGAGCCGGACGTGCTCGTCCCCGAGCTCGGCCAGGGGGACCGGCTCGCGGTGAACCGCGTGCCCGCCGTGCGTGCAGGCATCCTCGGCGCGGACGACGTCCCGATCGTCCAGGACCGGCCGGTCTACCGGATCGGCGTCGACAAGACCCTCGTCGCCTCGGGCGCCTGGGACCGCGCCGCGCGCGAGCTCGCCGCGGTCGTCGGGCTCGACCCGGAGGAGTACGCGCAGCGCGTCGCGGGCGCGGGGGAGAAGGCGTTCGTCGAGGCGATCACCGTCCGCACCGAGGACACCGCGGGCGTGGACGTCGACGCCGCGCGCGGGGTCGACGGCGTCCGCGTGCTCGACGACGAGCTCCCGCTCGCGCCGACGCGCGAGTTCGCGCGCCCCATCCTCGGGCGCGTGGGGGACGCGACGGCGGAGATCGTCGAGGAGTCCGAGGGCGCGATCGCCGCCGGTGACCAGGTCGGGCTCTCCGGCCTCCAGCGTCAGTACGACGAGCAGCTCCGGGGTGTCCCGGGCCTGTCGATCGAGGTCGTGCCGGGCGAGGGCGACGCCGACGGCGAGGTGACCGAGGTCTTCTCGGTGGACCCGGTGGACGGCGTCCCCCTCAGCACGACCATCCGGCCGGACATGCAGGTCGCCGCCGAGGCGGTGCTGGCGGGGCAGGGGCCGAGCGCGATCGTCGCGATCCAGCCCTCGACGGGGGCGGTGCTGGCCGCGGCGAGCTCGACGGCGGGCGAGGGGCTCTCGACCGCGACCACCGGCCAGTACGCGCCGGGCTCGACCTTCAAGGTCGCGACGACGCTCGCGATGCTGCGCGCGGGGCTCACGCCCGACACGACCGTCGCGTGCCCGCCCACGATCTCCGTGGACGGCCGCGAGTTCCAGAACGTCCCGGGCTACCCGACGGCGGCCCTCGGCGACGTGCCGCTGCGCACCGCGTTCGCCAACTCGTGCAACACGGCGATGATCGGGCAGCGGGACACGGTGACGCAGCAGGCGCTGCACGACGCCGCCGCGTCGCTCGGGCTGGGCGTCGAGTCTGAGCTGGGCGCGCCCGCGTTCTTCGGTGACGTCCCGACCGACTCGCAGGGCACCGAGCACGCCGCGTCGATGATCGGGCAGGGCAAGGTCCAGGCCTCGCCGCTGGCGATGGCGACCGTCGCGGCGAGCGTCGCCGCCGGGCACACGGTGTCGCCCGTCCTGGTCCACCCGGACGTGCAGACCGTCGCCGACGAGCAGCCCGCGAGCACCCTCACCGAGGAGGAGGCGGCGACGCTGCGCGACCTCATGCGCGCCGTCGTCACCGAGGGGTCGGCGTCGATCCTCCAGGACCTCCCGGGGGAGCCCGGCGCCAAGACGGGCACCGCCCAGTACGGCGACGGCAGCCAGTCCCACGCCTGGATGATCGCCACCCAGGGCGACCTCGCGGTCGCCGTGTTCGTCGAGACCGGCGACGGCGGCGCCGTCACCGCGGGCCCGCTCCTGCACGCCTTCCTCGACGCCCCCAACGCCTGACCTCGCGAGATAGCGACGCCCGGCCCCGAACCCTGGAAAAACGGTGCCGAGCGTCGCTATCTCGGCGGGGGATCGCTATCTCGCGGGGGGCGGGGAATAGCGCCCCCGGTCGGGTCGTTGTGCACCAGCGGGTATGATCGGTTGCCGCGGGCGTCCGACTGCCCGCTTTCCAGCGAGAACCCACCGTTCCGGGAGAACCTTCGTGTTCGTCAGCGTGCCTGCCTGGCAGCTCACCCAGCGCCGCGACGTCGACCTCCGTCGAGTCGCCAGCGCGCTGTGTCGCTGACCCCCCGTCGCCGCTGACGCCTCTCCGCCTCCGCACACCCGTCAGGACCCCGGGTCGCCTCGCGACCCGAGCCGCTGACGTGCGTGGCGCGCCCCGCGACGTCAGGACCTCACGCCGTCCGGCGTGACGCCCTGCCCGGGCCGCGCTGCTGCCGGCGCCCCGCGACGACGTCCCGAGCCCCTCTCCCGAGAGCGGGCGCTCGTGCGCTCGCGACACCCGAAAGGTCCCCCGTGTCCTCGACCCCCTCACCGGCCTCCTCGAAGGCCGGCTCGCAGCAGGTGAGCCAGGCCCCGGCCGCCGCACCCGCGACGAAGAAGCGCCGGTTCCCCTCGTTCAGCGTCCAGATCCTGCTGGGCCTCGCGGTCGGCGTCGGCCTCGGTGCCCTCGCCCTCGCCATGGGCCCGCAGGACGCGGCCGGCGAGGTCCCCAACGGCCTGACCACGACGCTCGACACCGTCGGCTCGTCGTTCGTCACGCTGCTCAAGGCCGTCGTGCCGCCGCTCATCTTCACCGCGATCGTCGCGTCGATCGCGAACCTGCGCACCGTCACCAACGCCGCGCGCCTCGCCGGCCAGACGCTCCTGTGGTTCGCCATCACCGCGGCGATCTCCGTGGCCGTCGGCATCGGCCTGGGCCTGCTGTTCAACCCGGGCCAGAACGCCTCGGTGTCCGTCGACGACGCCTACGAGGCCGGGCGCACCGGCACGTGGCTCGACTTCCTCACCGGCCTCATCCCGGGCAACGTCCTGGGCCTCGGGGCGTCGACCCGCCTGTCGACGGGCGACGACGGCGCGCTCACGGGTGCCGCCGAGACGTCGGTGAGCTTCAACGTCCTGCAGATCCTCGTCGTCGCGCTGGTCATCGGCATCGCGGCGCTCAAGTCGGGCAAGAAGGCGGACCCGTTCCTCGCGTTCAACCGCTCCGCGCTCGCGATCGTGCAGAAGGTGCTGTGGTGGATCATCCGCCTCGCGCCGATCGGCACCGCCGGCCTCATCGGCTACGCGATCGCCGCCTACGGGTGGTCGTCGCTCGCCTCGCTCGCGTGGTTCGCCGTCGCGATCTACGTCGGCCTCGCGGTCGTGCTGTTCGTCGTCTACCCGATCCTCCTGCGCACCAACGGCCTGAAGATCTCGAGCTACTTCAAGGGCGCGTGGCCCGCGATCCAGCTCGCGTTCGTCTCGCGCTCCTCGATCGGCACGCTGCCCGTGACGCAGCGCGTCACCGAGCGCAACCTCGGCGTCCCGAGCGAGTACGCGTCGTTCGCCGTGCCGCTGGCCGCGACGACCAAGATGGACGGTTGCGCCTCGATCTACCCGGCCATCTCGGCGATCTTCGTCGCGCAGATCTTCGGCATCGACCTGTCGATCACCGACTACCTGCTCATCGCGTTCGTGTCCGTCGTCGGTTCCGCCGCCACCGCGGGCCTCACCGGCGCGATCGTCATGCTGACGCTCACGCTCTCGACCGTGGGTCTGCCGCTCGCGGGCGTCGGCCTGCTGCTGGCGATCGACCCGATCCTCGACATGGGCCGCACCGCGGTGAACGTCGCGGGCCAGGCGCTCGTCCCGACGATCGTCGCCAAGCGCGAGGGCATCCTCGACCTCGAGCAGTACGAGTCCGCCAGCGCGGAGGACCTCTTCGTGGACGAGGACGACGACGCGTCGTCCGAGCCGACCACCACCGCGACCTCGGCGACGTCCGAGACCGCGGAGGCAACGCCGTCGGGCGAGAAGGAGCCCGTGGGCGCCTCCGCCTGACGCCGACCAGGCGATTCCTCGCCGTCGAGCACGACGTTGCTGCCGTTATCCGCGGGATAACGGCAGCAACGTCGTTTTCGGCGTCAGGGCTGGGGGCGACCCTCGCGCAGGACCGCGAGGCGCGAGCGGTACTCCTGCTCGTCGATCTCGCCGCGCGCGTACCGCTCGCCGAGGATCGCGACGGGGTCCGGGCCAGCCGTGCGCCAGCCGTTCGGGCCGCCCGGGGCCCAGCCGCGGCGTGCACGGCGCGCGACGAGGAAGATCACGGACGCGAACAGCAGGAACCACAGCAGGGGGAAGACGAACCACCACGGTCCGGGTCCCCAGCCGGCGTGCGTCACGGACGCGACGGCCTGCGTGGGGACCACGGCCCCGGTGAGTGCGGTGAGCATGACGACCTCCGGTGTCGGTGCGCCCCGCCGGGCGGCGGGTGCGGCCGCGATCCGGCCGCACGTCCAGGCTTCCGGGTGCCCGACGGCGCGTCGTCACCCGTGCGTGCCGACCTCGCTCGTCCCGTGGTGCCGGTCAGCCCGCCCAGCCCGGGCGCACGAGCCCGGACTCGTAGGCCGCGACGACGAGCTGCGCGCGGTCGCGCGCGCCCACCTTGGCCATGACGCGCGACACGTGCGTCTTCACCGTCGACTCCGACAGGTAGAGCGTGCCCGCGATCTCGTCGTTCGAGAGCCCGCCCGCGACCTCGACGAGCACCTCGCGCTCACGCGGCGTGAGCTCCGTGAGACCGGGGACCGGCCCGACGGCGCGCGTCGCGTCCGCGACCCGGGACAGCAGGCGCCGGGTCACCGTGGGCGAGAGCAGGGCGTCGCCGCGCGCCGCGACCCGCACCGCCCGGACGAGGTCGACGGGCTCGGTGTCCTTGACGAGGAAGCCGCTCGCGCCGCCGCGGATCGCGTCCGTCACGTACTCGTCGAGCTCGAACGTGGTGACCACCACGACGTGCACGTGCGACGCGGCGCGGTCGGCGACGATCCGCCGGGTCGCCTCGAGGCCGTCCAGACCGGGCATCCGGATGTCCATGAGCACGACGTCGGGCAGGTGCTCGAGCGCGAGGCGGACGGCGTCGTCGCCGGTCGCGGCCTCCGCGACGACGCGCATGTCGTCCTCGGAGTCGATGAGCGCGCGGAAGCCGCCACGCACGAGAGCCTGGTCGTCGGCCAGCACGACGTCGATCACGGTGCCTCCTCGCGCTGCGGCGGTGCGTCGTCGGCCGCGTCGGACCGTCCGGCGGCGCCCGGCCCGGGCGGGGAGCCCGGCCAGGGAAAGACTGCCCGCACCCGGAAGCCACGTCCAGAGGAGGACGGCGCGGCGCCGGCGGCGAGCGAGCCGCCGACGCTCTCGACGCGCTCGCGCATGCCCCGCAGGCCGTAGCCCGGCTCCGGCTCCGCGCCTGGGGCCGCGCCGTCGTCGGTCACGGTCACGGTCACCGCGCCGTGCGGTGCGGGACGCACCGCGACCTGCACGTCCGCCCGCGTGGCGCCGTGCGCGTGCCGCCGCACGTTGGTCAGCGACTCCTGCACGACGCGGTAGACGACGCCCGCGAGCCGGTCGGGCAGTCCCGCCGCGGCCGGGTCGACGTCGAGCGCGAACGCGAGGCCGCCTCCCTCCGCCTGCCGCACGAGCCGGGGGAGCGCCGCGAGGTCCCACGTCGGGGCGAGGGGCGCGACGTCGTCGTGCGCGTCGCCGCGCACGATGCCCAGCACCGCGCGCACCTCGTCGAGCGCCTCGGTGCTCGCGGCGCGGATCGCGGTCAGCGCACCGCGGGCCTGCTCGGGGTCGCGGTCGAGCAGGTGCAGGCCGACGCCCGCCTGGACGGTGATGGCGGACAGCGAGTGCGCGAGCACGTCGTGGACCTCGCGCGCGATCCGCAGGCGCTCGTCGGCGACGGCGGTCCGCTCCCGCTCGGCGCGCGCCAGGCGCTCGGTCTCGCGAGCCGCGGCGAGCCGCGCGGACCGGTCGCGGACCGTCCCGGCGACGAGCAGCACGACGACGGTCCACGCGGTCCCACCGAGCAGCGTCGCCGGGGGCGGCGCGTCCGGGCGGAGCGCCGCCGCCGTGACGACCGCGCCCGCCAGGAGCACCGCCCCGCCCCACGCGACCCGGCGCGCGCGCACCGCGGGTCCGCTGAGCAGCACCCCCACGAGCACGCCCACGGGACCGGCGAGCACCGGGCCCCACGCGTACCCGGCGACGAGGAACGTGCCCGCGGCACCCACGGACACGACGACGGCGACGACCGGCCACCGCACGAGGAGCACGAGGGCGAGCGGGGGCACGAGGAGGAGCGCGAGCGCCGCGGCGTCGAGCGGCCGGGCACCGGGCTGGCCGTGCGTCGCGCCCACCGAACCGGCGACCGTGACCACCGCGAGCACCACGGCGAGGAACGCCCGGGGGCGGCGGCGGTCGAGCGGGCCCATGCGTCGCACGCTACGCCGCGCGCGGCCGGGCCGCGTCCGACCGGGGTACCGGGCGACGTCGTCCCGGGGTGCCGGGCCGCGTGGCCCCGGGGTGCCGCGCGGCGGCGGACGGAGGCGCGGGCGTCAGGCGCCGTCGTGCACCGCGTCGAGCACGACCGGGTCGGCGCACCCCCGCGCGAAGCCGGCGATGCGCCGGTCGACGTCGCGCTGGAGCACCCACGACCCGACGCGCTCGGCGACCGGGGCGAGCCAGCGCGGTCGGCACCGGAAGCTGTACCGCCACGTCGCGCGCGTGCCGCCGCCCGGGTCGGGCGCGAAGCGCCAGCCGCCCGCGAGGTTCTCGAAGAACCACGACCCGCGGACCATGCGCATGCCGACGTTGGTCGGCGGGTTGTACGAGACGTACTCGCTCACCATGGACAGCCCGCTGCGGTGCCGGGTGAAGGTCTGCACGCCCTTCGCGGGCGCGGTCGCGCCGTCGAGGAAGTGCTGGTGGCGGATGAAGGGGTCCCAGCGCAGGCGGACGGCGCCCGTCGTCTGCGAGACGGCGAACGCCGTCGCGGGGTCGACGGGGACCACGAGCGAGGACTCGACGACGGGCATGGTCGGATGCTCCCACGCCGGGCGGCGCTTCGCCGCCCGCCTCAGGTCGCGACGAGCCCGGCACCGGCGTGCCCCCAGGCGCGAGCAGGCCCCGGACGCGAGGACGGCCCGCCCCTCGACGAGGGACGGGCCGTCCGGACCGCGGCGCGTGGCGTCAGGACGCGAACGCGTACCCGGCCTCGACGCACTGGGCGCGGAACGCGTCGAGCGATGCCTGGAGATTCGACGTGCTGATGGTCTCGCCCTGGACGGCGGCCTCGAAGGGTGCCTTGATCCCGTTGAGGTTCTCCTGGAGCTCCGGGTCGGCGAAGTTCTGCACCGCGGCGATGCGCTCGCGCGTCGTGTAGATCGCGGCGGCGGCGTCCTCGTCGTCCGGCGTGGCGAGCAGCGGCGTCGTCTCGGTGACGAGGCGCTCGGCGGAGTACTCGCCGCCGTAGAAGGTGCTGCACGTCGTGGTGACGGCGACGACGGTCGGCGTGACCTCGGGGGCCGCCTCGGTCGTGGTCTCGGTCGCGGGGGTGGTCGCCGCGTCGTCGCTCGCCGGGTCGGTCGGCGAGGCGCAGGACGCCAGCAGGAGGGCACAGGAGAGCGCCGCGGTGGCGGCAAGAAGCTTACGCATGCTAACGATTCCACACTCTGGCGCACGCGGGGCGCAAGAAGATTGAGCGGGCGCCGGGGCGGGAGCCGCGGAATCTCGCGGCTCGTGCGGCGAGCTTGTGCTCAGCGTCACAAAGGAGCGCGTCGCGTCATACGACGTCGAGGACGACCTTCCCGCGCACGTGCCCCTCGGCGACGAGGCGCAGCGCCTCCGCGGCCTCGGCGAGCGGGAACCGGGCCGAGATCTCCGCCCGGAGCCGTCCGTCCTCGGCGAGCGCGAGCACCTCGTCGAGGGCGCCCTTCGCGTCGACCTTGTCGGCGATCCCGGCGGCGCGCGAGGTGTCCGTCCCGACGACGGTCACGGCGCTCGGCGGGTCGTCGGCGTCGGCGGGGGAGAGGTGCTCGCCCAGCAGCGCGACGGTCGCGGCCACGGTCTCCTCCGTGCCGACGAGGTCGACGATGACGCTCACCTCGTCGAGCCCGTCGGGCAGCGCGCGGACCGCGTCGACGAGCCCCGGGCCGTACGCGACGGGCGTCGCACCGAGGTCGCGCACGTAGTCGTGGTTCGCGGGCGAGGCCGTCCCGACGACGCGGGCACCGAGCGCGGTCGCGATCTGCACCGCCGCGGACCCGACGCCCCCGCTCGCGCCGTGCACGAGCACGACGTCGCCCTCGCCCGTGTCGGCCTGCACGAGCGCGGAGAACGCGGTCGCGGCCGCGACGGGCAGGACCGCGGCCTGGTCGAAGGGGACGGACGACGGCTTGCGCCGCACGTGGTCGGCGCGGACGAGCGAGAGCTCGCGCTGCGCCCCCGTGCCGTGCCACACGACCTCGTCGCCGGGGGCGAGGTCCGGAACGTCGGGCCCGACGGCGTCGACCACCCCGGCCGCCTCGAACCCCAGCACGCCGGGGACGCGGCCACCGAACGCGCCGGCGAGCCGCTTGAGGTCCGCGGGGTTGACGCCGACGACGCGGTTCGTGACGCGCACCTGGCCGGGGCCGGGAGCGCCGACCTCCTCGTCGTCGACCCGCAGGCCCTCGGGCCCGCCGAACTCCTCGAAGACGACGACCGTGCTCATGCCGACCCCCGTGGTCTCGCCGTCGGTCGCCCACCGCGAGGGCGAGTCCGCGCGGTGGCCCCGGGGTGGCCGGGCGGTTCCACTCTTCCATCGCGGACCGCCGCTGTCATGCGGCGGACGTGGGCAGGAGTACCCGTCCGGGACGGTTTCACCCCGTCCCGAGCGTTGGGGAGGGTGATGACGACACCGTTCGAGAGCTCCGACCACCCGCTCGACCCCCGGCCCGCGCGCGAGCGGCTGCTCGCCGTGCGCGCGGAGGCGTCGGAGCGCCTGCGGGCGCTGCGCGCCGACGTCGCGGGCATCGTCGAGGCGTCGCGCGACTCCAACGCGGACGACGAGCACGACCCCGACGGCGCGACGATCGCGTTCGAGCGCGCCCAGGTGGACGCGCTCGCGCGCGACGCGGCCGCGCGGGTCGAGGAGGTCGACGCCGCCCTCGCCCGCCTGGACGCAGGGACCTACGGCGTCTGCGCGGGGTGCGGGCAGCAGATCGCCGCCGGGCGCCTGGAGGCGCGCCCGACGGCGCGGACCTGCGTCGCGTGCGCGGCCGCGGCGCGCTGAGCGACCGGGCCCGCCGCGACCGGGGCCGCCGCGACCGGGCCTGCCGCGACCGGGCCTGCCGCGACCGGGCCTGCCGCGGCCGGGCCGATCGCGGCCGGGTCAGAGCTGGCCGTGGCCCTTCTTGGACGGGACGCCGGCGATGAGGCCGCCGTCCACGACGAACTCCGAGCCCGTCGAGTACGACGCCTCGTCGCTCGCGAGGAAGACGATCATGCGCGAGACCTCCTCGGGCGCCGCGGGGCGGCCGAGCGGGATGAGGAGGTCGTCCGGGTTGAGCGACGCGGTCATGGGCGTCGAGATGAACCCGGGGTGCACCGAGTTGACGCGCACGCCGTACGGGCCGAGGTCGAGCGCGACGGACTTCGTCAGCCCGCGGACGCCGAACTTCGACGCGACGTAGCCGTGCAGGCCCGCGCTCCCGCGCATGCCCTCGACCGACGAGATGTTGATGATCGACCCCGCGCCGGCCTTCGCCATGATCGGCGACACCGCGCGGATCCCGAGGAACGTGCCGGTGAGGTTGATGTCGATGATCCGGCGCCACGCGGCGACGTCGAACTCCGTGATCGGACCGCCGTTGGCGATGCCCGCGTTGTTGACGAGCACGTCGACGCGCCCGAACGCGTCGAGCGTGGCCGCGACGGCGGCCGCCCACTCGTCCTCGCTCGTCACGTCGAGGTGCACGTAGCGGGCGTCGGGGCCGAGCTCGCGCGCGAGCGCCTCGCCCTTCGCGTCGTCGAGGTCCGCGACCACGACCTTCGCGCCCTCGGCGACGAGCGCACGCGCGTTCGTGACGCCCATGCCGCCGGTGCCGCCGGTGACGATCGCGACCTTGTTCTGCACGCTTCCGGGAGTGCTGCCCATGGTGGGGCTCCTTTCCTTGCCGGGCACGGCGGCGTCGGCCCGCCTCGTGAGCGGGGGCGTCGTCGCGCGGGTGGTGCGCACCTGCCCGCCGGGGACCGCGGTCGACCGGCGGAGGGGACGGCTCGTCAGGGCGACGGCGTGGTCCACCAGGCGGGCAGGGCGTCTCGGGCGACCCGCGGGAAGAGCCCGGGGTCACGGGGAGGGGGCGCGGCGAGCCACACCTCGAGCGCGCCGACCGTGCCGAAGCCGACGTACGTCGCGAACGCGCGCGCCGCGACGTCGGCCGTCGCGGTGGTCGTGGCTCCGGCCGACGGCTCGGCCGGGAGTCCCGCCGAGGTGCCGGCCGGGGCCGACGGCAGGAGGCCGGGGTGGGCGTGCAGGTGCTCGACGAGCGTGCCGGTGACGTGGCTCGCGAGCAGCCGGAACAGCGGCGCGCTGAGGCCGCCCTCCAGCGCGCGCTCGTAGACGGGGAGGTGGGCCTCGACGTGCACGACGAGCGCACGGCTCCAGTGGTCGACGACCTCGCGGGAGCGGGCGGCGACGTCGTCGGCCGTCTCGGCGGCCCGGACGTCGGCGAAGAACCGGTCGCGGATCGCGTCGAGCTCGGCGCCGAGCACGCGCGCGAGGAGCTCGGACGGGCTCGACGCGTGGTCGTAGAACGTCACGCGGTTGATCCCCGCCCGGGCCGCGACGGCGGACACCGTGAGCCGGGTGACGTCCTGCTCCGCCGCGAGCGCGAGGATCGCGGTCCGCAGGGCCGCGGCGGTGCGGGCGGTGCGCTTGTCCACGGCCACCTCCTCCGCGTCGTGCCGTGCGCTGCGTCGTCCTCGACGTTACGCCGAGGCAATCACTTAAGCAACAGGTGTTGCCTATCTCACCTGCCCAGAGGCGGTCCCGGGATCGCGGTCGTACCGTCGAGAGAGCGGCCGCAGGTCCGCGGCCACACCAACCCGAGGGGGCGGACATGGTCACGAACACGCGCCGGGCCGAGAGGCACACCGGAGAACCCGACGTCGTCGAGCTCAACCCGATCTTCGCCAGACCGGGGGAGGCGACGGCGCTGCCCAAGTTCCGGTTCCCTGAGGACGAGTCCCTCCAGGAGACGGCGTACCAGATCGTCCACGACGAGGCGATGCTCGACGGGAACGCGCGGCTCAACCTCGCGACGTTCGTCGGCACGTGGATGGACGAGCACGCCGCGCGGCTGTACCTCGAGGCCGCCGACAAGAACATGATCGACAAGGACGAGTACCCGCAGACGGCGGCCGTCGAGACGCGGTGCTGGACGATGCTCGCCGACCTGTGGCACGCGCCCGACCCGGAGCACACCATCGGGACGTCGACCATCGGCTCGTCCGAGGCGTGCATGCTCGGCGGTCTCGCCCTCAAGCGGCGCTGGCAGCACGCGCGCCGCGCCGCCGGCAAGCCGACCGACCGCCCGAACCTCGTGCTCTCGAGCGCGGTCCAGGTGTGCTGGGAGAAGTTCTGCAACTACTTCGAGGTCGAGGCGCGCTACGTCCCGATCTCCGAGGACCACAAGGTCCTCGACGGCCACGACCTCGAGACGTACGTGGACGAGAACACGATCGGCGTCGTCGCCATCATGGGCGTGACCTACACCGGCATGTACGAGCCGGTCGCCGAGATCGCCGCGGCCCTCGACCGGATCCAGGAGTCCACCGGCCTGGACGTGCCCATCCACGTCGACGGCGCGTCGGGCGCGATGATCGCCCCGTTCCTCCAGCCCGACCTCGAGTGGGACTTCCGCGTCCCCCGCGTCGCGTCGATCAACACCTCCGGCCACAAGTACGGCCTGGTCTACCCGGGCCTCGGGTGGGTCGTCTGGCGCGACACGGAGTCGCTGCCGGAGGACCTCGTGTTCCGCGTGAGCTACCTCGGCGGGGACATGCCGACGTTCGCCCTCAACTTCTCGCGCCCCGGCGCGCAGGTGCTCCTCCAGTACTACCTCTTCCTGCGGCTCGGGCGCACCGGCTACGAGGCCGTGCAGCGCACGTCGCGCGACGTCGCCCTCTACCTGTCGGGCGAGATCGCGAAGATGCCCGCGTTCGAGCTGTGGAACGACGGCTCGGACATCCCCGTGTTCGCGTGGCGCCTGCGCGAGGGCCACACGAAGAACTGGGACCTCTACCACCTGTCGGAGCGGCTGCGCACCAAGGGCTGGCTCGTGCCCGCGTACCCCATGCCCGACGACCTCACGGACCTCACCGTCCAGCGCGTCGTCGTGCGCAACGGCTTCAGCCACGACCTGGCGTCCGCGTTCCTCGCGGACCTGCGCGACGAGGTCGAGCTCCTCGACGCCCTCACCGGCCCGATGCCGACCGAGGGCCAGCGCTCCAACTTCCACCACTGACCCGGACGACCGCGGGAAGGACGGACCATGGCACAGGGGGCAGCACAGGATCCGCCCGGAGGCTCGGGACCGCACGTCCGGGCCGACGGCACGCACGCGCCGACGGCGGCGCACGTCCGGCCGCACCCGTACGGGTCGCCCGGCTCCCGGCAGCCGCCGGGCCACGCGGGGCCCGCCATCGGGGCGCCCGCCGCGGGCGCGACGACGTACATGTCGGTCGTGCAGCTCGCGATGCTCACCGTGGTGGTGGTCGCGTCGCTGCGCTCGCTGCCGGCGATGGCGTCGTACGGGCTCGGCTCGGTGACGCTCTTCATCGTCCCGGCGATCCTCTTCCTCGTCCCGACGGCGCTCGTCGCGGCCGAGCTCGCGACCGGCTGGAAGGGCGGCGTCTTCACGTGGGTGCGCGAGGCGTTCGGCGAGCGGGCCGGGTTCGTCGCGATCTGGCTCCAGTGGATCCAGAACGTCGTCTGGTACCCCACGCAGATCGCGTTCATCGCGGCGAGCCTGTCGTTCGTCGTGGGCGACCCGGGCCTCACGCAGAACGGCCTCTACACGGCCGTCGTGATCCTCGTCCTGTACTGGGGGTCGACGCTCATCACGCTCGCCGGCGGCAACCTGTTCGCCAAGGTCGGCTCGTGGAGCGGCGTCTTCGGCACGATCCTGCCCGCCGTCCTGCTCATCGTGCTCGGCGCGGTCTGGCTCGGCACCGGCGAGCGCTCGGAGACGACGCTCGAGGCGTCCGCCGTCATCCCGCCGTGGACCGGGATCGCGTCCATCGTTCTCATCGTCTCGAACGTGCTCGCGTACGCGGGCATGGAGGTCAACGCGGTGCATGCGAACGACCTGCGCAACCCCGGTCGGGGCTTCCCGCGCTCGATCGCCATCGCGACCGTGCTGATCCTCGGTGTCTTCATCCTCCCGACGCTCGCGATCTCCGTGGCCGTCCCGAAGTCCGCGCTCGGCGTGACCGACGGGATCAACCTCGCGTTCAAGGCGTTCTTCGACCACTGGGGCATGAGCTGGGGCACCCCGGTCATCTCGCTCCTCATCGCCCTCGGGGCGTTCGCGTCGGTCGTCACGTGGATCGCCGGGCCGTCGCGCGGCCTGCTCGCCGCGGCCCGGACCGGCCTGCTCCCGCCCGCGCTCCAGCGTCGCAACAAGGCCGGGGTCCAGGTCGGGATCCTCGCGGTGCAGGGCGGGATCGTCACGCTGCTCGCGCTGCTGTTCGTCCTCGTGCCGAACGGCAACACGGCGTTCATCGCGCTGGTCGACATGGCAGCGGCGCTCTACCTCGTCATGTACATGCTCATGTTCGCCGCGGCGATCCGGCTGCGGCGCACCAAGCCCGACGTGGTGCGGACCTACCGCACGCCCGCGATGCGGTTCGTCGCGGGGCTGGGGTTCGTCGCGTGCGCGGCCGCGTTCGTGCTCGCGTTCGTCCGGCCGTCCGGCTTCAGCGGCCTCTCCGAGACCGCCTACCCGATCGTGGTCGCCGGGGTCGTCGTCGTGCTCGGCGGCCCGCCGCTCCTCTTCTACGCGCTGCGGCGCCCCACGTGGGATCGTCGTACCGCGGCGGAGCGGCAGACCGCCGACGACGTCCTCGTCAACCCGCCGACGCAGCCCGCGCCGGCGCCCGCCCGCACACCGCGCGACCCGGAGGAGACCACGTGACGGGTACCAGCACCGTCGGGCGCGAGACGCCCACCCCGGACGGCGGACGGCGCGCTCCAGCGCCGCCCGCCGTCGCGTCGCCCTGGGCCGAGGCGGTCGCACGCTGGGGCGGCCGGATCCTCGAGGTCTACGCGGTGTGGCTCCTCGTCGCGCTGATCCTCCGTCCCGTCGCGCACCACGCCGAGCGCCCGGTCGCCGAGGTCCTGTCGGTCACGAACGTGCCGTCGTACCCGTCGCTCTTCTCCGCGGTCGTGGTCGGGCTCGTCGCGAGCGGCTTCCTGCGCCGGCGCCGCGCCGCGCTGTGGTTCGTGGTCCTCGTCTGGCAGCTCCCGTCCGCGCTCGTCATGCTGCTCGCGATCGTGCTCGACCGGATCGACCCGGCGGCCGGCGTGCTCGACGACGTGCACTGGACGGCGTACGCGGGCGGGCTCGTCGGGCTCGTGCTCGTCGTGGTGCTCGTCGCCGCGCGCCACGCGTTCCCGGCCCGTATTGCCCGGGGTGCGTGGTGGACGGCGGCGCTCGTCCTCGTGCTCGGCCTCGCCGTCGCGACCGGCGTCGTGTGGGCGCTGCTCCAGGTCGTGCCGTCGAGCCTCGACGACCAGTCGGCGCGGCTCGGGTGGGCCCTGAGCGTCTCGGTCGGGCTGTCGCCGCACGAGGAGCCGTTCGCCATCGACGGCGGCGCGCCGGGCTGGCTCGCGCTCGTCGGCGGCCTGCTCGCGGGCGCCGCGCTGCTGCTCGCGGTGCTCGTGTTCCTGCGGACCGGCCCGCGCGACGCCGCACGCACCCCGGACGAGGAGCTCGCCGTGCGCCGTCTGCTCCTGGAGCACCCGAGCGACGACTCGCTCGAGTACTTCGCGACGCGCGACGACCGCTACGCGATCTTCTCGACCGACGGCCGCGCCGCCGTGTCGTACCGCGTGGTGAGCGGCGTGCTGCTCGCCGCGGGCGACCCGCTCGGGGACCCGGCGTCGTGGCCCGACGCGATCGAGCGCACGCTCGCGTACGCGCGGCGCCACGGGTGGGCGCCCGGCGTGCTCTCGGCGAGCGAGAAGGGCGCGCGGGCCTACCGCGACGCCGGGCTCGCCGTCCTCACGATGGGTGACGAGGCGATCGTCGAGACGCGGTCCTTCGACCTCGCGTCGCCGTCGATGCGGCCCGTGCGGCACGCCGTCGCGCGGCCCCAGCGCGAGGGGTACACCGTGCGCCTGCGGCGGCAGCGCGAGATCCCGGCGGACGAGCTCGCGGCGCTCGCGCAGGCCGCCGACGCGTGGCGGCACGGCGAGGACGAGCGCGGCTTCTCGATGGCCCTGGAGCGCCTCGGCAGCCCGCGCGACCCGCGCGTGCTCGTCGTCACCGCGCACGACCGCGACGGCGCGCCGCGCGGCCTGCTCACGTTCGTCCCGTGGGGCCGCAAGGGGGTCTCGCTCGACTACATGCGCCGGTCGCCCGACGCGGTGCCGGGCGTCACGGAGCTCATGATCTCGACGCTCGCGAGCGAGGGCGCGGGCATGGCGATCGACCGGGTCTCGCTCAACTTCGCGATGTTCCGCGGCCTGATCGAGCAGGGCGAGTCGGTCGCGGCGAGCCCCTTCCAGCGCTTCCTGCGCCGCCTCGTCCTCACGGCGTCGCGCTGGTGGCAGCTCGACCAGCTGTACCGCTCGAACCAGAAGTACGAGCCGCGCTGGCGCACGCGCTACCTCTGCTACGCCGCCCCCGCCCAGCTCACGTCCGTGTCGCTCGCGGCGGGGCAGGCCGAGGGCTTCGTGCCGCAGTGGCCCGGCGCGCGCGGCGGCACCGGGAGCCAGCAGGTCGCGACGGCCGACGCCGCGCTCGGCGCCGCCGTGCGCGAGCAGGAGGACGCGCTGCTCGCGCTCGACGTGCCGACCCGGCGGCTCACCGACCAGGAGCGCGCCCGCCGCGCCAAGCTCGACGTGCTCGCGGCGGCCGGCATGCCCGCGTACCCCGTGGCCGTGCCGCGCACGCACCGGCTCGCCGACGTCGACGACCTGCTGCTCGGGCACGAGGTGTCCGTCTCGGGGCGCGTCGTGCGGCTCCGGGACCTCGGGGGCGTCGTCTTCGCCGTCCTGCGCGAGGAGAACCACGAGCGCCAGGTGATGCTCACCGCCGACGGCGCCGCCGACCTCGCGCTCTGGCGCCGCGTCGTCGACCTCGCGGACCAGGTGAGCGTCACGGGGACCGTCGCGCGCAGCCGGACGGGGGAGCTGTCCGTGCACGCGGGGTCGTGGGTCATGGCGTCGAAGTCGCTCAAGGCGCCGCCGGACAAGTTCCGCGGGCTCGCCGACCCGGAGACGCGCATGCGCCTGCGCCACGTCGACCTCGCGCTCGACACGCGGTCGTCCGTGACGCTCCGCGGTCGCTCCGCCGCCGTGCACTCGCTGCGCTCGTCGCTCGTCGAGCGCGGCTTCATCGAGGTCGAGACGCCGATCCTGCAGCGCGTGCACGGGGGCGCGAACGCGCGGCCGTTCCGCACGCACATCAACGCGTACGACATGGACCTGTACCTGCGCATCGCCCCGGAGCTGTTCCTCAAGCAGCTCGCGATCGGCGGCATCGAGCGCGTCTTCGAGCTGGGCCGCAACTTCCGCAACGAGGGCGCCGACGCGACGCACAACCCCGAGTTCACGTCGCTCGAGGCGTACCAGGCGTTCGGCGACTACACGACGATGCGGCACCTCACGCGCGAGCTCGTCGTCGCGGCCGCGGTCGCGGTGCACGGCGACGCCGTGTCGCGCCGGCCCGACGGCAGCGAGGTCCGGCTCGACGGGGAGTGGCCCGTCGTCACCGTGCACGACGCCGTCTCGCGCGCCGTCGGCGCCGAGGTCACCCCGGACACCCCCGACGCGGAGCTGCACGCCCTGTGCGCCCGGCTCGGCATCGAGGTCGGCGAGGACGAGACGCACGGCGCGGTGGTCAACGAGATGTACGACCGCCTCGTCGAGGGCCAGACGGTCGAGCCGACGTTCTACACCGACTTCCCGGTCGAGACGTCGCCGCTCACCCGCGTGCACCGCCGCGACCCGCGCCTCGCGGAGCGCTGGGACCTCGTCGCGTTCGGCGCCGAGCTCGGCACCGCGTACTCGGAGCTCATCGACCCGATCGACCAGCGCGAGCGGTTCACGCAGCAGTCGCTCCTGGCGGCGGCGGGCGACCCGGAGGCCATGGAGATCGACGAGGACTTCCTCTCGGCGCTCGAGTTCGCGATGCCGCCCACCGGCGGGCTCGGCCTCGGTGTCGACCGCATCTACATGACCATCATCGGGGCGTCGATCCGCGAGACGCTCGCCTTCCCGTTCGTGAAGCCGCAGCGCCGGTCCTGACCGTGGCGACCGGCCTCCCCGTCCCCGACACCGACCCGGCCCTGCCCGCGGCCGTGCTGCGCGAGCTGCAGCCCGCCGAGACGTACCTGACGAGCTACCCGGTCGCCGTCGTGCTGACGGTGCTCGGGGCGGGAGCGGTGGCGTGGGCCGTGGTCCGCGCGCGGCGCGGCGCCCGGGCGCGGCGCGAGCGGCGGGCCCGGGGCGAGGACCCGCGCCGGCCGTGGCGCTCACGCGTCGCGACGGCGTCCCTCGCGGCGCTCGGCGCGCTGTCCCTCGTGCTGGGCCTGGCGGTCGGCGCCAACGCCTACTCCGGCTACGTCCCGACGTGGGGGGCCGCCCGGGTGCAGCTCGTCGCGCTGGGTCTGGCCGACCTGTCGGCCGACGCGCCGGGCGGCGCGCACCGGGGCCAGGTGCGGACGCTCGCGATCCCGGGGACGGCCGCCGAGCAGATCGCGGACGAGGACGCCTGGGTGTACCTCCCGCCGGGGTTCGACCCCGAGGGCTCGACCCGCTACCCGGTCGTGTACCTCATCCACGGGTCGCCCGACGACCCGAGCAGCTGGTTCGCCGCCGGGCGGGTGCCGCGCACGATGGACGTGCTCATCCGGCGCGGGCTCGTCGACCCGATGATCGTCGTCGCCCCCACGGTGAACGGCACGGGGCCGGGCGGGCTCGACACCGAGTGCCTCGACTCGACGACGGGTGGCGAGCAGGTCGAGACGTACCTGACGACGACCGTCGTCGACACCGTCGACGCGACGTACCCGACGGTCGCGGACCGCGAGCACCGCGTCCTCGGCGGCATGTCGTCCGGCGGGTTCTGCGCGCTCAACGTGGGTCTGCGGAACCTCGACCTGTTCGGGGCGATCCTCGCGATCGAGCCCTACGGGAACCCCGGCCCCGGGCCGGAACGGACGATGCTCTCGACGCAGGCGGAGATCGACGCGAACACCCCGACGACGTACCTGCCCACGATGACGTTCACGCACCCGATGCCCGTCTTCCTCGACTCCGGGCAGGACGCGCCGCGGGAGGCGCTCACGACGGTGCGGCGGATGGCGCAGGACCTCGAGGACCAGGGGCAGACCGTCGAGCTCCGCGAGGAGCCCGGTCAGACGCACACGTGGGCCATGGCCGCGACCGCGCTCCCGTACGGGCTCGTGTTCGCGCAGCGGCAGATGGCGGGCGGCGGCTGACGCCGCGTCACTCGTCGGTGAGGAACTGCCCGCCGATGCCCGCCTGGGTCTCGAGCAGGTCGCCGGTGTCGCCGAGCACGACCCAGTTCGGCCCGGCGAGCGCGGCCTCGCCCTCCTCGGTGGGCTGACGCGGCAGGAGCGCGAGGAACTCGTCCTCGGCGATCCCGTCGGCGAACACGGCGAGGAGCGTCGTGTCGTCGCACGCGCCCAGCTCGACGTCCTCGCTGTCCGTGCTCTCGGTCGTGAACGACAGGCACGTGAGGCCGGCGGACGTGGCGGCGCGGTGGAGCGCGTCGAGCGAGTCGTACTCGACGTCCTTGTCGCCCGGGCCGGGGCCGGAGCAGGCGGCGAGCGCCCCGACGAGGACGACGAGACCGACGACCGGGCCGGTCGCGGCGCTGCGAGGGCGGGGAGCGGGTCGGGTAGGCATGTTCCGATGGTCCGCCGCCGCGCGGGTTCGCGCCACGGGAACCTCGCCCGTCATCCCGGCGGGCCGGGATCGCCTCGGTCGGGTTCGGCGTCCGCGGACTGCCAGGTGAAGGGCGCGAACGTCGACGAGTCGTCCCGCCAGGCCGGTGTGCGGGCGCGGTACAGGAGCAGCGGGAGGGCCACGAAGACGAGGGCGAGCGCGACGAGCAGCACGACGTACGTCGTCGGGCTGCCGACCGCGACCTGGCCGGGCGGGGCGAAGCTCGTGACGAGCGCGAGCAGCGACGCGACGAACCCGAGCCCGCCGACCGCCCAGACCCCGACGCGGCCCCCCGGCACCCGGTAGGGGCGCGGCCGGTCGGGCTGCGTGCGGCGCAGCACGACGACCGCGGCGAACATCAGGAGGTACGCCACGAGGTAGAGGATCACCGTGAGCTGGCTGAGCAGCTGGTACGCGGACTGCACGGAGGGCATGACGACGAACAGCACCGACAGCACGGTCACGACCAGCGCCTGGACGAGGAGGATGTTCGTCGCCATGCCGCGGTCGTTCGTCCGGTGGAACCACCGCGGGAGGAACCCTGCTCGCGCGACGGCGTGCAGGCCCGTGGCGGGCCCGGCGACCCACGTCGTGACGCCGGCGAGGACGCCGACGGCGAGCATCGCCGCGACGACCGGCCCGGCCCAGCCGATCCCCGCCCACGCGAGCAGGTGGTCGAACGCCTGGAGCAGGCTCGTCGTGAGGCTGATGTCCTGCTGCGGCACGACGACCGCGATCGTCAGCGTGCCGAGGGTCAGCACGACGACGGCCACGAGCGCGGCGACGAGGATCGCGAGCGGGTAGGTGCGCTCCGGCCGCCGGATCGAGCGGACGTGGACCGCGTTGACCTCGATGCCCGCGTAGAAGAGGAAGATCCCGGCGGCGAGCACGATGTTGTCGAGACGCGTGAGGTCCGGGACGAACGCGCCCCAGGAGAGCGTGGTCCGGGACGGCTCGCCGCTAAGGAGGTAGGCACAGCCGAGCCCGACGAGCAGCGCGGCGGGGACGAGCGTCCCGACGATCCCGCCCCAGCGCGCGGTGCGGGCGAACGCGGACGCGCCGCGCAGGGCGATGAGCGTCGCGGCCCAGAACACGACGAGCACGATCGCGAGGACGAAGAGCCGGTCGTCGGCGACCCGTTCGTCGAACCGCGCGTCGGGCCCGGTGTAGGCGAGCGTGACGGCGGCGAACGTGAGGACGGTCGGGAACCAGATGCAGCCCTCGACGAACACCATCGCGATCGCGAGGAAGCCCCACCTGCTCCCGAACGCCTCGCCGACCCAGCGGAACATGCCGCCCTCCTCGGGCCACGTGGACGCGAGCTCGGCCGCGACGACGGCGACGGGTGCGAGGAAGCAGACGGCGGCGAGCAGGTAGTAGAACGCGGAGGAGAGCCCGTACTCCGCCTCGGCGGGCAGACCACGCAGGCTGACCACCGCGGCGACGTTGAGCATGACCAGCGACGTGGCCGTGATGGTCGCCGCGGCGGGCCGGGCGGGGTGCTGCGAGGTGGCGGTCCGGGCCATGGCGTCCCCCTCGGCGGGCGCGACGGCCCTCGGGGGGAACGCTAGCGACGCCGCGCGCGACCGGCGAGCGGGGCCGGTGTCAGGCCCGGAAGCGCTCGCCGCGCTCGACGACGCGGCCCGCGCCGCGCCCGTCGGCCGCCGCCGCGTCCCACGTGTAGACCTCGGTGCCGGTGATCAGCACGTGCTCCGCGCGTGACGTCACGTCGAGCGGGTCGCCCGACCACACGACGACGTCCCCGTCGAGGCCCGGCGCGAGCGCGCCGACGCGGTCGTCGAGACCGAGGAAGGCCGCGGGGTTCACGGTGAGTGCGCGCAGCGCGGTGTCGCGGTCGAGGCCCTCCTTCACCGCGAGCGACGCCTGGTGAACGAGGAAGTTGATCGGCACGACGGGGTGGTCGGTCGTGATCGCGACGCGCACGCCCGCGCGGGCGAGCGCCCCGAGGTTCGCGATGTCGCGGCTGCGCAGCTCGATCTTCGAGCGCGAGGTGAACAGCGGGCCGAAGATCACCGGCACGTCGCGCTCGGCGAGGACGTCCGCGACGGCCGCGCCGTCGGTGCCGTGGTTCACCACGAGCCGGTAGCCGAACTCGTCCGCGAGGCGCAGCGCGGTCGCGATGTCGTCGGCGCGGTGCGTGTGCTGGTCCCAGTAGAGCTCGCCCGCGAGGACGCGCGCCAGGGTCTCCTTGGCGAGGTCGCGGTCGAACGGCTCGCCCTTCGCCTCGGCCGCGTCGCGCTTCGCGGCGTAGTTCTGCGCGTCGACGAACGCCGCGCGGATGACCTTCGCGACGCCGAGGCGCGTGGACGGCGTCTTCTTCTGGTCCCCGTACACGCGCTTGGGGTTCTCGCCGAGCGCCGACTTCACGGAGACCGCCTCGCGGATCACCTGCTCGTCGACGGTGCGGCCGCCCCACGTCTTGATCGCGACCGTCTGGCCGCCGATCGGGTTGCCCGAGCCCGGCTTCACGACGGCGCTCGTCACGCCGCCCACGAGCGCGTCGCGGAAGCCCTCGTCCTCGACGTTGATCGCGTCGATCGCGCGCAGGGCGGCGCCGTTCGGGTCGGTCATCTCGTTGGTGTCGTTGCCCGCCCAGCCCTCGGCCTCCTCCATGACGCCCATGTGGGCGTGCGCCTCGACGAAGCCGGGCAGCACCCAGCGGCCGCGCGCGTCGAGGGTGGGGACGCCGTCGGGCACGACGACGTCCGCGCCGACCGCGGTGATGACACCGTCCTCGATGAGGACGGTCCCGTTCTCGATCGGGTCGGAGGCGACCGGGACGACGTAGCCGTTCACGACGGCGACGCTGCGGCGAGCGGTGCGAGGAGCGGTGCGGGCGGGGGTGGGGGGAGTCGTCATGCCCTCATCATCGCCCGGGGCAAGAGTCGTCGCCGCCCCCTGCTCTCCGGGCCACCGCTCCGGCCGCCGCTCCGGGCGGCGGACCGCTCTCGTGTACCCTGGAGGTCGCGCTCATGTCGCCGGACCCGTTCCGCGACGCTCTTCGGTCCTCAGCATCGGAGCAAGGCCGTGCGCGCCAGGCAGCAGAAGCTGCCGTCGACGATCTCCGCCCACAGAGCGCGGAGCGAGAGCAGAGAACATCTTTTCCTCCATCCTTGAACACCCCGAGACCGCCCCTGCGGTCACGGACACGTCCGGACCAGACCTCGTGCTGCGCCGCGCCGACGACGACCTGTGGGTCGCGACGGCGGACGGCGAGTACGCCGGCCTGGTCACCCGAGTCCCCGACGGCTTCCACGTCCACGACCGCTACACGCGGCCCGTGGGCGTCGTCGCCGACCTCCACCACGCGAAGCGGCACCTCGTCGCCCGGCGTGAACGCCCGGCAGGCCCTCGCGGGACCCGCCTCCACGACCGTCGGCGCCCTGCGGGGCGCGACAACCGGACCCGCGCTCGTGGGCCGGTCGCATCAACGAGAGAAGACATCATGGCTACAGGCACCGTGAAGTGGTTCAACGCTGAGAAGGGCTTCGGCTTCATCGCTCCCTCCGACGGCACCGCCGACGTGTTCGCCCACTACAGCGAGATCAACTCGAGCGGCTACCGCTCGCTCGAGGAGAACCAGAGCGTCTCGTTCGACGTCACCCAGGGCCCCAAGGGCCCGCAGGCGACGAACATCCAGGCACTCTGACCTCGCTCCCGCCCGGCGTGCAGCGCCGGGCGGGCGACGACGTCCCGAGGGGGCCGCGCCACCGCGCGGCCCCCTCGGCGTTCCCGGACCCACCGCACGGCCGGCCTCGCGCGACCCCGGTCGAGGGCGCCCGCCGGGTGCACCGGGGTGGGCGGGGCGCACTAGGCTCCTGAACGCACCACCGCACCGCGCGCGAAGGAGCTCGCATGCACGTCGTCGTCGGACTGTTCCGGCTGTTCCTCGTCGTCCTCGCCCTCGTCGGGACGCGCGCCATCTGGCGCGACGGCGACATCGAGGGCCTCGTCTACTTCACGAACCAGACCGGCTTCCTCATCGCCGTCGTGTTCACGTGGGCGGGCGTCGCGTCCCTCCTGCGTCGTCGGCAGCCGCCGGGGTGGCTCAAGGGTGGGGTGACGCTCTTCGCCGCGATCACCGGGCTCGTCGCGAACCTCGTGCTCGCGCCCGAGGACCCCGGCGCCCCGGCCGTGTTCCTCGGGCTGACCGACGGCCAGATCGAGCACGAGCTCCTGCCGCTCGCGGTGTTCGCCGACTTCCTCCTGCTCGACGCGCACCGGCGTCTGCGCGGCCTCGACGCGGCCCGCTGGCTCGTGTACCCGCTCGCGTACTTCGCGTTCACGACGATCCGCGGGTTCGTCAGCCCCGGCAGCGAGTACCCGTACGGGTTCGTCGACCTCGACGCGCTCGGGTGGACCGGGCTGCTCGTCAACGTCGTGCTCTACGGGGCGGGCTTCTTCGTGCTCGGCCTCGTCATCGTCGGGATCGACCGGCTCCTGCCCGCCGGGCCGGCGATCGGCCGGTACGCGGACCGCTCGCCCGCGCCGGGGACCCCGGAGCCGGCGGGGGCGACGGGCAGCCCGGACGACGCGTCCGCGTCGCGCTAGGGTGGCCGTCGTGTCCTCCCCGGTCGTCGGTCCGCTGCGCGTCGCACGCGCCGCGCTCGTGGCGACCCTCGTGCTCGCGCTGACGGCGCTCGCGCACCGCGTCGGCGGGGGAGTCCTCCCGGACCCGCTGGTCCTCGCCGCGCTCGCCGCGTTCACGCTCGCCGGCACGACGGCGGCCGCGCGGCTGCGGTTCACGCCCGCCCGGCTCGTCGTGCTCCTCGGCGGGGCCCAGGTCGCGCTGCACCAGGCGCTCGTCGTGCTCGCGCCCGTCGGCTCGTGCGTCCCCGCGGGGGCCACGTCCGGCCACGGCGGGCACGTCGCCCCGGTCGGCGACGTCGTGTGCGCGGCGCCGGCCGGTGCGCTCCTGACCGGCGGCGGGGCGAGCCTCGCGCACCCGGAGCACCTCGCGACGTCGGGCGCCGCGGGCCTGTGGATGGTCGTGGCGCACGCGGTCGCGACGGTCGTGCTCGCGCTCGTCCTCGCGCGCGGGGAGCGTGCGCTCGAGCGGTTCCTCGCGTGGGTGACGCCGCGCGCCTCCCTCCCCGCCCCCGCGCCCGTGGCACCGGCCGCGCGCCCCGGCGTGCCGCCGGCCCGCGCGGTCCGCGTCCCGTCGACGTGGCGCTCGCGCCGTGCCCCGACCCGGGGTCCGCCCCGGCCGGCCGGCCCGTCGGGAGCACTGCTGCGCCCCCTCGCCGCGTCCTGACGCGGCCCCCGACGAGGCCGACCCGGTGACGACCGGGCCGCGGGGCACCACCGTGCGGCGACCGCCGCGCCTCGGACGGAAGAACCCTCATGACCCTCTCCCTGCGCCGACCCGTGTCGGCCCTCCTCGCCCTCCTCGCCGCCGCCGCGCTGGCCCTGGGCCTCACCGCCGGGCACGCGGCCCTCACCGCCGCCCCAGCGTCCGCGCACGACCGCATCCTCAGCTCGGACCCGGCCGACGGCGCCGAGCTCGCGACGCCCCCGACCGCGATCACGCTGACCTTCAACACCGAGCCGCTCCCCGTCGAGCCGCAGGTCGTGGTCTCCGACTCCGCCGGGACGGTCGTGACGCAGGGCGCGCCGACGATCGAGGGGAGCGCCGCGACGCTCGCGCTCGACCCCGCCGTCGCGCTCGGCGGCGACACGTACACCGTGGCGTGGCGCGTCGTCTCGTCCGACGGCCACCCCATCGAGGGCACGTTCGCCTTCACCGTCGCGGCCCAGCCCGAGGCGCCGGTCTCCGAGGAGCCCGCCACGGACGAGGCGACGCCGGAGGAGCCCGCGTCCGAGGAGGCCACGACCGACGCGGCCGAGGAGACGTCGCCGGAGCCCGCGACGCCTGTCGCCACGGACGCGGAGGACGGCGGCTCGTCGGTCGTCCCCGTGCTCGTGGGGCTCGGCGCGCTCGTGGTCGCCGCCGCGGTCGTCGTCGTGATCGTCCTGCGCCGCCGCGGCACCGTGACCGACGAGGCGACGAGCGACGACGCGCCGCACGACCCCGAGGACTGACCGTGCCGGTGCACGCCGTCCTCCCCGGCCCGGGGAGGACGGCGGCCGACCCTGCCGCGCGCACCCCTCCTGCCGCTAGGGTGCGTCCGTGACGTCGCCCGGAGCAGGGGTGCTCCGCGGCGTGCGGGTGCTGCTGCTCGCCGCCGCGGTCGTCGGGCTGTCCGTCGTCGCGCACGCCCTCGCCGGCGGCACCGACCCCGGAGCCGTCCCGCTCGGCGTGCTCGCCGTCCTCACCGCCGTCGCCGTGCGACCCCTCACGCGCCGCCAGGTGGGGCTGCCGCGGCTGCTCGGCCTGCTCGGCGCGGGCCAGCTCGTGCTGCACGTCGTCTTCGACCGCTGCGCCGCGCTGTCCCCGGCCGACGCGTCCGCGCACGCGCACGCCGCCTCGCCCCTGACGATGCTCGGCGCCCACGCCGTCGCGACGCTCGTCGTCGCGCTCGTCCTGCGCTACGGCGACGCCGTGCTGTGGCGCCTGTGGACGTGGCTCGCCGGACGCCGGGTCCCCGGCCGCCCGTGGGCCGTCGTGGTCCGCGTGGTGCCGCCCGCCGTCGGCGCGCTGCCGACGGTCCGCGACCTCCTCGCGCGCGGTGCCGCGCCCGGGCGCGGTCCGCCCGCCGTCGCCTGACCTCTCCCGGACGCCTCCGCGGACCCCTCCGCGGCGTCCCGCTCCCGCGCGCCCGCGCGTCCTGTACGCCCACCCGGCCGGCTTCGCCCGGCCGCGCCGGGGCGTGCCCGTGACGTGCCGTCGCGCGCCGGAGCCCACCGTCTTCCTCTCCCCGAAAGGCACCATCATGCGAAAGACCCTGCGCGCCGTCGGCGCCGCCGCCCTCACCACCGGGATCGTCGTCGTCGGCGCGGGCGCCGCGGCCGCCCACGTCACGGTCACCCCCGACACGACCGACGCGGGCGCGTACGCGCTGCTCACGTTCGGCGTCCCGCACGGCTGCGGCGCCTCGCCGACCACGAAGGTCTCCATCCAGGTTCCTGAGCAGGTCGTCACCGTGACGCCCACGGTCAACCCCGGCTGGGACGTCGAGAAGGTCATGGCGACCCTCGACGAGCCGGTCGACGACGGGCACGGCGGCCAGTACACCGAGCGCGTCGCCGAGGTCGTGTACACCGCGAAGACCCCGCTGCCCGACGGCTACCGTGACGCCCTCGTGCTCTCGCTCAAGCTCCCCGACGCGGCGGGCGACACGCTCGTCTTCCCGACCGTCCAGGAGTGCGCCGAGGGCGAGACCGCCTGGGTGCAGGTCGCGGCCGAGGGCGAGGACGGGCACGACCTCGAGGCGCCCGCACCGCTGGTCGAGCTGACGGCCGCCGAGGGCGACGGGCACGACGCCCCGGCCGAGACCGTCGCGGACGGGTCGGCGGACGACGCCGCCGACGCGGAGGCGTCGGGCGACTCCGCGTCCGCGGGTGCGTCCGACGGGCCGGCCCCGGCGCTCACCTGGACGGCGCTCGTGCTCGCTGCGGCGGGCCTGGTGCTCGGGGCGCTCGGGTTCGTGCGCTCGCGTCCGAGGGCCTGAGCCGTGGGCCGCCCCTCGGTGCTGCGCCGGGTGGTGGCCGTCGTCGTCGGTGCCGCGGCCGCGGTCCTGCTCGCGATCCTCGCGAGCGGCCCGGCCGCGGCCCACGCCGTCCTCGTGGGCACGGACCCGCGGGACGGCACCGTCCTCGACGCGCCGCCCGACGCGCTGACCATCACCTTCAACGAGCCCGTCCAGGTCGTGACCGGCGGGACGACGGTCCTCGCCGCCGACGGCTCGCCCGTCGACGTGGACGTCGCCGCGGTCGACGACGCGCTCGTCGTCACCCCGGCCACGACGCTCGACGACGGCACGTACGTCGTGAGCTGGCGCGTCGTGTCCCTCGACACGCACCCCGTCGCCGGGGCCTTCACGTTCTCCGTGGGGGCGCCGAGCGCGACGTCGGTCGAGGCCCGGGTGGCCGAGCCGACGGCGGCGCTCGTCGCCGTGCGCGCGCTCGACCAGGCCGCGGTCTACGCGGGGACGTTCCTCGTCGCGGGTCTCGTCGGGTTCGAGCTCCTCGTGCTGCACGTGTCGCCCGGGGCCGCGCCGGTCCTGCGCCGCCGCCTGCAGCGCGTCCGACGGTGGGCGCTCGTCGCCGCGGGCGCCGGCGTCGTGCTCGGGATCCCGCTCACCCCGGCCTGGCAGGCCGGCGGCGGGCTGGACGCCCTCGTCGACCCCGCGACGTGGGCGGCGGGCCTCGCGACCGACTCCACGGTCGCGGGCGCGCTCGGCCTCGCCGGGCTCGTCGTCGCGACCCTGCTCGCGCCGCGCGCGGCGCGGGAGACCCGGGCGGCGTGGCCCGCCGGGGTCGTGCTCGGCGGGGCGGCGCTCGCGCTGGGGTCGCTCGTGCTCGTGGGACACACCCGCACGTTCGGCCCGCCCTGGCTGGTCGTCACGGCGGACGCGCTCCACGTCGTGTCCGGAGCCGTGTGGCTCGGCGGGGTCGTCGGCCTCGCGCTCGTGCTCGCGCCGTCCGCGCACGTCGACGCGCGTCGCGCGGGCGTCACGGTCGCGCGGTTCTCCGCGCTCGGCGCGTGGGTCGTCCTCGCGCTCGCCGTCACCGGGACGGTCCTCGGGTGGCGCATCCTCGGGACCTTCGACGCGCTCGTGTCGACGACGTACGGCCAGACCCTGCTCGTCAAGGTCGGCGTGGCGCTGTGCCTCGTCGGCATCGCGGCCTGGAACCGGTACCGGCTCGTCCCGGCGGTCGCGGGCGACGACGGTCCGGGCGGGCGCGGTGCCGGTGCGGCCGGCGTGACCGCGCGCCGTCGGCTCGGTCGGACGGTCGCCGTCGAGGCCCTGCTGCTCGCGCTCGTGCTCGCGGTGACGGGCGTGCTCGTCTCGCGCAGCCCGGTCGCGACGACCGGTCCGTCGGCCGAGGAAGCGACGACCCCGGCAGTCGAGGTGGTCGAGGAGCTCGGCGACGGGACGCTGCGCGCGCGGATCACTCCCGGCCGGGTCGGCGTCAACGCGCTCGAGATCGAGCTGCTCGACGCCGACGGGAAGCCCTTGGAGCCCGCCGCTGTGCCCGAGCTGTCGACGACGCTCGCCGACCCCGCGCTCGGCCCGTTCACCCGGCCCCTCACGCAGACCGGGACGGGCGCGTACGAGGCGACGCTCGACCTGCCGATGGCGGGCGACTGGACCGTGCACGTGAGCGTCCGGACGTCCAAGTACGAGAACCCGATCGTCGAGATCCCCGTGGAGGTGTCCTCATGACCGGTCCCCAGCGGTCACGCCCCGGGCGGCGCGGGTCACGCGTCGTCCTCGCCGCGGTCGGCGCCGGCACGCTCGCCGTGCTGACCGCCGGCCCGGCGGGTGCGCACGTGCTCATCGAGACCGTGGAACCCCACGGCGACGGCACGTCGACGCTCACGTTCACGTTCGACCACGGGTGCGACGGCGAGCCCACCGACGCGTTGCGCGTCACGCTCCCCGAGGGCGTCGAGGCGCTCGCCGCGGGCCAGCCGGACGGATGGACCTCGGAGGTGACCGACGACGCGGTGGCATGGTCCGGGGAGCCCGTGCCCGACGGCGAGCGTGCGGCCTACACGCTCGACGTCCGGGTCACGGGGGAGGTCGGGCAGGCGTTCGTGTTCCCCGCCGTGCAGGAGTGCCCGTCGGGGGAGTCGTACGCGTGGACGGACACCGACCCGTCCGGCGCCCGACCCGCGCCGACGTTCGTCGCGACCGCGGCGTCGCTCGCCCCCGCGCCCGTCGCCGCCGGAGCTTCGCCGACGCCGACGGCGCCCCTCGTCGCGGCCGTCGTGGTGGGAGCCGTCGGGGTCGGGGTGGCAGGCGGCTGGTCGGCCCGGCGTCGGCTGCGGGCCACCTGAGAGGTCGCTGCGCGGGCGTCGGGACCGCGGCCGTCGTAGTGTGATCCAGATCACTGTTCGTGAACGTCCCGAACATGCGCCCGCCGCCTCTTGCACTGGTGGGGGACGTCGCCGCGACGGGTCACGCGGCGACACCTGGACCGGTGGCGGTCCGCGACGAGAGCTTCGCTGGGGGGAGCTCTCGCGGCGGATCGCCACCGGTTCCTCTGTGTGCGGGCCCCGGCGCGACGTCAGGCGGCGACCGCGACGGTCAGCAGCGCGAACGCGGCGACGAGCAGCGCGATGCGGACCAGGTGGTACCGGTCCCAGCGACCCATCTGCTCGCGCCAGTCGGCGGGCGCGGTCTCGGGGGTCCACGTCTTCCCGCGGTTGTTGATGGGCACCAGCACGGTGACGGTCAGGACGATGCTCAGCGCCAGGACCGCGGCGGCGGTCCAGGCCGCCCATGCGCCGGCCGGCAGCACGAGGGCGGTGGCCGCGGTGAGCAGGAGCGACCCGAAGTACCAGAACGGCATCGCCCGCCCGAGCATCCGGCCGCCGTCGGCCCGGGCGAGCAGGCCCGCGTTCCCCGGCAGCCGGTCGACGATCGGGTTGATGACGAACGCGACCGACACCTCGACCCCCACCATCAGCCCCACGACCACCACTGCGACGATCGGCAACCACTGCATGTCCGGCTCCTTCGGTCGGTAGGATCTAGCAACGCTAGGAAAACTAGCACAGGCAATCTAGCGACGCTAGACTTGCCGGCATGAGCACACCGGCAGCAGCCCGCAAGGCACGGCTCCTCGAGGAGCGGGAGGCGCAGATCGTCGCGGCCGCGCGCGCCCTCGCCGAGGAGCAGGGATGGGAGGCGGTCACCACCCGCCGGCTCGCCGACGCGATCGGCTACAGCCAGCCCGTCCTCTACGGGCACTTCCCGGAGGGCCGGTCCCAGATCGTCACCGCGGTGGCGCTCGTCGGCTTCGAGGAGCTCGCCGCCACGCTGTCCGCGACCCGCCCGGCGCCCGGCGCGGACGTGAGCGGCGAGGACCGGGTCCGCGCGCTGGTCGTCGCCTACCTCGACTTCGCCGCGCACCACCCGGCGACGTACGAGGCGATGTTCCACCTGCCGATCGCGGCCCCGTTCGCCTCGGAGGAGACGCCGCGCGCGATGCGCGAGGGGTTCGACGCCATCGTCGGCGCGCTCCTCGCGCTCGACCGGCCGCCGTCGGACCTGGGCACGGCCGCCGAGGTCGTGTGGGGTGCGGTGCACGGCGTCGCGACGCTGCAGCGCGCGGGCAGGTTCTCCGCCGACAACTACGAGCGGCGCGTCGACGAGCTGGTGCGCCGCGTCGTCGGCTGACCCGCGTCACGACGCCCGTCCGCCCGGCACCCGACGAGGAGGGTCGGACGCGGCCGCCACGGACGCGGTCCACTGCGCCGGGTGGGTGTGCAGGTGCCAGAGGAGCTCCGCGCACCCCGCCGGGTCGAGGCTCGGGCCGCCGTGCTCGTCGGCGCCGGCGGAGACGAGCCGGGCGACCTGGATCCCGTCCGGTGCGAGCGCGTCCCGGAGCATGCCCAGGTACGCGGTCACGGCGGCGGCCGCGACCGATGCCCCGGCCGCGAACGGGCCGCGGGCGAGCGCGTCGTCGGTGATGCCGAGGACGGATCCCCGGCCGAGGACGCGCTGCCCGCCGACCACGTACTCGACCGCGGTGGCGAGGCCGACCACGGCCCGCTCGACCGCGTCCTGGATCTCCTCGGGCGACGTCTCGAGGACGTGCTGGCGCGCACCGGGCGCGGACGGTGGGTCGTAGACGAGGACCTCGATCGCCGACAGGTCCTGCGCGGTGCGGTCGAGCGCGAGGACCAGCGCGTCGGCGTCGTGCGCGTCCGCGGCGTAGACCCGCGCCCGGACCCCCTCGCCGCGCAGCGCGCAGACGACCGGCCCGAGGCGGTCCAGGGAGCGGGAGACGAACGCGACGTCGTGACCCGCGGCCCCGAACCGCCGCGCGATCGCCGCGCCGCGTTCCGCGCTCGTCCCGACGACCGCCACGGTCGTCATCCTGTCTCCCTCGCTGTCGACACCGCGCGCGGCGTCCTGGCCGTCGAGCGCGTACCGGACGGTAGACAGGTGGAGAGGAGGGCTGGGAGACCCTGTCAGGGCCCCCGACCGTCCGGTGAGACGGCGACGGACCGCATCGCGGTCGACGGTGTCTCGGTGACCCCCGACGTGGTCGGCCGGCCCACCCCGGTGAGCTCTGCGAGCCGCGCCATCCGACGCGCCGAGACCGTCCCGGGCTCGGCGGTGTAGAGCGTGAGCGTGAGGCCAGGCGCGGACTCCAGGGCGAGGGCCTCGTAGGCGACGGCCAGCTCCCCGACGACGGGATGGCGGAACGTCTTGGTCCCGGTGCCGTGCCGATGGACCTCGCCCGCCCGCCACCGGGTCTCGAACTCGGCGCTGTGGGAGAGCGGCTCCTCGACCGTCTCGTGCAGGTCGGCGCTGTGCGGGTCGCGCGCGGCCTCCGTCCGCCGGGTGCTCGTGCGCCGGTCCGTCCCTCCGGCGTGCGCGACGATCTCCGCGAGGTTCGACAGGTGCGCGCGCTCGGCCTCGCCGAGCCGCAGCGCGCGGGCGATCGCGTCGAGCACCTGCGGCGAGACGCGCGCGATGGCGCCGCGCTCGATCCGCGTGTAGTGCTCGACGCTCACGCCGGCGAGCGCCGCCACCTCGCTGCGGCGCAGGCCGCGGACCTTGCGGCCCGGGCCGACGGCGATCCCCACCTCCTGCGGGCTGATCCTCTCGCGTCGCGCGACGAGGAACTCGCGCACCTGGGTCCGGGCATCCATGGGACGAAGGTAGGCCTGCCGAGGATGGTCCGCGCGGGCGTCCTGGCGACGATCCCGACCTCCTCTTTTTGCATGGAGTGCTAACGCAACTTGGTTGTTGAACACGTGACTTCCGGCTGGGTATCGACAAAAGTCAAAGTCGAAGATACGGTCGGGTTTTGTCGGTCGGCACCGGGGACCCCCGGTCCGTCGCACGCGCAGCCTCAGCGTCGAGTGCTCGTCCCGCCTGCTGGGCGGGAACCACAGCGGAGTGGGGGGTGGAGACCCCGCGCCTTGCTCCCCGGCGCGGCGGCTGCCTGGTTCCCCGAACGCCTCAAGGAGGACGTTGTGCACAGAGCTTCCCTAAGCCACCGATGGTGGTCTCGATACGCCGCCGCGGCGGCGACTGCTGCGGTGCTGGTACCGCTGACGATCGGAGGGGCGTCCGCCCACCCGGGGCACGAGGAGGGTGCCGAGGCACCCGCGGCCGCGGAGGCGGCCCTCGACTGGAACAACTACGAGAAGATCCTGCTCAGCAAGGACACCGGCGAGCCGATCGACCTGGCCGTGCTCCCCGACTCGCGCGTCCTGCACACGGCCCGTGACGGCGTCGTGCGTCTCACCGACCCCATGTCGGGTCTGACGAGCCAGATCGCGCAGCTCGACGTCTACAAGAACTCGGAGGACGGTCTGCAGGGGATCTCCCTGGACCCGAACTTCGAGGAGAACCACTTCGTCTACATGGTGTACGCGCCCCGGGTGATGTCGGGCACGTCGCCCTCCGGGGTCGACTACCCGGAGACGACGCCGAACGGCAGCGCGCCGAACTCGCTGCCGGCCGGCGCGGACGACTCCTACTGGGACCAGTGGCTGGGTTACAACGTGCTGTCGCGGTTCACCTGGGACCCGGCGACCGCCGCGATCGACCTGTCCACCGAGCGCGAGATCATCAAGGTCGACGCGCAGCGCGGGCAGTGCTGCCACGTCGGTGCGGACATGGCGTGGGACGAGGAGGGGAACCTCTTCCTCTCCACCGGTGACAACACGCCGGCGAGCGCGCCGGGTGCGGCCGGGTACGCGCCGAACAACAACACCCCGGGGATGAACCCCGGCTTCGACGACCGCCGCGGCGCGGGCAACACGAACGACCTGCGCGGTGCGATCCTGCGGATCAACCCGATCGAGGACCTTGCCGCCGGCACGGAGGTCGGTCCGGGGAGCACGTACACGATCCCCGAGGGGAACCTCTTCGACGACCCGCAGTACGACGACGTTCGTGACCTCGTCCGCGAGGAGCAGTACGTCATGGGTCTGCGGAACCCGTTCCGCATCGACTACGACGCCGAGTCGGGCGCGCTCGTGTGGGGCGACTACGGCCCCGACGCCGCGAACGCCGACCCCAACCGCGGCCCGATGGGGTACGTGGAGTGGAACCTCACGACCGAGCCGATGAACGGTGGCTGGCCCTACTGCCACGGTCCCAACGCCAACTACAACGAGTACGACTACGCGACCCAGACGCCGGGAGACTTCTTCGACTGCGAGGCCGGCGCCGAGAACAACTCGACGTTCAACACCGGCCTCGACGTCCTCCCGCCGGCCGTCGCGCCGCAGGTCTACTACGGCGACCGCCCGGGTGACCAGCCGGAGCTGCTCGACCCGCTGGTCGAGTGGGGTGGCGGTGGCCAGGCGCCCATGGGCGGCCCGGTCTACCGTTCCGCCGACTACCCGGACGCGCCCGGCAAGTTCCCGGCGTACTGGGACGGCAAGCCGTTCATGGCGGAGTTCTCCCAGGACTACGTCGCCGCGTTCACGCTCGACGAGCTGACCAGCGACGGTGTGGTGACCGCCGTGGAGGAGTTCCTGCCGAACGCGCACCTCACGAGCGCCGCGCAGCCCATCTGGGACAACGTCATGGACTTCGAGTTCGGTCCCGACGGCAACCTGTACGTCCTCGAGTACGGTGACGGCTTCTTCCGCCAGAACCCGGACGCGGGCCTGTACCGCGTGTCCTACAGCGAGGGCAACCAGCACCCGCAGGCGTCCTTCACCGCGAGCGCGATCTCGAGCAGCGAGGCTCCGCTCGAGGTCACGTTCGACGCCTCGCGGTCGAGCGACCCCGAGGGTGCGGAGCTCACCTACGAGTGGGACTTCGACGGTGACGGTCAGACCGACGCCACCGGTGTGAGGGTCACGCACGAGTACACCGAGCTCGGGCAGTTCGACGTCATCCTGCGGGTCACCGACCCGGAGGGCCTGTTCACGCTCTCGACGAAGCAGATCACGGTCGGCAACACGGCGCCCGAGATCAGCGTCGACGTCGCGGACGGTGCGATCTTCAACTGGGGCGACAAGCTCGAGCTGGGCGTCTCCGTCCACGACGCCGAGGACGGCGACGAGGTCGTGTGCACCGACGTGAAGTTCACGTTCGGTCTGGGCCACAACACCCACGCCCACCCGGAGGTCACCGGGTCGGCCGCTGCGACCGCGGACGGCTGCGGCATCACGATCCAGACGAACGCGGATGCCGTGGAGCACGGCGAGGGCGAGAAGATCTTCGGCACGCTCGTCGTCACCTACAAGGACAAGGCGCAGGGTGAGGTTCCTGCGACGACCGGTGAGCTCACGCGCATCTTCAAGCCCGAGGAGCAGCAGGCCGAGTGGTACGACGAGGCCGAGGGTGTCGAGGTCGTCCTCGACGAGACCGCCGACGCCGGTGGCTACGTCACGTCCCTCGACGCGGGTGACTCGTTCGCCTACGAGCCCGTGGCCTTCGAGCACGCCCCGTCGGGCGACGCCATCAACCGCGTGACCGTCCTCGGTCGCGGTCAGGGCACCGTCACGCTGGGCTGGGAGGGCGCCGACGGCACGACCGACGAGTCGCTCGCCGAGTTCCGCTTCGCCAGCGAGGGCTGGACCGACGTCACCCGGACGCTCACGAGCGTGCCGGAGGGCTCGGGCAAGGTCGTCGTGACGAGCACGGGCGGCGTCGACGTCGACAACGTGTTCTTCGGGAAGTCCGTCGTGGTCCCGGCCGACCAGGTGTCCATCCAGCTCTACTCGCTGATCCCGTGGGTCCAGGCCGACGGCCAGGAGGCCGTGCTCGACCGTCTGGGTGAGATCGGGCTCAAGAACGTCGAGCCGTACGGCGGCAACTACGCCGGCCTGACGGGCGAGGAGTTCCGTGCCCAGGCTGACGCGGCGGGCCTGAAGGCACCGTCGTCGCACTACAACGTGGGCGAGGCGGACTTCGACACCACGCTCGAGTACGTGGGCGAGGTCGGGCAGCAGTACGTGGGCTCGGGTGGCTTCCCCTCGCCGGGGATCGGCACGTACGAGAACACGCTGGCGACGGCCGAGGCGATGAACCGCCTCGGTGAGCGGGCCGTGGACGCCGGGTTCGAGAAGTTCTTCGGCCACAACCACGACCGCGAGTTCACCACGAAGTACATGCACGACGGTGTCGAGATGTCCGCCTGGGAGATCCTCGTGGCGGAGACGAACCCGGAGTTCGTGACCTTCGAGGTGGACGTGGCCTGGGCGGAGCACGCCGGGGTCGACGTCGCGGCGCTGCTCGAGCAGTACGGCGACCGGATCGAGCTCCTGCACATCAAGGACGCGACCGGACTCGGCGGGAGCATCAAGTTCACGAACCTCGGTGACGGGGACGTGCCGCTGCAGGGCATCCTGTCCGCCGCGGCCGAGGCCGGTGTCGTGTACTACGTCATGGAGTACGACCAGGCACCGCAGGGCGAGGACTTCGCCACGACCGGGTTCGAGTACCTGACCGGCCTGCCGGCCGGTGGCCCGGACGAGCCGACCGAGCCGGTCACCATCCCGGTGGAGAAGGTCTCGATGCAGCTGTTCTCGCTCAGCTCGTGGAGCCGCCAGATCGGCTGGGAGGGCGTCTACGACCGCCTGGGCGAGATCGGCTTCCAGAACGTCGAGCCGTTCGGGTCGAACTACTCCGGCCTCACGGCCGAGCAGGCTCGTGCCCAGTTCGACGCGGCCGGTCTCCGTGTCCCGTCCTCGCACTACAACGTGAACGAGGGCACCTTCGACGCGACCCTCGCGTACGTCAAGACGCTGGGCCAGGAGTACGTGGGCTCGGGCGGCTTCCCGTCCCCCGGCATCGGTGGGGGCCTGGAGAACGTGCTGGCCACGGCCGACGCCATGGACCGTCTCGGCGAGCGTTCGGTCGCCAACGGCACCGGCAAGCTGTTCGGTCACAACCACGACCAGGAGTTCAACACCAAGTACGAGTACAACGGTGAGCTGACCTCCGCGTGGGAGATCCTCGTGGCGGAGACGAACCCCGAGTACGTCGCCTTCGAGCTGGACACGGCCTGGGCGGCGAACGCCGGCGTGGACGTGCCGGCGCTCATCGACGAGTACGCGGACCGCATCGAGCTCCTGCACATCAAGGACGCGACCAACCTCAACGCGGGTGGCCGTCCGACGTTCACCAACCTCGGTGAGGGCGACATGCCGCTGCAGGACATCCTGCGGGCCGGTCTCGACGCGGACGTGGCGTACTTCGTCATGGAGTACGACGGCTCGCCGGCGAACGACGTGTTCTCCGTCGAGGGCTTCGAGTACCTCACCGGCATCCCCGCCGGTGCGGACACCCCCGAGGTCGACGTGACGGTCGAGCCGCGCTGCCTGGCCGGCAAGGTCTACCTCGCGGTCCGTGCGCTCAACGCGGACGACTCCGCGCTGGACGTCGCGATCGAGACGCCGTTCGGCAGCAAGACCTTCGCGGACGTGGCCGCGGGCAAGAACGCCTACCAGTCGTTCAACGCTCGTGCCACGGAGATCGAGGCTGGTGAGGTGACCGTCACGGTCACCGACCCGGACGGAGCGACGGACACGGTCACGGCCGCGTACGACGCGCGTTCGTGCAGCTGATCTGAACCCGAGCGCCGGGCGAGACGGGTGTCCGACACCGTCTCGCCCGGCGTCACCGGGGCGCCACGTGGGGCGGCGGCCGATGCCGCCCCACCGTCCTGGGGTGGTGTGCCCGCCCGGCAGCGGACACACCACCCCCGACCAAGAACCTCCCTTTCGCCCGTGCGGCACCTGACCCGACGTCGATCTCCGTGCCGCTCACGGACGGGGGTGGAGCGTCGTCCGACGCGTTCCACCCCCGGTACCCGGCGGTGGACCGTCGTCTGACGGGTTCCACCCCGGCCCCGGCCCCGGTGCCGGTGCCGCGAGCGCTCGCGCACCGCGTGACGCCACGAGCGATCACCGCGAGCTGCTGAAGGTCACGCGGCCTCGCTGCGGGCGCCGAGCCAGGGCGCGAGGACGTCGGTGCGGCCGAGCCAGCGCAGGCCGCCGTCGGCGAGCTCGTCGGGCGTCGCCAGCACGTCGCGGAAGGCGTCGAGGAGCCGGCGGCGACCGCCGTCGTCGTCCGCGTCGCCCGCGGCCGTCGCCCCGACGATCACGACGCGCGTGTGCGGCTCGACCCGCCGCCCCTCGGCCGTCGTCGCGTCGTCCCACGTGCCGAGGGTGCCGATGCAGAGCTGGCCGCCTGCGCCGTCCCACGCGCACAGCGAGTCGGGCCGGTTGGCCACGTGGAACACCCCGCGGGACCGGACGCGGCCGGTGCCGAGGTCCTCGATGCGGCGCAGCAGTCGCTCGGGGTCGAACGGCCGGGCCGACCACAGCTCGATCGTCCAGCTCCGGTCGCCGGACGGCTCGTCGCGCCGGGGGAGCGGACCCCGCACGCCGAAGGGGTGGGCGCGGCGCTCGCCGGCGGCGGGGTCGTGCGTGTGCCGGGCGAGGCCGTCGGCCACGAGCGCGTGCAGCCCGTCGACCCGCCGGGTGCCGACGCCGCGGAGGCGGTCGACGAGCCCGGACCCGGTGGTCGCGGCCGCGACGTCACCGGTCGTCACCACGAGGTCGGCGTGCTCGAGCTGGGCGGCCAGCACCTCGCCGACCGCCCGCTGGTCGTCCTCCGTCAGCCCGACGCCGCGCTCGGAGACGAGGTCGTCGTCGAGCAGGTCGTGCTCGAGCGTGTCGACGTCGGCGACGGCGAGGACGGTCGCGAGGCGAAGGCGCTCGAGCACGTTGCCGGGCACGGCCTGCGCGGCGAGCGCCCGCACGACCGGCAGCGACTCCGCAGCCACGGGCAGCGCGAGGACCACGTGGTCCCAGCGGCCGTCGTCGGCGAGCCGGCGCAGCGTCGGGACGGCGTCCTCCCGCACCGCGCACGACAGGCACGCGTGCTCGAGCGGCACGACCTCGTCCTCGATCACGCCGGTCGCGTCCACGACGACCCGCCGTAGCGCGCCCTCGGCGGCCCGGATGTCGTGCCGGAGCGCGACGACGCGCGGCGCCCCGACGACGAGCCCGAACACGGCGCTGTCCCGCAGCACGGGGTCGATCGTCGCCAGGACGCTCAGCGCGACGCGCGGGTCCCCGGCGTCGGAGGGAACGTCGGGCGTGGCCCCCGACGCAGGGGGTGACGAGAAGGGCATGAAGCGCTCCGATCCGTGGTCTGGGGCGCCCCGCGTGACCTCGTGGTCGACGCCGGGAACAACCCGCTCCTGAGAACTGTTCTCGACAGCGGGTCAGCATAGCGTCTTGACGGGAATGATTCTCACTATCTAGTGTCGTCTCCCGTCGCCTCACCCGACCCCGAGAGGAACCGCCATGTCCGCCGTCTGCCAGGTGCTCGGCACCGCTCCCGGGTTCGGCCACGCGATCTCGCACTCCCACGTGCGGACCAAGCGTCGCTTCGACCCGAACATCCAGAAGAAGCGCTACTGGGTGCCGTCGCTGGGTCGCCACGTGACCCTGCGCGTCAGCGCCCGGGGCATCAAGACCATCGACCGACAGGGGATCGACGCCGTCGTGGCGCGGATCCTCGCCCGAGGGGAGAAGCTCTGATGGCTACCCGCACCGACCTCCGTCCCGTGATCAAGCTCCGTTCCACCGCCGGGACCGGGTTCACCTACGTGACCCGCAAGAACCGCCGCAACGACCCCGACCGGATGGTCCTGCGCAAGTTCGACCCCGTCGTCCGCCGCCACGTCGACTTCCGCGAGGAGCGCTGATGGCGAAGCGCTCGAAGATCGTGCGCAACGAGCAGCGGGCGGCCGTCGTCGCCCGCTACGCCGAGCGCCGCGCGGAGCTCAAGCGAGTCGTCGCGTCGCCGTCCTCCTCGTCCGAGGAGAGGGCGGCCGCGGTGCGCGAGCTCCAGCGCCAGCCCCGCGACGCGAGCGCCACGCGCGTGCGCAACCGCGACGTCGTCGACGGCCGCCCGCGCGGCTACCTGAGGAAGTTCGGGCTCTCCCGCGTCCGCCTGCGCCAGCAGGCGCACCGCGGCGAGCTGCCCGGAGTCACGAAGTCGAGCTGGTGACGGGCGCCGCCTCGCGCGGCACCTCTCGGTCCGTCACCGGCCCAGCAAGGAGACCACCATGAAGAAGGACATCCACCCCGCCTACGGGCCTGTCGTCTACCGCGACAAGTCCGCCGACTTCTCGTTCCTGACCCGCTCGACCCTCGCGGGCGACCACCCGCAGGGCCCGGGCGTCCCGCGCGAGACCGTGACGTGGACGGACGGCAACACCTATCCCGTCGTCGACGTCGAGATCTCGAGCGCGAGCCACCCGTTCTACACGGGCACGCAGCGCGTCGTGGACACCGCCGGCCGGGTCGAGAAGTTCCGCCAGCGCTACGGCGCCCGCAGCGGCGCGCAGGGCGGGGGCGCGCGATGAAGGTCCGCGCCTCGCTCCGCTCGCTCAAGGACAAGCCCGGGGCGAAGGTCGTGCGCCGGCACGGCAAGACCTTCGTCATCAACAAGGCCAACCCGCGCTGGAAGGCCCGTCAGGGCTGACCCGCGCACCCACCACCACCGGAGAGGAGCGGCCGCCCGGGTCCCCGGGCGGCCGACCACGCATGCACCACACCGCACCCGACCCGACCGACGCCCACGCCGATCCCGCCGGGGCGAGTCCCCCCTCCGGTGACGCCCCTCCCGGGGCACGGGCCCGACGGCGCCCGCTCGCCCTCGCTCTCGGCCTCGCCCTCCCGCTCGCGCTCGTCGCGGCGTGCGCGCAGGGGGCGGGCTCCGAGGGCGAGCAGGGCGACGGCGCCGACCCCGCGCCGTCGGCCACGTCCGACGTCAGCGAGGCGGCGGCCCTCACGCCGCGCCTCGCGATCACCTACGGCGGCGGCGTCCAGGTCCTCGACGCGACGACGCTCGAGGTCGTCGACGACCTCCAGCTCCCCGGCTTCAACCGCCTCAACCCCGCGGGCGACGGGCGGCACCTGCTCGTCTCGACGTCGGGCGGCTTCCAGGTGCTCGACGCCGGCACCTGGGCCGAGCCGCACGGCGACCATGCGCACTACTACACCGCGGACCCCGTCCTCACGGACGTGACGTACGCGGCCGAGAAGCCGGGCCACGTCGTCGTGCACGAGGGCCGCACCGCGCTCTTCGACGACGGCACGGGCGAGATCACCGTGCTCGACTCCGCCGCCGTGGCCGACCCGCACGGCATCGACGACGCGCGCACCCTGACGACCCCCGAGGCCCACCACGGCGTCGCGGTCGAGCTGTCCGACGGCTCGCTCGTCGTCTCCGAGGGCACCGAGGACGCGCGCACGGGCGTCCGCCTGCTCGACCCCGCGGGCACCAAGGTCGCGGCGACGGACCAGTGCCCCGGCGTGCACGGCGAGGCCGTCGCCGCGGGCGAGGCCGTCGTGATCGGCTGCGAGGACGGTGCGGTCGTCGTCGCGGGCGGCGCGATCAGCAAGGTCGCGGCCCCGGACGCCTACGGGCGCATCGGGAACCAGGCGGGCAGCGAGGCGTCGCCGTTCGTCCTGGGCGACTACAAGTCCGACCCCGACGCCGAGCTGGAGCGGCCGACCCGCGTCTCGCTCGTCGACACGCGCGACGCGAGCCTGCGCCTCGTCGACCTGCCCGCGAGCTACACGTTCCGCTCGCTCGGCCGCGGCGACGCGGGCGAGGCGCTCGTGCTCGGCACGGACGGGTCGCTGCACGTCATCGACCCAGAGGCGGGCACCGTCGTGCGCTCCATCCCGGTCGTCGACGCGTGGGAGGAGCCCGAGGAGTGGCAGGAGCCGCGCCCCGCGCTGCTCGTCCAGGACGGCATCGCGTACGTCACCGACCCGGCCGGCCGCGCGATCCACGCGGTCGACTACGTCGGCGGCGAGGTGTGGAAGAGCGCCGCGCTCGACGTCGTCCCCAACGAGCTCGCCGGCGTCACGGGGAAGCCGGCGGCGACCGGCGCGCACGACGACCACGAGCACGCCCACGAGGAGGGCGAGCACGCCCACGAGGAGCACGCCGAGGACGGTCACGAGAGCCACGACCACGACCACGAGGAGGGCTGAGCGCCGACACGCGACGACCGGAGGGCGCGAGAAGTCGCGCGAAACTCCGCGTGTTCCCTAGTGTTGTCCCCGGTGCACGGCCTCGCGGCTGGCACACTGAGACCGTGACGACGGGTGGTGACCACCGCGCGTCGTGAACCGAAGAAGGGATTCGCATGTCGCTCAACAAGTCCGAGCTCATCTCGGCTATCGCCAGCAAGGCCGACGGTCTTTCGAAGTCGGACGCCGAGAAGGCCCTCAACGCCTTCCAGGAGGTGCTCATCGAGTCGCTCGGCAAGGGCGAGGCCGTCAAGGTCACGGGCCTCCTGTCCGTCGAGCGCGTCGAGCGTGCCGCCCGCACGGGCCGCAACCCCCGTACGGGCGAGGAGATCTCGATCCCGGCCGGCTTCGGCGTGAAGATCAGCGCCGGCAGCCTGCTCAAGAAGGCCGTCGCCAAGTGACGTCTCGCTGACCGGCCGCTGCCGGTCCGGTCAGCAGCACGAAGGCCCGGAACCCCGCGAGGGGCTCCGGGCCTTCGTCGTCCCCGTCCCCCGCCCCAGCGCCGAACACGACATGAGGGTCGTTTTGCGGCAGATAACGACCCTCAGGTCGTTCTCGACGCGGGGTGGAGGCGTGTTCGGCGCGAGGGGTGGGGGTGGTCAGGCGTGGACGACGTTCGCGAGGATGCCGTGGTTCGTCAGGCGCGTGCCGATGGCCTGGTCGACCTCGGAGAACGCCTTGTTCGAGCGAGCCACGCCGACCGCGCCGGCCATGGCACCGTGCCCCGTCGGGCGGTCGATGCGGGCGACGAGCTGGTCGCCGTGGAGCATGAAGTCGACCGTGAAGACGAGGTGCTGCGCCTTGCCGGCGAACGCGCCGAGCCAGAACGTCTTCTGCTTGCTCCCGCGCTCGGCGGCCCACTGGCCCGTCGGGCGCGTGGTGACGGTGAAGCCCTGCTCCTGGAGCGCGGCGTGCAGGTGCTGCTTGGCGACCTCGGGGTCGCCGGACAGGAAGTAGTCGACCGTGGCCATGGTGGCTCCTCGTGGTGTGCGGTGGCTGGCTGTGGCGGGGTGTGACGGCGGCGGTGCCGCCACACGGGCGGGCAGCCCTCGGGATGCTACCGCCGTCCGAGGGCCCATTCTCGACGCGTCTTGAGAACCATTCTCATGAAACGCTAGGCTGGGCGCTCCACCCACCGGAAGGACCCCTCATGGCCGTGCCCAAGCGCAAGCTCTCCCGCTCCCACACGCGCGCCCGCCGCTCCCAGTGGAAGGCGCAGGTGCCGGAGCTCGTGACCGTCGTCGTCGACGGGCGCGAGGTCACCCTCCCGCGCCGCCTCGTCGCGGGCGTGCGCCGCGGCTACGTGACGCTGCCCGACTGACCCGTGGCCGCGGACCACCGCAATGCGGTGGTCCGCGCGCGGGTCGGTCGGTATCGTCGCTCGCGGTGGCTGCGAGGCGTGACGACCCTCGGCCGGTGGCGACGCCGGCGGCGGCTCCCCGCGCGTGCCGGCGTACCGACGAGAGGTCGACGAGACGTCGACGAAGGTGTGGTGGCACCGCGACCTAGCCCCCGCCCGCACCTCCAGGGCCTGCCCTTCCCAGGAGGAGTCATGAGACCACCCGCCCCGCCCGCCCCCGCTCGCACCCTGGCCGCCGACGTCGCCGCCGCACCACCCGGACGTGTGGTGACCCTGAGCGGGCACGTGCACCGCCGCCGCGAGCTGGCGACGGTGTCCTTCCTGGTCCTGCGCGACCGCACGGACCTCGCCCAGGTCGTCCTGCGTCCGCACGAGGTCCCCGCGGAGGGGCTGCCGCCGGAGGAGACCGCCGTCCAGGTCACGGGGACGGCCACCGCGAACGCGCAGGCACCGGGCGGCGTCGAGATCACCGCGCCGACGATCACGCTGCTCGGCGCGCCCGCGACCCGCCCGCCGGTCGAGCTGTGGCGCCCGGACCTCGACGTCGCGCTGCCCACGCTCCTCGACCACGCGGCCGTGACGTGGCGGCACCCGGCGCGGCGGGCCCGCTGGGAGCTCGCCGCCGCGAGCCTGCGCGGGTTCCGCGCCACGCTCGACGCGGCGGGCTTCACCGAGATCCAGACCCCCAAGCTCGTCGCGTCCGCCACGGAGTCCGGCGCGAGCGTGTTCCCCGTCGACTACTTCGGCCGCACCGCCTACCTCGCCCAGAGCCCGCAGTTCTTCAAGCAGCAGATGGTCGGCGTGTTCGAGCGCGTGTACGAGGTCGGGCCGGTCTTCCGGGCGGAGCCCCACGACACGGCACGCCACCTCGCGGAGTACGTCTCCCTGGACGTCGAGCTCGGCTTCGTGCGCGACCACCGGGACGTCCTGGCGGTGCTGCGCGACGTGCTCGCCGGCATGGTCGAGGCGCTCCGGGACGGGGCGGGCGACGCCGTCGAGCGGCTCGGGCTTGCGCTGCCGGTCGTGCCGTCCGAGATCCCCGTGATCCACTTCCGCGACGCGCTCGCCCTCGTGGGTGCGGCCGACGACGAGCCGGACCTCGCCCCCGAGCACGAGCGGTCCCTGGGTACCTGGGCGATGTCGACCCACGGCTCCGACTTCCTCGCGGTCGAGGGCTACCCGATGCGGAAGCGGCCCTTCTACACGCACCCGCAACCCGACGACCCGCGCTGGAGCAACAGCTTCGACCTGCTCTTCCGCGGCCTGGAGCTGGTGACCGGCGGGCAGCGGCTGCACCGCTACCAGGACTACGTCGCCGCGCTGGCGGCGCGGGGCGAGGCGGCAGAGCCGTACGAGACCTACCTCGAGGCGTTCGCCCACGGGATGCCCCCGCACGGCGGCTTCGCCATCGGCCTCGAGCGCTGGGTCGCCCGCCTCGTGGAGGCGCCCAACGTCCGTGAGGTCGCGCTCTTCCCCCGGGACCTGCACCGCCTCGCCCCGTAGCGCCCGACGGCGCGTGCCACCACGCGCCGTCGGCCCGCCGTGGCAGCATCCTGGGGTGAGCGAGCCGAGCCCCGACCTGACGTCCGGCCCCGTCCCGGGGCGCCGGGAGCGCCGCGAGCAGCCCGGGCGGTCGCACGCCGACCCGCACGGGCACGGGCACGGTCACGCGCACGGGCGCGCGGCGCCCGCGACGCGGCGCGTGCGCCTCACGCTCGCGGCGCTGCTCGTCCCGGCCCTGCTCGTCACGCTGGCCGGGCTGGTCGCCCTGTGGCCCGCGTCCGCCGACGTCCCGGACCGCATCCCCGTCGCGGCCGAGGGCAGCTCGGTCCTGCGCGCCACGGTCACCGGGCCGATCGACCCGGAGACGAGCGAGGTCCCCGCCCGCCTCGACGAGGGGTCGCGCGCGGGCGGCGAGGACGTGGGCGGCGACGCGATCACCGTCGGCGCACCGCCGGAGTACGTCGCCTACGGGTTCGACGAGGGTGACCGGCTCCGCGTCCTCTACATCGCCGAGGCGGTCGGGGCGGGAGTGAGCCCGTACGTGTTCATGGACTTCGAGCGCGGGCTGCCCATCGGGGTCCTCGCGATCGCGTACGCCGTCGTGGTGCTGGCCGTCGCGCGCTGGCGCGGCCTCGCCGCGCTCGCCGGGCTCGCGGGCGCGTTCGTCGTCATCACGTGGTTCACGCTGCCCGCGCTGCTCACGGGGCAGAACGCGCTGGGCGTCGCGCTCGTGACGTCGTCGCTCGTCATGTTCGTCGTGCTCTACGTCGCGCACGGGTTCACCGCGCGCACGTCGACGGCGCTGCTCGGCACGCTCGTCGGGCTCGCCATCACGGCGCTGCTGGGGTGGTGGGGCTCGGGCGCGTCGAACATCACGGGGCTCACCTCGGAGGAGTCCCTGTGGATCCCGCAGTACGCGCCCTCGCTCGACATCCAGGGCGTCGTGCTGTGCGGCATCGTGCTCGCCGGCATGGGCGTGCTCAACGACGTGACCATCACCCAGGCGTCGGCCGTGTGGGAGCTGCGGGCGGTCGCACCGCTCGCGACCCGGCGCGAGCTCTTCGCGCGCGCGATGCGCATCGGGCGCGACCACATCGCCTCGACCGTCTACACGATCGCGTTCGCCTACGTCGGCGCGGCCCTGCCGTTGCTCATGGCGGTCTACCTGTCCGACCAGAACCTCGCCACGAGCCTCACCTCGGGCGAGATCGCGGAGGAGGTCGTGCGCACCCTCGTCGGCTCGATCGGCCTCGTCCTCGCGATCCCGATCACCACGGCCATCGCGGCGCTCACCGTGCCCGGCTCCGCGTCGGTGGGGTCCGTCCCCGTGGGTAGGGTCGAGGTCCCCGCGGTCTGACGACGGGCGCGGAGGGACGGCCGGGACGGTCCGGCGGGACGACGAGGGGACGACGGTGACGGGGACGACGAGCGGCAGGGACGGCCGAGACGGCCGGGACGGCCGAGGCGCAGCGGTGCTGGGGCCGGGCGGGGTCGGCGGGCTGGTGGGCGCGCTGCTCGCGCGGTCGGGGGCCGAGGTGACGTTCCTCGCGGGGGAGCGCACCGCGGCGGCGCTGACCGAGCACGGCGTGCACGTGCGCAGCCGTCAGGTCGGCGAGTTCCACGTCCCCGCGCGGGCGGTCACGCGGCTCGACCGGCCGGTCGACGTCGTGCTCGTCGCGGTCAAGCAGACCGCGCTCGACGACGCGCTCGACCGGGTGCCGCCCGAGGCGCTCGGCGACGGCGTCGTCGTCCCGTTCCTCAACGGGCTCGACCACCTCGACGTGCTGCGCGCGCGGTACGGGGCCGAGCGGGTGCTGCCCGCGACGATCAGCGTCGAGTCGGCGCGCGTCGCCCCGGGGGAGATCGAGCACACGAGCGCGTTCGTCGACGTGGGGCTCGCGCCCGGCGCCGTCGACCCGGAGCGCGTGGAGGCCGTGCGGGGGCTTCTCGAGCGGGCCGGGATCGAGACGAGGGTCCACGCGGACGAGACCGCGCTGATGTGGGCCAAGCTCTCGTTCCTCGCCCCGTTCGCCCTGCTCACGACGACGTACCGCGCCCCGATCGGGGACGTGCGGACCGCGCACGGCGCCGAGCTCGAGGCGCTCGTGCGCGAGGTCGCGGCCGTCGCCGCGGCGAGCGGCGCGCCGTCGGACCCCGAGCGCACGCTCGCCCGCTACGGGCGCTTCGCGCCGGAGGCCAAGTCCTCCATGCTGCGCGACGCCGAGGCCGGCCTGCCGCTCGAGGTGGACGCCATCGGCGGCGCGATCGTCCGTGCCGCCGACCGCGCGGGCATGGGCGCGCCGCTCACCCGCGCGCTCGTCGCCGGCCTCGGCGGCTGACGGGCGGACGCCCCGGCCCGGCGCCCGCCGGGAGCCTTCACCGGACCGCCACGCGACCCCCTGTGGACGCGTCCCCAGGCGCCTCACAGGTTCGCCAGGATGTCCGTCATGAGAGAGCCGTGGGTCGACGTCGCGCTGGCGCGGCTGCCCGAGACGCGTTCCTGCCCCGCGTGCGCCGCGACGCTGCGGTCGTCCCGCTGCGACCGGTGCCTGCTCGACCTCACCGGTCCGCTCGCGTTCGAGGTCGCCGCGGCGTCGAGCGAGGCGGCCGACGCGCTCTCGCGACGCCAGGTCGCCCTCGACGCCCTGCGTGCGGCCCAGCCCGAGGCGGCCGCGTGGGCCGCCCGCGCCGCCGTCGCGGCGCCGCCCGGTGCGCGCGCGGTGCCCGCTGGCCCGCCCGGCGCGATGCGCCCGCTCGACCCGACCGGCCGCGGCCAGGCGGGCCCGCGCCCGCCCGCCGTCGCGCCGGTGGCTGGGTCTGTGGCCGGCAACGTGCCCGCGCTCGGGCCACGCCGTCCGGTGCCGGTCCACCCCTCGGCGCCGGGGTCGCCCGGGCTGTCCGGGTCGCCCGCGACGACCGGGGCGGTCCGGCCCGCACCCGCGGGGTCGCGCGCCGTCGTCGTGCCGGGCGCGGCGCCGTCGCGCTCGGTCGGCCTCCAGCCGGTCCTCGCCGGGGCGGGGGCGGGGCTCCTCGCCGTCGCGACGGTCGTCTTCGTGTTCTTCACCTTCGCCGACGACCTCGCCCTGCGTGCCCTCGTGACCGGGGTCGTCACGGTGCTCACGGTCGGGGCCGCGGTGCTCCTGCGGTCGCGCGGCCTGCGCTCGTCCGCCGAGGCCGTCGCGGCGCTCGCCGTCGTGCTCGCGGTCGTGGACGTCGAGCTCGCGCTGAGCGCGTGGGGGCTCGACCTCGTCGGCACCGCGGCGGCGCGCGCGTCGCTGCTCGCCGCGGTCGTCGCGGGCCTCGGTGCCGTCGGGGACCGGGCGCGCGTCCGGGCGTGGGTGACGAGCGCCGTCGTGCTCGGGCCGCTCGTGCCGCTCGTGGCGGCGCCGGCCGCGCAGGCGCCGTGGGGCAGGGCGGCCGCCCTCCTCGCGACGGCGTGCCTCACGGCGCTCGCCGCGCCCGTGGCGGCGCGCTCCGGCGCGCGGGTCGGCAGCGCTCTGCGAGGTGAGCGGGCGCTGCTCGGCGTCGTGCGCACGGTCGCGGTGCCCCTCGCCGTGGTCGTCGGGCTCACCGTCACCGCCCCGCCGGGTCTCCCGACCGGCGCCGGGGCCGCGCTCGTCGCGCTCGGCGCCGCGCTCGCGGCCGTGCTGCTGCGCGTCGCGACCCGCGAGCGGCGCTGGTACGCGGTCGGCGGCGCGTCGGCCGTCCTCGCGGGGGCGCTGCTCGGGACCGGGGGCGACGTCGCCTGGCTGGGCCTCGTCCCCGCGCTCGCCGCCGGCACGTGGCTCCTCGTCCTCGCGCTCACCTCGTCGCGCGTGGCGGCGGGGGTGCTCGGCTCTCCGGTCCCGGCCGTCGGACGGTCGGACGCCCTCCTCGGCGGCGCGGTCGTCGCCCTCGTCGGGGCCGGGCCCGCGCTGGCCGTCGCGGGGGTCCGCGCGGCCGAGGTCCTCGTGACCGGCACCGCCGGGACCGCCGCGACGCTCGACGACGAGCCGCTCGGCGTCGGTGTCCTCTCCGCCGGGCTGTGGGGGGAGGGCGTCCGCGGCGGCACCGTCGGCGCGGCGCTGCTCGACGGGACGCTCCTCGGCCTCCTGTCCGCCCTGGTCGTCCTCCTCGTCGCCGCCCGGCTCCCGCTGCGCACGCCCGTCCCCGTGCCCTTGCCGCGCCTCGCCGGGGTACGACGGCTCGGCGCCGCCCCGGTCGTGCGGACCGGGCGCGCGCTCGGTCCGTGGATGCTCCTCGCGCTCGTCGTCGCGCTCGTGCTGGACCCGCGGCTCGCGGGCGTCACCTCGCTCGTGCTGCTCGCGCTGCTCGCGGCCCTGCTCGTCGTCGTGACCGCCCGGCCCGTCACGACTGCTCGACCTGACGGGCACCGGGCGGGCCTGACGGCCGGGGCCGGCGACCCGGGGGTCGTCGCCGGCGGCGCCGCGCCGGGCGCGATCGTCCGCGCCGTCCGACGAGGGTTCGGTCGTGCCCTGCGCCCGGTCGCCGGGGTGATCCCCGCTCCGCGCGCCGTCCTGCGGCACGGTGTCGTCCCGGTCGCTCGGGCCGAGACGCGGGTCTGGCACGCGGCCGCCGTCGCGGGCGCGATCGCGGCCGTCCTGCTCCTCGTCGCCGGCTCGTGGGTCGCACGCCCCACCGCGACGGCCGGCGCGGTCGTCGTCGGCGGGCTCCTGCTCGCGGCCCGGGCCGCCGCGCCGCGGGGTCTGCACGCCCCGCTCGTCGGCACCGCCTACGGGTACGCGCTGCTCGTGCTCGGCGTGACGCTCGCGTGGAGCGGCGCCGGGACCGTCGCGGTCCTGTGCGCGGTCTCCGGGGTCGCCTCGGTCGCCGCGCTCGCGGTGACGCTCGTCCCGCGCGTCGACCGCGAGTCGTGGTGGGCCGTGCTCGGCGTGACCGCGGTGCCCTTCGGCCTCGGCGTCCTCACGGTCGTCGACGAGCGCAGCTGGTGGTCCGTCGCCGCGTGCGTCGCGATGCTCGCGCTCGAGGTCGTGCTCGTCGGCTCGCGGCGGCCCGGGTCGGTCACCGCGCTGCGCGTGCTCGCCGCGGCGCTCGTCCTGCCGACGGCGGCCGTCGCCGTGGTCAGCGCGGGCGCCCTCCTCCTGCCGGGCAGCGGGTCGCCCGTCGTGCTGCCGGTCGTCGCCCTGCTCGTGGCGACGGCGCTCGCCGCCGCCCGGCCGGTCACGGCCCGGATCCACCTGGCCGCCGGCCGCGTCGCCGTCGAGGTGAGCGCCGCGCTCACGGGGGCGATCGCCGTCGGGCTGGCGTTCGGGCGGCCCGCCGCCGGGCCGACGGTCGCGGTCGCGGTGCTGCTCCTGCTCGCCGTGGGCGCGGGGCTCGCCGCGCGCGACCGCGACCGGCGCGCCGAGTGGTGGCTCGCCGCCGCGCTCGGGACCGCCGCGCTGTGGACGGCGCTCGCCGCCGCGGAGGTCGGGCTCGTCGAGGCGTACACCGCGCCGCCCGCCCTCGCCGCGCTCGTCACGGGGGCGCTGCTCGCGCGCCGTGGGCGCCGGTGGTGGGAGCTGGCGAGCGCGGGCCTGGTGCTGCTCGTCGTGCCGTCCGTTCTCGCCCTGGGTGCGGCGCCGGGCGCGGGCGACGTCCGGGCACCGCTCCTCGTCGTGGCCGGGGCCGGGTGCGTCCTCGCCGCGGTGCTGCTGGGCCGTGGGACCGGCGCGGGCGAGGGTGGCTGGCGACGCGCCGCGGCCCTGCGGCTCGCGGGCGCGGGAGTGCTCGCGGCGACCGGCGGGACCGTCGAGTCGCTCCACGTCGCGCACGCGCCCGGCGGGGGCGCGGTGTTCGTGCTCGGGTTCGTCTGGGCGCTCGCCGCGGGCGGGGTCGCGCTCGGGGCGGGCCTCGTCGGCGCCCGGGTGGTGCCGCGCGGCCGGGGCCGGGGGGCCGCCGTCGCGCGCCGCTGGGCCGTGGCGCCCGCCGCCGCCCTCGCCGTGGTCGGGACCGTCGCGAACGTCCGGCCGGTGTGGGGCGTCATCGCGACCGTCTGGCTCGTCGAGGTGGCGCTGCTCGCGCTCCTCGTGGTCGGGGTGCGGCGTGCGGTCCGCGGTCGGCTCGACCTCCCGCCCGCCTGGTTCACGTGGTCGCTCGCGCTCGTGGCCGCGATCGGCGCGTGGTCGCCGCGCGAGCTCCGCGTCGAGGTCTTCTCGCTCCCGCTCGGCGCGGGCCTGCTCGTCGCGGGGTACCTCGCGCTCGCGGCCGGCACGACGGCGGTGCCCGGCACCTCGGGCGGCACGGCGGGCGACGACCCCGGTGCTCCGGGAGGCCCGGCCCGCCAGGCCAGGGCGCGGGCGAGCGCGACGCCGTCGCTCGGCGGGTGGCCCGTCGGGTTCCTCGGGTCCTGGCGGACCCTCGCCCCCGGCCTGCTCGCGCTCCTCGGGCCGTCGGTCCTCGCCACGTACACCGACGCGCGCACCTGGCGGGCCGTGCTCGTCGTCGTGCTCGCGCTGGCCGCGGTGCTCGTCGGGACGCGCACGCACCTCGCGGCGCCGTTCCTGCTGGGTGTCGCGATGCTGCCGGTCGAGATCCTCGTCGTATTCGTGTCCCAGCTCGGCACGCGCATCTCCGCCGGACCCTGGATGCTCACGCTCGCCGCGGCCGGCGGCCTGCTGCTCATCATCGCGACGTACTACGAGCGCCGGATCGCCGCGTACGACGGCGCCGCGGCGTACGTGCGAGACCTCAGGTAGCCACCGCCCCGAACGAGGCGTCCGACAACGGCTCGACCGGGCGAGCGTACGGGCGTCGGCTCCGGGGGGCGGGCGGGGTGAGCCACGGGGAGCCGAGCCTCGGGGCACCGTCATGGACGCTTGGGCTCCGCCTCACGCACAACGTCTGCGTCCAACCCGTCCAGCCGCACGGGCTCCGGATCGAACAACCCTGGCTGATCGAGTCGACGTCACACTCACGCACCGTGCCGTACGGCGTCGTCACCCGGAGCTCCCCGACTCGTCCCGCTCAGCGCCGCGTGGAGCAGCGTCGATCCCGTACCGTCCAAGGTGTCTTGCGGGGGTCGATGTCGCACACGGCCGCAAGCTTCTCGGAGGTCCTCCTCCTGGCAGCGAAGAATCAGGTCCCGCACGCTCGCCCCCGATCTCGACGTCCGACGCTATCGGGTGCGCCGTTGCTGCTCGATGAGCGGGCGCAGGCGGTAGGGGATGAGCTCGCCCATCGAGAGCGAGGTCTCCGTGCGCTCGACGCCGTCGATCGCGAGGATCGCCGCATCGATGCGGAACAGGTGGTCGGTGTCGCGGCACGCGACGGTGACCCGCAGGTCGGCCGTCCCGCTGCGCCCGAACGCCTGCACGACCTCGGGGATGCGCGCGACGTCGTCGACGATCCGCGCGAGCTCCTTCTGCCGCACCTGGACCTCGACGAACGCCGTGAGCGGGTGCCCGAGCACGTGCGGGTCGATCCGCCGGTCGAGCGCGAGGAACGCGCCCTCGGCCTCCAGCCGCGCGAGGCGCGCGGCGACGGTGTTGCGGGAGATCCGCAGGCGGTCGGCGAGCGCGACGATCGTCGCCCGCGGGTCGTCGGCGAGGGCGAGCAGGAGGTCGAGGTCGACAGCGTCGGCGCTGTGCATGCTGCTCACCCTAGTCGAGTGACGGCGGTCACACTGCGCAGCGTGTCGGAGGTCGGTGGAGCCATGTGCGCGTCAGGGGTTACGTTCGCCCTACCTCGGTCCTCGACGGAGAGGACCGGCTCCCCGAGGTGAGGTGGCGACGATGCCCAGCGAACCTGCGGTGCGGACCGGACCGACGGCGGCGACCCCGCCGAAGGCGCAGAACGGTCACCGGGCGGCAACCCCGCGCGACGCACGAGCAGACCGGAAGACCATGGCGCACGACGTGCGCCCGGACAAGCCCGCCGCCCGGCGCGCGGGTGCTCCGGGCAGGCCGCCCCGCGCCGGTGACGCTCCCCCCGACGCCGGGGGCACGCCGTCGGGCACGACCCCGACCCTGCGCTTGCTGACCGAGGACGGCACGCGGCTCCCGGACCCCGAGCTCGACCGGTGGCTCGCGGACCTCGACCCCGCGGCACCCGACGACGACGCGCGCGAGGCCGCCCGGACGACGCTCCTGCGGCTCTACGAGGACATGGTCGTCGCGCGGCGCATCGACGCCGAGGCGACGGCCCTCCAGCGCCAGGGCGAGCTCGCGCTCTGGCCCCCGCTCCTCGGGCAGGAGGCGGCCCAGGTCGGGTCGGCGCGCGCGCTGCGCGACGACGACTTCGTCTTCTCCTCGTACCGCGAGCACGCGGTCGCGCGGGTGCGCGGCGCCGAGCTCGTCGACCTCGTGCGCGTGTGGCGCGGCGTCGCGGTCTCCGGCTGGGACCCGTACGCGATCGGCATGGCGTCGCCGCAGGTCATCATCGGCGCGCAGACGCTCCACGCGACCGGCTGGGCGATGGGCGTCCAGAACGACGTCGACGCCGGCCGGATCGACCCCGCCGCCGGGCTCCCGGTGGGGGTCGCGTACCTCGGCGACGGCGCGATGAGCCAGGGCGACGTCAACGAGGCGTTCGTCTTCGCGTCCACGTACCGCTCGCCGGTCCTCTTCTTCTGCCAGAACAACCAGTGGGCGATCTCCGAGCCGGTCGCGCTGCAGTCGCGCGTGCCGCTCGCCGACCGCGCCCGCGGGTTCGGCATGCCCGGCGTGCGGGTGGACGGCAACGACGTCCTCGCCGTGCTCGCCGTGACGCGCGCCGCGCTCGACCGCGCGCGGAACGACGGCGGCCCGACGCTGGTCGAGGCCGTCACCTACCGCATGGGCCCGCACACCACGGCCGACGACCCGAAGCGGTACCGCGACGCCGCCGAGGTCGAGGAGTGGACCGGACGCGACCCGATCGCGCGGTTCGAGGCATACCTCCGGTCCGTCGGCGTGCTCGACGACGCGGGGGCGGCCCGGGTGCAGGGCGTCGCCGACGCGGCGGCCGCCGAGCTGCGCGCCGGGTGCGTCGCGCTCACCGACCCGCCGCCGCTGTCCCTCTTCGACCACGTCTACGCCGAGCCGCACCACGCGCTGGAGCGCGAGCGCGCGGAGTACGCGCACTACCTCGCGTCGTTCGACGACGGTGCGGCCGGGGACGACGGCGCGGGCGACCGGGCGGCGTCGGGCACGGGGACGGCCGCGGCGGGGGTGGCGCGATGAGCACCCTCACCGTGGCGAAGGCGCTCGGCGCGGGGCTGCGCCGCGCGATGACGGACGACGACCGCGTGGTCGTCATGGGCGAGGACGTCGGCCGGCTCGGCGGCGTCTACCGCGTGACCGACGGGCTCCAGGCGGAGTTCGGGCCGCGGCGCGTGCTCGACACCCCGCTCGCGGAGTCCGGGATCATCGGGACGGCGGTCGGGCTCGCGTACCGCGGCTACCGGCCGGTGTGCGAGATCCAGTTCGACGGCTTCGTGTTCGTCGCGTTCGACCAGATCCTGTCGCAGCTCGCCAAGATGCACGCACGCACCGGCGGGAAGGTGCGCCTGCCGATCACGATCCGCATCCCCGTCGGCGGCGGCATCGGCGCGGCCGAGCACCACTCCGAGTCGCCCGAGGCCCTGTTCGCGCACGTCGCGGGCCTCCGCGTGGTGTCGGTCGCGAACCCGCAGGACGCGTACACCGCGCTCCGCCAGGCCGTCGCGTGCGACGACCCGGTGATCTTCTTCGAGCCCAAGCGGCGCTACCACCTCAAGGGCGAGGTCGACCTCGACCCGGTCGACCCGCTCCCCATGGACCGGGCGCGCGTCGTGCGGGAGGGCCACGACGTCACGCTCGTCACGTGGGGCGGCCTCGTCGGGACCGCGCTCGACGCCGCCGTCGCCGCGTCCGACGACGGCGTGTCGGTCGAGGTGATCGACCTGCGCTCGCTCTCGCCGATCGACCACGACACCGTCGCGGCGTCGGTCCGGAAGACCGGGCGGGTCGTCGTGACGCACGAGGCGCCGCGGCAGGCCGGGGTCGGCGCGGAGATCGCCGCGACCGTGACCGACCGCTGCTTCGAGTACCTCGAGGCCGCGCCCGTCCGCGTCACCGGCCACGGCATGCCGTACCCGCCCGCCAAGCTCGAGGGCCACTACCTGCCCGACCTCGACCGCATCCTCGACGGCGTCGACCGCGTCCTGGGGCGGGTCGAGCCGTTCGCGCCGTCGTCGGTGCCCGACGCTGCGGCGCCGGTCGGGGCTCCCGGGTCGTCCGGCGCGACCCGCACCGTCGAGGCGGTGGCCCGATGATGACGATGCGCGAGTTCCGCCTCCCTGACCTCGGGGAAGGCCTCACCGAGTCCGACATCGTCAGCTGGCACGTCCACGCGGGCGACCACGTCGAGCTCAACCAGGTCATCGCCGAGGTCGAGACGGCCAAGGCCCTCGTCGACCTCCCGTCCCCGTACGCCGGCGTGGTCGCGTCCCTGCACGCGGAGGAGGGTCAGACCGTCACGGTCGGCGCCCCCTTGGTGACGTTCGAGATCGACGACGGCACCCCCGCCGCCCCGGCCCCGGACAGTGCCCCTCACCCGACACCCCAGGCTGCCGAACCCGGGGTCGCTCCTCAGACGGCTGCTCCCGTGAGGAGAGACCCCGGACTCGGCGAGCCGGGGGACGACGACGGGCCAGAGCCGAACCTCGTCGGGTACGGGGCCGCGCCGGAGCGTGCGGGCAGGCCTACGCGCCGCCGTCGGGCTCCCGCGGCTGCTGCCGGGCGCGGCGGGGGCCGGCCCGAGCCGGCCGAACCCGGGGTCGCTCCTCAGGCGGTCCCGATCGTGGGGACGGATCCCGGGCTCGGTGCGGGGGTCGACACCGGCGGGACGTCCGGCCGGGTCGGCGAGCGGCCGCGGTCGACACCGCCGGTGCGGGCGCTCGCGAAGAAGCTGGGCGTGCGGGTCGACCGCGTCGTGGGGACGGGTCGGGACGGCCTCATCACGCGGGAGGACGTCCTCGCGGCGGTGAGCTGCCACCGCGACGTCGTGCGGCAGCCGCGCGACGTGCACGGCACGCTCTCCGCGTCGACCGCGCCGGCCGCCCCGACCGCGATGCCCGCCACCCCGACGGCGCCCGCGGACGAGAGGGGAGTAATGGCCCCGCGAGGGCCCGATCGAGGGGCCACGTCTCCCGTCTCGGCGGCCGTCGGTGCCGACGCGCGGGCCGGGCTTGAGCCCGAGGTCGTGCCGGTGCGGGGGGTGCGCAAGCACACCGCGGCGGCGATGGTGGCGAGCGCGTTCACCGCGCCGCACGCGACGGTGTTCCTCACGGTCGACGTGACGCGCTGCGTCGAGCTCCTGGAACGCCTGCGCACCCACCGGCTCGCGCGCGGCGCGCGGATCACCGTGCTGGCGCTCGCGGCCCGCGCGCTGTGCCTCGCGCTGCCCCGCCACCCCGCGCTCAACAGCGCGTGGCACGACCTCCCGGACGGCACCGCGGAGATCGTGCGGCACCGCCGCGTGCACCTGGGCATCGCGGTCGCGACGGACCGGGGGCTGGTCGTGCCGCACGTCCCCGACGCGCAGGACCTCGACCTGCCCGACCTCGCCGCCGCGCTCACCGACCTCACGGTCACGGCGCGCGAGGGTCGCACGACGCCGGAGCGACTCACCGGCGGGACGGTCTCGATCACCAACGTCGGGGTGTTCGGCGTCGACGCGGGCACGCCCATCCTCGTGCCCGGCGAGGCGGCGATCCTCGGCCTGGGCGCGGTGCGGCGTCGGCCCTGGGAGCACGACGGCGCGGTCGCGCTGCGCGACGTCGTCACCCTGAGCCTGTCGTTCGACCATCGCGTGGTCGACGGCGAGCAGGGCGCGCGCTTCCTCGCCGACCTCGGAGCGCTGCTCGAGGACCCTGCCCTGGCCCTCCTGGCGAGCGGTCCGCCCCCCGGCGGTGGCGTGACACGCGGCCGAACCCGGGGTTCTGCGCCATCGAGCGCCGTCGGTGACCCGCAGCCCCGGGTTCGGCAGGGAGGGGTGACCGGATGACCGTGCTGACGAGCGGCGTCCAGCCCGGGTCGGAGACGGCCCGGGCGAACGACGCCGCGCAGCGGGCGCTCGCCGGCGAGCTGCGGGAGCGCACGTCGACCGTCGCGCGCGGGGGGCCGGCGTCGGCGCGCGACCGGCACGTCACGCGCGGCAAGCTGCTGCCGCGCGACCGCGTCGACCGCCTGCTCGACGAGGGCAGCCCGTTCCTCGAGATCGCGCCCCTCGCCGGGTACGGCGTGGACGACGGCGCGTGGCCGGCCGCGGGGGTCGTCGCCGGGATCGGGGTCGTCAGCGGGCGGCAGGTCATGGTCGTGTGCAACGACGCGACCGTGAAGGGCGGGACGTACCACCCGCTCACGGTGAAGAAGCACCTGCGGGCGCAGGAGATCGCGCTCGAGAACCGGCTCCCGTGCGTCTACCTCGTCGACTCGGGCGGCGCGTTCCTGCCCCGGCAGGCCGAGGTGTTCCCGGACCGCGACCACTTCGGCCGGATCTTCTACCACCAGGCGCGCCTCTCGGCGGCGGGGATCCCGCAGATCTCGGCGGTGCTCGGGTCGTGCACGGCGGGCGGCGCGTACGTGCCCGCGATGAGCGACGAGACGGTCATCGTGCGCGGGCAGGGCACGATCTTCCTCGGCGGCCCGCCGCTCGTGAAGGCCGCGATCGGAGAGGTCGTGACCGCGGAGGAGCTCGGCGGCGGTGAGCTGCACGCGCGCCGCAGCGGCGTCGTCGACCACCTCGCCGACGACGACGAGGACGCGCTCGACACCGTGCGCCGCATCGTCGCGACGCTCCCGCCCGACCCCGCACCCGCGTGGGACGTCGTGGCGAGCGTGCCGCCCGCCGTCGGGCACGACGACGCCCGCGCGCCCGGCCAGGAAACGACGAGCGAAGGCTTGTACAGTGCCGTCCCGACCGATGTACAAGCGCCGTACGACCCGCGCGAGATCATCGCGCGCCTGGTCGACGGGAGCCGGTTCGACGAGTTCAAGCGCGAGTACGGCGACACGCTCGTCACCGGGTTCGCGCGGATCCACGGGCACCCGGTGGGCATCCTCGCGAACCAGGGCGTGCTGTTCGGTGCGTCGGCGCTCAAGGGGGCGCACTTCGTCGAGCTGTGCGACCAGCGCGGCATCCCCCTGCTGTTCCTGCAGAACATCTCCGGGTTCATGGTCGGCACCGACGCCGAGGCGGGCGGCATCGCGAAGGACGGCGCCAAGATGGTCACGGCCGTCGCGACGACGCGCGTCCCGAAGCTCACCGTGATCGTCGGCGGGTCGTTCGGCGCGGGGAACTACTCGATGTGCGGGCGCGCGTACTCGCCGCGCTTCCTGTGGTCGTGGCCCGCGAGCCGCATCTCCGTCATGGGCGGCCCGCAGGCCGCGTCCGTGCTGTCGACCGTCAAGCGCGACCAGCTCGCCGCGCGCGGCGAGACGTGGGACCCCGACGAGGAGGCCGCGTTCTCCGCCGGCATCCGCGCCGACTACGACGAGCACGGCAGCCCCTACTACGCGACCGCGCGCCTGTGGGACGACGGCGTGATCGACCCCGCCGACACGCGCCGCGTGCTCGGCCTCGCCCTCGGCGTGTGCGCGCGCACGCCCCTCGCCGAGACCTGGACCGGTGACCGGTTCGGTCTCTTCCGGATGTGAGCCGATGACCTCCGACACCCCCCACGAGGCGCCCGCCCGGCCGGCGGACCCGCTGTCCGCGCGCCCGGCGTACCGGCCCACGGACCACCCTGGCGGCGGTCCCGGGTTCCGCACGGTCCTCGTCGCGAACCGCGGCGAGATCGCGTGCCGCGTCATCGGGACGCTCCGGCGCCTCGGCGTGCGGTCGGTCGCCGTCTTCTCCGACGCCGACGTCGACGCGCGCCACGTGCGCGAGGCCGACGTCGCGGTCCGGCTCGGCCGCGCACCCGCCGCCCAGAGCTACCTGGACGTCGACGCCGTGGTCGCGGCGGCGGTCGGGACCGGCGCCGAGGCGGTCCACCCCGGCTACGGGTTCCTGTCCGAGAACCCGGCGCTCGCCCGCGCGTGCGAGCGCGCCGGCATCGCGTTCGTCGGGCCGGGGGTCGACGCGCTGGAGGCGATGGCGGACAAGCTCGCCGCCAAGCGCATCGTCGCCCACCGGGGCGTGCCGGTCGTGCCCGGTGCGGGCGAGCCCGGGATGCCCGACGACGACCTGCTGGCCGCCGCGCGCGGCGTCGGGTTCCCGCTGCTCGTCAAGCCGTCCGCCGGAGGTGGCGGAAAGGGCATGGTCGTCGTGCGGACCGCCGAGGACCTGCCGGGCGCGCTCGCGTCCGCGCGTCGCGTCGCCGCGTCGTCGTTCGGCGACGACACGCTGCTGCTCGAACGGCTCGTCGAGGCACCGCGCCACATCGAGGTGCAGGTGCTCGCCGACACCCACGGGACCGTGATCCACCTCGGCGAGCGCGAGTGCTCGCTCCAGCGCCGCCACCAGAAGGTCGTCGAGGAAGCGCCGTCGCCGCTCCTCACTCCCACGCAGCGTGCCCGGATGGGTGAGGCCGCGTGCGAGGTCGCGCGGTCCGTCGGGTACGTCGGCGCCGGGACGGTCGAGTTCCTCGTCCCGGCCGCGGACCCCGACGCGTTCTTCTTCATCGAGATGAACACGCGCCTGCAGGTCGAGCACCCCGTCACCGAGATGGTCACCGGCCTCGACCTCGTCGAGCTCCAGCTCCGCGTCGCGGCCGGCGCGCCGCTCGGGGTCGCCCAGGACGACGTCGTGCTGCGCGGCCACGCCGTCGAGGCGCGCCTCTACGCCGAGTCGCCCGAGCGCGGGTTCCTCCCCGCGACCGGCTCGGTCCTGGTCTACGACGACGACGGCGTCCCCGCCGGGCCCGGCGCCTCGCCGCTGCGCCTCGACTCCGGGATCTCCGCCGGTGCGGTCGTCGGGGGTCACTACGACCCGATGCTCGCGAAGGCCGTCGCATGGGGCGAGTCCCGCGACGAGGCCGTCGACCGGCTCGACGGGCTGCTCGCGCGGACGGTCGTGCTGGGGGTCGAGACGAACACGGCGTTCCTGCGGTCTCTGCTGGCGGACGGTGACGTACGGGCGGGACGGCTCGACACCGGGCTGATCGACCGGCTCGTGTCTTCCGGTTCGTCGTCGGGGTCTGTGGTCGGGTCCGGCGAGGGGTCGGGGGGTGCGCACATCCCCCGTCCCCTCGCCTCGGAGGTTGGCTCGCCCGTCGAGCACGACGGAGCGCACGCCCCCCGGGCCCTCACCCCGGAGGTCGGCTCGTCGTCCGACGGCGTCGCGTGGGTCGATCTCGTGGCCGCGGCGCTGTTCGCGACAACCACGCGCCGTGCCGAATCCGGAGTTGACGACAGGTTCCCTGACGATGTGCGCGACAACCCCGGGTTCGGCGGGGCGGCGGGGACGGGCGACGACGATCCGTGGCGGGTCAGGGACGGGTGGCGGCTCAACGCGGCCGCCGCTCCGCGGTTGGTCGTGCTGGTCGATGGCGCCGGGGGTGGGCACGAGGTGCGGGTCTCCGGGTCGGCGGGGGACGCCGTCGTGCAGTGTCCGCCGACGCGCGACATCGCCGACGGGTGGGGGCCCGGCGCCGTGCGACCGCGTGAGGTGCGGGCGTCGATCGAGCGCGACGCTGGGGGCGACGGCGCGTGGTGGCTCACCGTGGACGGGGTGCGGGAGCGGGTGCGGCTCGCGCTCGACGTGCCGTCCGCCGGCGGCGAGCCCGTGACGGTCTGGCTGTGGCGCGACGGGCGGACCGTCGCCCTGGCCGCCCCGAGCCGGGAGCAGCGCGCCGCGCGGGCGCGGGACGAGCGCCGTCGGGCCCGGGGCGACGCGCCCGGCGCGACGGACCCCGAGGTCCGCGCCGCGATGCCGGGCACGGTCGTGACGGCTGCCACCGACGGCGAGCCGGTCGCCGCCGGGGCCGTCCTCGTCACGGTCGAGGCCATGAAGATGGAGCACCCGCTGCTCGCCCCGCACGGCGGCGTCGCCGACGTGCGCGTGCGCCCCGGCGACCTCGTGCGCCGGGACCAGGTGGTCGCCGTCGTCCACCCCGCACCCGACCCCGAACCCGCACCACCGAGATAGCGACCAGCCGCCGAGATAGCGGTCGCCGGTCGCTACCTCGACCGGACGTCGCTATCTCGGCACCACTCCGACACCCAGGGAGCATCATGATCGACACCCTGCTCGACGACGAGCAGACCAAGCTCAGCCAGGTGGTGCGCGACTTCGCGGACAGCGTCGTCGCGCCCGCCGCCTACCGGTACGACACCGAGCGCCGCCTGCCGATGGAGATCATCGCGCAGATGGGGGAGCTGGGGCTGTTCGGGCTCCCGTTCCCGCGCGAGATCGGTGGCCAGGGCAAGGACTACGTGTCGTTGTGCCTCGCCGTGGAGGCGCTCGCGCGCGTCGACCAGTCCATCGCGGTGACGCTCGAGGCCGGCGTCGGGCTGGGGATCGTGCCGATCTTCCGGCACGGGTCGCGCGAGCAGCAGGAGCGCTGGCTGCCCGACCTCCTCACCGGACGGGCGCTCGCGGCGTTCGGGCTCACGGAGGCCGACGCCGGCTCCGACGCGGGCGGTACCCGCACGACCGCACGGCTCGACGGCGACGAGTGGGTGATCGACGGCTCCAAGCAGTTCATCACCAACTCGGGGGCGCCGATCACGAGCCTCGTGACCATCACGGCGGTGACGGGCGAGCACGTCAGCCAGGACGGCGAGGTGCGCAAGGAGCTGTCGAGCATCATCGTGCCGGCGGGGACGCCCGGGCTGGAGGTAGGGCCGTCGTACGACAAGGTCGGGTGGCACACGTCGGACACGCACCCCCTCACGCTCACCGACGTCCGGGTCCCGGAGGGCAACCTCCTCGGTGAGCGCGGCCGGGGGTACGCGAACTTCCTGCGCGCGCTCGACGAGGGGCGCATCGCGTTCGCCGCGCTGGCGACCGGCGCCGCGCAGGGCTGCCTCGAGGAGGCGCTGCGGTACGCGAAGGAGCGGGTCGTGTTCGGGCGGTCGATCGGGGAGAACCAGCACGTCGCGTTCACGCTCGCGCGCATGCAGGCTCGTGTCCACACGGCCCGGCTCGCGTGGCTCGACGCCGCCCACAAGCTCGTCGCGGGCAAGCCGTTCAAGGCGGAGGCGTCGGTCGCGAAGCTCGTGGGCGGCGAGGCGGCGATGGCGAACGCGCGCGACGCGTCGCAGATCTTCGGCGGCTACGGCTTCCTCAACGAGAACCCGGTCGCGCGCCACTACCGCGACGCGAAGGTCCTGGAGGTCGGCGAGGGCACCACCGAGGTGCAGCTGATGGTCATCGCGAGGAGCCTGGGACTGGACGGCTAGGCCACGACCGACGCCGAGCACGACATGAAGGACGTTATCCGCCTCTTTCCGTCCTTCATGTCGTGCTCGGCGGTGGGTGAGGTCGTTCTCGGCGGACGTCGCCGAGGCCGAGGTGAGGAGGGAGCAGTGATGCGCGAGGTGGTCCAGCGGGGTCTGTACTACGACGAGCTCGAGACGGGCGTGGTGTACCGCCACCGGCCCGGCCGCACGCTCACGGAGGCGGACGACGTCGTCTTCTCCACGCTCACGATGAACCACCAGGCGTTGCACCTCGACGCCGCGTGGGCCGCGACGCAGCCGTTCGGGCAGCGGCTCGTCAACTCGATGATGACGCTGTCCACGCTCGTGGGGCTGTCGGTCGGGCAGGTCACGCAGGGCACGATCGTCGCGAACCTCGGGTTCCGCGAGGTCGAGTTCCCGAAGCCGCTGTTCCACGGCGACACGCTCTACGCGGAGACGGAGGTCGTCGAGAAGCGGCTGTCGGCGTCGCGCCCGGGCCAGGGCGTCGTCACGCTGGAGCACCGCGGTCTCAACCAGGACGGCGTCCTCGTCGCGCGCGCCGTCCGCACCGCGCTCTTCTGGACCCGCGCCGCCCACGAGGCGGCATCCGCAGCGGTGCCCGACGGCGTCCGGTCGCCCGGGGCGTCCGCCGCACCCGGGGCCGGGCACCCCGGTGCTGCCGAACCCGGGATCGCTCCCCAGCCCGGCGCCCGCGTGGGGAGGGATCCAGGGCTCGGCGGCGAGAGCGGGTCTCACGAGCCCGTTCTCGAGCGCGGCGACGAGGAGAGCGCGTGGTGAGCGACGGGTTCCGGCTCGGGCCGGCGCTGCTGTTCTGCCCCGGCGACCGGCCGGACCGGTTCGGCAAGGCCGCCGACCGCGCCGACGCCGTCATCCTCGACCTGGAGGACGCCGTCGCCGCAGCCTCGAAGGACGCCGCCCGTCGCGCGGTCGTCGAGGCGTCCGCGACGCTGGACCCGGCGCGGACGGTCGTGCGGGTCAACGCGGTGGGGACGCCCGAGCACGCGCTCGACGTCGCGGCGCTCGCGGACACGCGGCTGCGCACGGTCATGGTCGCCAAGGCCGGGCCGGAGCTGCTGGGGTCGCTCGGCGCGCTCGCGAGCACCCTCCCGGGCGTCCGGGTCCTCGCGCTGTGCGAGACGGCGGCGGGCGTCCTCGCGGCGCCGGAGCTCGCCCGGCGGCCCGAGGTCGTCGCGCTCATGTGGGGTGCGGAGGACCTCGTCGCGTCGCTCGGCGGGACGTCGAGCCGGCGCCCGGACGGGTCGTACCGCGGCGTCGCGCGGCACGCGCGGTCCGCGGTGCTCCTCGCCGCCGGTGCCGCGGGCAAGGCCGCGGTCGACGCCGTGCACGTCGACGTCGGCGACCTCGACGGGCTGCGGGCCGAGGCCGAGGACGCCGCCGCGTCGGGGTTCGCCGCGACCGCGTGCATCCACCCGAGCCACGTCCCCGTGATCCGCGCGGCCTACGCCCCGACGCCCGACGAGGTGGCCGCGGCGCGGGCGCTGCTCGACGCGGCGGCCGCCAACCCCGGCGGACCGGACGCGGTCTTCACGTTCGACGGCCGCATGGTCGACGGCCCCGTGCTGCGCCACGCGGAGGCGGTGCTGCGCCGGGCGGGTGCCTGACCGGTCGTCCGATGGGGACCGGTCCCCATGCCGGGGCGGTGCGGTGCGTCGGCGGCCGCGCATACCCTCTCCCCGTGACCGACGCGAACGCCCCGGACCCGCAGAACCAGCACTGGACCGAGGGCTTCCCGCACCTCGCCGACCGGGCCGCGACCCTGCTCGGCGTCGACGTCGCGACGGTCGCGCGCCACAACAAGGTGGTCCCGGGCGGCTTCCACGTGTGGACCCCGGGCCGCGGCGGCGCGCAGGCGATCGTCGGGTTCGACGGGTCGGCCTACGTGCGGGAGTCGTGCTTCACGCAGGCCCAGCTGGTGGAGGCGTTCCACGCCGGTCACCGCAACGACGCGAACGCCGCGACCCTCCCGGTGAACCACGCGGCGTCGGCGGTGGCCTCGATGGTCGGCATCCTGCGCGGCGAGCCGGCGCAGCCCGCGACCCCCACCGGCCCGAGCGAGGCCGAGCTCGCCGAGCTCGTCGGCGGCGCGTTCGAGCAGACGACGCCGGACGAGATCGCCGCGCGGCTGCGTGCCCGCGGCAAGGGCGCGTTCGTCGTCGTGGGCGTGGACCGCGCGCACGGGCCGGGCCACTGGTACGTCGCGTACTTCGACGGCGAGCACGTGCTCGCGCTCGACCCGATCGCCAACGGCCGCACCGCCTGGCCGCCGCCCGCGGCGGACGCGGTGCGCTGGTGGGCGGACGGGACACCGACGACGGCGCCCGCGCGGGTCGTGCTCGACGTCCGGTCGGCCACGGGTCGCCGCGTGTGGACGCAGACGACGCCGTTCCTCGCCCCGACGGCGCAGTCGTTCCTGGACTGGGTCGCGACCCTGCCCGCGGAGAAGGTCGTGAAGGGCTACCAGGTCTGGCACGGCTTCTGGTGGGTCGTGCTCTCGGAGTCGGGCGACGACCTGCGCGTCGCCGTCACGGACCTCACGAAGGACGGGATCTCGACGCTCACGTGGGACGTCGACCCGATGCTCGACACCTACCGGCAGCAGCGCGAGATGGTCGCCTTCTGCAAGGTCGGCTCGAAGAGCACGCGCTTCACGGAGACCGTGCTCGTCTACAACGACGTGTACGACGCTCCGGAGATGTTCGTCGAGCGAACCCGGCCGGTGGGCGACGGCGCGTCGGGGTGGGTCGTGAAGTCGATCGCGGCGCAGCCGCGCGGCGGGCTCCTCCCCGTGCCCGCGCACGAGCTGTACCGCCGGGCGCCGCACCTCGTGCGCTACCTCTCGCTCCCCGAGGGCTTCCGGGCGGTGTGGGCGAAGGACCGGACGAACCAGATCTGGAACCCGGACGGCGAGCTCGTCTGGGACGCCGACGCGCGGGACGCGGCGAAGGCGGCGGAGGCGGGTGACGCGTCGGCGAGCGCGACCGCGGAGGGGGCTCCGACGTCGGGCACGCCGCGCCCGCGCGGCAGCGTCGCCTACGAGGCGGCGCGCGACGTGCTCGACGACCGCGCCGTGAGCCGGGAGCGGGCCCTGGCCGCGGCGCACGGGCTGCGCGACGCGTTCGTCCGCAACGAGCACGTGATCGGCCTGCTGCCGGGCGACGCGGAGCAGGTGCTCGTCGACACGTACCGCAGGGCCGACGCGGGCGGGGCGGACGCGGTGTCGCGCGAGGCGGCGACGTCGTGGGTGCGCGAGGCGTACTTCCGCCGGCTGCCGCTCGCCGCGGAGGCCGCCGAGCGGGTCGACCGGCTCGCGGAGGACGACCCCGACGGCGGGGCGCACGTGCTGCGCGGGTGGATGCGCTACAACGGCTACGGGTTCGCGCAGGACGCCGGGGCGGCCGTCGCGGACCACGAGGAGGCGGCGCGGCGGGGGAACGCCGACGCGCTGTTCGAGCTGTCCGTCCTCACCGCGACCGGCCAGGGCACGCCGGTGGACGAGGTGCGCTCGCGTGCGTTCCTCGAGCAGGCCGCCGACGCGGGCCACCCCCGCGCGCTCTACAACCTCGCGGCGGAGCACGCGACGGGCCGGGGTCGCCCGCGCGACTCCGCGCGCGCCCTGGAGCTCTACCTCGCGGCGGGCGACCGGGGCAACGGTCGTGCGGCGTTCACCGCGGGCGTCATGATGCTCACCGGGGACGGTTCGCTGCCCGACCCGGCCCGTGCCGGCCGGGCGTTCGCGCTCGCCGAGGATCTCGGGTTCGACGTGCGCGACGCCGCAGCGCAGTTCCCTCCGCGGCTCGCCGAGCAGGTGCTCGGGGCGCTCGCGGAGGCCTGACCGGACAAAAGACCCGTCTGGGCCGTTCCGCTTGCGGGCCCGGGCAACGTATGGTCACTCGCGTGAACGTCTACGTCGTCCTGTCCCGCAGCCGTACGGTCCTGTCCCGGACCATCGCGCTGGCGACGCGCGACGAGTTCACGCACTCCTCCCTCGCGCTCGACCCGGGGCTCGACCTCATGTTCAGCTTCGGGCGCCGTCGGGCCGGGAACCCGTTCGTCGGGTGCTTCCGGCGCGAGCGGTTCGACGACGGTCTGTACCGCGGCATGGACGTCGTGCCCGGGGTCGTGCTCGAGGTCCCCGTGACGCCCGAGCAGCACGAGGCGATCCGCGTGCGGATCACCGAGTTCCTGCTGGACTCGCACGCGTTCTCCTACAACGTGCGCGGTCTCGTCGGAGCCCGCTTCGGCCGCGGTCACGAGGCCGAAGACCGGTTCTTCTGCTCCGAGTTCGTCTACCACGTGCTGCACGGCGCCGGGGTGTGCGACCTCGGCGTCGAGCGGTGGCAGGTGCGTCCGCAGACGCTGCTCGACCTGCCGGGCCGCGTCGTCTACCGGGGCGACCTCAAGGACTACGTCGCGGCCCACGGGACGCTCGCGACGCTCCCGTCCCTGACGTTCAGCCACGCACGCGAGCGCGTGCTCGGCTGAGCACTGACGCTCCGGGGCCCTCAAGCGCTGTCGGCCCCGGCCGCGAGGTGGGCGTTGACCCGCTCCAGGAGCCGGAAGAGCTCCGTGCGGTCGTCGGGGGAGAGCGGCGCCATGACCTGGTCGTTGACCTCCTCGAGGATCGCGTCGAGCTCGTCGAGGCGTCGCTCGCCCGCGGGGGTGATCGACACGACGTTGCGGCGCTTGTCGGTGGCGTCCGGTGCGCGGCGGACCCAGCCCCCGTCGGTGAGCTCGTTGAGCACGGAGACCAGGTCGCTGCGGTAGACCCGCGTGCGGTCCGACAGGGTCGACTGGCTGGCGGGGCCGAGCTCCGCGAGCGCGGCGAGCACGACGAAGTGGTCCTTGTGCGCACCGACGGCCCGCAGGGCGTCGCCGGCGACGCGTCGGGTCTGCGCCGCGGTCATGCCCACGAGGCGGGAGAGCTGTCCGCGGAGCCGCGCCGGTGTCTCGTCGCCACGGTCGAAGCGGAGGTCGTCCTCGGTGTCCACGTCTCGATCGTACCCCTTGTGTTAGTCGAACTAACGATCTAGATTTCGTGAGACGAGCAAACGTTAGTTGCTCTCACGATCCAAGGAGGAGACATGACCACGACCGAGCGCATGACCACGACCGAGTCCCTCGTCCGGGAGCTGGCCGACCGTGCCGAGCTGGCCGACCTCGTCGCCCGCCACAGCCTGTGGATCGACGAGCGCCGGTACGACGAGACCGACCGGCTCTTCACCGACGACGTCGTCGTCAGCTCGCTGCGCGGCGAGGCGCGGGGCTTCGACGCGCTCGTCGCGCTCGTCCGACGCGGCCACGACGGCTACGTCCGCACCCTGCACCACAAGGGGAACCTCGTCGTCGAGATCGACGGCGACTCCGCGACGGTGCGCGCGCACGACCTCGCCGTGTTCGTCCTCGACGACGCGACCGAGTCGATCGCCGCCTCGGTCCACCGCTACGGCGCGCGACGCACCGAGGACGGTTGGCGCCTCGATCGCCTCGAGGTCACACCCGTCGCGCTGACGGGTGCGCTCGAGCGGGTGCTCTAGGCAGCCGGGGCGCCCGGAGCGCGACGCGAGCGCGCAGCACGGGCCCCGGGGTCGAGGGCGTCGGCCGGTCAGCCGACGCGCAGCGCCGCCACGATGTCCTCGACCCGCTGCTTCGCGTCGCCGAAGAGCATCCCCGTGTTCTCGCGGAAGAACAGCGGGTTCTGCACCCCGGCGTAGCCGGCCGCCATCGAGCGCTTGAAGACGACGACCTGACCGGCCTCCCACACGTGCAGCACCGGCATGCCCGCGATGGGGGAGCCGGGGTCGTCGAGCGCGGCGGGGTTCACGGTGTCGTTGGCGCCGATAACGAGCACGACGTCCGTGTCCGCCAGGTCGTCGTTGATCTCGTCCATCTCCAGCACGATGTCGTACGGGACGCGCGCCTCGGCGAGCAGGACGTTCATGTGCCCGGGCAGGCGACCCGCGACCGGGTGCACCCCGAACCGGACCTCGGCACCGCCGTCGCGCAGGAGCTCGACGAGCTCCGCGACGGGGTACTGGGCCTTGGCGACAGCCATGCCGTAGCCCGGCGTGATGACGACGCTGCGGGCGTCGCGCAGGAGGGCCGCGACCTCGTCGGCGCTCACCTCGCGGTGCTCGCCCTGCGGGCCGTCGCCGCCCCCGGCGGGCGCGGCGCCCTCCTCGGCCCCGAACCCGCCGAGGATGACGGACACGAACGACCGGTTCATGGCCTGGCACATGATGTAGCTGAGGATCGCACCGGAGGACCCGACGAGCGCTCCGGTGACGATGAGCAGGTCGTTGCCGAGCATGAAGCCCGCCGCGGCGGCGGCCCAGCCGGAGTACGAGTTGAGCATCGACACGACGACGGGCATGTCGCCGCCGCCGATCGACGCGACGAGGTGCCAACCGAGCGCGAGCGACACGACCGTGAGCAGGAGCAGGGGCCAGATCGACGGCGCGACGACGAACCACACCACGAGCCCGAGGCTCACGACGAGCGCCGCGAGGTTGAGCAGGTTGCGGCCCGGGAGCTGGAGCGGGGCCGATCGCGTGCGCCCGGACAGCTTGAGGAACGCGACGACGGATCCGGTGAACGTCACCGCGCCCACGAGCACGCCGAGGGAGACCTCGACGAGGTGGGCGACGTCGTCGGCCCCGGCGGCGTGGGCCGTGAGAAAGGAGTTGAAGCCCACGAGCACGGCCGCGGCCCCGACGAAGCTGTGCAGGATCGCGATGAGCTCCGGCATCTGCGTCATCTCGACGCGGCGCGCGCGCCACGTCCCGACCGCCGCGCCCACGAGGAGCACGAGCGCGATGAGCAGCGCGGTGACGAGCACGGGCCGGGCGCTCGTGCCGAGCGCGAGCACGATCGTCGCGGCCAGCGCGAGGACCATGCCGACCATGCCGAGCACGTTGCCGCGGCGTGCGGACTCCTGCTTCGACAGCCCCGCGAGGCTGAGGACGAACAGGACGGCGGCGAGGACGTAGACCGCCTGGGCGACGGACGTCGCGGTCATCGGGCCACCCCCTGCGCGCGCGCCGGGACGTCCTTGCGGAACATCCGGAGCATCCGGTTCGCCACGAGGAAGCCACCGAAGATGTTGATGCTCGCGACGGTCGCGGCGAGCAGCGCGAGCGTCGTCACGACCCAGTCGTCGGACCCGATCTGCAGGAGCGCGCCGACGAGGATGATGCCGGAGATCGCGTTGGTCTGGGCCATGAGCGGCGTGTGCAGCGAGTGCGTGACGTTCGAGATCACGTAGTACCCGACGATCACCGCGAGCGTGAACACCGTGACGTGCCCGACGAGCGACGGCGGCGCGAACGACAGCGCGAGTGTCACGAGCACCGCGGCGAGCGCGGCGCCCACGGTCCGGCGACGGCGGCGCAGGCTCGCGGCCGACGCCGCCTCCGCGGCGGCCCGCTCGCGCGCGGCGGCCTCCAGCGCGGGGTCGGGTGGTGGCGCGGTCGACCCCGGGGCCGGGGTCGCGCTCACCGCGACGGGCGGCGGCGGCCACAGCACCTCGCCGTCGCGCGCGACGGTCATGCCGCGCTGCACGGGGTCGTCGAGGTCGAGCGCGAGCGTGCCGTCCTTGCCCGGCGTGAGCAGCTCCAGCAGGTGCACGACGTTCGTCCCGAGGAGCTGCGACGTGTGCTGGGGCAGACGCCCGGCGAGGTCGGTCCAGCCGACGACCACGACACCGTTCTCCGTCACGACGCGCTCGCCCGGCACCGTGAGCGCGCAGTTCCCGCCGCCCGAGGCCGCGAGGTCGACGACGACGCTCCCGGGTCGCATCCCGGCGACCGCCTCGGCCGTGAGGGTCCGCGGGGCACGGCCGCGCACGAGCGCCGTCGTGATGACGACGTCGGCCTCGGCGGCCTCGCGCGCGTACACCGCGAGGGCCGCCGCCTCCTGCTCGGGCGTGAGCGGCTTCGCGTAGCCGTCGGCCGACATGCCCTGCTGCGCGGCAGGCTCGCGCACGGCGGTGCCGCCCATGGACTCGATCTGCTCGGCCGCCTCGGAGCGCACGTCGAACGCGCGCACCTGCGCGCCCAGGCTCGCCGCCGCGCCGACCGCGGCGAGGCCCGCGACCCCGCCGCCGATGACGAAGACCTTCGCGGGCGGCGTCTTGCCCGCGGCCGTGACCTGCCCGGCGAACATGCCGCCGTACTCGCCCGCCGCCTCGACGACCGCGCGGTACCCCGCGACGTTGGACAGCGTGCTGAGCACGTCGAGGGCCTGCGCGCGCGAGATGCGGGGCACGGCGTCGAGCGCGAGCGCGGTGACGCCGCGGGTGGCGAGGCGCTGCACGAGGTCGGGGCCGTTCGCGGGGCCGAGCATCGCGACGAGCGTCGCGCCCGGGCGCAGGAGGGCGACCTGCGCGTCGGTGGGCGCGTTCACCGCCGTGACGACGTCGGCGCCCCACGCGGTCGCGGCGTCCACCACGCCCGCCCCGGCCGACTCGTACGCGGCGTCGGAGAACGTGGCCCCCGCACCGGCGTCGTGCTCGACGACCACCTCGTACCCGAGCGCCCGCAGGCGCTTGACCGTGCGCGGAGTCGCGGCGACGAGCCGCTCCCCGTCCCTCACCTCGCGGGGGACACCGATCCTCACGTGCGGGCTCCTCACCTCGTCGAGCGTCGTGGGCGCCCGCGCGACCGGAGACGACGGCGGGTGCGCGGTGAGCCTATCGGGGGCCGCCGTCGTCGTCCCGGGTCCAACGTCCCCGGGCGGGCGCGCCTCGACCCGGCCGGCGCGCGTCGCGACCGTGGAGGGGACCGGCGGGGAGTTCTCACCATCGCGCGAGGTGGCGTCCCGGGCGCCGGGTCCGCGAGGATCGGGGCGCCATCCGCACCGACCTCAGGGGGAACCATGCGCCGCACCACCGTCCGTACCGCCGTCCTCGCGCCCGCCGTCGCGCTGTGCGCCGTCGCGCTCGCCGCGTGCTCGGTCAACGCGAACCTCACCGTGCCGGCCTCGAAGATCGCGCAGGACGCCGAGGGCGCGCTGGCCGAGATCGGCGAGGCGGACGTCGACTGCGGCGAGGAGAACGTCGACCTCGTGGACGGCGAGGTCGTCGAGTGCGAGCTCACCGACCCGGCGTCCGGGAACGTCTACGACACGACCGTCACGCTGTCCGACGTCGACGGGACGAAGTACCACGTCGACGTCAAGGTCGCCGACGCCCCGCAGGGCTGACGACGGCGGACCGACGGTCGGCTACAGGTCGCCCTTCCTCTGCAGGTACCGCATCGCGGCCCAGCCGATCGGGATGCGGGCCCAGTAGGTCGCGACGCGGAAGAGCACCGTCGCGGACGTCGCGAGCGCGGCGGGGACGCCCGCGGTGGTCAGGCCGAAGATGAGGGCGGCCTCGATCGCCCCGAGGCCGCCCGGTGTCGGGACGGCCGCACCCGCGGCGTTCCCGACGAGGTAGATGACCGCGACCTCGACGAGCGAGAGCTCCTGCCCGAACGCGGCGAGCGCGGCGTCGAACGCGAGCACGTAGCCGAGCGTCATGACGACGTTCCCCGCGATGCCCAGCGCGAGCCGCCCGGGCTGACCCAGCATCTCGGACAGCCGGGGCCACACCTGCTGGATCGTCGGGCGGATCTTGGCGAGCACCCAGGCCCGCACGGCCGGGACGAGGAGCGTCGCGAGGACGGCGAGCGCGACGCCGCCGATCGCGAGGAGCACGGTCGTCGAGGGGAGCTGGACGAGCCCGCCGTCGCCGGTCGCCACGGACAGCACGACGAGGAGCAGGATCGTCACGACGAACTGCGACACCTGGACGAGCGCGACCGTCGCGACGGCCACCGGGGTCGAGATCCCGCGCCGGGTCAGGAGCCGGAGGTTGAGCGCCGCCGGGCCGATGCCGGCGGGCGCGGCGAGCGCGACGAACGATCCCGCCGCCTGGGTGAGCGTGACGCGCCAGAGCGGCAGCCGCTTCGACGCGAACGCGACGAGCGTGAGCGCGGCGCCGAACCACGTGACGATCCCGAGCAGGAACGAGACGGCCGCCCACCACGGGTTCGCCGAGGAGACGGCCTCGGTGATCTGGTCGAAGTTGATCGTCGTGACGACGACCGTCACCGCGACGATCGTCAGGGTCAGCGTGAGGATCGTCCGCGCGCCGAACCGGGTGATGCGCTGCGGCTCGATGCTCGCCTCGGGCAGCCGCTCCACCAGGGCGGCGCGCAGCTCCTTGAGCAGCTCCTTGTTCTGCCGGATCTCCTCGCGCGTGCTCGGCGGCAGCGCGACGGGCTGGAGCAGCGGGCCGATCGCGGCGATGTCGTCGTCGGGCAGGACGCTCACCGCGGACTCGACGGCCCGGCGCGCCCCGACGCGCAGCGCGAGGAGCGCGACCATCTGCGCCAGGTCCATGCGGCGCGCGAGCTCGGACGACGCGATGTCGCCCTGCTCCCACCCGGTGAGCCAGACCTGCGGGGCGCCGGTCGCGGGCTCGCGCGAGACGAGCATGACGTCGGAGGTCAGCGCGCGGTGCGCGATGCCCGCCGCGTGCGCGAGCCGGAGCTGGCGCCACGCCTCGTTGAGCACCGAGCCCGTGAGGTCCTCCACGGGGAGGTCGCGCAGCGAGACGGCGCCGGTCGCGTGCTCCTGGACCAGGACCATGGAGTCGGCGGACTCGGCGACGCCGAGCAGCCGCGGGGTGCGGACGCCCGCAGCGCGCGCGGCGTACGACAGCAGCGCGGTGCGCTCGGCCGCCGCGCGCAGCGAGATCGCGGCTCGTCCCTCGCTGCCGCGCAGCCGCAGCGACCGCCAGAACCGGGCGAGGAAGCCGACGACCTGCCGGTCGCCGTCGAGCACGACGAGGTCGCGCCGCACGCCGTCCTCCGCGAGCATCGCGTAGACGCGGTTGTCGCCCGCACGGGTCAGCGCGATGGCGGCCGAGTCGGACGGCGCGTCCTGGGCCTCCGCCGCGGCGGAGCGCCCGTCCGCCGCGTCGGCCCCGTCGGACGCCGGGGTCTCGTCGGGCGTGGCCGACCCGAGGTGCTGCGCGGCGAGCGCGGCGTCCGCGGTGAGGACCGTCCCGGCGTCGTCCGCGGCCCCCGGTGCGCGCAGGACGCCGACGTGCACCTCCGCGGTGATGCGTCCCTCGGCGTCCACCTCGGTGATGGGGTCGTCCGCGGCCTCGGCGAGCTCCTCGTCGTCGGTGACGTCGCGGACGCGCACGAGGGCCGTGGGGGAGAACCCGGCGCGCCGGACGCCGGCCACGAGCTCGGGCCCGTACGCGCGCTCGCTGCGCACGCCCGAGACGTACCGCACGGCGAGCCCGGCGATGCGCCCGAGGAGCAGCGTGATGATGATGCCCGGGAGCGACACCTGGCCGGTGATGAGCACGACGCCGATCGCGATGAACAGCAGGTTCCACGACCACTTGACGGTGCGTCGCCGGGTACGGGTGCCCGCGGCCGTGAGCAGCCCGCCGATCGCGGCGACGTAGCCCGGGATCGTCAGGCGCCACTCGCCCCGCGAGTACACGGAGAGCCCGCGGACGAGGTCGTCCGAGCCCCACGCACGCAGCGCCAGCACGGCCAGCACGCCCAGGAGCAGGCCGAGCGCGGCCGCGACGATCGACTCGACGACCTGGCGCCCCAGCCGGCGGACGCCGAGCTCGGTGAGGACCGCGATCGGCACGAACAGCGTGATGAGACCCTCGAGCACCGCGACCGGGATGAACAGGATGTTGTACAGGAGGTCCGAGAAGCTGCGGACGTCCTCCGCGACGCCGGCCGTGGTGCCGTGCGCGTACACCGACATGAGCAGGACGACGACGACGCCCACCGTGCACAGCACGAGATTGACGAGGTCGATCGGGTGCCGGACGCGCTGCTCGGCCGTGTCGACGACGCGAACCGTCCCCGCGTCGTCGTGCGCCCGACGCGCGAGCAGGGCCTCGAGCGCGCCCGTCTGGGGGCGGGGCTCCGCCTGCTCGGGCCGGGCCAGCGAGCCGACCTCGACGACCGCGCCGACGTGGGGAGCGGCGCGCTCTCTCGGCTCGGGGGCGGGGGAGGCCATGCGAGCGAGTCTAGGTCGGGGCCCTCGGGGAGGCGCGGTATTTGGCCGATTCCTCCGGGTGATTCGCCCCGTTCGCCCGCATGCTGGACGGCTCGCGGCCCCCGCTCGGCGGGCGGGTGTGAGCAAGGCCTCCCTAGCATGGGCGGAAGACCGGACCCGGGAGGTCGGCATGGCACGTGGCACGACGACGGAGCGCGGCACCGCGGACGGGTCCGACCGTCCGGACCGCCCCGCGACGCCCGACGCGAACGGGCAGGAGCGCAACCCCTTCCGCAAGGTGTGGTGGCTGCCCGTGGTCCGGGGGACCCTCCTCGTCGTCCTCGGCCTCCTCCTCATGATCGAGCCGCTGGAGCAGCTCGGGACGCTGCGCGTGGTGCTCGGCGCGTTCCTCGTGGCGGACGGCGTGCTCGTCGCCGTGCAGGGGTTCGTGCACCGCCGGCAGGTCGGGTCGGCGTGGTGGCTCGCGCAGGCGGGCGTCAACGTCGTGTTCGGCGTCGTCGTGGCGCTCTGGCCCGACCTCACCGCGACCGCGCTCTACTACGTGCTCGCGGTGTGGGTGCTCGTGCTGGGCATCACGACGATCGCCGGGGCCGCCGCGCTCGTCCGCAACCGCGACCTGGGGTGGGCCTGGATGCTCGCGGTCGGGATCGTCTCGGTGCTGTTCGGGGTCCTGCTCGTCACGAGGCCGCTCGACTCCTTCGACGTGCTGCGGCTCGTCGCCGTCGTGTTCGCCCTCTACGCGTTCGTGACCGGGGCGATCCACGTGGTGTCGGGCTTCGCCGTCCGCGCCGTCGCGCGCGAGCTCGCGGACCTGCGTGCACAGGCCGTCGCGGCGGGCGTCGTCGTGACGGGCGGGTCCGTGCTCGGCGCGCCCGCCGCCCACCCGGGCGTCGAGCCGCCGTCGGCCACGGGCGGGGCGACGCCGCGCGACCCGAGCGCGGCCCCGTCGCCGTCGCCCTCGCCGGCCCCGTCGCCCTCGCCGGCCCCGTCGCCCTCGCCGGGGCCGGAGTCGGCGCCCGGGCCGTCGCGGGAGTCGGAGCCGGGCGAGCCCGGGGGAGCGGGACGGCTGCCCTAGCATGTGACCGCTGTCCGTCGAGAACGAGGAGCACCGGTGGTCACTGCGTACGACATCCTGTTCGGCCTGACCCCGCAGGACGCGGTGGACGGGTCACCGGTCGGGACGACGGCTCTGCTGCAGCCGCCCGTCGCGCCCTGGGGCGAGGCCGCCTGGGGGTGGATCGGCGACGCGGGGCCGGGGATCGAGCCGCGGACGTGGCCGCGGAGCCCGAGCACCGGGCTGCCGATGCGGCACGCCGTCACGCTGCGGCTGGCGGCCGAGTACCAGCGTCGGGGCCCCGGGTTCCCGGGCGTGGCGTACTTCCTCGGCGGGGGGCAGTTCGCCACCGAGCACGACGCGAGCGACCCGGAGGACCCGTTCGTCGTGGACCTGCGCGCGGCCCGGCAGCACCCGCAGGCGCTCGTGCTCAGCGACATCATCGGCCAGAGCTTCGCCCTGGTCTGGCTGACCGAGCAGGAGCTCGCCGCCGGTCCCACCGCCGCACCGCCCGACACCCGCCGTCCCGGGGAGCACGTCGCGACGGACGAGGGGCAGAACGCGTGGGACCCGCCGCTCGGCACGCGTCGCGGCGAGGACGTGACGGTCACCCGGTGGGCCTACCTCGTCCCGAGGGTCGACGACCCGAACGCGGGTCTCGCCCCGGGCCGGGAGGAGGACGGCTGGGTCTCGCCCTGGGACGAGGACTGGACCGGGCTGCCGGAGGAGGAGCGCCCCTGGGTGGACGACCACCTCGGCGGGACGTCCGAGGCGATGGTCGACTCGCTGGAGGGCGACTTCACGCCGCACTACCTGGAGCTGTCCACGCCGACCTGGGGCGTCGACTACGGCAACCGCGAGACCCACCTGGTCGACCTGGAGACCGGCGCGTTCGGGATCGCCTGACCGCGGCGTCCCAGGAGTCGCGAAGCGGCGCCGCAGCCGTCACGCGAGGCCCAGGGACTGCTTCCACTCCAGGGGGAGGAGCGCGTACCCGACGAACGCGACGACGTCGAGCAGCGTGTGGGCGATCACGAGCGGCATGACGCGGTGCCTGCCCCAGCGCGACGTGTAGAACCACGAGAAGACGACGCCCATGACGACGTTCCCGACGAACGGGCCGAACCCCTGGTACAGGTGGTACGACCCGCGCAGGAGCGAGCTCCACACGACGAACTTCACGCGGCCCCAGCCGAGGTCGCGCGTGCGCTCGAACAGGTAGCCGACGGCGATGACCTCCTCGAGCAGGCCGTTCTGCAGCGCCGAGAGGATCAGCACGGGCACGGTCCACCACGCGGCGTTGAGCGCCGACGCCTGCACCTCGACCGTGATGCCGAGGAGGCGGCCGAGCGCGTAGAAGCCCAGCCCAGGGATGCCGATGGCCGCGGCCAGCGCGAACCCCCACCCGACGTCGCGCAGCGGCCGGGCGCCGTCGAGCCCGATCGCCCGGACGGCCGAGCGGCCGCGCGCGCTGAGCAGGTACAGCGCGAGCGCGACGGGCAGCACCGCGAAGAAGATTCCGACGAGCTGGTAGGTGAGGTCGAGGTAGGGGCGCGCGGACTGGCTGACGTTGAGGCTCGCCGACTGGTCGCGCAGCGGGGTCCCGGCGGTGAGGCGCGCGACGATGTTGATGATCGCGTAGACCGCCGACTTGCCGAGGCTCAGCCCGAGGACGATCCAGATCTCCGCGCCGATGCGTCGTCGCGTCGCGCGGTCCGGGCGGTCGTGCGCGTCGGCGGTGACGGCGTCGGCCGCGCGGGGTGCCGCCGTCGGGCCGGGCGCGGGCGGCGGCTCGGGCGCGGTCGCGGGGGTGGACGCGGTCAGGTCGGGCACCGTCCGGTTATAGCACCGGTCCCCGGGCGCGGGCTCGACGCCGCCTGAGCGTGCGCTGTCCGCCGAGCACGAGCCTGCTCCGCGTCGACCACGAGGTTCTTGTCGTTCTCGGCCCCAGAACGACAGCAACCTCGTGCTCGGCGGGTCCGGGTTGATCGCTCGGCGGGTCAGGGGTTGCGCGGGCGGCCCGGGCCGCGGGGCGGGCGGACGTCGCGGGGGAGGCGGCCGGCGTCGTCGAGCGCGCGGCGCAGCAGCATCTCGATCTGCGCGTTGACGCTGCGCAGGTCGTCGCCGGCCCAGCGCGCGAGCGCGTCGTGCACGGCGGGGTCCAGGCGCAGGAGCACCGACTTGCGCTGCGGCCGCTGCGCGGGGCCCTCGCCCGTGCCCGACGCCGGCTGCTCGGCCTGCGGGGGCGCGTCGCCCTCCGGCGTGGCCGGCTCCCCGCCTGCGGGGACGCCGCGGCCCGACGACGGCTGGTCGCCGTCGTCGGGCGCGTCGCGCTTCTCGGGCGGCGTGGGCCCGACGGGCGTCACTGGTACAGGGACCCCGTGTTGACGACGGGCGTCACGCGGCTGTCGCCGCACAGCACGACGAGGAGGTTGGAGACCATGGTCGCGCGGCGCTCGTCGTCGAGCGTCACGACGTCCTCGGCCTCGAGGCGCGACAGGGCGTCCTCGACCATGGACACCGCGCCCTCGACGATGCGCGACCGCGCCGCGATGATCGCGCCGGCCTGCTGGCGCTGGAGCATCGCCTGGGCGATCTCCGGGGCGTAGGCGAGGTTGGAGATGCGGGCCTCGATGACCTCGACGCCCGCCACGACGACGCGCGCCGCGACCTCGGCGGCGGTCCATCGAGCGACCCCCGCCCCCGCCCCCGCCCCCTGTCGAGCACGACATGAGGGCCGTTATCGGGCGGATAACAACCCTCATGTCGTGTTCGGCGGGTGCGGGTGCGGGTGCGGGTGCGGGTGCGGGTGCGGGGAGGGGTGGGAGGGGGTTGCGCGATCGGTGTCGGGCGTGCCAGGCTACAAACAGGTTTGCAGCGCAAAGTAGTTTTCCCACCTCCCGAGAGGGCACCATGACCACGGACCAGGGCGACGACCGCCGCGACGGGACCGCCGAGCCGGGCGAGCCGGCGCTCGACGTCGCCGAGACGCTGCGCCTCATCCGCGAGCAGCAGGACCGCGCGCGCCGGGCGACCGAGCCCGACTCGCGGCTGCTGTTCCTCGCGTGGGGCGTCGCCTGGCTCGTCGGGTACCTGTGCCTGTGGGCGAGCGCGGTCCGCGTCGTCGACGGGACCGCGACCGTCCGCATCACGACCCGCATGGGTCAGGTCGTGGGCGCGCAGCCCGAGCCGTGGGCGTTCTGGGTCTTCTTCAGCCTCATCGCGGCCGCCGTCGCGTTCACGATCGTCCACAGCGTCACGCGCACCGCGGGGACGCGTGGCGTCAGCGCCCGCACCGGGGCCATGTACGGGTGGTCGTGGATGCTCGGCTTCGTCTGCTACGGGTTCGTGCTCGGCGGGCTCGCCCGCGCGGGAGCGTCGGAGGAGGTCATGTCGCTCGCGAGCAACGCGTTCGCGTGCGTCGTCGTTGGCCTGCTGTACCTCGGCGGTGCCGCGGCGTTCGGCGACCGCGGTCTGTTCGTGCTCGGGGTGTGGATCCTGCTCACGGCCGCCGTCGCGACGTTCGCGGGGCTTCCGCTCACCTACCTCGTCATGGCGCTCGCGGGCGGTGGCGGGTTCCTCGTCATGGCCGCGATCGAGCACGTCCTGCGCGTCCGACGGCGGCGCCTCGCCACCCGAGCAGCGCCCGCCGGGGCGTCGGCGGAGGGCGCGGCCGATGCCTGACGCCGAGCTCGACCCCGTCATCCACGCCCCGGCGCGGCTGCGCGTCGTCGCGACGCTCGCCACCCTCCCGACCGGGGACGAGCTGTCCTTCCCCAAGCTGCAGAAGCTCCTCGACATGACCGCCGGGAACCTCTCCACCCACCTGCGCAAGCTCGAGGACGCCGGTTACGTGTCCGTCACCAAGACCCACGAGGGCCGCACCCCGGCCACCTACCTCGCTCTCACCGCCCGCGGCCGTGTCGCCTTCGAGGACTACACGACCGCCCTGAACACCCTCCTGAAGGGAGCCGCAGGATGAGCACCGACCACGCCCCGCGCAGCGGGGCCTCCCGGGCCGCCCGGACCGACCCCGCGGCGTCGGCCACCGACCCCGCTCGACCGGTCGTCGCCGTCGACCACGTCACGCGCCGCTTCGGCACGGTCGTCGCGCTCGACGACGTGTCCCTGAGCGTCGGGGCGGGCGAGCTCGTCGGCCTGCTCGGCCCCAACGGCGCCGGCAAGTCGACGCTGCTGTCCCTGGTCAGCGGGCAGCGCCGGCCCGACGCCGGGACGGTCCGCCTGCTCGGCGGCGACCCGCGCGACGCGCGGAGCCGCGTCGGCCTGGGCCTCACCCCGCAGGAGACGGGCCTGCCCGCGACGCTCAAGGTGCGCGAGGTCGTCGACTTCGTCGCCGGTCACTACCCGGACCCCGTCCCGACCGTGGAGCTGCTCGACCAGTTCGGCCTCACCGAGCTCGCGGGCCGCCAGACGGGCGCGATGTCCGGCGGGCAGAAGCGCCGCCTCGCCGTGGCGCTCTCGCTCGTCGGCCGCCCGCGCGTCGTCCTGCTCGACGAGCCGACGACGGGCCTCGACGTGAGCGCCCGCCAGGCGCTGTGGGACGCGATCCGCGCGTACCACGCCGACGGGGGGACGGTCCTCCTGACCAGCCACTACCTGGAGGAGGTGCAGGCGCTCGCGCAGCGCGTCGTCGTCATCGACCAGGGCGTGGTCAAGGCCGACGACTCGCTCGACGCGATCCTGCGCCGCGTGTCGCTGCGGCGGGTCGTGGTCGGGTCGCCCTCGGACCTCGCCGACCGGCCCGGCGTCGTGCGGTCCGACCGCCTCGGCGACGGCCGCCAGGAGCTCTACACGCCCGACGCCGACGCCCTCGTGCGCGGGCTCGTCACCTCGGGCGTCGACTTCCACGACCTCGAGATCCGGGGCGCGAGCCTCGAGGAGGCGTTCGAGCAGATGGTCGCGCGCGACGCGGCCCCGACCACGGAGGCACGGGCACGATGACCACCACGACCATCCCCGGCGGCGCCACCGCCGCGACCCTCCCCGGGCCGCTGCGCCTCACCTGGCTGCACCTCAAGTACCAGTTCCTCGAGACCGTGCGCGTGCCGGTCGCCGTGCTGGGCAACCTGCTGTTCCCCGCGCTCGCGATGTTCTTCTTCGTCGTGCCGCAGAAGGAGGTCGCGCAGAACCCGGTGGCCGCGACCACGGCCGTCGCGTCGCTCGGCCTGTTCGCGATCTGCTCGGCGAGCCTGTTCACCTACGGGCTCGGCGTCGCGGAGGACCGGCAGCTCCCGTTCGACCCGTTCGTGCGCTCGCTGCCCGCCGGCCCGACGCCGCGCATGGCGGCGCGCGTGCTCAACGGCGGCATCTTCTCGCTGTTCGGGCTCGTGCCGCTCATCCTCATCGGCTGGCTCTTCACCGACGCGAGCGTCACGTGGAGCCAGCTCCTCGCGGGCGTCGGGACGGTGCTGCTCGTGTCCGTGCCGTTCGTGCTGCTCGGCATGGCGATCGGCTACTCGCTGTCCGCGAAGGCGGCGCTGCCGGTGGTCCAGGTGATCCTCTTCCCGCTCGCGTTCGCCGGCGGCCTGTTCCTCCCGCCGTTCCTCTTCCCCCCGTGGCTGGACGCCATCTCCATGGCCACGCCGACGCGCGCGGGTCGCGACCTGCTCGTCCAGGCGCTCACGGGCGAGCCGGCGTACGGTCTCGCGTGGCCCGTGCTTCTCGGCTGGACGGTGGTCTTCGCCGCCCTCGCGGTCGGCGCCTACCGCCGCGACGAGGGCCGCCGCTTCCGCTGACTCCCCCCGGCGCCGAACACGACATGAGGGTCGTTATCCCCGGGATAACGACCCTCAGGTCGTGTTCGGCAGCGGGTGGTGTCGGGCTCGGCGCCCGGCAAGGCCGGGTCGCGTGGGGTGGGCCCTGGGGTCAGGCGGCGCGGCGCAGGCGCAGCGAGTTCCCGACGACGAGCACCGAGCTCGCGGCCATCGCCGCCCCCGCGATCATGGGGTTGAGCAGGCCCGCCGCCGCGAGGGGGATCGCCGCGACGTTGTAGGCGAACGCCCAGAACAGGTTCTGCTGGATGATCCGCAGGGTCCGGCGCGAGAGCCGGATAGCGGTGGCCGCGCTGCGGAGGTCGCCACGCACGAGCGTCAGGTCACTCGCCTCGATCGCGACGTCCGTCCCCGTGCCCATCGCGAGCCCGAGGTCCGCCGTCGCGAGCGCGGCGGCGTCGTTCACGCCGTCCCCGACCATCGCGACGACGCGCCCCTCGCCTCGGAGCCGCGCGACGACGTCGACCTTCTGGTCGGGGAGCACGCGCGCGACCACGTCGGACTCCGCGATCCCGACGGCGCGCGCCGCCTCGCGGGCCGCGCCCTCGCCGTCGCCCGTCAGCAGGTAGGGCCGCAGGCCGAGGTCGCGCAGCTCGCGCACCGCCTCGGCCGACGTCGGCTTCACCGGGTCGCGCAGCACGAGCACCGCGCGCGCCCGGCCGTCCCACGCGACGACGACGGCGCTCGCCCCTGTCGCCTCGGCGGCCGCGAACGCGTCGTCGAGCGCCGGGTCGGGCGACACGCCCTCGCGCGCGAGCCACGACGGCTGCCCGACGAGCACGCGCCGCGCGGTGAGCCCGCCGCCGTCGCCCAGGGAGAGCCCGGAGTGCGCGGTGCGGACGACGGCCTCGACCCCGCCGCCCGGGGCGCTGCGGAAGTCGAACGCCTGCAGCGAGCCGATCACGACGCCGTCGGCCCCCACCGGTGCGTCCCCGCCGCGCGATGCCGGTGCGGCCACGCGGCGCGCGGCCTCGGTGACCGCCCGGGCGATCGGGTGCTCGCTCAGCGCCTCGACCGCACCTGCGTGCCGCAGGGCGTCGCGCGCGTCGTCGACCTCCCGGCGCGACCTGTCAGCGTCTCGTCGCGCCGGAGCGCGACCGTGCGCGGACAACGTTTCCAGCGGCACGCTGCCCGACGGCGTCACGACCGCCTCGAGCGCCATCGCGCCCTGGGTGACGGTCCCCGTCTTGTCGAGCACGACGGTGTCCACGCGCCGCGTCGACTCGAGGATCTCCGGCCCCTTGATGAGCACGCCGAGCTGCGCGCCGCGTCCGGTGCCGACGAGCAGGGCCGTCGGCGTCGCCAGACCCAGCGCGCACGGGCACGCGATGATGAGCACCGCGACGGCGGCGGTGAACGCGAACTGCGTGCCCGCACCGGCGATCAGCCAGCCCACCAGCGTCGCGACCGCGAGCACCAGCACGACCGGCACGAACACCGCGGAGATCCGGTCCGCGAGCCGCTGCACCGGCGCCTTGCCCGTCTGCGCCTGCGTCACGAGCCGTCCGATCTGCGCGAGCGTCGTCTCCTCGCCCACGCGCGTCGCCCGGACCAGCAGCGCACCCGCCGCGTTGACCGTCGCGCCCGTGACGTCGTCGCCCGGGCCCACGTCCACGGGCACCGGCTCACCCGTGAGCAGCGAGGTGTCGACCGCGCTCGACCCCTCCAGCACCACGCCGTCCGTCGCGACCTTCTCGCCCGGCCGCACGACGAACACGTCATCCACCGCGAGGTCCGCGACCGGGACGCGCTCGGTGACCCGTGCGCCGTCGGCACCCGTGCGAGGGGAACCGTCCGACCCGAGGAGCACCCGCTCGGCGTCCTTCGCGCCCAGCTCCAGCAGCGACCGCAGCGCGTCCCCCGCACGGCGCTTGGACCGGTGCTCCGCGTACCGGCCGGCGAGCAGGAACGTCGTGACGACGGCCGCGACCTCGAAGTACAGCTCGGGCGTGCCCATCGCGTCCCGGGACGGGATCAGCGTCGGCTGCATCCGCATCCCCTGCTCGCCCGCGCCGCCGAGCAGGAGCGCCCACAGCGACCACAGCGTCGCCGCGACCACGCCGAGCGAGACCAGCGTGTCCATCGTCGACGCGCCGTGCCGTGCCGCCCGGAACGCCGCCGTGTGGAACGGCCACGCGCCCCACGTGACGACCGGCAGCGCGAGCGCCGCGACGACCCACTGCCAGCCCGTGAACTGCAGCGCCGGGACCATCGACAGCGCGACGACCGGCACGGTGAGCACCGCCGCGACGCGCAGACGCTGCAGCAGCACGGCGCCCCGGTCGGGTCCGGTGGCGACGCGGCTGGAGGTGCTCGGGCCACCGTCCGGAGCCCTCGTTCCTCGGGCACCTCCCGGCTCTCGGTCGCGATCCCCCTGCGTTCCCACGCTCGCCCCGGAGTCTCGCTCGGTCAGACCCGCCACGCCGTTCGCGTCGTCCCGCCGCTCGGTCGCCTCTGCGCCGGCCTCCCCGCGGTCCGCCGAGGTAGAGCCCTGGTCCGCCGGAGGTGAACCGTGGTGCCGTGAGACAGCACCCTCGTCCACGGGGGTGAGATCACGCCGGGTGGTGACGCGGGCGGTGTAGCCGGCCTTCTCGACGGCGGCGACGAGGTCGGCGTCGGTGACGTCGGCGGCGAGGACGACGTGCGCGCTCTCGAGCGGGAGGTTGACGGTGGCGGTGACGCCGTCGACGCGGTTGAGCCGCTTCTCGACGCGCGCGACGCAGGACGCGCACGTCATGCCCCCGATCGCGAGGTCGACCTCGGCGGACGGTCGACCGTCGGCGGCGCCGCCCGGCGGGGTGGCGGTCGTCGGGGTGGGCGTGGGCTGGGCGGTCATGCGGGTGACTCCTCGACGGGTGCTCGGGTGGAGGTCACCGACGGCGGTCCGGGTGGCGGACGTCGCGGCGTGCGGCCCGTGCCGGTGCGGACGGGCGGCGTGGGTGCGCGTCGCGGTGGCGACGGTCGGCCCGTGGGGTGGTGCCCGACGGCGGAGGCGGCCTCGTGCGCGCGAGGCACGCTCCGGCGTCGGGCACCGTGGCGGTGCGACCTGTCAGCGACCGCTCGCGCGATACGGCGACGACCTGCCGACAGGTCACCCGGGGATGGCGCTGTCAGCAGGAGGTCGCGTCGTGCCGCGACCGGGTGCTGACAGGTCGCGCGCGGGTTAGGAGCGGGGCGGGACCTGGAGGTCGTAGGTCTTCGTCACCGGGGCCGCGGCGTCCGTGGACGTGCTCGGGGCGGTGCCGCAGCCGCACGCGCACGCGTGCGCCTCCTGCTTCTCCGCCGCCTGCTCGGCGTACTGGGCGGCCAGCGCGTCCTCCTGGACCTCGAGCGACGCGACCTCGTAGCCGGCCTCGTCCACGGCCTCGCGGAGCGCGGCCTCGTCGAGCGGGGCGTCGGAGAAGACCGTGACCTCGGACGCGCCGCCGACGCGCAGCTCGACGCTCACGTTCTCGACGCCGGCGACGGCCTCGAGGTCCTTGGTGACGTGCGCGACGCAGTTGCCGCAGGTCATGCCGGTGACGGCCAGGGTGGTGACGGTGCTCATGGTGCTCCTCGGTGGTGGGGTGGGTCAGCTGCGGACGAGGCGGGCGATGGCGTCGGCGGCCTCCTTGACCTTGGCCGCGCCCTCCTCCTCGGACTGGCGCGCTGCGTCGACGACGCAGTGGCCGAGGTGGTCCTCGACGAGGCCGATGCTCACGGCCTGCAGCGCCTTCGTGACGGCGGAGACCTGCGTGAGGATGTCGATGCAGTAGACGTCCTCGTCGATCATGCGCGCGATGCCGCGCACCTGGCCCTCGATGCGGCGCATGCGCTTGAGGTACGCCTCCTTGTCGGACGCGTAGCCGTGCGGACCGGTGTGGGCCGCGTGCTCGTGCTCGACGGCCGGGGCCTCGGTGGTGTCGGTCATGCTCTCCTCCTCGTCCAGGGCGCGGTGCCGCGACCGCGGCGGGTCGATCGTCGTCCTATACCCCACCAGGGTAACCGATCCATACCCCCTAAGGGTACGCGCGCCCCGGGCCGTCCGACGACGACGGCCTGACACGTGTCATGCCCGGGCGGTGACGGGTCCACCTCCTGCGGTGAGAGGGCGCACTGTCGACGCGCCGGTGCCGCCGGGAGGCTGGAGGCACACCCCGACGAGAGGCGCACCATGACCGACATCATCACCGGGCTCCAGGAGCTCACCCAGGGTCTTCCGCCCCTGCTGCGCTGGGTCGGGGTCCTGCTCGCCGGCGCGATCCCCTACGTCGAGGCCGAGGGGGCGGCGATCCTCGGGGTCGTCGCCGGGGTGAACCCCGTCGTCGCGATCGTCGCCGCCGTGGTGGGCAACGCGATCGCGCTCGCCCTCGTCGTCTGGCTCATCGGCGCCGCACGGTCGGGCGTCACGCGGGGGCGCACCGCCGAGCGGTCGCCCCAGCGGCAGCGGATGCGGCAGGTGTTCGACCGCTACGGCGTGCCCGGGGTCAGCCTCCTCGGGCCCCTGCTGCTGCCGAGCCACGTGACCGCGGCCGCCATGGTGGGATTCGGGGCGCCGCGGGCCCGCGTCTTCGCCTGGGGGGTCGTCGCGGTCACGGCATGGGCGGTCGTGCTGGGCACGCTCGTGCACCTCGGCGTCAGCGCGGCGGTCGCCTGACGCGGATCCCGGCTCCCGCCCGACGGCGGCCCGCCGGCCGGTCACGGGCCGCGGGTCACGCTGCTGTCACGGCCTCATCACGATTGCGGCGCTCGTCGCGCGAGGCCCCTGACGCACCACATACCCTCCCAAGCATGGGCAGGGGAGCAGGAGCGGGACGGGCGGTCCGCGCGGTGTCGATCGCGCTCGCGCTCGCGGGGGCGAGCGTCGTCGCGGCGCCCCCGGCGAGCGCGTGCGCGTGCGGCGGCCTCGTCGACGGGCCCGCGTACGACACGTCGGTCTCGCAGGAGACGGCCGTGCTCCAGTGGGACGGGACGACCGAGACGATGCTGCTGGAGCTCGACGCGCTGTCGAACGCCCCGGAGGTCGGGCTGCTGCTGCCGACCCCGGCGCCGGCGGAGGTCGCGCTCGCCGACCCGCAGGTCTTCCGCGAGCTCGACGACCTCACCCGGCCGCGCGCCGTCGTCTCCGACTACCGGTGGTGGCCCGAGCTCGGGTTCGGAGCCGTCGGCAGCGACGGCGCCGGCGCGCCGGCAGGGGTCGCGGTGCTCGACGAGGTGCGGCTCGGCCCGCTCGACGTCACGACGCTCGGCGCGACCGACCCCGGCGCGCTCGGGTCGTGGCTCACCGAACGGGGGTTCCAGCTCCCCGAGTCGGTCCAGACCGCTCTCGCGCCCTACGTGAGCGAAGGCTGGTCGTTCGTCGCGGCCCGGCTCGCGCCGGAGGAGGCGGCCGCGTTCGACGGGACCCTGCAGCCCCTGCGCGTCACGTTCGCGAGCGGCTCGCTCGTCTATCCCATGCGCATGTCCGTCGTCGCCGACGACACCCAGAGCACGCGCACCTACGTCCTGGCCGACCACCGGGTCGACCGCACCGACGCGACCGCCGCCGCGCTCGAGCCCACGCTGCGGTTCGCGGGCCGGGTCGACCCGGCGACGGTGGGCTCCGACGAGCTCGCCGCGCTCCTCGCCGCCGGCAGCTTCGTCACGTCGCACGAGCAGGTCTTCCGCGACCCGGGGACCGAGATCGTCTCGGACTTCACCTTCGAGCCGGCCGGGGCCGACGTCGCGTACGCGACGACGTACGCCGTCGTGGCCGACAAGCGGATCGGCCCGTTCTTCGCGGGCCCCGTCCTCGCGTTCACGGCGGTGCTGACGCTGGCCGCCCTCGTGGTCTGGTCGGGCCGACGCCGGCGCGCACCCGCGCCGGCCCTCGCACCGCGGCCCGCGCGGGCCTGACCGTCCGGCCCGAGCGGGCGAAACGCGCGCTTCGCCGCGACACGCGGGATTTCTGGGTGTTCCATGGAGGCGAAGCGGGAGGCGACACAGGCCCCAGTCCGCCGGTGAGCCGGCCCGTCACCTAGCACGGGGAGTGACCATGACGACGCAGGACCCGATCCTCACCGCATTCTCCAGCACCGCGAAGCAGGTCTGGTACTGGCCAGTGCTCCGCGGGGTGCTCGCCATCCTCTTCGGCATCGTCGCCCTGGCGTGGCCGGACAAGACCGCGGCCGTGATCATCTGGGTGATCGGCATCTTCGCGGTCGTCGACGGGATCGTCGAGATCATCGAGGGCATCCGGCGCCGCGGCACCGGCAGCGGCACCGCGTTCCTCGTGACCATGGGCGTTCTCAGCCTGGCCGTCGGCATCGTGCTGCTCGTCTGGCCGGGCAAGACCGCGATCGTCCTCACGTGGATCGTCGGCTTCTGGGCCGTCGTCTACGGCCTGTTCCAGACCGTCGCGAGCCTCGACCTGCGCAAGGTCCCCGGCAGCGGGTGGGGCTGGGGCGTCTTCGCCGGTCTCCTGGGCCTCGTCTTCGGTCTGCTCGTGCTGTTCAACGTCGACGCCGGGCTGGTGTCGATCGTCTGGATCCTCGCGATCTTCGCGATCCTCTGGGGCGTCATGCTCATCGCCTTCGGCATCCAGGTCCGCTCGCTCGGCCGACGAGCCGGCCAGGCCGCGACATACTGACGCGCCCTGTCCCGCGCGCCCCCGCGCGGCCCCGCGCTGCCGAGCACGCGATCCCGCGCCGTCGAACACGACGTCGGTGTCGTTATCCGCCGGATAACGACACCAACGTCGTGTTCGACGCCTGCCCGGGCGGCGCCCGGGGGCGAGAGGGTCAGGGGGTCAGGCTGGGGTTGACTCCGCGGCGGCTCGGGCCGCGGCGGGGAAGGCGTCGAGGATGCGGGAGACGGCGGCGTCGTCGTGGGCGGCGGAGACGAACCACGCCTCGAACACCGACGGCGGGAGGCTCACGCCGGCGTCGAGCATCGCGTGGAAGAACGCGCGGTACCGGAAGGTCTCCTGCGCCTGGGCCTGCGCGTAGTCGCGCACCCCGGCGCTCGCGGCGAGCTCGCCGAAGAACACGGAGAACAGGGACCCCGCGCGCTGCACGCGGTGCGGGACCCCCGCGGCGTCGAGCGCCGCGCCCACGGCCGACGACAGCACGCCCGCGACCTCGTCCACGCGCGCGTACACCGCGTCGTCGGCGAGACGCAGCGTCGCGAGACCCGCCGCGACGGCGACCGGGTTCCCGGACAGCGTGCCCGCCTGGTAGACGGGCCCGAGCGGCGCGAGCCGGTCCATGACCGTCGCCGGACCGCCGACCGCGGCGACGGGCATCCCGCCGCCCACGACCTTGCCGAACGTGAACAGGTCGGGCGTGTACCCGTCGGCGCCCTGGCCGCGCAGGACGGCGTTCTCGAGCCCCCACCACCCGCTCGGCCCGACGCGGAAGCCCGTGAGCACCTCGTCGAGGACCAGCAGCGCACCGTGCGCGGCGGTGATGCGGCGCAGGCCCTCGTTGAAGCCCTCCGCGGGTGGGACGACGCCCATGTTCGCGGGCGACGCCTCCGTGATGACCGCAGCGATCTCCGACCCGCGCTCCGCGAACGCCGCCTCGACCGCGGCGAGGTCGTTGTACGGCAGGACGAGCGTCTCGGCCGCGGTCGCCTCGGTGACCCCGGCCGAGCCGGGCAGGGCGAGCGTCGCGACGCCGGAGCCCGCCTCCGCGAGCAGCGCGTCCACGTGCCCGTGGTAGCAGCCGGCGAACTTCACGACGACGTCGCGCCCGGTCACGCCGCGCGCGAGCCGGATCGCGGTCATCGTCGCCTCGGTGCCGGTCGACACGAGGCGCACGCGCTCCGCGGCGGGCACCCGACGGCGGATCTCCTCCGCGAGCTCGACCTCGCCGAGCGTCGGCGCGCCGAACGACAGCCCGCGGGCCGCCGCCTCCTGGACCGCCGCGACGACGTCGGGCTGCGCGTGCCCCAGCAGCGCGGGGCCCCACGAGCACACGAGGTCGACGTACTCGCGCCCCGCGACGTCGGTGACGTACGGCCCCCGGGCCGAGGCGAGGAACCGCGGGTCGCCGCCCACCGACCCGTAGGCGCGGACCGGCGAGCTCACGCCGCCCGGGAGCACGCCCTGCGCGCGCACGAACGCGGCGTGGTTGTCCGCCCCGCCTGCGCCCGGGGCGCCGAACAGCGCCGCGTTCTCCGCCTGCACGGCCTCCGCCGTCCCGAAGCCTCCGGTGTCCGTCATGCCCGCGTCCTTCCGTCGTTCTCGTCGAGCCAGCCCGCGAGCTCCGTCGCCCAGTAGGTGAGGATCACGTCTGCGCCGGCGCGCTTGATGCCGAGCACCGACTCCGTGATCGCGCCGCGCCGGTCGATCCACCCGTTCGCGGCAGCGGCCTCGATCATCGCGTACTCGCCCGACACCTGGTACGCCGCGACGGGCACCGCCGACATCTCGGCGACCGCCGCGAGCACGTCGAGGTAGGACCCGGCGGGCTTCACCATGACCATGTCCGCGCCCTCGGCGAGGTCGAGGTCGGCCTCGCGGAGGCCCTCCCGGGCGTTGCCCGCGTCCATCTGGTACGTGCGGCGGTCGCCCTGGAGCGCCGAGTCCACGGCCTCGCGGAACGGCCCGTAGAACGCGCTCGCGTACTTCGCGGAGTACGCGAGGATGCCGACGTCGTCGAACCCCGCGGCGTCCAGCGCCTCCCGGATCACGCCGACCTGGCCGTCCATCATGCCCGACGGCGCGACGACGTCCGCGCCCGCCCGCGCCTGCGCGACGGCCATGGAGGCGTAGCGGTCGAGCGTCGCGTCGTTGTCCACGACCACGGACCCGTCGCGGCCGGTGGTGAGCACGCCGCAGTGCCCGTGGTCGGTGAACTCGTCCAGGCACGTGTCGGCCATGACGACCGGCCCGCCGCCGGCGTGCTCGCGCGCCGCCTCGACCGCGACCCGGATGCCGCACTGCAGGATCCCGTCCTCGGCGTCCGCCTGCGTCCCGGTCGCGTCGCGCTCGGCGGGGATGCCGAACAGCATGACGCCGCCGACGCCGGCACGGGCCGCGTCGCGCACGGCGTCCGCGAGCGTCGCCTCCGTGTGCTGCACGACGCCCGGCATCGACGAGATCGGGCGCGGCGCGTCGAGGCCCTCCTTGACGAACAGCGGCAGCACGAGGTCCGACGCGTGCACGCGCGTCTCGGTGACGAGCCGCCGCACGCGCGGGCTCGTGCGCAGGCGGCGCGGCCGGTGGTGCCCGGCAGGCAGGTGTGTCACGAGGGGTCTCCTTGGTCGGTCGCGCCGGTCGCGTCGGTCGCGTCGGGGTCGTCGGGGGCCGGGGGAGCGGCCGGGCCGTCCGACGGGACGGTGGTCAGGGCCGCGTCGACGGCGGCGGCGAGCGCGGCGTCGGTCGGGCGCTCCGCCACGACGTCGAGCCGCAGCCCGACGGCGCGCGCCGCCCGGGCGGTCGGGTCGCCGATCGCGACGCCCGCCACGTCCTCGCGCGGGCCGAGCTGCCGCGCGACCTCGCGTACGACGCTCCCCGACGTCAGCACGACGGCGTCCACCTCGCCCCCGCGCCACGCCGCCACGACCTCCGGCGCGAGCACGTGCGTCACGGTGCGGTAGACGGTGACGACGTGCGGGACGTACCCGAGGTCGTGCAGGCCGTCGTGCATCGTCGGCGCCGCGAGGTCTCCCTGCGGGAGCAGCACCAGGCCTCTACCTCGCGAGGTAGAGCCCTGGGCAGGCGAGGTAGAGCCCTGGTCGGCCGAGGTAGAGGTTTGGTCTGCCGGGGTAGAGGCGTGGTCGGTCGAGGCGAGGGACGCGAAGGAGGCGACGAGGCCGCGGGCCGAGTTCTCCGACGGCTCGAGGTCGACCTGGACGCCGACGGCTTCGAGGGCGCGGCGGGTCGCGGGGCCGACGGCGGCCCACCGGGACCGGCGGGCGGCGTCGGCCAGGTCGAGGCCCTGGCGGGCGACGGACGCCCGGAGCTCGTCGATCGCGTTGACGCTCGTCACGACGACCCAGGCGAAGTCGCCGTGCGCGAGGCGAGCGACGGCGCCGTCCACGGGGGCGGTGTCCTCGACCCGGGCGCGCTCGATCGCGGGGCTGACGAGGACGCGCGCACCGGCGTCGCGGAGCGTCCCCGCGAGCCCGGCGGCGCGCTCGGGCGCGCGCGGGACGAGGACCGTCCGTCCGGCGAGCGGTGCGCCCGTGGCGTGCGGGACCGTCGCCGGTCCGGCGGTCTCGGTGCCGCCGCGCGGGGTCGGCCGCTCCGGCGGGGTCGGCTGCGGGGTCCGCTCCGGCGGGGGCGGGACGACGGGCGCGGGGCCGCGCGACGGGTCGCGCAGGGGGCCCGGGCTCATTCCGCCTCGCCGCGGTAGCCGCCGTCGCGGAGCTGCTCGCGCGCGGTCTCGACGGCGCGGTCGGGCGACGGGACGGCGTCGGCGTCCGTGGCCTGTCGCGTCGTCGCCTGGGCCGTCCCGGTCACGGTCCCGGAGTCGGACCCAGCCCTGGCTCCGGGCCCGGAGCCGGTCTCGCGGAGCGGGGCGAGGCGGGCGGCGCCGTCGGCGAGGAGCGCGTCGGCGACGCGGACGCCCAGCGCGCGGGCGGCGTCGTCCCGCGCGTCCGGGGACGACGCGCCGACCGGCACGGTGGTGCGGCCCGAGTGCGTGAGCTGCTCGGCGCCGTCGACCCGGGCGACGACGGCGGTCAGCACGACCTCGCCGTCCTCCACCACGGCGTGCGCACCGACCGGGGCCGCGCAGCCGGCCTCGAGGCGCGCGAGCAGCGAGCGCTCGGCGAGCACGGCGAGGCGCGTCGGCTCGTGGTCGAGGTCGTGCAGCGCGCGGGCGAGCACGGGGTCGTCGAGCGACGCCGTGCGCACCTCCACCGCGAGCGCGCCCTGCCCGGCGGCGGGCGCCATGATCGCGGTGTCGACGACCTCGGACACCGCGTCGAGCCGGCCGAGCCGCGCGAGCCCCGCGTAGGCGAGCACGACGGCGTCGAGGTCGGCGTCGGGGCCGAGCGCCCGGGCGAGGCGCGTGTCGACGTTGCCGCGGATGTCGACGACGTCGAGGTCCGGCCGCACGGAGCGGAGCTGCGCGGCGCGGCGTGGCGACCCGGTGCCGACGCGCGCGCCGCGCGGGAGCGTCGTGATGGTGAGGCCGTCGCGGGCGCACAGGACGTCGCGCGGGTTCTCGCGCTCCGGCGTGACCACGGTCAGCCGGGGGGCGGGCTCGGTCGGGAGGTCCTTGAGGGAGTGGACGGCGACGTCGCAGCGCCCGTCGAGCAGCGCCTCGCGCAGCGCGGTGACGAACACGCCGGTGCCGCCCATCTGGGCGAGCGAGCCGGTGAGGACGTCGCCGTCGGTGCGGACGCGGACGAGCTCGACGTCGCGGCCGGTCAGCTCCTCGAGGCGGCGGGCGACGTGGCCGGACTGGGTGGTGGCGAGGGCGCTGCCGCGCGTGCCCACGCGGAGGGGAGGGGTACCTGCAGGGCTCACGGTCCCAGTCTCTCCCCACTTCGGCATTCCACGGAAATGCGCACGTCACGGTGCTGGGAATGCGCGCGGGAGTGACGTGGTCCTGACGCGGGGTCAGGAACTTCCGGACACGATGTCAGGACAATTCGCGAGCGCATTTGACGCCGCATTTCTCGGGATTCCGGTAAGGATTGCCTCAGTCGAGGACGGCGAGGCCCCGGGCGCATTCCTGGGCGTGCCCGACGATCGCCGCGAGGCCCGTGCCGGCGATCCAGCCACCCGTCACGCCGAGCCCGGGGACGGCGTCGACCCGGGCGACGAACGCCGCCACCTCGCGCCGGAACGCGGGGGTGGGCGGGGGCAGCGCGCCGTTCCAGCGCGTCACGACGTGCCCGAGCACACGGCCGTGCAGGTCCACGCCGAACAGCCGCGAGGCGTCGGCGACGACGCGGTCGAGGTCGGGCTCCGTCGTCGCGCCGATGCGTCCGTAGCTGAGCCGCACCACGTGGTGGCCCGGTCCGACGGCGGCGCGCACGCGCTCGCGCAGCCACGGCCACTTCGCCGTCGAGTGCGTCAGGGCCTTCGCCTCGACGTCCGACGGCGGTGCGGCCCGCCCGGCGTCGCGGTGCGGTGGCGCGACGAGCAGGCCGGTGCCGCGCGGCGCGTCGTCGAGCTCGGGCGCGCGCAGCAGGAGCGTCACGAGCCGGACGTCCGCGCCGGGCTCCGGGTCCGGCAGCAGGTCGGCGGCGGTGCCCACGAGCGGGCCGAGCGCGTCCACGAGCGCCGGGGTCGTCACGACGAGGCGCGGCGCCGCGAGCTCGACCGGCCCGTCCGGCGACTGCGCCCGCACGACCCAGGTGCCGGGGCGGGGGGTCGGACCCGCGTCGGGACGGCTCGCGTCCCGGCGGACGACGTCCGTGACCTCGTGGCGCACGCGGACGTCGGTCCCGACGGCGAGCTCCTCGACCAGCCGGTGCATGCCGCCGTCGATCCCGCGCACGGCCGAGCCGGCCGGGGCGAGCGCGCGCAGCGACGCGACGGCGCGCGCGAGCGAGCCCTCGCGCTCGAACGCCTCGCGCAGCCCCGGCGCGACGGCGGCGACGTCCAGCCGGTCGAGCGGGGCCGAGTGCACCCCGGCCGCGACGGGCGCGACGAGCCGCTCCGTGACGCGCGTCCCCATGCGCGAGCGCGCGAACGTCTCGAGCGTGCGCAGGTCGGTGAGGCGGCGGGGCAGGACGCGGTCGAGGCTCGCGCGCAGCGCCCCGCCGACGCCGACCGCGCGGCGGACGTCGCGGGACCACGGGTGGGCGGGGATCCCGAGCACGCCCGCGCGGGGCAGCGGGTAGGCGCGGCCCGCGGCGTAGCCCCAGGCGCCGTCCCCCGACGGCTCGACGACGTCGAGACCGAGCGCGGCGACCAGGTCGCCGACGGCCGTGCCGCGGGCCGCGAAGGACTCGGCGCCGAGGTCGACGCGGACACCGTCGAGGCCGGGCAGGTCGCCGCCGCGGACCGGCCCGCCGGGGACGTCCGCGGCCTCGAGCACGGCGACGCGCAACCCCCGCTCGCGCAGGGTCCGGGCCGCGGTGAGGCCCGCGACCCCCGCGCCGACGACGATCGCGTCCACCCCCTCGGGGACGGCCCCGGGGGAGGTGCGGGACGTCGTCGGCTCGGTGCTCACCGTCGGGTCGCCTCCTCGTGCGCGTCGTCCTGTCCCGTCCAGTCTGCGCCGAGCGCGTGGACCAGGCCGACGACACGCGTGAGGACGTCCGGGTCGGTGTCCGGCGGCACGCCGTGCCCGAGGTTCACCACGTGCCCCGGCGCGGTGCGCCCGCGCCGCACGACGTCGCGCACGTGCGCCTCGAGCACGTCCCACGGCGCGGCGAGCAGGGCGGGGTCGACGTTGCCCTGGACGGGCACCGGGCGGTGACCCGCGGCGAGGAGGCGCGCGGCGTCGTCGAGCGGCGTGCGGTAGTCGACGCCCACGGCGACGTCGCCCACCCCGGCGGCCGTGACGGCGTCGCGCATCGCGGGGAGCAGGTGCTCCGTGCCGGTGCCGAAGTGCACGACCGGCACGCCGAGGTCGGCGACGTGCGTGAGTGCGCGCGTGCTCGCCGGGGCGGCGCCCGCCGCGTAGTCCGCGCGCGAGAGCGAGCCCGCCCACGAGTCGAAGAGCTGGGCCGCGCTCGCGCCCGCCTGCACCTGGGCGCGCAGGAACGTGCCGGTGAGGTCGGCGGCCCAGTCGACGAGGCGCTGCCACGTCTCCGGGTCGCCGCGCAGCAGGGCGCGCGCGGCGAGGTGGTCGCGCGACGGCCGGCCCTCGACGAGGTAGGCCGCGAGCGTGAAAGGCGCCCCGGCGAACCCGATGAGGGGGGTCGTGCCGAGCGCGTCGACGGTCAGCGCGACGGCCTCCCGGATCGGGGTGAGCGACTCCTCGGTGAGCTCGGTCTCCACGAGGCGCGCGACGTCGTCGGGCGTGCGGTACGCCTGGCCCATGACCGGGCCGACGCCCGGCGCGATGTCGACCTCGACGCCCGCGAGGCGCAGCGGCACGACGATGTCCGAGAAGAAGATGCCGGCGTCCACGCCGTGCCGGCGCACGGGCTGCAGCGTGATCTCCGACGCGAGGTCGGGGCGCAGGCACGAGTCGAGCATGCTGACGCCCTCGCGGGCCGCGCGGTACTCGGGCAGCGAGCGGCCCGCCTGGCGCATGAACCACACCGGTGTGATTTCCGGGCGATTTCCCGTCGTGCCCGCGCGCAGGGCCTGCACGAGCGGCGAACGGTCCGTGCGGCCGTCGGTCAGGGGATGGCCCGGGGAAAGGGCGACAGGAATCACAGCTACCGATTCTGCCCCGCCCCCGGCGGAATGATTAAATCGGAGGCACTGTGGCTCTTCTCTCCCTCACGGCCAGCCACCACGAGCTCGACCTCGACGCCCTGGAACGACTCTCCACCGGGGCCCACTCGATCGGCGGCTCCGCGGTCGCGGCGTGCGACGTGATCACCGGTGCCGTCGTCCTCGCGACGTGCAACCGGTTCGAGCTGTACCTCGACGTGGACGCGCCCCTCCACGGGGCCGGCGTGCAGCACGCGACCGAGCACGTCGCGCGGATGGTCGCCGACGCCTCGGGCGTCGCGCCGGACGAGGCGCTCGCGTCGTTCCGCACGCGGGCAGGGACCGAGGTCGCCGAGCACCTGTTCGCGGTCGCGTCGGGCCTGGACTCGATGGTCGTGGGCGAGCGCGAGATCGCCGGCCAGGTGAAGCGCGCCCTGGAGACCGCGCACGCGGACGGCGTGACCTCCTCGACGCTCGAGCTGCTGTTCCAGACGGCGTCGCGCACGTCCAAGAAGGTCAGCACGTCCACGACGCTCGGCGGCGCGGGCCGCTCCGTCGTCGCGCTGGGCCTCGACCTCGCGGCGGCCGAGCTGCCGCCGTGGCACCAGGTGCGGGCCGTGCTCATCGGGACGGGGTCGTACGCGGGCGCGAGCCTCGCGGCGCTGCGCGCGCTCGGGTGCGACGACGTGCGCGTCTACTCGCAGTCCGGCCGCGCCGAGGAGTTCGCCGCCGCGCGCGGCGTGGAGGCCGTGACGGACCTCGTCGCGGCGCTGGAGGACGCGGACCTCGTCGTGTCGTGCAGCGGCGCGCGCGGGCGGGTGCCGGCCGACGACGTCGCGCGGCCGGGACGGGCCGCCGACCGCCGCGAGCAGGCCATCGAGCACGTGCTCGACGCCGCCGCGGTGGTGCGGGCGCGCGAGCGCGCCGCCGTCCGGGCCGGGGACGAGCCGCTGACCCGCCCGACCGTCGTGCTGGACCTCGCGCTGCACCGCGACGTCGACCCGCGCGTCGCGGACGTCGAGGGCGTGCTGCTCTACGACCTCGCGACGCTCGCGGCACACTCGCCGTCGATCGCGTCGGAGCTCGTCGCGCAGGCCCGCGCGATCGTGGACGACGCGACGCGCGCGTTCGAGGAGACGAGGCTCGGCCGCGCGGCGGACACGGCGGTCGTCGCGCTGCTCGCCGACGCGGAGCGGCGCATCGCGCTCGAGGTGGCCGACGTCGTCGCGCTGCGCGAGGCGGACGGCGACCCGGTCGAGCAGGAGGAGGCCGACGAGATTGCGTGCGACGTGCGCCGTCGTGTCCACGCCGACCTGCACCGCGCGATCGTCGAGGCCCGCGCGGAGGCCGTCGCGGCCGCCCAGGCGGAGGAGCGCGCCGTCGTCGCGGACGCGCAGGCGCTGCTCGACGCCGGCGCGCCGGCCTCGGAGACCTTCCCCCACCACGCGCCCGATCCAGGCTCGGCCAGCTCGGCGGGCACGCCGGACCAGCTCGGGTTCAGGAACGTCCCGGCCGCTGCGGGATCTCCGACCACGACGACGTCGAGCAGGGGACCTGCCCGCGCCTGACGAGAGAGCTCGTCAAGAGCTCGGAACCACACTGTGCGATCCCGTCCTCGATCACTGGCTCCAGCACCGTCCCGTGTTCTGCGAGCGTGCGCTGTCGTCGTGATGCTCGGTACGGTCCTGACCCTGCTGGCAGTGCCGTCCGGCGCCGTGTCCTGGACCGGCCCGGGCCGAGTCGGTCGCCTTGGCGCGTGCGGAGCGGCGCGTGGTGGTCGCCGACGACGAGAGCCTGGTCGGGGGCGTGACCTCCGAGACCTGACCGGGTGAGATGGTGACCGGATACCGGGCGAAGGCTTCCGGCGCGCGCCCGAGGCGCTACGCTCCCCGCGAAGGCGGGGGGCGGTCCCCGCCGGGACGAAGCAGGTCACGAGCGGCACGACCGCCCGAGTCGACGGAGAGCACGATGGGATTCATCAAGGCCTTTGCCGGTGCGCTGGGCGGCACGCTCGCGGACCAGTGGAAGGACTTCCTCACCCCGCCGAGCGGCCTCGCGCCGACGGCGGCGCTGTTCCCTGCGGTCGCGCAGGGTCAGAACGCGGGTCGCGGGTCCAACACCAAGGGCTCCTCGAACATCATCACCAACGGGAGCCGGTTCGTGGTCCCCGAGGGGTACGCGCTGCTCACGTTCCAGGACGGTGCGCTCACGGGCCTCGTGGCCGAGCCGGGCGGATACGTCTTCACCTCGACGGACCAGAACTCGCAGTCGATCTTCGCCGGTGACGGGATCCTCAGCCCGCTCGTCACGACGACCTGGGAGCGCTTCAAGTTCGGCGGCCAGCCGGGCTCGCAGCAGCTCGGGTTCTACGTGAACCTCAAGGAGCTGCCGAACAACCGGTTCGGGACGCAGTCGGAGATCTACTGGAACGACGCGTACCTCGGCGCGCAGGTCGGCGCCGTGACGCGCGGGACCTACTCGATGCGGATCGTGGACCCGATCCTCTTCGTCAAGCAGTTCGTGCCGCTCACCTACCTGAGCGCCGACGCCCGGGTCTTCGACTTCTCCGACCTCGAGAACGACGCCGCGAGCCAGCTCTTCACCGAGGTGGTCGGCTCGCTCGCCGCCGCGTTCTCGAGCTACACGAACGACCCGGACAAGGGCAACCGCATCACGCGGATCCAGAGCGACTCCGTCGGCTTCGCGCAGTCCCTCGCGGGCGCGGTCGAGGAGGGGTACCAGTGGATCTCGCAGCGCGGCCTCATGATCGTCAAGGTCGCGCTCGCCGCGATCGAGTACGACGAGGACACGCGCGCCCTGCTCAGCGACGTCAAGAAGGCCGACGCGCTCGCCGGCGCCCGCGGGAACTCGTTCCTCCAGCAGGCCGCCGCACGCGGCATCCAGGCCGCCGGGGAGAACCCGGGCGGTGCTGGGGGCGGCGCCAACCTCGCCTTCCTCGGCATGGGGATGAACGCCGCGGGCGGTGCCATGGCCGGGCTGCAGCAGCCGGTCCAGCAGGTCGCGCCGCAGGCCCCTGCGGCCGCGCCTGCCGAGGACCCGGTCGCGAAGCTCACGCAGCTCAAGGCGATGCTCGACCAGGGCCTCATCACGGACGCCGACTACGAGGCCGCCAAGGCCAAGGTCCTCGGGCTCTGAGGTCCCCACGATGACCAGCCACCCCACCGGGCCGGTACCGGACGGTGTCCCCCTCCCCGGATCCGGCCCCGCAGTACCCGCCGACGGCGGCCCGAGCGTCGTCCGCACCGACACGGGCGCCAAGGACGGGCTCGTCCGCTGCTCGCGCTGCGGGGCTACCGACGTCTCCTACGACGTCGCGCGCGGCACCCTGACGTGCGTGTTCTGCCGGTTCACGTGGTCGGGCACGGAGACGCTCGCCGACCTCGGCCTCGACGGCAACATCGGGGCGCTGCAGGGCATGGTGATCGGCTCGGGCAGCGCGGACATCGTGCCTGACGTCGACGAGGTCCTCACGTTCCGCTGCGGCGGGTGCGGCGCGGACGTGGTCATCGACACGGCGCACGGCACGCAGGCCCGGTGCCACTGGTGCCGCAGCGTGCTGTCGATGAACCAGCAGGTCGCGAACGGTGCGGTGCCCGACGTGCTGCTGCCCTTCAGCGTCCCGAAGGAGCACGCGGTCGGGCACATCCGGGACTTCGTGCGCCGGCGCCGCTTCTACGCCCACCCCCGGTTCCGTGAGGAGTTCGCCCCGGAGACGGTCGTCGGCGTGTACATGCCGTACCTCGTCACCGACCTCAACACCTCGGCGCGGCTCGCGGGGCAGGGCGAGCACCTCGTCCGCAAGTACACGGTGACCGTCCGCAACAGCGACGGCGAGTCGACGCAGGAGACCCGCTACGACTTCGACGTGTTCGACGTGGTGCGCGAGTTCACCCTGCACGTGGACGACCTCACGGTCGAGTCCTCCGCCGACCGCCGCGACCACGAGAACGAGGACCGCACGAACAACGTCATCAACACGATCCTGCCGTTCGACGTCGAGAACGCGGTCCGCTACGACTCCCGCTACCTCTCCGGCTTCACCGCAGAGAAGCGGGACACGGACATCGCGGAGGTCCGCGACCTCGCGCTGAACCAGACGCGGGACATCGCGCGGCTGCGCGCGCGGGAGATGATCGAGTTCTACGACCGCGGCGTGCGCTGGGACGACCAGAGGCTCGACGTCGTGGGCGAGCGCTGGGTGGCCGCCTACCTGCCGGTCTGGCTGTACTCCTACCACGAGAAGGACGACAAGGGCCGCTCCCTGCTCCACTACGTCGCCGTCAACGGGCGTACGGGGGAGACGATGGGCTCGGTCCCGATCAACCACCGGCGGCTCTTCGCCGTGTCCTGCCTCGTCGAGCTGGTCGCCGCGGTGTCCGCGCTCGCCTTCTGGATCGGAACCTGATGCTGGCCCTCTCCTCCGAGCTGATCCTCCTCGCGGCCGAGTCGTCGGGCGACGACACCGGCGCCAAGGTGTTCTTCACCTGCGTGCTGCTGTTCGCCGGCCCGGTCTTCTACGGCCTCATGGCTGCGCGGTACCGCAACGCCGAGAAGCGGCACGACCACCGCCGCGACACCAAGTCCGTCGCGTTCGACGTCCGCGCGCAGGACACGCACGTGCGGCGGGTCATCGGGAGCTCGAGCAGCAAGATGTCGGGCGCGAACCACAGGTCGTGACCACCGAGGACACTCCGGGCGACGTGCGCCGCTAGGCTCGGCGGGTGAGCACCACGACGCGCCTCGGCGTCCTCGACATCGGCTCGAACACCGTGCACCTCGCGGTCGTGGACGCCGCGTACACGGCACGGCCCGTCCAGACGGCGGGGGCGCGTACGGTCGTGCGCATCATGCGCTACCTCCAGCCCGACGGGTCGTTGTCGCCCGACGGCGTGGCCGCGATGCTCGCCGCGGTCGACGACGCGATGGTGCTCGCCCGGGAGTCTGCGGTCGACGAGATGCTGCCCATGGCGACGTCCGCCCTGCGCGACGCGACGAACGGCCCCGAGGTGCTCGCCGCGATCGGCGAGCGCGTCGGCCAGCCGGTGCGCGTGCTGTCCGGGGAGGACGAGTCGCGCCTGACGTTCCTCGCCGCGCGCCGGTGGCACGGCTGGGCGGCGGGGCGTCTCCTCGTCCTCGACATCGGTGGCGGGTCGCTCGAGATCGCGTCCGGCGTCGACGAGGAGCCCGACCTCGCGGCGTCCCTCCCGCTCGGTGCGGGCCGCACGACGATGGCGTTCCTGCCCGACGACCCGCCCGCCCCCGAGCACGTCGAGGCGCTGCGCGAGCACGTGCGTGCGACGCTCGCTCCCACCGTCGCGGCGTTCCAGGCCCTCCCTGCGCCGGACCACGTCGTCGCGACGTCCAAGACGTTCCGCTCGCTCGCGCGTCTCACCGGCATGCAGGTCGAGTCCGTCGGTCCCGACGACCGGTGGCGCATGCGGCGCGCACAGCTCGCCGACTGGGTGCCGCGCCTCGCGCGCATCACGGCGGAGGGCCGCACCGCGCTGCCCGGCATCACGCCCGAGCGCACGTTCCAGATCGTCGCCGGCGGCGTCGTCGCCGTCGAGACGATGCGCGCGCTCGACGTCGACGAGGTCGAGATCTGCCCCTGGGCCCTGCGTGAGGGTGCGATCCTGCACCGCCTCGACCACTTCTGACCGCGACGACCGGCGCGACCGCGCGGTCCGGGAGCGGCAGCGTCGCGGCCAGGAACGGCTCGGTGCCCAGCCCGCGACGAGACGTGGTCGACGGGAGCTCGACGCGTCAGCGGCGCGTGACCGTCCCCGGGAACGCCGCGACGTCGTCGTTCGCGTAGTCGCCGTCGGCGCCCTGGTTGATGTCGGAGATCAGCTGGACCAGCTCGAGGTCGCTGCGGGGGCCGCGGGCCAGGTTGAACGCGATCTGCTCGGAGCTGAGCGGCTTGCCGTCCGAGTCCGTGGTGAAGGCCTGGCCCGGGGGCGGCCCGACGGACTCGTAGTTCTTGACGGTGTCGATCGAGGTCGACCGGAACTGGTCCATCTGGTCCTGCGTCAGCGAGATGGTCACGGTGTCGCCGGGGCGGATCGTCTGGGGGGAGTCGATGCCGGAGAACTCGCGCATGTTCAGGTACTGGGCCGACATGTCGTCGGCCGTGATGTCGTACGAGTACGTGCGCGCCGAGAGGTCCTCGTTGCCCGAGGCGTCGAACGCCTGCGACATGCGGAAGTCGCCGCGGTCGCCGTACGTCGCGGTGAGGAGCTGCTCCGTGCTGCCGTCGGGGTTGGTCGTCGCGACGAGCGACCCCGTGTTCTGGCCGATCTCCCACTCCGCGCCCCCGACGGGCGTGTCGAAGCCGACGGTCGACGTCGAGTCGAACTCGACGCGCTCGATCTTCGTGGTGCCGGAGATGCCGGTCGACGGGTCCGCCGGGATCTCGCCGGTGACGAGGTACGTGTCGTACGCGGCCTGGCCCTGCGGCGTCGACAGGTCGAACTCGGCGCTGCGCAGCGACGCGCCGTCGAGGGACGTCGTGTTGCCGAGCATGACCTTCACGGCGTCGAAGTCGAGGCCGAACCCCGCGTGGTTCGCGACGGCCTCGGTGGGGCCCGCGGTCACGCGCACCGTGTCGTCGCCCGTGCGCTCGATGAGGCTCGTGACGCCGCTCGCGTCCTTGACGGAGGACTCGACCGCGATGTGGCGGAACGCCGCGTTGAGCTCGGTCTCCGAGTAGCTGCCGCCGTCCATCGTGACCGACGAGCCCACTGGCATGCTCCGGGGGTCGAACGGGTTGATGCTCCCGGGGTCGGTGACGCCCGCGCCGTCGGGCACCTTGACCGTGTACTCGGACGTGACGCCGGTCGTGTACCCGCCGCTGACGCCCGTGCCGCCCTTGTCCACGCCGCCCTCGACGCCGATCGACACGTCGGACTTCGACGTGTACGTGGTGAAGCCGTCCTCCGACTTCTCGCCGACCGTGTACTCCGCGCCGCCGTTGACGCCGAACGAGATCTTCGACCCGTTCGTCGTCTTCATCCAGTCGGAGAGCGAGCCGCTGCCCGAGTACGTGGTCTCGCCGCTCTCCGGGTCGTGGGTCACGCCGAACCCGACCTTCGCGTCGGTGCCCTCGGTCGCCGGGTTGCCCAGGCTCCCGTTGTCGGTGCCGGACTCGTGGTCCCCCTTCACGGTGACCTTGGGGCCGCCCGGGCTGTCGTCGCCCGAGGCGCCGCCCCCGCCACCGCCGGGCCCGCCGCCGGAGCCCGGGCCGCCCCCGGAGCCGGGCCCGCCGCCTGGCCCGCCACCCGGACCGCCGCTGCCGCCCGTACCGTCGGAGCTCGCGCTCTCCTGCTGGTCGGCGTTCTTGCGGACCTTGTCCGCGGCGTCCCGGAGGGTCGCGGTCGCGGCGGCCAGCGCGGGGCCCAGCTCGGCGGACCAGCGGCCGCGGAGCTCGTCGCCGTCCGGGCCGGCCCAGCGCGCACCGCTCACGGTCGAGTCCAGCGTGCTGCGCGTCGTGGTGAGCGCCTCGGACGCCGTCGTGAGGCTCTGCGCGAGCGCGCGCAGCTCGCCGATGTCGGCACCGTAGAACCCCATGGTCGTCCCTCTGTCGCTGCGGATCGTGCCTCCGGAGCGTACGCGGGCGGGCGCCTCGGCGTCTCGCCCGGCTCATGGTGCGAGGTCCCCATGGGGCTGCACGGCTCTGCGCGGCGACCACCGTCGCCGACGGTCGCGGCGCCGGCCGCCCGCCGTCAGGCGGAGAGGACCCCGGTGAGCCGGTCGAGGACGATCCGGCCCGCCGGCGGGACGCGGTGCGCGTCGGCCGGAGTCAGCCACGCGAGCTCGGCGATCTCGGCGTTCGGCGCCGGCTCGGGGGACCCGGGAACCGGCTCCGCGTACATGCAGTGCATGCGCACGACCCGTCCGCCGAGCCCGTGCCCGGGCGCCTCGGCGACGAAGCCGGGCCGGACCGACGTCGGGTCGAGGCGCACGCCCAGCTCCTCGCGGATCTCGCGCACCAGCGCCTCGGCGTCCGACTCGCCGGGCTCGACCTTGCCGCCCGGCATGAAGAAGCGGTCCTTGCCGGTCGTGCGGACGGCGAGCAGGCGCCCGTCGCGGACGTTCACCCAGCCGACGGTGCGCAGCGGCGGCAGGGCGGCGGGGTCGGGGGAGGGCGGGTCGGTGCGGGGAAGGTCGTGCGGGGTCACGCCCCCACTGTGCCATCGGCTCGCGATGTCCGAGGACCCCCGACGGCGCGTGGCGCACCCAGCGAGCCACGCGCCGTCGGGCCTGCCCCTCGCGCGGCCCCAGTTCCGGCGAAGGGCGATCGTGCCGGGCCAGGCCCGGCACAGACGATCGTCACACCGACCGGCGAACCCTGCTCGTCGCAGCCCGTTCCCGCCCCGTTCTAACGCCGAACACGACATTGCTGCCGTTATCCGGGCGATAACGGCAGCAATGTCGTGTTCGAGGGCGAGCAGGGTCATGCTCGACCGCGTCGGGTCACCAGGACGCGTTACGCGCCAGCTCGAGCGCGACCTCCTGCCACCACTGTCCGGCGGGCGGCCCGCCGTTGCACGACCCGTCGCTCTCGCCCGGCAGCTTGACCCACAGCAGGGCGTCGAGGTGCGTGCCGTCGTCGACCGCGCGCGGCTGGTCGCCGAGCGCGCGACCGCGCGGGTTGCACCACTCGCCGTTGCTGCCGTTGCCGTTGCGCGACGTGTCGACGACGAACGACACGTCACCGCCGAGCAGCGCGGCGACCTGCTCGCCGTACGCTCGCGACTCGGCCGTCGTGCGGTAGTTCGACGTGTTGAGCGCGAACCCGACGGCGTCGTCGAGGCCCACCTGCTGGAGGCGGGCCGCGGCGGTCGCCGGGCTCAGCCACGCGGAGTGGCCCGCGTCGACGTAGACGCGCGCACCGGCGTCGGTCAGGATGCGCGCCGCGTCGCGCAGCATGCCTACGCGGTCGCCCTGGCCGGAGCAGTCGCCGAGCTGGGCGAGGGCGTCGGGCTCGAGGACGACCCACGGCTCGCCGACGATGCCCGACGAGACCGTCTCGACCCAGCTCCGGTACGCCGCCTCGGCGGTGCCGCCGCCCGAGTGCGAGCCGCAGTCGCGGCCGGGGATCGCGTAGATCGTCAGGAGCGGCGTCGCCCCCTCGGCCGCGGCCGCGCTCGTGAACGCGGCGACCTTGGCCCGCGACACCTGCGCGTCCGCGTCCGTGATCCACGTCGACTGCGGCGTGCGAGCGATCTTCGCGAGCAGGTCCCGGTCCGTGCCCGACGCCGCCTGCCAGGCCTCCCACGCCTGGTTCGTCTCGTCCACGTGGAACGTCACGTCGCCCGGCGTCTCGGGCGGGTCGGTGGGGTCGGTGGGGTCGGTGGGGTCGGGCGGGGCGTCGCCGCCGCACGCGACGCCGTCGAGCGTGAAGCTCGCGGGCACGGCCGGAGCGGACGCGGCCGTGCCCACGAGGCCGAACGAGGCGCTGCCGCCCGTGGCGAGGGACGCGTTCCAGCCCACGTCGCCCACGGTGACCCGGCCGCGGTCGTGCCCGAGCGTGCCGTTCCAGAGCTGGCTGATGCTCTCGCCCGCCGGCAGGTCCCAGGCGAGCTCCCAGCCCGAGCGCGGGGCGCCGAGGTTCGTGACCGTGACGTCGGCCTGGAAGCCGCCGGACCAGGAGCTCGTGATGCGGTAGTCGACCGTGCAGGCGGCCGAGGACACGGCCGCGCCGGTCGTCGCGAGCGCCGCGCCGGCGGTCGCCGTGGCGCCCAGCGTCGCGAGGGTCGCGACGGCGGCGACCAGCGTCGCCGCACGGGGTCGTCGGGTGGGGGAGGTCGGTCTCATGCTCGGGGCTCCGTCGCCTCGGGGTCAGGACACCGCCACGGTAGGGACTGTCGGGGAGCGGCCGGGAGGGTGCGAAACGTTTCGCGCTACGGCGCGTCGTACTCCATAGGTTTGCCGCGAGGGTATGGTCGTCGCCATGGCATCCAGACCGCTCCAGGAACCCGCGTTCCTCGTCCTGTCCGCGCTCGCGGCCGGTCCGCTGCACGGGTACGGCATCGCGCAGGACGTCGAGTCCAGCTCCGACGGCCGCGTGACGCTGCGCGCCGGGACGCTCTACGGCGCGATCGACCGGCTCGTCGCCGCCGGGCTGGTCGAGGTCGACCACGAGGAGGTCGTCGACTCGCGCCTGCGCCGCTACTACCGGCTCACCACGGACGGCGGGACGCGCCTCGCCGCCGAGGCCGAGCGCGCCGAGGCCCAGGCGCGCCGCGCGCTCGAACGCCTCGGTGCCCGGCGTCGCGCGTCCGCGGTGGCGCGCGACGGCGCCGCGGCGCGCCCCGCCCGCGGCGTCGCGGGAGGCCTCGCCGACGGCGGGGCGGTGCCGGCATGAGCGGGGACCGCGAGCGCCACCTCCGCGCCGCGGGCGACGGGACCGACGTGCCGGGCGCCGCGAGCCCGACGACGGAGCCCGGCGCGACCGTGCTCGTCGCCCCCGTGCTCGTGCGGGACTACCGCCGCCACCTGCGGCTCTTCCCGTCCACCTACCGGCGGGCGCACGAGGCCGAGATGCTCGGTCACCTGCTCGACGGCGCGCGGCCGGGAGAGTCGCGCCCGACCCGCGCCGAGCGGTGGGACCTGCTGCGCGCCGCCGCGCGCGAGTGGACCCTCGCGCCCCTGGGCCCGACCGAGCGGCAGCGTGCCGCGGCGGCCGTCGTCGTGCTTGTCGCGCTGACGGCGGTGCTCGCCGCCCCCGCGTCGCAGGACCTCCTGCGCGTCGGTCTCGCACTGGGGGACGAGTCGGCGGGGCAGGTGGTACCGGCGTGGCTGGCCGTCGCGACGGCGCTCGTCGCGGTGCCCCTCGCCCCGGCGTGGCTGCTCTGGGCCGGATCGGTCGTGGCCCTGGCCGCGCGCCTGCGACGAACAGGGCTCGTGCTCGCCGCGCTCGCCGCCGCGGCGGGGGTCGTCGCGGTCGGCTCGCTCGTCGCGGCGGAGCGCGCGTTCGACGCGTTCCGGGAGGTCGGGTGGGTTGTCGCCCTCCTGGCTTCCCTCGGGGCCGTCGCCGCTCGGGCGCGGCAGACGGGGCCCATCCTGGGCGCGCGTGCGGGTGTCGCCGCGCTCTGGCTGACGGCGGTGTCGCTCGCGGTCTCCGTGCCACGCAGCGCGACGGTCGTCGCGGAGGAGGGCGTCTGGGTCACCGCCCCGGGCCATCCCTTCACGCTGGCGGCGGAGGTCGTGATCCTCGTGGGGGTGGCGGTGCTGCTGGTGGCGGTCCGCCCCGTGCGGCAGGCCGCTCCGGTGCTGGCCGGCGTCTTCACCGCACTGTCCCTCAGCGGTTCGGACGTCTTCTGGTCCGGCGCGCTCGACACCACGGCCGTGAACCTGGGCAACGTGCTCGGGGCGGTCGCGCTGTCGGCCGCCGCCACGATCGTGGCCCGGTGGGTGGTCAACCGCCTCGACGAGCTCGCCGCGTCGCGGGCCGCGCACCGCGCGCTCCTGGCCGCGTCGGGCTCCGGCACGGCGGTCGCCGCATGACCGCGGCAGACGCCCCGGCCTCGGTCGCGGAGCCGCTGGTCCCTCCCGTGCTCGTACGGGACTACCGCCGCCTCCTGCGGCTCTTCCCGTACACCTACCGGCGGGCGCACGAGGCCGAGATGCTCGGCCACCTGCTCGACGGCGCGCGCCCGGGGCAGTCGCGCCCGACCCGCGCCGAGCGGGCGGACCTGGTGCGTGCCGCCGCCCGGGAGTGGCTGCTCGCGCCGCTGGGGTCGACGCCGCGCCAACGACGGGCGGCGACCGGGCTGCTGTTCGTGCTGATCCCGGCCGTGCTCGTGGTCATGGCGTCGCGGGTCGTCGCGTTCGCCGCCGCGATCGTCCGGGCGATGCTGGGCACGGAGGGCCACGCGCCGCTCGTGGCGACCGTCCCGACGGCGCTGATGTGGGCCCTGTGGGTCGTCGCGGTCGCCCTCACGCTCGTCGGCGCGCGACGCGTCGGCCTCGTGGTCGCGGTGCTCGCCGCCGGGGCGGGTGTGGCGGCGCTCGTCGTGTCGGTCGCGGCGGGCAGCGTCTATGCCGCGTACCTCGACGCACCGTGGGTTCTCGCGCTCGTCGCGTACGCGGGAGTGCTCGCCGCGCGGCGGACGTGCCGGGTCGGCGCCGAGCCGGTGGCGCTCCGGGCAGCGACGGTCGGCGCCATGGCGCTCGTCCTCGGCGCCTTCGTCGCTGCGACCTACTCCGACGCGGCGCACCTCGGGACGCCGTGGTGGTCGGGCGGCGCCCTGGCCTCGTGGACGCTCCAGGCGCTCGCCGCACCGGTCGTCCTGCTCCTCGGCGCCGCCCTCCTGTGGCGCCGGACGCGCCAGGCGGTCCCGGTGCTCGGCGGGCTTGCGCTCGCGATGGTGCTGAGCCGCTCGACCTTCTTCTGGTCCGGCACCGTGAGCATCCAGACGGCGGACCTCGGCAACGTCCTCTGCCTGCTCGGGCTCGCGACCGCCGCGACGCTCGTGCTGCGCTGGGCCGTCAACCGTCTCGACGAGCTCTCCGAGGCGCGCGCCTCGCACCGTGCGCTGCTCGCCGCGACGGGAGGGACACCGGGGCCGGACGCGCCGCGCCCGGGCGAGCCGACCGCCGTCTGACCCGTCCGCCGCCGACCACGACGCTGCGCGCTCACGAGAACGACATGAGGGCCGTTATCCATCGGATAACGGCCCTCATGTCGTGTTCGGCGTCGGTCTTGTCAGTCCAGGTAGGCCGACACCAAGTCGGCCGCCAGGCCCGTGTAGGTGGCCGGGGTGAGGTTCGCGAGGCGCTGGGCTACGTCGTCCGGAAGGCCGAGGCCCGCGACGAACTCGCGCAGGCGCGCCGCGTCGACGCGCTGGCCGCGCGTGAGGTCCTTGAGGCGCTCGTACGGGTTCTCCATGCCGGGGACGCCCGCGACGGACGCCGCACGCATCGCCGACTGGATGGGCTCGCCGAGCACCTCCCAGTTCTCGTCGAGGTCCGCCGCCATGAGGCCGGCGTTGGCGGCGAGGGCCTTGAGGCCGCGGCGCACGTTGTCGATCGCGAGCAGCGAGTGGCCGAACGCCGGGCCGACGTTGCGCTGCGTCGTGGAGTCCGTGAGGTCGCGCTGGAGGCGGGAGGTGACGAGCGTCGCGCCGAGCGTGTCGAGCAGCGCGGAGGAGATCTCGAGGTTCGCCTCGGCGTTCTCGAACCGGATCGGGTTGACCTTGTGCGGCATGGTCGACGACCCGGTGGCGCCGGGGACGGGGATCTGCGTGAAGAACCCGAGGGAGATGTAGGTCCACACGTCGGTCGCGAGGTTGTGGAGGATCCGGTTGAACCGCGCGACGTCCGCGTACAGCTCGGCCTGCCAGTCGTGCGACTCGATCTGCGTCGTCAGCGGGTTCCACGTGAGCCCCAGGCCCTCGACGAAGTGCTTCGACACCGACGGCCAGTCCACGCCCGGGACGGCGACGGTGTGCGCGCCGTACGTGCCCGTCGCGCCGTTGAGCTTGCCCAGGTACTCCGCGGCGCCGATGCGGCGGAGCTGGCGGCGCAGGCGGTGCGCGAGGACGGCGAGCTCCTTGCCGAGCGTCGTCGGCGTCGCGGGCTGGCCGTGCGTGCGCGAGAGCATCGGCACGTCCGCGTGCTCGCGCGCCATGTCCGCGAGCTGGTCGGCGAGCGCCGTCGCGGCGGGCAGCCACACGTGCTCGACGGCGCCGCGCACCATGAGCGCGTAGGACAGGTTGTTGACGTCCTCGCTCGTGCACGCGAAGTGCACGAGCTCGCCGACGCCGGGCAGCACCGTGTCGGGGCCCAGCGCGTCGGGGGCCGCGGCGAGGCGGCGCTTGACGAAGTACTCGACGGCCTTGACGTCGTGCACCGTCTCGCGCTCGATCGCGGCGAGCTCGGCGATCTCGTCGCCGCCGAACGTCGCGGGGATGCGGCGCAGGTAGGCGACCTCGGCGTCGGAGAGCTGGGGCGCGCCGGGCACGACCGGGCGGACCGCGTTCTCGTCGACCGCCTGGACGCCGTTGCACAGCGTGATCAGCCACTCGACCTCCACGTGGACGCGCTCACGGTTGAGCGCGGCCTCACTGAGGTGGTCGACGAGCGGGGCGACCGCGGCGCGGTAGCGGCCGTCGAGCGGTCCGAGCGCGACGGGCGGGGTCACCTCGGCGAGCGACACGCGGGCAGGGGCGTCTGCGGCAGGGTTCTCGGGCACGCCCCTGATTCTCCCACGCGTGCCCGACGGCGGCCCGCGCCTCCCGCAGTCCGGGCACGCGGTCCTGGGCGGGCGAGCGATCCGGTGGGCGTCGCGCGGGGTGTGGCCGTCCCCAGGGACGTTGCGCCGTGGTCCCGTCCACAGGGGCATGCTCGATCGTGACGGGCGCCGCGCGGCGCTGCGTACGGTCCCCGCCATGTCCTCGTCACCTCCGCCGCCCCCGCCGTGCGTCGCCGCGCCGTTCGGCGTCACGCTCGCCCGGACCCGGGTCCTCACCGCCCAGGACGACGTCGCGCGGGCCGGTGCCGCGCTCGTAGCACCGGGCCTGCCGTGGGCGGGCCACGCGCGCGCGTCGTACGACGACGCGGCCGCCGAGCGGCGCGCCGGTCTGCTGCGCCTCGGCATGCTGCTCGACAGCTGCCTCGTGCGCCTCGACACGCTCACCGTCCTCGCGGAGGCCGAGGCGGAACGGATCCGGGCGGAGCTCGCCGCGACGGGCGCGCTGTGAGCGGCCCCCGCCCGGCCCCCGTGGTCGTGGTGCGCGGCGGGACCGAGCCGACCGCGGTCGAGACGGCGGCGGTCGTCGCGCAGGCGGTGGCGCTGGGCGCGCGGGCGGACCTCGTCGCCGCGACCGTGACCGCGCTCCGGGACGCGCGGGACTCCGTGGACGTGACGACCGCGAGCCCCACGTCGTTCGCGGGTCGCCTCGCGGCACCGGCGCCGCTCCAGGCCACGTCGGGCTGGGACGTCCACGCCACGCCGTGCTGGTCGGCCGAGGTGCGTGCGGCGCGCGCCGCCGCGCTCGAGGCCTTCGACCTCGCGATCGGTGTCGCGGAGCAGCAGGCGGGAGGTCTTCGGTTCCTCGCGGCGCGACTGCACCAAGCCGTCCGCGTGTACGACGACGGGGACGCCGCCGCGGCTGCGCTGTGGCAGGACCTCGCCCTCCTGGTCGGGGGCGGCATGAGCCCGATCGGTGCCGCCGCGACGGGGCTCGGCCTCGTCCTGAGCGCGGGATCCGTCGGGTTCCTGCGCTCCGTCCTCCTCGGTCGGCCCTCGTTGGGCGCGTTCGGCTCCACCGGAGGGGCGTACCACGCGGCCACGATCCGTGCGCTGAGCCGCGTGATCGGTCTAGCCGACAAGGACCGTGCCTGGTACCAGATGCCCACCACCGGCAACGCGGCGTCCGTGCTGCGCGGGTTCATGCAGCCGCTGCGGGACAGATTCCTCCCCGACCCCGAGGTCCGCCTGGTCGACACGGGCCGCGCGCTGCCGACGCCCACCGACATGCGCTCGGCACTCGGAGCGGTGTCGGCGCTCGACACGGACTCGACGCTGAGCATCCAGAGGATCGTCAAGGACGACGGGACACCGACCTGGGTCGTCGCCATCCCTGGCACGCAGATCTCAAGGACCAATCTCCGCACCGTCTTCAACATGACGTCCAACTACGACCTCGCGGACGACGACCTCGCGGTGCGGGCCCGGGCCGACAGCGTGCGCGCCACGATCGAGGCGATGCGGCAGGCCGGGATCGAACCGGGTGACGACGTCGTGCTCGTGGGGCACAGCCAGGGCGGCATGGTCGCGACGACGGTCGCGGCGGCGACCGTCGGCACGTACACCGTGCGCCATGTCGTGACAGCGGGGTCGCCCGTGTCCAACCACGGGCTGCCTCCAGGGATCAAGGCCACGCACATCGAGACGCAGGGTGAGGGCGTCTCCGACACCGACGGTGCCGAGAACCCCACGACGCCCGACCAGGTCACGGTCACCGGCGTCCTGCCGGCTCCGGACGGCGGCCCCCCGATCGAGGTTCCGCACAGCGTGCACTTCCACCAGGACGTGCTGGGCGCCGCGGTCGAGGTGGGCGACCGGGGGCTCGAGGAGCACCTGTCCGACATCGAGCGGCTGCTCGACGGGGTGGCCGACGCGCCCCTCGTCTACGAGGCGCGCCTGGTGCCCGACCCCGACACCACCTTCTGCATCGGGGACCTGGCGGTCCCGCGGTCGCTGACGCCCCCGTGGGCGCCGGGCACGCCGTTCCCGGGCGCGCCCGGAGTGCCGTTCCCGGGGTCGTCGGGCCTGACGCTGCCCGGCACGCCGGAGCCTCCGGCAGGCGGGGGTTCGACGCGAGGAGAGCTCGTCGCGCCGGGGACGGACGGCGGCGAGCCGACGCCGGTGCGGTAGGGCGCCCGGCGCAGCGGCCGGCGTGGCGACGCGCGCTGTCAGAGAGTTCTGTGAGAGATCAATCTTTGAATAGAAAACAATATACGGGGCTATGACAGACATCTGCTACTCTCCTCGACGGACCGACCGCGCTGGTCGGTCGCCGGGGGACACGTGAGGAGTGGGCGATGGGGAACGTCGTGCTGGGTGACGGTGGACCGACGATCGGGCGGGTCGGTCTGGGATGCATGGGGATGTCGTGGGCGTACGACGAGCCGGGTCGTGACGACCGCGAGTCCGTGCGGGTGATCCGGACGGCGGTCGACCTGGGCGTGGACCTGCTCGACACGTCGGACCAGTACGGCCCCTTCACCAACGAGTCGCTCGTCGGGGCGGCGCTCGACGGCATCCGCGACCGGGTCGTCCTCGCGACCAAGGGCGGGCTGGTCGTGCGGCCCGACGGCACGACCGCCCGCGACGGCCGCCCGGGGCACCTGCGTGCCGCGCTCGACGAGAGCCTGCACCGGCTCCGCACCGATCGCGTCGACCTCTACCAGCTGCACCGGGTGGACCCGTCCGTGCCGATCGAGGAGAGCTGGGGTGCGCTCGCGGAGGCGGTCGTGGCAGGGAAGGCCCTGCGGATCGGTCTCTCCGAGGTGACGGTCGACGAGATCCGCCGAGCCCAGGCCGTCCACCCGGTCGCGAGCGTCCAGACCGAGCTGTCCCTCTGGAGCCGGGAGGCCCTCGACGAGGTGCTGCCGTTCTGCGAGGCCGAGGGCATCGCCTTCATCGCCTACTCGCCCCTGGGCCGCGGGTTCCTCGGGGGGCGGCTCCGTACCGCCGCGGACCTTCCCGAGGGGGACTGGCGCCGCCGCAACCCGCGCTTCCTCCCGACGGCGATCGAGGAGAACCGGGCGCTGCTCGGGCCGCTCACGTCGGTCGCGGACGAGCTCGACGTCTCGCCCGCGCAGGTCGCCCTCGCGTGGGTCCTCGCGCAGGGCGACCGGGTCGTCGCGATCCCGGGCACCAAGACCGCGGCGTACCTCGTGGAGAACGTCGAGGCGGCGGAGCTGCGCCTGAGCCCGGAGCACCTGCGCCTCCTCGACGCGGCGCCCGAGCCCGTCGGCGCGCGCTACTGAGCCGCCCGGTCGTCCGACGAGGAGAAGCGCATGAACCCGAGCCCCGCCCGCGTCGTCGACGGGACGCCGCACGACACCGGCCCGCCTCCGGCCGCCGGGGCGTCGCCCACCGAGAGCGACCTGCCCGCGCTCCTGGGCACCAGCCGCACGGTCGACCGACGCCTCGTCCACCGGGACGCGGTGGCCGAGGTCCTCCTCACGGACGTCGTGCCCCACCCGGACGACGCGACCGCCGACCCCCGGGCGGAGGGCGCCCGGTTCGTCGTCGCCGTCCACGTCCCCCGCGCGCACACGTACTACGGCGACCACCCCGACCCGGTCGTCGACCCGGTCCTCCTCGTCGAGGCGGTCCGGCAGGCCGCGGAGGCGGTCTCCCACGGGCACCTGGGTGTCGGGGACACCGACCGGTTCGTCGTGCGGGACCTGCTCGTGGACCTGGTGCGGCCGCTGGCCGTCGCCTCCTCGTCCGACGGCGTCGTCCACGCGGTGCTGACGCTCCGGGACGTCGTCCGGGTCCGCGGCGCGCTCCGCTCCGTGCGCGTCACCGCCGACGTCCGGCACGCGCGTCCCGGCGAGTTGCCCACCCGCCTCGGCACCGTCGAGCTGGCGGTCGCGGTGCTCACCGACGAGGGCTACGCCTACCTCCGGGGGCCGCGGAGCACGCGGGGCGGGGCCGCCGAGCTCGGCCGAGCGGCCGCGCCCCGGCAGGGCCTCGTGGACGCGGTCGCCGTGGCGCGCTCCCGGGCGGAGAACGTCGTCGTCGCAGACCCGCGCCACGGTGCGGACGGCTCGACGGCGAGGCTGGAGCCCGCGTTCGCGAACGCGAGCATGTTCGACCACCCTCAGGACCACGTGCCCGCCATGGTGCTCGTCGAGGCCGTGCGCCAGCTGGTCGTCCACCGGGCGCTGGCCGGCCACGACGTGCCCCCGGCGCCCGGTGCGCTGAGCCTCGCGGCACGGTTCCTCGCGTTCGTCGAGCTCGACGCCGTGGCGGAGCTGCGGCTCACCGCCGTGGGGACCGGGCGCTCGGTCGTCCGGGTGCTCGACCAGGCCGCCGGCACCGAGCTCGCCGAGCTCCGCATGGTGGCCGGAGCATGAGGCTCGACCCGCCCGTGGCCGTGCTCGCGGCGACCACCGAGCTCCCGACGACCCGGGTGCTGGCGGACGACGCGGTGGCGTCCGGCGCGATCTCGCGGGCCGACGCCGACGCCGCGGGCGTCGTCGCGCTCCCGGTGGAGCCGACGCGCGCGGCACCCGAGCTCGCCGTCGACGCGGCCCGACGAGCGCTCCGGGAAGCGCGGCGGTCCACCGCGGACGTGGACCTCGTGGTGCACGCGTGGACGCACTACCAGGGGCACGACTTCTGGTCCCCGACCCACTACCTCGCCGACACGCTCGGTGCGCACCACGCCGAGTGCCTGGGGGTCCAGCAGATGTGCCACGGCGGCGTGGCGGCCCTCCAGGTGGCCGCGACGCGGATCGCGACCGACCCGGGCGTCGCCCTCGCCCTCGTCACGACGGCGGACCGCTTCGACGACGCGTGGTTCGACCGGTGGTCGGGGGACTACGGGGTGCTGTACGGAGACGGCGGGACCGCCTGCGTCCTCGCGCGCGCCGCGGACGCCGTCGACCCCCGGGCGCTCGTCCACGGCGTCGTGGGCGCGTCGCTGCCCGGCCTCGAGTCGATGCACCGGCGGGTCGGAGGGTTCGGGGCACGCCCGGACGCCGACCGACCGATCGACGTGCGGGCGACCAAGAAGGCCTACCTGGAGCGCCACGGTTCCACCGCGCTCCAGGACGGGTTCGGTCGCGCCCTCCGGTCCGTCGTGCCGCGGGTCCTCGAGGAGACGGGGACGAAGCCCGACGAGGTCGACGCCGTCGTGCTGCCACGCGTCGGCGCGGGAGTCGTCGCCGACCTGTACGCGCCGGTGCTCGCCGAGATCCTCCCCGCGAGGACGGTCCACGACGTCGCGACGACGGGCCACCTCGGCGCGGGCGACCTCGCCGCCGGCATCGCCGACGCCGACCGCGAGTCCGGGCACGACCGGCGGCTGCGCCTCTACGTCACCGCGGGAGCGGGCTTCACGGTGAGCGCGTGCCTCGTCGAGCACCTGCCCGCGAGAGAGGAGCTGTCATGACGCTCGACGTCCTCGTCGTCGGAGCCGGCCCGGTCGGGCTGCTCACGGCGGTCGAGCTGCGCGACCACGGGCTCACCGTCCGCGTGGTGGACCGTGCGACGAGCCGGTCGACACGGTCGAAGGCCACGACCCTGTGGCCCCGCCAGCTCGAGCTCCTCGACCGCGCCGGGATCACCGCCGAGCTGCTGCGGCGGGGGCACCGGATCGACCACGTCACGTTCGGGAACGGCCGCCGCGAGATCGGCCGGGTCTCCCTGGCGGCGCTCCGCGACACCCCGCACCCGTACGGTCTGATCGTCCCGCAGCCGGTGACGGAGGAGGTGCTCGAGACGGCGCTCGCGACGCGCGGCGTCGTGGTGGAGCGAGGGGTGTCGCACGAGTCGGTCGAGCAGGACGACCGGCGCACCGTCTCCAGGGTCGTCCGGGCCGACGGGACCCAGGAGTCGATCGAGGCAGCGTGGCTCGTCGCGTGCGACGGCGCGCACAGCCCGACGCGCGGGCGCCTCGGCATCCCGTTCGAGGACGACAACCCGCCGGTGACGTTCGCCATCACGGACGTCGAGATCGAGGGCCCCGTCCCGACGGACGCTCTCGCCTACCACTACGGCGCCGCGGGCGCGCTCGGGCTCGTCCCGCTCGGCGGGTCCGTCTTCCGCGTCGCGATCGGCGTCCCTCCGGACACCCCGGCGGAGCCGTCGCGCGAGCTGTTCGACGACGCGCTGGCCCGACGCACCGGCCTTCCCGCCGTCGTCGGGACGCCCGACTGGTCCGCGACCTTCACCGTGCGGTTCCGCACCGCCGCCCGCCTGCGTCACGGTCGCGTGCTGCTGGCGGGGGACGCGGGCCACATCATGAGCCCGGCCGGCGGGCAGGGGATGAACACCGGGATCCAGGACGCGGTCGCGGTGGCGTGGCGCCTCGCCGCCGCGCGGTCCGCGAGCGCTCGGCGTGCCGCAGACCTGCTCGAGGAGTACGAGGCCGAGCGGCTCGGTGACGCGCGGCGGGTCGCGCGCCTCACCGCGACGCTCACGAGGGTCGGCCTCCTCCGGTCGCCCGCGTCCCGGTGGGTGCGGGACCGGCTGGCCCGCGGAGCGGGCCTGATGGGGCTCCTCGACCGGTCGCTCGGGCCGCGGTTGTGCCAGCTGGACACGCGCTACGGAGACGCCGGGCGCCGACGGTCCCGTGCCGTCCGGGTCGGGGACCGCTTCCCGGGGTCCTTCGCGCCCGGCGACCACGGGTTCCCCGTGCTCGCGACCGGTTCGAGCACCCTCGTCGTGTGGCCCGGGCGGCGCGCCGTCGGGGTGGACCTCGGGGCGGCGGACGTCGGTGCGCGACTGCGGGCACGCCACGGGCCCGGGACGAGCGTCGTCGTGCTCGATCCCCGCCGGGTGGCGCGGGACGTCGCGCGACGCCTCGGTCGCCGGTCCCGGGTCTTCGTCGTCCGGCCCGACGGCCACGTCGCCGCGGTGCACCCGACCGCCGGCGACTCCCCGACCGAGGCGACGGCGCGCGCGACCGCGCGCCCGCCCCGCACGAGAGAACGGATCCTCCGATGAACCGCGCCGCCCGAGTCGTCGGTGTCGGCGGCTACCTGCCGCCCGACGTCGTGACGAACGAGATGCTCGCCGCGCGCCTGGAGACGACCGACGAGTGGATCCGGTCGCGGACCGGCATCGCGAGCCGGCACGTCGCGTCCCCGGGGACCACCACGAGCGACCTGGCCCACGAGGCGGCGCGGCACGCGCTCGCGTCCGCCGGCCTGAGCCACGTCGACCTGGTGGTGCTCGCGACGACCACGCCGGACAACGTGTGCCCGTCGACGGCCCCGTACGTCGCGGCCCGGCTCGGGCTCGACGGCGTGACCGCGTTCGACGTCTCCGCCGTCTGCAGCGGCTTCGTGTACGCGCTCGACGTCGCGTCCGGGCTCGTCGAGTGCGGGCGCTACGACTCGGCGCTCGTGATCGGGGCCGAGACGTTCACCCACCTCCTCGACCCCGAGGACCGCACGACCGCGGCCATCTTCGGGGACGGGGCGGGCGCCGTCGTGCTCCGTGCGGGCGAGCGCGACGCACCCGGTGCCGTCCTGGCGACCGACCTCGGGTCGGACGGCGCCAAGCGCGACCTGATCGCCGTCCCGGGGGGAGGCTCGCGCGACCGGGCGGTCCCCGAGCGCCTCGACCCCTACTTCCGCATGGACGGGAGCGCCGTCTTCCTCGACGCCGTGCTGCGCATGGAGGAGTCGGTCCGGGCCGTCGCCCGCAAGGCGGGCTGGGAGGTCGCCGAGATCGACCGGGTGGTCGCGCACCAGGCCAACGCCCGGATCCTCCTGGCGCTCGCGCGGCGCCTCGACCTCCCGGCGACCTCGCTCGTGTCGAACATCGACACCGTCGGCAACACCTCCGCCGCCTCGATCCCGCTGGCGCTGCGTCACGGGCTCGACGCGGGTCAGCTCCTCGAGGGCCACAAGGTCGTCCTGCCGGCGTTCGGCGGCGGGATCACCTGGGGAGCGGTCGCGCTCACCTGGCCCGCGCTCGCGCCCGCCGCGGGCGACCACGAGCCGTCACGTCCCGCAACGTCACCGACCACCATGGGAGTACCGTCATGAATCCTGTGCACACCCCGGCGCCCGCGGCGCCCCTCGTCGGCCAGGAGGAGGTCGTCCGGGTCGTCACGACCCTCCTGGGCGCGATCCTCGGCACCGACCCGGGCTCCGTCCGCCCCGACGAGAGCCTCGAGGCGCTCGACATCGACTCGATCGTCATCGTCGAGCTGATCCTCGGGATCCAGAAGGAGCTGGGCGTCCGCGTCGAGCTGGGCCGGATCACCCCGCAGGACACCGTCACGTCGGCCGCGGTCGTCGTCGCCGGCCTGCTCGCCGCGCGCGAGGAGGCCGTCGCGTGAACGCCGTGACCGCGATCAAGGACCGTCCCGGCGTGCTCGTCGCCGCCTGTCTCGCGGCCGTGCTGCTCCCGACGTCGATCACGGGCGCGGGCGTCGCGCTCCCCGCGATCGCCGAGGACCTGCCCGGAGGGATCGGGCCGCTCCAGTGGGTCGTGCACGCCTACGACCTGACGTTCGCGAGCTTCATGCTCGCGATGGGCTGCCTGTCGGACATCTTCGGCCGGCGGCGCGTCTTCGTCTCCGGGGCGCTCGTCTACGCCGCGTGCGCGCTGCTCGCGAGCCTCAGCCAGTCGCTCGTGCTGCTCGACCTCGTCCGGGCCGTCACGGGGATCGCCGCCGCGGCGGTCATGACGAGCGCCGCCGCGTCGCTCGCCCAGACGTACTCCGGTGCCGCCGGCGCGCGGGCCTTCGGCCTCTTCGGGACGAGCTTCGGCATCGGCCTCGCGTTCGGGCCCCTCCTGGCGGGTGGTCTGACGAGCGCGTTCGGGTGGCGCTGGTTCTTCGGCACCCAGGTCGTCATCGCGCTCGCGGCCGTGCTGTGCGCGCGCTCGATGCCCGTCGCGCCCGCCGACGACCGGCCGTCCGTCGACTGGGCCGGGACCACGACGTTCGTGGTGGCGCTGTTCGCCTTCATCCTCGCGCTCGTCGAGGGGCCGCAGCTCGGGTGGACCCACCCGGCCGTCCTCGGGATGTACGCGGTCACGGTGCTCGGCATCGTGGCGTTCGGGGTCGTGGAGTCGCGGCAGGAACGGCCGATGTTCGACCTCGCGCTGCTCCGCCAGCGGGCGTACCTCGCGGTGTGCGCGGCCCCGGTCGCGCTGGCGTTCGGCTTCGTCACGCTCCTCGTCTTCCTCCCGACCTACTTCATGACGGTCTACGGGATGTCGGCCTGGACGGCGGGGCTCTCGATGCTGGCCCTGACGGTCGGGACGCTCGTCATGCCCGCGGTGGCGGGTGCGCTCGTGGCGCGCGGGGCCTCGGCCCGTGCCCTGCTGGTGCTGTGCATGGTCCTCGTGGGCGGCGGCTGCCTCTGGCTCACCGTCATGACGCCGGAGAGCTCGCTCCTGGAGATCGCGCTGCCGATGCTGACGATCGGCATCGGGTTCGGCATCTCGAACGGGATCCTCGACGCCGCCGCCGCGACCTCGGTGCCGCCCGCACGGGCGGGCATGGCAGTGGGGATGTTCAACACGACGCGCATCGCGGGGGAGGTCGTGGCGATCGCGGTCGTCGGGTCGATGATCGTCGGGTTCCTGCGCTCGACCCTCCCGACGACGGTGCCGGGCTGGGACGGCACCTCGGGCGAGCTGGCCAACCGGATCGCCGAGGGCGGGCTCGCGGCGACGGCGGAGAGCGTCCCGGCACCTGACGCGGCCGAGCTCGTGGCGACGAGCCTCGGCGCGTACACGACCGCGATGCACCTCGTGCTCGTCGTCCTCGGCGTGGTGTGCCTGGCCATGGCGCCCGCCATGGCGATCCTCCTGCGGCGCCCCGCGACGCCCGGCGCGGCGTCGGACGAGCCTGCCGAGGAGCTCCAGCCGGACGGTGCGCGTGCCTGACGCCGCACGCTTGGCCCCGGCCCCGGCCCCGGCCCCGGCCCCGGCCCCGGCCCCGGCCCCGTCCCCCGGCCCGGCGCAGGAGCGCCGCGCCGGGGTGGCTGCCGGGGGGCCGCGTCGCGCCGCCTTCTTCGACGTCGACGAGACGCTCGTCGGGATGAAGACGATGGCCGCGTTCCTGGACCACGCGATGCCCGCCGACGGCGGGCGCTGGGACGGGTTCGTCGGGTCGCTGCCGACGGGGCTCCCGCGCGAGGAGGTCAACCGCCGCTACTACCGGCTGTGGCGCGGCCGGCGCGCCGACGACCTGCTCGCCGAGGGGCGGAGGTGGTGGGCCTCGGTCGTCGACCGGCCGGGCCTCTTCCTCCCGGACGCCTGCGCGGCGTTGGCGGCGCACGCGCGCGCAGGCGACCTCGTCGTGCTGGTCTCGGGGTCCTTCCCGGCCCCCCTGCGACCCGTCGCGGACCACCTGGGCGCCGACGCCGTCCTGTGCACGGAGCCCGCGAGCGAGGGCGGCGTGCTCACGGGGGAGATCGGGACGCCCATGATCGGCGCCGGGAAGGCGGAGGCCGTCCGGGCCTTCGCCGCGGCCCGCGGGCTGGACACGTCCGCCTGCTCGGCGTACGGCGACCACGTCACGGACGTCCCCATGCTCGCCGCGGTCGGCAGGCCGCGCCCCGTCGGGGACGACCCCTCCCTCCGCGAGGAGGCCCGCCGCCGTGGCTGGATCTGATCGACGACGACGCGTGGGGCCCCGACCCCGCACCCCAGCATCCCGAGACCGGAGGACGACCATGACCGACGCCACGACGACCACGACCGACGCCACGACGACCACGAGCCGCCCGGCGGCACCCCGACCCGGTGGTGCCGTCGGGGGACCGGCCCCCCGGACGATGCGGGCGGCGGTGTTCCACGAGCACGGCGGACCGGAGGTCCTCCGGGTCGCGGAGGTGCCCGTCCCGACGCCGTCCCCGGACCAGGTCCTGATCCAGGTGTCCCACGCGGGCGTGAACTTCGCGGAGGTGATGTTCCGGCGCGGGCAGATCGGCGTCGGTCTCCCGCACGTCCCCGGCCTCGAGGTGGCCGGGACCGTCCTCGAGGTCGGCGCCGAGGTGACCTCGGTGGTGCCGGGCGACCGGGTCGCGGCGCTCACGCTCGCGGGCGGTGGCGGCGCCGAGCTGGCGGTGGCGGAGGCGCGCCACGTCGTCGTCCTCGACGGCCCGCTCGCGGGCCTGTCGTCCGCGGTCGCGGCGGGCGCGGTGTGCAACGTGACGACCGCGTGGGGCGCGGTCCGGCTCGCGGGCCGCCCGGTCGCGGGCGAGCGCGTCGTGGTCCTCGCCGCCGCCGGGGGCGTCGGCTCGGCGGTCGCGGCGCTCTGCGCGGCGGCAGGGGCGCAGGTCGTCGGGGTCGTGGGCAGCGCGGACAAGCGCGCGGCCCTGCCGACCGACGTCTTCGCCGAGCGGTGGACGTACGACGAGCTGCTCGCGTCCGGCGAGTCGTTCGACGTCGTGTTCGACGCGGTGGGAGGCCCGGCGCGGGCCGCGCTCGTCTCCCGGGTCGCGGTGCTCGGCCGCTACGTCGTCTTCGGTGACGCGGCCCGGGCGGACACGAGCGTCGCGCTCGACGACGTCTGGTTCTCGGGAGCCGCCTTCGTGGGCTACAACCTCGGCGCGGTCGCGTTCGGGAGCTCCGTGCCGCTGGCCGACCACATGGGGGCCGCGCTCCGTTCCGTCGCCGACGGGACGGTCCCGGTCGAGCCCGTCGTCCTCCGGCTCGAGGACGTCGCCGAGGCGCACCGTCGTCTGGAGGGCCGCGAGACGACCGGCAAGATCGTCCTCGACCTCGGGGGCGTGCCGGCCTGATGGACGTCCTCCACGTCGGCGGGCTCGTGGTCGAGCGCGAGGTGTTCGGGGAGCACTTCGCGACGAGCTGCTACCTCGTCCATCCGCTCGACGGTGCGGCGTCGATCCTCGTCGACCCCGGCCAGGGCGCCGCGGGGTGGGTCGAGGACCGCCTCTCGGCCACCGGGCGCGAGCTCGCCGCGGTGCTCGTGACGCACGGGCACATGGACCACACCTGGGACGCCCGCGCCGTCACGCTGGCGCGCCCGGCTCCCGTCTACGTCCATCCGCTCGACCGGCCGTACCTGGAGCGACCCGAGGCGGCCCTCGCGGCGCACTTCCCGGGCGCCCTCCTCGACGGGCATCCCCGCCGGGTGCCCGACGACTGCCGGGACGTCCCGCCGGACGGGCTCGAGCTGGCGGGCGTCCCGGTCTCCGTCCACCACACCCCCGGGCACACGCCCGGGTCGGTGTGCTTCGGGATCGGCCGCGGCCCCGTGGTCGTGGCGACCGGCGACACGGTCCTCGAGAGCGGTCCGGGGCCCGTGTTCCCGCCGCTCGGCGACGTGCGGGACCACGAGCGGTCGCTCGCGGCGCTCGCGGTCGTGCTCCGTGGCGCCCGCGCGGTCCTCCCCGGGCACGGCCGGTGCGTGCCCCTGAGGGACGGCAGTGACAATGGGCATATAGACGACAGAACGCTGTGATAGCCTGACGAGAAGTTTCCCAATATCTGAGACGCGGTCCCTGCATGAACCCACTAGACGACGAGCTCGATCGTCGGATCGGCACCCGCATCAAGCGAGCAGAGCAGCTCCTGATGGCCACGAAGGCGCGAGCCCTGAAGCCCTTCGACATCACGGTCCCCCAGTACGCGACGCTGCTCTACCTGCGGTACGTCCCGGCGGCGTCGGCCGCGCAGCTCGCTCGTGCGAGCCTCGTGAGCCCGCAGACCATGGCGACCATCCTCGGCAACCTGGAGGGCAAGGGCCTGGTCGAGCGGACGGCGTCCCTGTTCCACCAGAAGGTCCTGGAGACCCGGTTGACGGAGGCGGGCCGCCGGGTCGTCGACGAGGCGGACCTCGCCGCGCGGGCGATCGAGGACCGGATGCTCGACGCGGTGACGGCGGACGAGGCCGCGCAGCTCAAGTCGCTCCTCGACCGGGTCATGGCGGCGATCGACGAGGCGCCGGACGTGCGGGACGCCTCCGCGTGAGCCGGGTCCGCGGTCGTCCGCGGGCGACCGCGTGGATCAGGTCGAGCACCGTGCTCGGCGCGGGTTCCCGGCGGTTCGCCGTGCTCGGCGACGGGGACCGCGCCCACCTCGAGACGCTCGCCCCGGTCCGGCGCGCGCGGAGCGCGACCGCGCTCGTCCTCGTCCGCGAGCTGCTCAGGACGTACGTGCCCGACCACCGGCAGGCCGAGGTGCGGCGTGACCGGGGCCGACCGGAGGTGGCGGCCGCGGGAGTGGACCTGTCGGTCTCCCACTCGGGCGACCTGGTCGTCGCGGTCGTGGGCGCCGGGCTGCGCGTCGGCGTCGACGTCCAGCGGGTGGAGCCGCGCTGGGACGTGGCCGGCCTGAGCGGGAGGGTGCTGCACGAGCGCGAGACCCGGCTCGTCGGCGGCGCGCCGGACGACGCGGCGGCACGCTTCGCGGAGATGTGGGCCCGCAAGGAGGCGTACGTCAAGCTCACGGGGACCGGGATCGACGAGGCCGTGACGCGCCTGGACACGTCGCGCCTCGGGCCGTCGCGCTCGGCGCGCGACGCGAGCGGGCCGACGGAGGTCGCGACGGCCCCGCAGGGGTCGCCGACCGTGACGTCGACGTGGGTCGGCGGGTACGCGCTCGCCGTCGCGCTCGCGCCCGGCGTGCAGGGGTGACGCCGGTCAGCGGTCCTGGGCCTTGGGCACGACGGCCGAGACGGCGAAGTTGATAAGCCCGATGATGAGGGCCGCGAGCAGGGCCCACCAGAACCCGCCGACGATGCGGATGCCCCAGTCCGTCTGCTCCGTGATCCACGCGGTGAGCATGAGCATGAGCGCGTTGACGACGAGCGAGAACAGCCCCAGCGTGAGGATGTAGAGGGGGATGGACAGGATCTGGACGATCGGCTTGATGACGGCGTTCACCAGCGAGTAGAGCAGCGCCACCACGAGGATGATGACGACCTGCCCGCCGGCGGTGTCGGAGCCGACGATCTGGAAGTGCTCGTCGATGAACAGGCTCGTGAGCCAGATCGCGAGACCGGTGACGAGGACGCGGACGACGAAGCTCATGCCGCCATCCAACCATCAACCGCCGACGATCACCGTGGGACATCCCGGTCCGACGACGTTCCCGCCGTGGACGGTCGTGTCGCCGACGCGGGCGGCGGGGAGGCCGCCGAGCAGCACGGTCGCGCTGCCGACCGCGATGCCGTTGGGCGCGGGCGACGCGCACACCACGCCGGTCCCGTTGGCGACCGCCGCCGGGCGCCCGCCGACGAGCACGGTCGGCACGCAGGCGGCGGGCGTCACCGGGCCGCCGACGTGCGGCTTGGGTCCGTCGGACAGCGGGCAGACGACCTGGTCGCCGGCGCACGCCGCGGGTCCGGTCGGCATCAGGGGGCGGCGGCCGGCTCGGCGGCCTCGTCGGGGGTGAACATCGTGCCGCCGAAGTACATGGACGTGTCGCAGGCCGTGGGGGCCGGGTCCTCGCCGAGCGGCGCGCCCGGCTGGCGGCACGTGACCTCGAGCGTGAGCTCGGACCCTCCGTCGAGCGTGATCGGGGACTGGAAGTGGTAGTCGAGGTCGCGGAAGTTCTCGAGCGCGAAGTCGAGGAACGGGTCGTCGTCCTGCGCGATCGTGAGGCGGCCGAAGTCGCCCTGCGGGTTGCTGAGGATCACGTCGTCGATCGTCAGCGTCGCGCCCTCGGGGACCTCGAACGTGACGGTCTCGGTCTCTCCCGCGGCGGGCTGCGCGTCGAGCCGTTGCCGGACGGGGACCGACGTGCCGGACGGCGGGACGAACGCCGCGACCGCCTCCTCGGTGTCGGCGAGGGTCGTGCCGGCCTCGGTCGCGGCGACCTTCGCGTCGGACGCCGCGCCGGCGGCCTGCTGCGCCGCACCCGACGCCTGCTGCGCCGCCTGCTGGGCGGCCTCGGCCGCCTCCTGCGCCTCGGAGAGGTCGTCGCGCACCGCCGCCTGGGCGGCCGAGGTGATGGCCGGCTTGAGCAGCGTGAACCACAGCACGGCGAGGACGGCGAGCAGCGCGAGGAGGGCCAGCAGCGCCTTGAGGAACCACTTCGGCAGGAGCGCCGTCTGCACGAACGCGCCGTCGAGCGTGACGGGCACGGTGTTGTCGGCCGCGACCTGGACCACGAACGGGAGCGTCTTGTCCGGGCCGCGCCAGAACGTGCGGTGCGGCCGCACGCGGACGGTGGAGAACCGCGCGGTGCCCGGGTCGACCACGAGGTGGGGCTCGGGGACGCGGAACGTGAGCTCGTCGGTCCCGTCGGCGCACGCGAGCAGCACCGTCACGGGAGCGTTCCCGCGGTTGTCCACCGCGACCTGGTGCCGACCGGACCGACGGCCGTGCGTGGTGCGCGGGACGAGCTCCGCCGTCGTGTCGAGGAAGGGCAGGACCTCGACCACGCCCTCGGGGACGACCGCCTCGTCGGGGTGCTCGAGCGGGACGACCCGGATGCCGAAGTCGAGCTGCCCGGCGGGGACGTCGGCGGTGCGCGGCGGGCGGAACGTCACGGCCTGTTCTTCTCGAGCACCCGCGACGACCCGCTCGGCGACATCTACCCCGTGCGCCTGACCGACGTGCCCTCGCCGAGCCCGCCCCGACCGGGCCGACGGCGCCGGCGCCCGACGTCGTGCGCCTGACCGACGACCCGGGGGCCGACACGCAGCCAGTGCTGGCCGACACGCCGTACGCCCGCACGAGGGTGCTCTTCACGACCACCCGGTACGACCCGGCGGGCTCGCTCGCGACGTTCGCGCTGCCGGACGCGTGGGGGTGGGGCTACTCGGTCGTGTCCGAGGTCGTGGAGGTGGGCGCCGACCTGCCCGGGCCCGTCGTGGGCGAGGCGAGCGTGCGCCAGGTCGAGCTCGACGGGGGCGGCGTCGGCCTGCTGGTCGCGTTCACCGCGCGGGACGGCGGCACCGGCCTGCCCGCGTTGTGGGTCGCCTTCGTGCGGGTGTGGGTCGAGCAGGTGGACGACGACGGCGACGGGTACCCGGACCGGGAGGTCCACGGCACCGGGCTCGCCGGCGTGTGGCGGGTGCCGGCGGACGGGGGCGCGTCGCACCCGGACTGGGTGACGGTGACCGAGCCGGCACCGGACGGCGAGCCCGGCCCCTCGCCCGAGCCGAGCCCGACGGCCGGGCCGGGACCGGGCGGGGCGGTGCTGCGGTTCACGCAGCGCACGGGGCACCGCGCCGTGGCGGACGCGGTGGTCGGCGGCGACGGCACGGTCCGTTGGCTCGGCGGCGCGGGCCGGACCGACGACTCCGGCCCAGACCCGGTCGGAGGCGCTCGCGAGGAGGTGCTCCAGCTCCGTCTCGAGCGGCGTCCCGACGAGCTCGTGCGCGTCGTCGACCACGACGAGGAGCGGGCGGGTCCCGGCGCGCGCGAGGTCGGAGACGTCGCGGAGGTCCGTGGGGCGCCGCCCGCCGGCCGCCGCCGGGACGGGGCCCCGCACGCGGACCTGGACCGTCCCGTGCGGGTAGCGCTCGGCCCGGACCCAGACCACGTCGCGCCCGTGGTCGCGCGCCTGGCCCCGGGCGAGCTGCGCGAGCAGCGTCGTCTTGCCGTACCCCTGGGGAGCCACGACGAGGGCGCGGGGCGCGGTGCCGAGAGGACGGACGAGGCGCGGGCGCTCCATGCCCCACACCCCGGGCACAGGGGCGTCGGGGGCCGGGACCTCGTCGTGGGCGCTCACCGGGCTCGCGAACCTCTCTGCAGCGAAGGGGTCGTCCGATCATAGGAACGTCGCCCGCGGGCGGCGCGCCGGTTGTCGCACACGGGCGCTTTGTCCGGCCGGTTCACCCGCTGTGCCCGCCGGTCCCGGTTGCTGGCATGCTTGAGGACCGTGGCCCACGAACCCCGCGTCCCCCTGCGTCCCGCCGTCGCCGCGCTGCCGGCCTACGTCCCCGGGGCCCGCGTCGCCCCGGGCGCGGCGGCGTTCAAGCTCTCCTCCAACGAGAACCCGTACCCGCCGCTGCCGTCGGTCGTCGCCGCGATCGCCGACGCCGCCGCGGACGTGAACCGCTACCCGGACATGTACGCGACCGAGCTCACCGAGGCGCTCGCGGCCGACCTGGGCGTCGGCGCGGACGAGGTCGTCGTGGGCAACGGCTCGGTCGCGGTGCTGGCGCACGTGCTGCAGACGGTCGTCGAGCCGGGCGACGAGGTCGTGTACCCGTGGCGCTCGTTCGAGGCCTACCCGATCGCGGTCGCGGTCGCGGGCGGCACGTCGGTCCAGGTGCCGCTGCGGACGGGGGCGGACGCCGGCCGCCTCGACCTGCCCGCGATGGCCGCGGCGATCACCGGGCGCACGCGCGTCGTGATGGTGTGCACGCCCAACAACCCCACCGGCCCGGTCGTGCACCGCGACGAGCTCGACACGTTCCTCGCGGCGGTGCCGTCGGACGTGCTGGTCGTGCTCGACGAGGCGTACCTCGAGTTCGTGCGGGACCCCGAGGTCCCCGACGGCCTCGCGGTGTACGCGCAGCACCCGAACGTCGTGCTGCTGCGCACGTTCTCCAAGGCGTACGGCCTGGCGGGACTGCGCGTGGGCTACGCCGTCGCGCGCCCGCGGCTCGCGGCGGGGATCCGCGCGGTGTCGACGCCGTTCGGCGTCTCCCACGTCGCGCAGCGCGCGGCCATCGCGTCGCTCGCGGCGCGCGACGAGCTGCTGCAGCGGGTCGAGCACCTCGTCGCCGACCGCGCGCGCCTCGTCGAGGGCCTGCGCGACCAGGGCTGGGCGCTGCCGGAGTCGCAGGCGAACTTCGTCTGGTTCGACCTGGGCGAGCGGACCATGCAGCGCGCCGAGGAGGCGCGCGCCGCCGGGGCGATCGTGCGCCCGTTCGCGGGCGAGGGGCTGCGCGTGAGCGTCGGCGAGCCGGAGGCGACGGACCTGTTCCTGCGCGTGAGCGCCACCTGGTTGTAGGTCAGCTCTTCGCCCGGTCAGGCGAGAGGACCTGGACGAGCTCCTCGAACGGGCGGAAGTCGTCCCGGTTCGCGGTCATCACCGCGGCGCCGTGCCGGTGCGCCTGCGCGGCGATGAGGGCGTCCTTGCCACGCACCCGAGAGCCTGTGACGCGGCCCTTGGCGTGTGCTGCGAGCAGGCCGTAGGACCGCGTGCAGTCGAGGTCGAAGTCGATCCAGTCGAACCGGTCGTCCAGGTCGTTGAGGTGCCGACGGCGCTCGGCTGCCTGCGCGGAGGAGCGCGCGGCGCGGATCCCGAACTCGAGCTCGGCCCGGGAGAAGATGCTCGCGCCGTACGAGGCCTGCGGATCGAGAGCGTGACGGGCCAGGTCGACGAGGACGTTCGTGTCGAGCAGGACGATCACGTCCGGTCCTCCCACGGGTCGCGGACGAGATCGTCGTCGCGTGCGTGCTCGATCTGGCTCACCAACCCCGCGACGTTCTCCGGACTCATCGGGGGGATGCCCACGAGGTCGCGCCCGAGGACCCATCGGGCGCTCCGGCGACCGCGGTCGGGGACGAGTCGGACACCGGTGGGATTCCCGTACGCCGTGACCTCGATCTCCTGGCCCGTGTCCAGGACGCGGCGGATGACGGCGTGGGGGTTCTGCTTGAGCTCGCGGGTGCCGACGGTCTCCATGCAACCAGGCTACGACCGCATGTAGACGTTGGTCTACACCCCGGTGATCGCCCGGGTTGCCGCGGGTCGCGAGCGCGAGAACACTCGCGAGCATGGACAACGTCGAGTACGACCAGTTCGTGGACGAGTACGGGTGGGCCTTCGGCACCGCCGCGCTGGTCGTCTACGTCGCCGTGGCGGTGATCTTCCTCGTCGCCTACATCCGGATCATCCAGAAGGCCGGCTACTCGGGCTGGTGGATCCTCGTCGGCCTCGTGCCGATCCTCAACGTCGTCATGTTCCTCGTCTTCGCGTTCTCGCGCTGGCCCGTGCTGCGCGAGCGCGACGCGCTGCGCGCGGGCGGCGCGTACCCGCGCTAGGGCGTGTCTCCCAACGGTGAGTACGGGCGCGCGGCAGAATCTCGGCGGTGAGTCGGTTCCAGGCCTTGACGGATGAGCAGTGGGAGCGGATCGAGCCGTTGCTGCCGTCGAATGCGGGCAAGGTCGGTCGTCCGTTCGGGGATCACCGCACGGTGGTTGAGGGCATCGCTTATCGGTATCGGACTGGGATCCCGTGGCGCGATCTGCCCCGTGAGGTGTTCGGGCCATGGCAGACGGTGTGGAAGCGGCACAAGAGGTTCGCCGAGGACGGCACCTGGGACCGCATCCTGTCCCAGCTGATGGCCGAGGCCGACGCCGCGGGCCAGGTCGACTGGACCGTGTCGGTGGACTCCACGATCAACCGCGCACACCAGCATGCGACGAACACGAGGCGCCCGGAGCAAGACACAGGGGGCGACGTCGAATCACAAGAACCGTGGGACCGAGGCGGTCAACAGTGAACCTGCTGGTCACGGCATCGGTCGGTCCCGCGGCGGGCTGACAAGCAAGATCCACCACGCCGTCGACGGGCGAGGCCGCCCGCTGGCGGTTGTCGTGACTCCGGGGCAGTCCCATGATGGACGAGCGTTGGAGCTCGTGCTCGCCGACATCTGGGTTCCACGACTTGGTGCGGGTCGACCGCGGACAACCCCCGATGCTGTGCTCGCAGACAAGGCGTACTCCTCACGCGGGAGCCGGGCGATGCTGCGTAGGCGCGGAATCCGAGTCGTGATCCCCGAACCGTCCGACCAGCAGGCGAACCGGAAACGGCGAGGTGCGATGGGTGGTCGCCCGCCGAAGCTCGACCGGGAGACCTACAAGCGGCGCAACGTGGTCGAGCGGTCCTTCAACCTGCTCAAGCAGTGGCGGGGCCTGGCAACCCGATACGACAAGCACGCCGTTGTCTACCGCGCCGGAGCCGTCCTGGCCGCAATTGTTGTCTGGCTTCGCAGCTAAGCGACTGGTTCTGCGAACCTATTTTGGCGTGCTGTCGTGCCCCAGCGCAGCCATCACGAGGAGGCACGCGCCAGCATCACTCCCGACCAAAGACAGTGCAGCAGGCCTGCCTGAGTGGGCTTTGACACCTTCGATACGGTTCGGGGATGAAGTTCGAGTGGACACAACCGTTTCGGTGGGGCCTCCTCCTGGCTTTCGACGAACGGGAGTCCTTCGACCTGCCTACGGGCCTTGGCGACGAGGCGATCACCTCGTCAGCGTCTTGCCTAGCCGTACCGGTGCTACATGCAGCCGACATCGACATCCCGGATGACTGGCCCGAGGACGTGACCCTTCCGTCGGCGATGGTGACCGTGGCGGTCGTCGTCGGTGAGCCCTTTCCATTGGATGACGCGGCGGAGTTCGACGGGCAGCTGAATTGCCCGTCAGGGCGCCTCGCGATCGGGGACGCCGAGAATGAGCGCGTCGTCGACGTCCCTCGAGGGCAAATACGAGTGCAGGTCATCAGAGAGCCACTCGAGTACGCGAGCCACGTGACGATGCGCATCGGCGCCCCGGAGCCGACTGATGTCCGGACGTAGAGGCTTGAGTCCATGGGCCGTGTCGCACCAAGCCCTCTACTGGCCCCGCCAACCCATTCAGGCCTCGGATCACAGCGCTAGCGACGCACTCGGCAAGGTCCGGCACGAGGGAATCGAACGGGGCGCCGCTCAACTCGAGTAGGGAGACACGCCCTAGGCCCTGTCCTGCGAATGTTCTTGGCATGTGTCCGGTAATGTCCGGGTTGTGGGTGTGGGGCGTGGTGAGCTGACTGACACGGCGTGGGCGCGGATCGAGCCGCTGCTGCCGGTCGTGACCGGGCGTGGTGGGCGCTGGCGTGATCACCGGCAGGTGATCAACGCGATCTTGTGGCGGCTGCGCACCGGGGCGCCGTGGCGCGACGTGCCGGCCAAGTACGGCCCATGGAAGACGGCGCACGAGCGGTTGCGGTTGTGGACCGCGGACGGTACCTGGGACAAGATCTTGGACCACGT
>NZ_JBVIFN010000010.1:0-10994 GCF_055571305.1 Cellulosimicrobium sp. NPDC030954
GGGCAGGGCAATCTGCTCGGTAACCCACGACCTTCATAGCGAGGCCCCGCCCGCGCGACCCGGGCCGACCCGGGAGCTACTCATACCGTCTGACCGACGCGCCGGCTACGAGGGCCAGGCGCCGGGCTCCTCCACGGGGCCGACGAGGCCGACGCGCACGTCGGCGAGGAGCTGCTGCCACGCGCCCTCGTCGAGCGGGCCCTCACAGTCGAGCGCGAGCACGACGGACTGGGTCGACGCGCCGCCGTCGAACGTGGGCACGCTCGCGACGCGCGCAGCACCCCGCACCTGCACCGGGCCCCGCGGGGTGTCGACGTCCCAGTCCTGCGCCACCGCGTTCATGCCCTGGATCGCCACGCCGTCGGAGGTGAGCGGGAGCAGGACGTCGCGCGTGGCCGCCGGGTCGCCGCCGTCCGCGTCGACGGTCTCCGCGAGCAGCGCCTCGGACACCTCGCGGGCGCCCGTCGTCGGAGGCGCGGCATCGCTCGTGCCGTGCCACGAGAGCACGCACGCACCGGCGGACCCGACGACCTGCCACCCCGCGCGCGCGACGAGCGGCGCCGCGGTCGGCGCCCCCGACAGGCTCACGACCTCGGGGGTATCGGCGACCGGGGCGGCGCCCGGGTCCGGGCCGGTCGCCCCGTCCTGCTCGCCCGGGGACGTCCCGGATCCTGGCTCGGTGTCCGGGGAGGAGGGCGAGCCGTCGGTCGCGTCCGGACCAGGGACGCTGTCCGGCCTGCTCGTCCTGGTCGCGTCGTCGGTCGGGTCGGGCGCCTGGCCCCCGGTGCACGCGCTCGCGACGGCCACGGCCAGCACGACCCCGACCGCGAGCGCCACGCCCTGACGCGGCCCGCGGGTCATGACCGACCACCCCACCGGCCGCGGTGCACGACGTCGTCGAGCGGCTTGCGCTCGCGACGTCGCGGCGAGCCCGTGGTCGCCCGGTCGGCGGGGTGCCCGACGGCGACGACCCCGGTCGGGGCGTACGTGTCGGGGATGTCGAACGCCGCGCGCAGCCGCGCGACCTCGCCCGGCGCGACGCCGAAGAAGCACGCGCCGAGCCCCTCGTCGACGGCGGTCTGCAGCATGAGCAGGGCGGCCATCCCCGCGTCGACGTGCCAGTACGGCACGGCCCAGCGGTTCTCGTCGCGGTCGGCCCAGCCCTTGTCGTCCTCGGCGTACCGGTCGAGGTAGACGTCCTTCGACGTGAGGACCACGACCAGCACGGGCGCGGTGCGCATCCCCGCGAGCCACGTGCTCATGCTCCGCTCGGGCTGCTCGGGCGAGCTCGCCGCCCAGAAGCGCGCGACGTCGTCGGGCTCGGTGAGCACGAGGAACGACCACCCCTGCGCGAACCCCGCGCTCGGCGCGCGGACCGCGTTGCGCACGAGGCTGTCGACCGCGTCCGGGGCGACCGGCTCGTCGGTGAACCGGCGCACCATGCGCCGGCGTCGGACGACGTCCTGGAACTCCACGTGGCCCCCTCGGCACGGTCCGGCAGCAGGTCCCCGCACCCTACCCGGCGACGTGCCGCGTCGTCCGGCCCGCCCGGCCCGACGGCGGAGCGTCGGACCGGGCGGGGGCGCGCCGGCTCAGGCGGCGTCGAGGCGGGCGCGCAGCTCCGGGTCGAGGTCGAGGTCCGCCGCGCCGAGCAGCTCGTCGAGCTGCTCGATCGTGCTCGGCCCGACGAGCGGGACCACCGGGTGCTCGCCCCCGAGGAGCCAGGCGAGCACGACCTGGTTGGGCGTCGCACCGAGCTCGCCCGCGACCTCGTGGAGGAGGCGGATGCGCTCGCGCGTGGTCGGGTGGTCGAACCCGTCCCACAGCGGCTTGTCGCGGCGCACGTACGCGCCCTGGAGGATGGGCGAGTACGCGGTGACGGCGAGCGGCGGGCGCCCGTCGACGCCCGTGGACGCCGCGTAGTCGAGCAGCTCGTACGACGCCCAGTTGTGCCGGCCCACCGCGGGCGTCGGGTAGGCGTAGGTGAAGTTCTGCTGGACGAGCCCGTAGGGTGCGACGCCCTGGCGCAGCGCCTCCTCGCGCGCCTCGACGACGCGCCACAGCGCGACGTTCGAGATGCCCGTGATGCCGACGACGCCCTCGGCCTGGAGCTTGCCGAACGCGCCGACCGTCTCGGCGAGCGGCGTCTCGTGGTCGTCGACGTGCCCGTAGAGCACGTCCACGTGGTCGATGCCGAGGTGGCGCAGGCTCTCGTGCGCCTCGTACCCGATGACGTCGGCGCCGAGGCCCTGGAAGTTCGTGGGCTCGACGTTCTGCAGCGGCAGGGCGGGGTCCTTCTTGGCCGCGCCGAGCTTGGTCGCGATGCGGACCTCGTCGCGCACGCCGCGGCTCGCGAGCCAGCGGCCGAGCAGGTCCTCGCTGTCGCGGCCGTGGCCGCCGGCCCACAGGCTGTAGTTGTTCGCCGTGTCGAGGAACGTCCCGCCCGCTTCGGCGAAGCGGTCGAGGATCGCGAACGAGGTGTCCTCGTCGACGAGCGTGCCCATGTTCATCGTGCCGAGGCACAGGGTCGACACGTCGAAGGAGGTGCGCCCGTCGCCGATGGTGCGGTACCGCATGGTGGTCTCCCGAGGTTCGTGGTGGACCCGAGTGGTCCGTGGTGGACCCGTGGTCCTGATGACGTGCTCCACGCTACGGAGAGATCGGCACGGGTGTACGGTCCGATTCCATGGTGCTGAACCAGACCAATTCCTCGTCGGTGGCCGGTCCGGCCGCGGCCGTCGCGCGCCCCGGCCCGACGGCGGAGCTCGCCTGGGAGGCGCTGCTCGACCTGGGGACGGGGCCGGGCTCGCGCGTCGAGCGGCTCGAGCGCGCGGTCCGCGACGCGGTGCGCGCCGGGCGCGTCCCCGTCGGCGCCGCGCTGCCGCCGAGCCGACAGCTCGCGGAGACGCTCGGGGTCTCGCGCTGGGTCGTCACGGAGGCGTACGGCCAGCTCGTCGCCGAGGGGTTCCTCGAGGCGCGCACCGGCTCCGCGACGCGTGTCTCCGCCGCGGCCCGGCCGACGAACCCGGTGGGGCCCGGGGCGGGCGCAGGTCACGACGCAGGTCGTGCGGGACGAGCGGCGGACCGTCGACCCGCGCCCACCCTCCCGGACTCCGGGCGGGCCGCGGGGTCGGCCCGGGCACGCACCAGCGCACGCGCCCGGTTCGACCTCGCCCCGGGCGTGCCCGACCTGCGGCACGTCCCGCGCGACCCGTGGCTCCGCGCGGCGCGCGAGGCGTTCGCGGACGCGTCGAACGACGACCTCGGCCAGCCCGCCCCCCCGGGGCACCCGCACGCGCGGGCCGTCGTCGCCGACCACCTGCGCCGGGCACGCGTCGTCGCCGGGCCGGACGACGCCGTCGTGCTCGCGCGCGGAGCGACCGACGGCATGGCGCGCGTCGCCGCGGCGCTCGTCGAGGCGGGCCACACGCACGTGCTCGTCGAGGACCCGAGCTGGTCGGTGCTGCGCGACGTCGCGGGGCGCGTCGGCCTCGTGCCCGTCCCGGTCCCCGTGGACGACGCGGGCGCGGACGTGGACGCGCTCGTCGCCGCGTCGCGGCGGACCGGGGCGCGCGCGGCGCTGCTGACGCCCGCCCACCAGTTCCCCACCGGCGCCGCGCTCGCCCCCGAGCGGCGCGAGGCGGTGCTCGCGTGGGCCCGTGCCGTCGACGGCCTCGTGGTCGAGGACGACTACGACGCCGAGTTCCGCTACGACCGTCGGCCCGTCGCCGCGCTCCAGCAGCTCGACCCCGACCGCGTGGTCCTGCTCGGCTCGGTGAGCAAGACGATGAGCCCGGCGTTCGGCGTCGGGTGGATGGTCGTGCCCGCGCGCTGGCGCGAGTCCGTGGTGCGCGCGGCCGCCACGACGCACGGCCCGACGGCGGCCCCGTCCACGGTCGACCAGCTCACGTTCGCGCGGTTCGTCGCCGCGGGCGGGTACGACCGCCACCTGCGCGCCGCGCGCGGCCGGTACCGCCGCCGTCGCGACGCCGTGCTCGCCGCCCTCGCGCGCGAGCTGCCGGGTGCCGCGGTGAGCGGCATCGCGGCGGGGATGCACGCGCTGCTCACCCTGCCCGGCTCACCCGACGACCCCGCGCCCGACGCCGCGCACGTCGTGCGCGAGGCCGCGCGGCGCGAGGTCACCGTCGTCGACCTGCGCCGCTACCAGGTGCGCCCCGCCGAGCGGTCGACGACCCTCGTGCTCGGGTACGGCAACCTCGCCGACGCCCGCGTCGACGAGGCCGTCGCCCGCCTCGCCGACGCGGTGCGGAGCGCCCGCAGGAGCGCCGTCAGCCCTTCAGGACGGTGACGAGCGCGGGGAGCGGGTCAGGGAGGTCGCGCGCCCGGCGCTCCTCCACCCACGCCCCCCGCACGACCTGGCTCCAGGCCGGCTCCGCCCGGCATCGCGCGGCGATGCGACCAGCCAGGTCGGGCCGCCCGACGATCGCCTCCTCGACGATCCCCGCTCCGAGCCACGTGACGAGGCGCTCGTCCTCGCTCGCGACGGCCTGCGCGACGAGCGCGTCGAGCAGCGGCAACGGGTCGGCGTCGTGCTCGACGCAGCTCCGTGCCACTTCCGAGACCTCGACCTCCGCCTCCGACCGCAGACGCTCGGCTCGTGTGCCCGCGGTCAGCAGGAGCCAGCCGAGGTAGCGTCGCGCGAGGTCCTCCGGTGTCGACATGCGCCCGATGCTGCCACGCCGGGCCGCGAGGTCACTCGTCGTGGGACAGGAGGCTGAACTCGGCGAGGAGCTCGCCGATCTCCGTGGCGTCCACCTTCTTCTGGAGCCGGTCGCGCAGGATCCGCGGCCCGGGGAGGTCGAGCTCCTCCCCGTCGCGCAGGGCGCTCACCGCGGCGAGCAGCTTGCGGACGTCGTACGTGCTGTTGAAGACCTCGGGGACGCCCCGCTCCAGGTCGAGGAGCTGGTAGGCCGCCTCCATCCCGGTGCGCACGGAGTACTCGGTCGTGAAGATCGTGTCCCGCGTCGTCTCGGCGAACTGGCCGATGAACGCGAAGTTCTTCGCGCCGTCGGGCACGACCTGCGGCCGGTCGCCCGCGTGCCGGGGCATGAAGAACGCCGTGACGTACGGCATCATCACGGGCACGCAGCTCGCGGCCTCGGCGGCGAGAGTCGGGATGTCGGCCTCGGGGACGCCGAGGTGGTACAGCCACTCCTGCGTGATCTCCTCGCCCGTGCAGTCCTGGAGCGGCTTCTTCACGTAGTCGCCCGGCGTCTCGACGAACAGCCCGTACACCCACACGACGATCTCGTCCGGCGACTGCGCCTTGAAGTGCGGCTGCCGGTTGACGGTCCAGCTCATGAGCCACGCCGAGTCGCGCGCGGTGACGATGCCGCCCGTGACGACCCTGCCGCTGAACGGGTCGCGCTTGCAGATGCGCTCGATGTACTCGGGGATGCGCCGGTCGAGCGTCGTGACGGTCGCGGACTGCCACTTGGTGCGCGGGATGTCGGTGCTGAACACGTCGGGCCGGCCGAACGCCGGGTCCTTCGCGGCGACGCGCCGCCACAGGTCCCACGCGGGCGCCGGCCCCGTGTCCAGGCGGGCGGGGGTGTGCTGGTCGCCGTTGTCGGAGTTCTCCGTGAGCGAGCCGATGGTCGCGATGACGAGGTCGTCCTCGCCGAGGTCGATCGTCTGCTCGACGGCGGCGCCACCGGACTCGTGGCCTGCCCCGTGGTCCAGCAGGTGCAGCCGCGTCGCGACCTTGCGGTCGGGCGCGAGCTCGAAGTCGACGTCGGTGACCTCGACGTGGAACCGGAACGTGACGCCCTGGTCCATGAGCCAGCGCGTGAGCGGCAGCACCATCGACTCGTACTGGTTGTACTTGGTGAACTTCAGCGCCGAGAGGTCGGGCAGGCCGCCGACGTGGTGGATGAACCGGTGCAGGTAGAGCTTGAACTCGAGCGCGCTGTGCCACTCCTGGAACGCGAACATCGTGCGCCAGTACAGCCAGAACTGGCTGTCGAGGAAGTGCTTCGACATCACCTCCTCGATCGACTTCCCCTCCATGTCCTCGCGCCGCGCGAGGAAGATCTTCGTGATCTCCTTCTGCGCCTTCTCGTCGAGGCGGAACAGGTTGTCGAACCGCGCGTCCTTGCCGCGGTCCTCGGTGACGCGCTGGAGCGAGAAGTTCGGGTCGTCCTTGTTGAGCCAGTAGAACTCGTCGAGGACCGAGACCCCCTCGGTCTCGATCGACGGCACGGAGCGGAACAGGTCCCACAGGCACTCCATGTGGTCCTCGAGCTCGCGCCCGCCGCGGATGACGAACCCGCGCCGCGGCTCCTTGATGCCGTCGAGAGCACCGCCGGGGAGCTTGAGGCGCTCGTAGACGGTGATCTTCTCGCCCGGGACCTGACCGTCGCGGACGAGGAAGCCCGCCGCAGAGAGCGAGGCGAGCCCCGCTCCGACGAGATGGACGGACCCGATCCGGTCCGTCCGCTCGGGCCTGCGCGGTCGCGCGAAAGCCTCGTAGTTGCCGCTCGAGTAGTACATGCCACTCCCTCTCACCGCCGACGACCGGAAAGGAGCGCCGCCCGCGGTGGCGCTCCCCTGCCATGCTCACGCCGGGCACGAGCGACCGCATCTCGGTGCACGAACGTGCACGGGTCCCCGCGACCGCAAGACCGGGACACCCGGGCACACGAGCAGGGCATGGAGACGACGCCGCCCCGCCCCCGCCCGTCCCGGACGACGGCGGCGCTCGCCCTGGCCGGCCTGCTCGCCCTCTCGGCCGGGGCGTCCGCGTGCGCGCCCGCGGGCGTGTCGTGGCCGGTCGCCGGGCTGTCGGACGCGCGGGACCGGTGGGCCGCGGCGGGGTACGACGACTACGCGTTCACGCTCACGTCGTCGTGCGGCGAGCGGAACCTCGTCGGGGACTTCGACGTCGAGGTCGTGGGCGGCGAGGTGGTCGCGGTGTCCGCGAGCCTCGCGCACCTGGAGATGACCCCGGAGTCGTACGTCGAGAGCGGTGGCCGCACGGTCGACGGGTTCCTCGACCTCGTCGACGAGCGCCACGACGACGTCACCGACGTCGCGTTCGACGGCGAGCTGGGCTACCCGACGTCGCTCACGCTCGACCCGATGCCGCGCGCGATCGACGACGAGGAGTGCTACGCGATCACGGACGTGCACCCCGCGCACGGCTGACTGCCGCCCACCCGGGCGACCGCACGCCGTCGGGCGACCCGGCCGCGCAGCGTGACGCTCAGAGCCGCTCGGCGAGCAGCTCGACGAGGGCCTTGCCCTGCACGCCGGCGAGGTCGTCGGCCTGGGTGCGGCAGGAGAACCCGTCCGCGAGGTACACGTCGCCGGGGGCGGCGTCGCGCAGCGCGGGCAGCAGCGCGTTCTCCGCGACCGCGACCGACGTCTCGTAGTGGCCCTTCTGCATGCCGAAGTTGCCCGCGAGGCCGCAGCAGCCGGCGAGGACCTTGATCGTCGCGCCCGCGTCGCGCAGCAGCCGCTCGTCCGCGGCGAAGCCCATCACCGAGTGCTGGTGGCAGTGCGGCTGCACGACGGCGGTCACGTCCGACAGGTCGGGCACGCGCCACCCGGACTCGCGGCCGGGCGCGGTGTCGACCGACGTGAGGAGCTCGGCGAGCGTGCGCGTCGCCGCGGACACGGCCTGGGCGCGCGGGTCGTCGGGGAACAGGTCCACGAGGTCGGAGCGCAGCACGGCCGTGCACGACGGCTCGAGCCCCATGATCGGGATGCCGTTCACGGCGTACGGGCCGAGCACGGACAGCAGGTTCTCCAGGCGCTTGCGCGCGCCGTCGAGCTGGCCCGTGCTGATCCACGTGAGGCCGCAGCACGCCTGCTCGTCCGGCACGACGACGTCGTACCCCGCCGCGGTGAGCACCTTGACGGCGGCCTGCGGCACGCCCGGCGACATGTTGTCGCTGAACGAGTCGGTCCACAGCACGACCTTGGGGCGCTCGTCGCGCACGGGGTGGCCGGGCCGCTCGCCGATGCGCAGGCCGGGCACGCCCTGGGTCGCGCCGCCGCGCTTCCACCACGTGCGGAAGGGCACCTCGGCGAACGTGGTCATCGAGCGGCGCGTGTCCATGCCGCCCGCCCAGAGGACCGTCTTCGCCAGCGGCCGGAAACCGAGCAGCTTGTTGGCCAGGCGCGGCATGCCGGTCGCGAGCCGTGCCCAGATCGGCAGCCAGCCGAGCGAGTAGTGGTCGACCGGGCGCAGCTTGCCGCGGTACGTACGGTAGAGGACCTCGGACTTGTACTGCGCCATGTCGACACCCGCGGGGCAGTCGCTCGAGCACGCCTTGCAGGACAGGCACAGGTCGAGCGAGTCGCGCACCTCGGGCGCCGCGAGACCGCCGACGAGAGTGCCGTTCACGGCCTCCTGGAGCACGCGGGCGCGGGCGCGCGTGACGTCCTTCTCGTCCTTGGTCGCCTGGTACGACGGGCACATGAAGCCGCCCGCGGCGCTGGTGTCGGCGCGGCACTTGCCGACACCGACGCAGCGGTGCACGGCCTGGGTCATGTCGCCGTGGTCGTGCGCGAACGAGAAGCCCTGGTAGCCGGCGCGACGCGAGATCTTCGTGACCTTCGCGGGCGCGGCCGTGCTCGTCCCGGGCGTCCCCGGCGCGCCGACCTTCGAGAGCAACGGGTGCGCGTGCGGGCGGCGCAGGTCGTCGTCGACCGCGCTCGGGCGCACGACGACGCCCGGGTTCATCACGTCCCGCGGGTCGAACAGCGCCTTGAACTGCTCCATGAGCGCGATCGCCTCGGGGCTGTACATGACCGGGAGCAGCTCCGAGCGTGCGCGGCCGTCGCCGTGCTCGCCCGAGAGCGAGCCGCCGTACTTCGCGACGAGCTCGGCCGCCTCCAGCATGAACGTGCGCAGCACCGACCCCGACGCCTCGAGCGGGATGTCGATGCGCAGGTGCACGCACCCGTCGCCGAAGTGCCCGTACGGCAGGCCGTCGACGCCGTAGCGCGCCATGAGCGCGTCGAGGTCGCGCAGGTAGTCACCCAGCTTCTCCGGCGGGACGGCGGAGTCCTCCCAGCCCGGCCACGCCTGCTCGCCCGCGGGCGTGCGCCCGGCGAGCCCCGCGCCGTCGGCCCGGATCTGCCACATCTTGGTCGCCTCGGGTCCCGCGGGCAGCATCATCGTGGCCTCGCTGCCCGACGCCGCGACGATCGCCTCCGCGTTCGCCATCGCCTCCTCAGGGGTCGCGCCCCCGACCTCGACCATGAGCCAGCCGGCGCCCGGCGGCAGCGGCGGGACGGACGCGTCGCCCTTGGCGCGACGCACGACGTCGACGAGCCGCGCGTCGAGGCCCTCGACCGCGAGCGGGCTGAGGTTCAGGAAGGTCGGGACGTCGTCGGCCGCGGACGGCATGTCCGGGTAGCCCAGCACGACGAGCGTCGGCTTGGACGGCACCGGCACCAGGCGGACCGTCGCCTCGAGGATCGTCACGAGCGTGCCCTCGGTGCCGACGAGCGCCTTCGCGAGGTCCGACCCGTTCTCCGGCAGCAGGTGCTCGAGCGAGTACCCCGACACCTGGCGCCCGAACCGCCCGAACTCCGTCCGGATCAGCGCGAGGTTCTCCCGGACGAGCTCCGCGAGCCCGGGGACGTCGGCGAACGTCGGGTCGCCCTTGCCAGCCGTGAAGCGGCGGCCGCGGCCGTCGACGACGTCGAGCTCGATCACGTTGTCGACCGTGCGCCCGTACGCGACGGCGTGCGGCCCGCACGCGTTGTTCCCGATCATGCCGCCGAGCGTCGCGCGGTTCTGCGTCGACGGGTCCGGCCCGAACCGCAGCCCGTGCGGCGCGGCCTGCTGCTGGAGCGCCGACATCACGACGCCCGGCTCGATGCGCGCCGTGCGCGCCTCCGGGTCCACGTCGAGCACGCGGTTCACGTGCCGCGTGAAGTCCAGGACCACGCCTGGCCCGATCGAGTTCCCCGCGACCGACGTCCCGGCGCCGCGTGCCGTGACCGGCACCTCGAGCTCGCGCAGCACGTCGAGCGCCGCGACGACGTCGTCCGCGTCCTGCGGGTACACCACGGCCTCGGGCACGACGCGATAGTTCGACGCGTCCGTCGAGTACTCGGCCCGGCGCCGCGTGGAGGAGTCCACCCCGCCGCGCACGACCGTGCGCAGCGCCTCGGCGAGCGCCGTGCGCGCGACGTCGGCCGCGCGTTCGGCCTCGCGGAGAGCGGCCGCGCGCTCCGCCTCCGGCGACGTCGTCGCGCGGGAGCCGGACCGCCGCGAACCGTTCCCGTCGTGCTGCGGGGCAGGGGTCGGGGTGGCGTCGATCTCAGCGGACACGTCGCGATTGTCGCACCCTCGCGCCCGGAGCCCCGGAACCGTCCGCCCCGTGGCTCTCCGAACCGCCGAGGTAGAGCCCTGGTCGGCCGAGGTAGAGGCGTGGTCGGGTCTCAGGCCCGCGGCGTGGGTTCGCGGTGGGGGTGGTCTCGGTGCTCGGGGCTGCCGCGCCGTCACCATGGTCGTTCGGGTGGGGGTTCTTGGAGCGCGGCTCTGACGCCCCTTCGCATCCGAGCCCACCCCCACCGCTCGGCCGTCGCCTTCGTCCTAGCCTCGTGATCGCCCGCGCACCGCCAGGAAGACGGGAGGCGGCCCGGCCCGCCGGGCCTGCCGAGGCAGAACTCCGGTCACGCGAGGTAGAACCCTGGTCCGCCGAGGTAGAACCCTGGTCACGCGAGGTAGAACGGTGGTTGGCCGAAGGAGAACCGTGGTCGGACCACCGGCGGGCCGGCCGCCGTCGGACATCGGACGACCACGACACACCGACGGCGAGACCGCGGACTACGCGGCGACAACGGCACGACCCGAACAGGGCGTCGCCGGACCAACCCGACACCGCAGGCAGTCGCCCGAGGCGAACACAGACCAGGGCGAGACGAAACCGGGTCGGGGTGGGTGGTGGTGCCGCGTCGTGGCGGGCCTGGCGGGAGCCGCGAGGAACGAGCGGCGGATGGTAGACGCGGCA
>NZ_JBVIFN010000010.1:11001-144599 GCF_055571305.1 Cellulosimicrobium sp. NPDC030954
GGGGGGGGGGGGGGGGGGGGGGGGGGGGGGGGGGGGGGGGGGGGGGGCCCCCCCCCCCCCGCCGGGGGGGGGGGCCCCCCCCCCCCCCCCCCCCACCCCGACCACCCAACGCAACCACACGCCGTCGGGCACAACCGCGGCTCTACCTCGACCGACCAGCGTTCTACCTCGCGGGACCAGAGTTCTACCTCGGCGGACCAGGGTTCTACCTCGACCGACCAGGGTTCTACCTCGACCGACCAGGGTTCTACCTCGGCGGACCAGGGCTCTACCTCGCGGGTCAGAGGACGAGCTCCGGTTGGAGCTTCTTGATGGTCCAGACGCGCTGCTGGCGGGCCGCGAGGGTCGTGACGGCGAGGGCACCGGCCAGGACGAGGAGGAGGACCGTGACGTCGCGGGTCACCGTCGCCATGTTGCCGCCATACAGGAGCTGTCGCAGGCCCTCGACGGCGTACGTCATGGGCAGGAACTGGTGCATCGAGCGCAGCGGCTGCGGGATGGTCTGCCACGGGAACGTCCCGCCCGCGGTGACGAGCTGGACGAGCATGAGGACGAGCCCGAGGAACTGCCCGGCCGCACCGAGCCAGACGTTGAGCGCCTGGAGGATCGCGACGAACGTCGCGGACACGAGCACGAGGAACAGCGCGGTCCCGACGCCGTGCACCGGGTCGATGTCGAGCGCGAACTTGGTCACCGTGAACATCGCGGCGACCTGCACGACGCCGATCGCGGCCGGGGTGAGCCACCCGCCCAGGGCGGTGGCCAGGCCGGAACGGCCCGCGGCCAGCGCCCGCGAGGACAGCGGGCGCACGAGCAGGAAGAGCACGTAGGCGCCGATCCAGGTCGCGAGCGACAGGAAGAAGGGCGCGAGGCCGCCGCCGTAGGTGCCGGCGGACGACAGCGCCTCGTTCTTCACGGACACCGGGTTGCCGATCGTCTCTGCCGTGTCCTGGCGAGTCTGCTCGTCGAGGTCCGGCACCTGGCCGAGCCCTTCGGCGAGCCCGTCGCGGAGCTGGGTGACGCCGTCGACGAGCTCGCCGGACCCGTCGCGGAGCTGCGACGTGCCGTCCGCGAGCGAGGTCGCGCCGTCGGACACCTGACGCGTGCCGTCGGCGAGCTGCGCGACGCCGTCCACGAGCTGCGGGGTCGCGGCGGCGAGCTGCCCGGTGCCGTCGGCGAGGCGGTCCGCGCCGTCGGCCGCCGTCGCGATCCCGGCGGAGAGCTGGGGCGTCGCGGCCGCGAGCCGGGCGGCGCCGTCCGACACCTGGCGCGAGCCGTCGGCGAGCTGGTCGAGCTTCCCGGAGGCCGCGGTCACCTGGTCGACGGCGGCCTGGACCTGCTCGCGCTGCTGGTCGAGCACGGGCGCGACCTGCGCCCGGACCTGGTCGGCGGTCGCCTGGTCGAGGACGCCGTCGGCGACGAGCTGGTCGAGCCGGGCGTCGACGTCGCCGCGGACCGTGTCGAGCGCGGGCAGCACCTGGCCCGCCGCGTCGGCGGCCTGCTGCCCGTACTGCGCGACCTGCGCGTTCCCGTCCGCCACCTGCGCGGCGCCGTCGGCGAGCTGGCGTGTCTGGTCGGGCAGCGACGACGTCGCGCCCCGGAGCGTCCCGAGCCCGGAGGCCAGGGACTCGGCGCCGTCGTCGAGCTGCCCGACGGCGTCCGCGAGCGTCCCGGTGCTCGCGTCGAGCCGCTCGGCGCCGTCGGCGGCCCGGCCCGCGCCGTCGGCGAGGGTGTGCGCGCCGTCGTCCGCGGTGACGAGGCCGTCGCGGAGCTGCGTCGCGCCGTCGAGGAGCTGGTCCGCGCCGTCCACGGCGTCGGCGAGGTTGGTGTGGATGGACGCGAAGCCGCGCAGGAACGTGTCCGCCGCCTCGGTGCCCACCTGCTCGGCGATGGAGTCGCGCACCTTGCCGACGATCTGGTCCGCGATGGTGCGCGCGAGGTAGTTGTTGGCGTCGTTCGTGATGAGCGTGAGGCTCGCCTGCTGCGGCGCGAACTCGCCCGCCGACGCGAGGTCGGCGGAGAACGTCGGGCCGATGACGAGCGCGGCGTCGTAGCGCCCGGACCGCACGCCGTACTCGGCGTCCACCTGGCTCGTCTCGACCCAGCCGAACCCGCCGTCGTCGAGCAGCTGGTCGGCGACGTCGCGCCCGAAGTCGCGCCGCGTCGTCGCCCCCGTCTGGGCGTCCGTCGTCGTCGTGCCCTCGTCGAGCACGACGAGCGCGGCGGGGATCTCGTCGAGCTTGTCGTACGGGTCGTGGTTCGCGAACAGGTAGAGGCCCGCATAGAGCGTGGGGATGAGCGCCATCGCGAGGATCGCGAGGCGCGGCAGCGTGCCGGCGGCGAGGCGCCGGAGCTCGGACAGCCCGAGGCGGATCGCAGTCATCGGCCCTCCTGGTCGTTCTCGACGTCGGCGCGCGCGTCGAACCCGGGATCGTTCCTCAGTTCGTCGCCAGCCTGGGGAGCGACCCCGGGTTCGGCAGCGTCCGTGACCTGGTCGGGATCAGGCACCGGGTCCGGGGCGGGCGGCGAGGTCGGGCGCGTGCGCAGGACGACGACGGGAGGCTCGTGGATCGAGGCGCCGCGGGCCGGTGGCAGGTCGACGCCGAGGTCGCGGGCCGAGGCGCGCGTGCACTGCACGAGCACGCCGTAGCCCGCGGCGGCGAGGGACTGCGCGACCTCCCACCAGCCCGACGGCTCGCCGCCGTGGCGGTCCGGGAGGGTGAGCACGAGGAAGCGGACGTCGGGGTCCTCGGCCGCGAGCGCCGCGAGGAGCGCGGTGCGCACGACCCCGGGGACCTGGTCGAGGCGCCGCCCGCGGTCGGCGGCGAGGGAGTGGTCGGCGAGCCAGCGGGTGACGTCGGAGGGCAGCGACCGTCGTCCGGCGAGCGCGAGGCCCTCGGCGACGACGTCGGACACGGTGAGCGCGTCGTCGGGCTCGCTGATGCCGGGGACGTCGACGACGGCGGTCACGTCGCGCAGGGTGGCGGCGGCGCCGCGCGCGGCCCGTCCGGACCGCCGTGACGGCGCGCTCGCGGGCAGGAGCCGGACCTCGCCCGCGGACGGATCGAACCGTCCCGTGGCGACGAGGGCGAGGGCGGTGTGCCCGTGCCCGGGCTCGCCCGCGACGAGCACGCTCTCGCCCGTGGACCAGGCGAGGTCCATCGGCTCGAGCATCGGCTCGCGCCGCCCGTCGACGCGGACGTCCGTCAGCGTGATCTGCATCCCGGCTCTTCCCTCTCGTGGGTCCCCGGTCCTCCCCGAGGACGCCGTTGACTCACGGTCAACAACGCTACGCCTCTTGTTGACTCGCGGTCAACAACGGCGTACAACGGATGTCATGCCCCGCACGCCCGCTCCCTCGTCCGGCGCCCCGGCCCCGGCCGGCGCGCCGAGCCCGCCGCCCGGCGCACGCCGCCGTCGCGAGCCCGCCGACCGCCGTCGGGAGCTGCTCGACGCCGCCGCGCGGCAGGCCGACGAGCACGGCCTGGACTCCCTCACCCCCGCGGTCGTCGCCGCGCGGTCGGGAGCGTCCAAGGCCCTCGTCTTCCACTACTTCGGGTCCACCGCGGGACTGCGCCGGGCCGTCGCGCTCGAGGCCGTGGCGGGGCTCGAGGCGGCGACCGTCGCACCGGACGATCGTCCTCTCGCCGAGCGTCCGGCGCTCGCCGTCGCGTCGTTCCTCGACGCGGTCGAGACCCGCCGCCTCGTCTGGCAGGACCTGTGGCGCGGCGCGCTCGCCGAGGACGACGCGACGCAGGAGGCGCTCGCGCGCGTCCGGGAGGGCCTCGTCGCCCGGCTGACCTCCACGGTCTCCGCGACGTCCGGCGCGCCGCTCACGTCGCCGCGCCTCCGGCTGATCGCCGCGGGCTGGGTCGCGCTCGTCGAGAACGTCACCGCCGCATGGCTCGGCGGGAGCGACCCGTCCCGCGCGGAGATCGAGCGGCTCGTCCTCGCGAGCGCGGTCGTCCTCGTCCCCGAGCTCCCCGAGCCCGCGCGCGGCGCCGTCCTCGCCATCGCCCGGGCGAACTCGGGCGCGGCGGGCTAGCGTCGGGAGAGCGCCCGCCACACACGGACACAGGGCGGGGCGGACGAGGTCGGGAGGCAGCGCATGCGCGTGGTGGTCGTCGGGGCGAGCGGGAACGTCGGCACGGCGGTGCTGCGCCGGCTCGCGGCCGAACCCGTCGTGACGTCCCTCGTCGCGGTCGCGCGGCGCGTGCCGCGCGCGGACGGGTCGAGCACGGTGCGCGCCCCGCACGACGCGGCGACGTGGCGGTACGCGGACGTCGCCGCCGCCGACGCGGACGAGCGGCTCGACGCCGCGCTCGCCGGAGCGGACGTCGTCGTGCACCTCGCGTGGGCGATCCAGCCGAGCCACGACCGCAAGCGCCTGCGCCGCGTCAACGTCGAGGGCACGCGCCGCGTCGTCGAGGCGGCGCAGCGCGCCGGCGTCGCGCACGTCGTCGTGGCGTCGTCCGTCGGCGCATACTCCCCCGCCCCGTACGCGGGCGACGCACGCGACACCCCGGTCAACGAGGGCTGGCCCGTCGAGGGGATCCCCGGCTCGTCGTACTCCGAGGACAAGGCGGCCGTCGAGACGCTGCTCGACGACCTCGACCGTCGGAGCGGGATCGTCGTCTCGCGCGTGCGCTCGGCCCTGGTGTTCCAGCGCGACGCCGCGTCCGAGATCGCGCGGTACTTCCTCGGCCCGCTCGGCACGCGCGTGCTCCGCCGCTCCCCCCTGCCCGCCGTCCCCCTCCCCGAGGGGCTGCGCCTCCAGGTGGTGCACGCGGAGGACGTGGCCGAGGCGTACGCGCGCATCGTGGTCGGCCGGCACCCCGGGCCGTTCAACGTCGCCCATCCCACGGTGCTCACGCCGCAGGACGTGGCGGACGTCGTCGCTGACGGCTCGCTGCGCACCGTCCCCTACGGGACGGCGCGGACCGCCGTCGCGGCCGCGTGGCGGGCACGCCTGGCGCCGGTGGGCGAGGGCTGGCTCGACATGGCGATGCGCGTGCCCGTGCTGGACACGAGCCTCGCCGGGGAGCTCCTGCGGTGGCACCCGGCCCACGGCGCGAAGGACACGCTCACCGAGCTCGTCGGCGGGATCCGCGACGGCGCCGGGACCTCGACCCCGCCGCTCCTCCCCCGCTGACCAGCCCGTTCCGCATCTCGACCACCGCCGAGCACGACGGAGGGTCGCCGTCCGGACGGACGACGACCCTCTGTCGCGATCGGCACGGTGGCGCGCGTCAGCTCTCGAGCGCGGCGTCCAGCGTGACCGTCGGGACGCCCGCGAGCGCCTTCGACACGGGGCACGTCGCCTTGGCCGTCTCGGCGGCCTGCTGGAACCCGGCCGCGTCGATGCCCTCGACCTCGCCGCGCACCGTGAGCGCGATCGTCGGGATCTGGAAGCCGCCCGCGGGGTCCGGCGCGAGCGTGACCTCGGCGGTCACCTCGAGCGAGACGGGCGTCGCGCCGGCCTCGGCGAGCACGGCCGAGAACTGCATGGCGTAGCAGGACGAGTGCGCGGCGGCGATGAGCTCCTCGGGGCTCGTGACGCCGCCCGCGTCGTCCGCGGCGCGGCGCGGGAACGAGACGTCGTACGTGCCGACCTTCGAGCTCGACAGCTCGACCTGGCCCTGACCGTCCTGCAGTCCACCGTTCCAGGCGGTACGAGCGATACGCGTGGGCATGCGAGATCTCCTTCGACGTCGGGGTACCCGGGAGGGACCCGGGCTCGTCCCGACCGTAACGCCCCGACGGCCCGCCTGCCCCCGAGCGCGGCGCACGTCACAGTCCCCCGAGATCGGCAGTCCGGGTCGAGATCGGCGGTCGCAGTCGAGATCGGCGGTCGCAGTCGCCGATCTCGACCGCAGGTGCCGAAGTCGCGGTGCGCTCGCACGAGCACCGCCCGGGCTCTCGGCGGCGCGCCCGTAGAGTGTGCGCCCGTGAGCGTCGAGGAGATCCTGGGGTTCGTCACGGGCGCCGCGTGCGTGTGGCTCGCGGTGCGGCAGAACGTGTGGACGTTCCCCGTCGGGCTGGCCAACAACGTGGTGTTCCTCGTGCTGTTCACGGGCACGGGCCTGTACGCGAACGCGGGACTGCAGGTCGTGTACCTCGTCCTCGGCGCGCTCGGCTGGTACTGGTGGCTGCGCGGCGGCGCCGACCGCGGGCGCCTCGTCGTGCACCGGACGCCGCGCGCCGCCTGGGTGGTCGGGCTCGTCGCCGCCGCGGCGACCACGGCCGCGCTCGTCGCGGTCCTCACCACCTGGACCGACTCGGCGGTGCCGTTCTGGGACGCGCTGACGACGTCGTCGAGCCTGCTCGCGCAGACGATGCTGGGGCGCAAGTGGGTCGGCAACTGGTGGGTGTGGATCGCGACGGACGTCGTGCTCGTCGGGCTCTACGCGAGCCAGGGGCTGTGGCTCACCGCCGCGCTCTACGTCGGGTTCGTCGCGCTGTGCGTCCAGGGCCTGCGCGAGTGGTCCGCCGCCCTGCGCACGCCGGGCGCCGGGGCGCCCAGGGACGACGGCGCGGGCCTCGCCGAGCCGGGCGCCGCCGGCCCGGCCCCCGTGCCCGACGACGCGGAGCCGGCCCGGTGACGCGGCTCGCCCACGGCCTCGTCATCGGCAAGTTCTACCCACCGCACGCCGGCCACGTGCACCTCGTCCGCACCGCGCTCGCGCGCTGCGAGCGCGTCACCGTCCAGGTGCTCGCCTCGACGAGCGAGTCGATCCCCGCCGCGCTGCGCGCCGAGTGGCTGCGGGCCGAGCTGCCCGGTGCGCGCGTCGTGCACGGGCTCGACGACGCCCCCGTCGACTACGCGGACCCGCACGCGTGGGACGAGCACGTGAAGGTCATGCAGTCGCTGCTCGACCCCGACGACCCGCCCGTCGACGCGGTGCTCACCTCCGACCGGTACGGCGTCGAGCTCGCGCGGCGCTTCGACGCCACGTGGGTCCAGGTGGACCCCGACCGCCGCCACCTGCCCGTGTCCGGCTCGGCCGTCCGCGCCGACCCCGCCGCGCACTGGTGGGCGCTGCCCGCGCCGGTCCGCTCCTGGTACGTGCGGCGCGTCGTCGTGCTCGGTGCCGAGTCCACGGGCTCGACGACCCTCGCGACCGACCTCGCCGCCCACCTCGGGCTCGACCCCGTGCTGGAGTTCGGGCGCGAGTGGTCCGAGGTCCGGCCCGGCGGCCTCGCCGCGCCGTGGCACACCGCCGAGTTCGACCTCGTCGCGCGCGAGCAGGCACGGCGCGAGGACGACGCCGCCGCGGTGTCGCCCGTCCCGCTCCTCGTGTGCGACACCGACGTGCTCGCCACCACGCTGTGGCACGAGCGCTACGTGGGCCACCGCTCCCCGAGCGTCGAGGCGCTCGCCGCCGCCCGCCGCCCCGACCTCTACGTCCTCACCGGCGACGAGATCCCGTTCGTCCAGGACGGCCTGCGCGACGGCGAGCACGTGCGGCACGCGATGCAGGACCGGTTCCGCGACGTCCTCGCCACGACCGGCCCGTGCCTGGCGGACCCGGCCGACGTCGTGCACCACCTCGGCCCCGCCGAGCTGCCGACGCCGGACGGCCGCCGCCCGGGCGTGCCGTGGTTCGAGGTGCGCGGTGGCCGGGCGAGCCGCCTCGCCCAGGCGCTGGCCGCCGTCGGGCCGCTGCTCGCGACCCCGCGCCACGTGGCCGACCCGCTCCCCCAGGCCGGCACCGACGCCTTCTGATCCGCGGACCCGCCCCGGCGAGCCCCGCGGACCTGGCACGGACGTCCCCGCGCCCCGCGCGGGACGGTGGCAGGATCGGCCCGTGACCGATCTCGAGCACGTGTCCTCCGCGCCGACCCGGCCGCAGCCCGCGGGGCCGGCTGACGGGCGCGACCCGTTCGCCCTGGGCGTCGACGACCTGTTCGGCACGCCCGTCACCGGGGCGGGCCCCGACGACGGCGTGGCCCGGGGCGGGCTGCCGCTCGACGAGAAGCTACGGCAGGCGTACTTCTGGGTCGTCAACCACGCGATCATCAGCCCCCACTACGACGTCGAGTTCGCGGCGCCCGGCGCGCGGGAGACGAGCTTCCGGCTCGGCGACTCGAAGGCGCTCCTCACCCTGCCGAGCGACCAGTCGTACTCGAGCTTCGTGCTGCTGCCGCTCCTGACGTTCGCCGTGCGGGGGCGGTGCCTCATGATCGGCGGGCCGGGGCGCGGGAAGACCGCGAGCGCCGTGCTCATGGGCGTCCTCGCGGGCTACCCGGTGCGCGACGTGCGCCGCGCGATGCAGCACGGGCACCCGCAGCTCACCGTGTCGGACCTGTTCGGCACGCCCCTGCCCAAGGACCTGGTGCAGGCGGACAGCCTCGCGGACGTGGACGTCGCGTGGCGGTCGTGGCTGGGCATGCGCGTGAAGATCGTCGACGAGTACAACCGCATCCCGACGCGCACGCAGTCGGCGCTGCTCACCGTGCTCGCGGACGGGTACGTCGAGGTGTACGACCAGGTCTACGAGACGGGCGACGCCGCCTGGTACCTCACGGCGAACGACGACGCGGGCGGCGGCACGTACCAGGTGGTCGACGCGCTGCGGGACCGCATCGACGTCGTCGTGCACGCGCTGCCGTTCAACAACCGCTTCCTCGGCGACCTCGTGGCCCGGGCCGAGCGGCGCGTGCGCCCGGAGGACAACGTGCCGCCGGAGATCGTGTTCGACGCCGCCGAGCACGACGCACTGCACGCCGCGATCCTCGCCGTCCCGTTCCCGGAGCCGGTGCGCCGCCGCCTCGAGTTCTTCGCGAGCCAGCTCGAGGTGCTGGAGCGCGCGGGGTGGCAGTTCGAGTACCGGACGAAGGACACGGCGCGCGTCGCGGGCGTGGACCCGCACCTCGTGGCGACGGCGGACACGGGCCGCGACCGGCTGGGCGACGTGGGTGCGCAGACCCTCAACGGCCTGTCGGTGCGCGCGCTCCAGTCGCTCGTCGCGTACGCGAAGGCGATGGCGTACTTCCGCGGGGACGCCGAGGTGGAGCTCGCCGACCTGCGCGCCGTGCTCCCGTTCGTGCTGCACGACAAGCTGCTCCCCGACCTGCAGTCGGCCCCGTTCGACGACCGCGAGCGCGAGCCGCTGCGCTCGGACCGCGTGTCGTGGATCCGCGACCTCTTCGACACGGCGTGCCGCCAGTACGACGCCGCCGGCCTCGACGACCAGGACGACGTCGGGGCGGTCCTCGCGGACGTCGCGGCCGGGTTCGAGGGGCTGCCCGAGGCGGAGGTGCTGCGCCGGCTCGCCCGGATCGAGCACGTGCTCGCGTCGTGGGAGAAGCACGCCAAGCTGCACGGCCACGTGTACGAGGACGCGCTCGCGCTCAAGTACGCCCACCAGCGGTACACGAACTACCTCACCTGGCTGCGCTGGAGCGGCGCGTGACGCTGCCCGACGGCGCACGGTCGCCGTCGGCCGGGGACGCGGCCCCCGCGGGTCGTCCGCCCTTCGCCGACCGCGCGCTCGCCGAACGGGAGCGGTACGACGCCGTCCTCGCGCGGGCCCTCGCGCTCGGCGCGGACCGCGACATCCTCGCCGACGCGGTGCGGGAGGTGGCCGCGGCCGCGGACCCGCTCGCCCGCCAGCTCGGTGCGGACGCGTTCGCAGCGACGTGCGACGCGCTCGTCGACGCGCTCGCGCGGCTCGCCGCCGCGCGTCGCTGGCGTCCTGGCGCACCGGAGCGACGCGCGCTCCTCGACGTCGTCCCGCGGCTCGCGCCGTGGCTCGCCCTCGCCCCCGCGGCCACGGTCGCGGCGGTCGTCGACGCCGCACGGGCCGTCGGGGGCGGTCCGGGGGCGCGCGGGGACGTGACGGCGTGGGCGGCGCGCGTGGTCGACGCGGCCGCCGTCGGGGTCGGCAGCCCGGCGGACGTCGGTCCGGGACCCTCCGCGGCGGACCTGGTCCGACGCGCGGTCCTCGTCGCGGCGTGGCGCAGCGGGCTCGTGCGCTACCGGGACGCGGCGCTCGACGCCGCGCGGTCGCTCCCGGAGCCGGTCGCGCGGGCCGCGCTGTCGTTCCCCGCGTCCGGGGCGTCCGGGGCGTCCGGGGCGTCCGGGGCGTCCGAGGCGTCCGAGGCGGACGGGACGGCCGACGCCGCGGGGCTGCGGGCCGTGCTCGACCGCCACGCCGCGGACCCGTGGTGGTGGCCCGCCTCCGGGCAGGGCGACGAGCCCGCCGGGACGCGGTGGGTCCGGCTCCCGGGCGCTCCCGGGCCCGCGCAGGTCCTGGGTCGCTTCGGCGGCTTCCGCGGGTTCGGCGGCCCGTGGCTGTCGCCCGCGCTCGTCGTCGGCGCCGACGCGCGCCACCCCGGCCTGCGCTGGGTGCTGCTCTCGACCGGCGACGGCCCGCCGACCGCCGTGGGCACCGCACCGGACACCGCGACCGTCGGCGCCGAGACGGTCGAGTGGACGCTCGTCGCCGACGTCCACGGCGCGTTCGTCGCGCGCGCCCCGGGCGCGGGCGACCACGCCACCGGCGCGGTCACGCCGCCGCGCGCCGACGTCGACGACCAGGGCCTGCACGGGTCGGACCACAGTCCCGCCGGACGGCCCACGCCCGAACCGGCCCCCGACCCGGCCCCCGCCCCGGCCCCCGACGCAGCCCTGACCGACGTCAGCGGCGCCGCGGTGGTCGAGACGCCGTCGGGCCGGCTCGCGCTGCTGAGCCGGACCGGCTCGTACGACGTCCTCCTCGTGCGGTGGCCCCGGTGAGCGCGCCGACGCCGGAACCCGTCGGGGCGCTGCCCGACGAGCGACCTCGCGCCGACCTCGGGGCGCTGCGCCGGCGGTGGCAGGCCGCGTGGCCCGAGGCGCTCGCGGCCTGGGGCCGGTTCACGCGCCTCGGCGCCCCGACGCTGCACGGCCCCGCCACGGTCCCGGAGGGGGTCGGGTCGTTCGCGTGGTTCTCGACGACGCGCGTGAGCGTGCACGTGGACCTCGCCGAGGTCGTGGAGCTGGGGATCGAGGACCACGCGGTCGCGGTCCTCGCGCACGAGGTGGGGCACCACGTGCTGTCCCCCGGCGACCTCACGACGAGCGCGCTCCTCGTCGCGCGCACGCGCGCCGGGCTCGTGGACCAGGACCAGCTCGCGCCGCTCACGGCGAACCTGTGGAGCGACCTGCTCATCAACGACCGGCTGCAGCGCCGCGCCGGGATCGACCTCGCCAGGCTGTGGCGCGCGCTGGGGCCGGGGACGAGCACGGTGATGCAGACCGTGCTGCGCGCGGACGAGATCCTGTGGGGCCTGCCGCGCGGCGACCTCACGGCGTCCGACGTCCCGGTGGCCGAGCGCGAGGCGACGCTCGTCGCGCGGCTCGTGCGCGCCTACGCCGACGACCCCGTCGGGGGCGCCGCGGGGTTCGCCGCGCTCCTGCGCACGCTGCTCGCGTCGGAGGCGGGGTCGCTCGCCACGGCGAAGGACCCCCGCCGCCAGGCCCGGCCCGAGCACGGGGACCGCGAGGCCCGCCGACGGCACCTGCAACGACGGCGGTCCACGCTGCCCGAGGTGGTCTGCGGGCAGGACGAGGTGGCCGGGGCGGTCCCCGGCGGGCTCGCGACCGACCCGCGCGCCGCCGAGCCGGTGCGGCACCCCGTGCTCGACCCGCGCGTCGTCGGGGACCTCGGGCTGGGGACGGCCGACGACCCCGCGACGGACGCCGCGCACCACGCGCCCGGGACGGACGGCGAGGGCGCGCACGACGCGACCGGCCAGGCCCTCGCGCCGGCGGACTACGACGCGACGCTCCGGCTGCTCGGGCTCACGACGGACGCCGCGGCGTCGGCCCGGCGCTGGTACCGCGAGCACGCCGCGCCCCTGCTCGTCCCGTTCCCCGTGCGCGAGCACGTGCGCGCCACGGAGCCGCTGCTCGGCGCGCACGAGCAGTGGGACGTGGGCGACGAGCTGGGCGACGTGGACTGGACCGGGACGCTGCTGCGCTCGCCCGTCGTCGTGCCCGGGTTCACGACCGTGCGCCGGTCGGTCGACGAGGACACGGGTGACGAGCCCGACCGCGTCCCCGTCGACCTCGACCTCTACCTCGACTCGTCCGGCTCGATGCCCGACCCGACGCGCCGCGTCGCGCCGATCGCGCTCGCCGGGGCCGTCCTCGCGCTCTCGGCCCTGCGCGCCGGGGCGCGCGTGCAGGCGACGACGTGGAGCGGGCCGCGGCAGGTCGCCGGCACGGACGGGTTCGTGCGCGACGAGGACCGCGTGCTCGACGCGGTCGTCGCGCACTTCGGCGGCTCGACGTCGTTCCCGGTCCCGCTCCTGGAGCGCACGCACCTCGGCGACCCGGCCACCGGTGCCCCGCCGACCCGCACGCGCCCGTGCCACGTCGCCGTCATCTCCGACGACGGCGTCGTGTCGATGTTCGACGACGTCGTCCGGATCCGCTGGGGCGCGCGACCCGACACCGAGCTCGTGGCGCCCCACGAGGGCGTCGCGGCGCGCGCCGTCGCGGCCGCCGGGGGCGGGGGCACGCTCGTGCTGGACGTCTCGGCGAAGGGCGCCGAGACCGTGCGGGAGCACGCCGTGGGCTACCGGGTCCACGCCGTGCAGACCCAGGACGACCTCGTCGCGTTCGCCCGCGCCTTCGCACGCGAGCTGTGGGGTGCCTCGGCCGGTGCCCCGGCGAGCACACCGTCGAGGAGCACGACAACGAGCAGCCGACCGGAAGGAGCCCACCGTGGCCGATGACCACACCCGCCCGACGGTCGAGGGCCCCGCGCTCGCCGACGTCGTGCACCGCCTCGCCGACACGCCTCCGGACGTGCTGGACCACCCCGTGGTCGTGGCCGCCGCGCTCGTCGGCGACACCGCGGACCTCCTCGCCGGCGGCGGCGCGGTCGGCGTGCTGCACGGCCCGCAGCGCGCCGCCGTCGCGGCGCTGTGCACGCACGCCCCGTACGCGGCGCTCGCCGGGACGGTCTGCTGGCTCCTGCGCGACGAGCACCTGCTCGCCGCGCCCGCGTCCCGGGCCGCCGTGACGCCGGGCGCGCTCGTGCGGGTCGTCGAGCAGACCGTGCCCGCCCTCGCCCTGCTCCGGACACCGGACGAGTGGCTGCACGCGCCGACGGCGCGTGAGGAGCTGGCCCGCGCCGTGCTGCGCGAGCTCGGGCTGCGGCCCGCGGGCGAGAGCCCCGAGGTCGCCCAGGACCGGTGGGCGGCCGTGAGCACCGCGGAGCAGCGCCGGATCGCGCGCGAGATGGCGCAGGAGGCGCGCCGCGCCGAGCAGCTCGCACGCGAGCTCGCGGAGAAGCGCGCCAAGGAGGCCGCCGCGCAGTACGCCAACTATTAGCGAAGCTCCTGACGAGGACTCCATGACGACACCCGACGACGCCCCCGACCTCACGCTCGACGAGTACGCGCCCGGCGCGGCGGTCGCGCTCACCGACGCCGAGCGCTGGCCCACGCTCGACGACGCCGGCCGCGCCGCGCTCGACGCGGTGCGGGACCACCCCGCCGCGCCCGCCTGGGTCCACGTCACCGGCGACCGGCTGCGCCCCGACGACCTGCCCGTGCTCGACGAGGTCGCGGCCCGCCTCGCCGCGGGGCGCGCCGACTCCCGCGCCGGCACCCACGTCGAAGCCGCGGTCGACGCCCGTCCCGGCAGCCGCTCCGAGGGCCCGGCCGCGCCCCCCGGCGTCGCGGCCGCGCCCTCCGCCCCGCCCGCCTGGGTGGGCGCCCTCGTCGACCGGGCGCACGCCGTCGTGCCGCGGTACCGCCGGGCGCGCGACCGCGGGGAGAGCCGGGCCGGGTCGCCGCTCACCGCGGTCCGTCCCGTCACGCGCGACGACCTGCGGCACGACGTGGCGTCGTTCGTCCCCGTGGACGTGCCGCTCGGGCGCGTGCTCGAGGGCACGAGCTCCGGCAGCACGGGCGCGGCGGTCCGCGTCCCGCTGCACCCCGTGGCCGTCGCGGCGGACCTCGTGCTGCTGCAGCACCTCATCACCGATCCGGCAGCGGGCGCCGGCGCGGCCTGGGAGCCCGCGCCCGGCCGCCTGGGCCTGATGAACCTCGTGGACCAGCGCGAGGCGTTCACGTACGCGTCAGCGATGACCGGGTTCCGGCGCGGCCCCGGCGTCGCCGCACCGAGCATGGCGCGCGTCAACCTCGACCCCGGCGCGTGGGCGCACCCCGGCGACCGCGCGGCGTTCCTCGCGGCGCAGGACCCGCAGGTGGTGTCGAGCTCGCCGCTGCCGCTCCTCGCGCTCGCCCGGCTCGCGGAGGAGGGTCTCGCCCTGCACCCGGTCGCGCTCGTCAGCGGGGCCGCGCACCTGTCCGACGTCGCCCGCGCGCGCCTGCGCGCCACGTGGGACGTCCCCGTCGTCGACCTCTACGGGCTGCGCGAGACGGGCGCGGTCGCGGCCCGCACGGACGCGGGACCGTTCGTCGTCGTCGCGGGCCGGCGCGTCTGGGTCGAGATCCTCGACGGCGGCGGCGCGCCCGTCCCCGACGGCGACCTCGGCGAGGTCGTCGTCACGGTCGACGAGAACCCGTACCTGCCGCTGCTGCGCTACCGCACCGGCGACCGCGCGCGGATCGTGCGGCGCGGTGAGCGGGTCGAGCTGCACGACCTGGAGGGCCGGTCGCCCGTGCGCTACCTGCGGCCCGACGGCGCGTGGGTGCCGTCGGTCGACGCCGCCCAGCACCTCCAGGCCCACGGCATGGCCGCGTGGCAGCTCCACCAGGCGGCCGACGGGGACGTCGTGCTCGACGTCGTGCCCGACGCGGCCGGCGACGTCGGGGCGAGGGCCGCGCGCGCCGCGGGTGACGCCGTCGGGCACCTCCTGGGACGCCGCGTCACCGTGCGCGAGGTGAGCCCCGCCCGGCTCGGGGCGGGCCGGGCCCGTCGCTGGTCGAGCGACGTGCCCGGCGGGGCCGCGTGACGCCTCAGCCGAGCTGGCCGACCGGGCGGTAGACGACCGAGGACGCCCTGTTGTCGAACGAGCCGAGCGTCGCGCAGTGCGGCGTGCAGTTCTTCTTCGTCCCCGCGTAGCTGTACGAGTCGTACAGGGTCACCCAGCAGCCCGCGTAGGTCGTGGCGGAGCTGACGACGTTGTTCATGAGCAGGTTCGCGAGGTTCGGGAACCCGTACGTGGACCCGCCGTAGCAGCCGTTGGTGCCGGAGCCGTAGAGCACCTTCGACGCGCCCTTGTAGCTGGCGTCCCGCCACAGCACGCCCAGGACGAGCGAGCTCGCCGCCGCGGTGGTCGCGCGCGCCGTCCCGGCGGACGCCGCCGCCGACGCGTTGAGCTCGGTGACCAGCCCCTCGACGTCGGCGGGCGTCGCGTCGGCGAGGCGTGCCGCGGCGACGTCGCCGCGCGAGGCGAACTCCAGCGCCTCCTCGAGCGAGTCGAAGCACACCTCGGGCGCCGGCGGGAGCGTGGCGGGGTCCTGGCCGGGCAGGAGGGGCTGGGCCTGCACCGCGCAGCTCTCCCCGCTGGACACCTGCGCGTCGGTGGCGTCGGCGGTCGGGTCGGTCGGGGCCGTGCGGTCCCACGTCACGACGCGCAGGTCGGGCTCGGACGCCAGGGCGGGGGAGGTGACCGTGGCGGTCACGACGACGCCGGCCACGAGCGCGGCGGACAGGACCCGGAGCGAGGATCTGGTCATGGTTCTCCTTCTGCGTGGGCCACGCCCCCGGGTTCGCACCCCCCGTGGACCTGACGCGGGAAGGGGACTCCCACAGGACGGCCACGTCCTGTGACCCCGCCCGCATCGTAGAGCGTGCCGGCCCCGTTGTCTCCGGCTCGGGACCCGGTGACGACGCCTGCCGCTGGGCAGGTCGGGCACTCGTTGGTTACCGTGCTCGGGTGGTCTGTGTCCCACCCGGGCGAGACCGCAGGGAAGGACCCATCCACGAACCCTTCGCCGAACCGGCCCTGCCGGGGAGATGAGTGTCGATGAAGCACCGTTCTCTACCCGTGTCACTGACCGCTGCCGCCGCGAGCCTCGCCGTCGTCGCCGCGGCCGCCGCGCCCGCTGTCGCGGACCCACCGCCCGACCCCGGGGACTCCCTCGGCGTGCAGTCGGGCGCGTCCCTCGCCCCGACCGACAAGGTCGCCCCGTCCCTCGCGAAGGCGAGCGGCACCGTCACGGCGTTCGTCGAGCTCGACGCGCCGTCGGCCGTCGACCTCGCCGCGCAGGGCGCGAGCCCCGACCAGGTCGAGGCCAACGCGCAGGAGGTCGCAGAGCTCGCGGACGACGTCGTCCCGCAGCAGGCGACCGCCCGCAGCGCCGGCGCGCGCGACCCCCAGCAGGTGTCGGTGACGAGCACGCTCGTCGCGGGCGTCGTCGTCACGGGCGACGCGGCCCGCGTGCGCGACCTCGCGCGCGACGCCTCCGTCGTCACGGTCTACCGGATCATCCCCAAGAAGCCGGCGAACAAGGGCACGGACGTGTTCACGCGGGCGCTCGAGACGTGGCAGAGCACGGGCCTCACCGGCGAGGGCGTGCGCATCGGCATCATCGACACAGGGCTCGACTACACGCACAAGGCGTTCGGCGGCCCCGGCACGCAGGAGGCGTTCGACGAGGCGTACGGCGACCGCGGCACCGGCCCGGTCCCCGACGGCACGTTCGACGAGCTCAAGTTCCTCGGCGGGCACGACTTCGCCGGGTACGACTACGACGCGAGCGGCACGGTCCCCGGCACGACGCTCGTGCCGACGCCCGACGAGAACCCCATCGACTCGCTCGACTCGGTCGGCTCCGGGCACGGCTCGCACGTGGCCGGCACGACGGCGGCGTACGGCGTCACCGCGGACGGCGAGACGTTCGACGGCGACTACTCCACCCTCACCGACATCTCCGACTGGCAGGTCGGCCCGGGCTCCGCGCCCGAGGCGGGCCTGTACGCGCTCAAGGTGTTCGGCGACCTCGGCGGCTCGACGGGCGTCGTCGTCGACGCGCTCGAGTGGGCGGCCGACCCGAACGGCGACGGCGACCTGTCCGACCGCCTCGACATCGTCAACCTCTCCCTGGGCTCCGACGGCTCCCCCGCGGACGACCCCGAGAACCTCTTCATCGACCAGCTCTCGCGCCTGGGGACGTTGTCCGTCATCGCGTCGGGCAACGCGGGCGACGTGACCGACGTCGGCGGCTCCCCCGGCAACGCGCGCACCGCCCTCACGGTCGCCAACTCGGTCGGCGACACCCAGACCTTCGACGCCGTGCGGGTCGACGCCCCCGAGGCGCTCGCGGGCGAGTACCCCGCCCAGAACTCGGTGGACTACGCGGGCGGGTCGGACGTGACCGCGCCGGTCGCGTTCCTCGGCGGCGACGTCGACGGCTGCCAGGCGTTCACGCCCGAGCAGGCCGCGGCCGTCGCGGGCAAGATCGCGTTCCTCTCCTGGGACGACAACGACGCGACGCGCGCGTGCGGCAGCGCCGCACGGTTCAACAACGCGCAGGCCGCCGGCGCGGTCGGCGTGCTGCTGTCCTCCGAGCTCTCGTCGTTCGTCGCGGGCATCGCGGGCAACGCCGGCATCCCCGGCGCGCAGCTCACCGGCCCGAGCCACGAGGCGCTGCGCCCGGCGATCGAGGCCGGCGAGGTCACGATGACCATCGGCCCGTCGCTCGCGCTGTCGTCGTTCGTCTCGATCCCGGAGATCGGCGACACGCTCAACAGCGGGTCGTCGCGCGGCGTGCACGGCTCGCTCGGCATCGCGAAGCCCGACGTCGCGGCCCCCGGCACGGGGATCGCCTCCGTCGCGTCCGGTCACCTGGACGGCGCGAGCATCAAGTCCGGCACGTCCATGGCCACCCCGCACGTCGCCGGCATCGCGGCGCTCGTCAAGGAGGCCCACCCGGGCTGGGCGCCCGCCGAGGTCAAGGCGTCGGTCATGAACACCGCGACGCACGACGTCTTCACCGGGCCGTCGGGCACGGGCACCGCCTACGGTCCCGAGCGCGTGGGCTCCGGCCGCGTCGACGCCGTCGACGCGGTCGCGAACACGACCCTCGCCTACGCGTCGCAGGACTCCGACCAGGTGTCCGTGGCGTTCGGCGTCGTGCCGGTCGGCAAGGACACCGTGACCGTGCGCAAGACCGTGACCGTGCAGAACACGGGCGACGCCCCGAAGACGTACGCGACGAGCTTCGCCCAGTCCAGCACCGCGGGCGGCGCGACCGTGTCGGTCGCCCCGGCGTCGGTCACCGTCCCGGCGGGGCAGCGCACGGTCGTCACCGTGACGCTCACCGCGGACCCGGCGACGCTCGCCAAGGAGCTCGACCCGACGTCGTCGGCCGACTCCGGCGTCGGCGTGCCGCGCGACTTCGTGTCCTCCGTCAGCGGTCGCGTCGTCCTGACCCCGACGAACGGCACCGCCGCGCTGCGGGTCCCCGTCCAGGCGTCGCCCAAGCTCGTGAGCGACCTCTCCGGCGACACCGTCGCCTTCCCGGGCTCGACGACCACGGCCGACCTCGACCTCGACGGTCGCGGCGTGGCGTCGGGCGGCTGGTTCTCGCTCGTCGCGCCGTTCGAGCTCAAGACGACGAGCCCCCGCCTCGAGGCGGACGCGGCGGTCGGCGCCTCGGCGTCGGCCATCGCGGCGGCCGACGTGCGCGCGGTCGGCTTCACGTCGACCGCACCCCAGGTCGCCGCGGACGGCGGTGACCCCGCGGACGGCGTCATCGGCATCGGCGTCGCGGTCGACGGGGAGTGGGCGAGCCTCGGCTCGGTCTCGATCCCGGCGGTCGAGGTCGACGTCGACTCCGACGGCACGGCCGACTTCGAGGTCGCGGCGATCAAGTACAACAGCGAGACGGACCTGACCCTCGCGGCCACGTTCACGCTCAAGGACTGGACCGCGCCGGACGGCACCGAGTACGAGGCCGGGGACAACGTCGACCTCCAGCCGATCAACTCGGTCTGGGGGAACGTCGACACCTCGGTGTTCGACAACAACGTCGTCGTGATCCCGGTCGGGATCGGCTCGCTCGGCATCGAGGAGGGCGACGTGCCGACCTTCCAGGTCCTCACGTACTCGCCCTACTCGCAGGCCGCCGACCAGCTCGTCGACGCGACCGAGACGTTCACGGGCGACCCGTACGACCCGGCCTACTGGTTCGACGGCGGCGACCAGCTCCTGTACGTCGGGGCCGACGACACGTCGATCCCGGTGCACCGCTCCGAGGCCGCGGTCGAGGCGGGCAGCGGCAAGCTCCTGCTGCTGCACCTGCACAACGGGACGGCGACCAAGCGCTGGCAGACCGTGGACGTCACGACGTCCGCCGTCGTCGACGCGACGGTCACCGCCGAGGCGCGCTGCCTCGGCGGCAAGGCGCACGTCGCGGTCCGCGTGCTCAACGAGTCGGGCGCGACGGCCGACGTCGTGGTGACCACGCCGTACGGCGAGAAGACGTTCCCGAACGTCAAGGACGGCAAGAACGCCTACCAGTCCTTCTCGTCGCGCGCCGCCTCGTTCGACGCCGGCTCCGTGACGGCGACCCTCACCGCCGAGGTCGGCGGCGAGGAGGTCACGACGACCTACGACGCCGACTACGAGGCGCTGAGCTGCTCCTGAGCCGCTCACCGCACCGCGCGAGGGCCGTCACCCGTCCGGGTGGCGGCCCTCGCCGCGTCAGGGGCCGAGCGGGCCCGAGCCGACGGCGGCGGCTACGCTCGCAGCGTGAGCGACTTCCCCACCCCTGACACGTTCTTCGCCCTGCGCCCCGGCCCCGCCGCGGGGACGGGGCCCGCCGGAGGGCCCGGCCTGCGACTCACGGTGCACGACCTGGGCGAGATCGTCCTGCCCAGCGGCCGGCTCGAGGCCTCCGACCCGTTCACGCTGCTCGGCGAGGGTCTCGTCGTGCAGGTGGAGCCGGGCCGCTACCCCGTGCGCGTCACGGTGGCCGACGTCTCCGACGAGCAGGACGGATCCCACCTGCGCGAGGCGTACCTGAGCGTCGTCCTCGCCGACGGCGAGGTGGTGGCCGTCGAGCCGGTCGTCCCGGAGGGCGCCGACGGGCCGCCCGAGGCCGGCGCCGCGTACGGCGTGCCGGTCGACGCCGGGACGGTCGCGTTCGCGGACGCGGACGCCGTCGCCCGGCTCATGCCCGACGGCGACTGGTACGACGAGGTGTTCGACGACGGCACGGACACGAGCTGGTTCGCGCTCACGGACTCCCCCGACCACCTGCGCGAGGGGTCGGCGAACATCCTGCTCCCCGGCGCGCAGGACGGCGAGAACGTCGTGCTCTCCCACTCGGGCTGGGGCGACGGCTTCTACCCGCTCGTGCGCACCGTCGCGGCCGACGGCACGGTGCTCGGCCTCCACCTCGACCTCCTCGTCGCCCTCCCGGACGAGGACGAGGACTGACGGTCGCGCCGAACCCGGGACCGCTCCTCAGCGGCGACCGTCGCTGAGGAGGGATCCCGGGTTCGGCGTCGTGGCGCGGGAGACGGCCGGCCCGGGGGCTGCGGGTCAGACCCGGGCGCCGAGGCCCTGCAGCTCGAGCACCAGGCCCTTGATCGCCGCCGCCGGGATCTGCCCCGCGTCGGACTCGACGAGCGAGGCGACGGAGGCGGGGATCTCGGCGTCGGAGCACAGCACGAGCGGGGTGTCGGCCGACGAGTCGGGCAGCCGGCCGTGCGAGCCCTTCACGTAGGACGCGTCGAGCGGGACGGTGCTCATGGCGTAGCGCAGGCCGACCTTCTTCTTCACGAGGTTGAGGCCGGCCTTCGCCTTCGCGAGCTTGTCCGCGGGGTCGAAGAACAGCTCGGCGGGGTCGTAGCCGGGCTTGCGGTGGATGTCGACGCCGCGCGCGTACTCGGGTGCGCGCGCGTCGTCGAGCCAGAAGTAGTACGTGAACCAGGCCCCGGGCTCCGCGACGACGACGAGGTCGCCGGAGCGCTCGTGGTCGAGCCCGTACCGGGCCTGCGCCTCGCGGTCGAGGACCTCGTCGACGCCCGGGACGCCGCGCAGCAGGTCGGTGACGCGCCGCTGCAGCGCCGGGTCGTGCTGGTCCCCGAGGTAGACGTGCGCGACCTGGTGGTCCGCGACGGCGAACGCGCGCGACGTCCACGGGTCGAGCTGCTCCTTGCCGTCCTGCACGTAGACCTCGAGCAGGCCCTCGCGGCGCAGGATGCGGTTGAGGTGCACGGGCCGGTCGGCGTCCGCGATGCCGTACTCCGAGACCACGAGGACGGTCACGCCCTGGTTCGCGGCGTCGTCGAGCAGGGGCGCGAGCGTCGCGTCGAGCTCCGCCGCGGCGGCGTCGGCCTGCGGGGACGTCGGCCCGAACCGCTGCAGGTCGTAGTCGAGGTGCGGGACGTACGCCATCGTCAGGTCCGGGGCGTGCGTCCGGAGCACGTGCCGGGTGGCGTCGACGATCCACCGGGACGAGGAGATGTCCGCCGTCGGGCCCCAGTACGTGAACAGGGGGAACTCGCCGAACCGGCCGACGAGGTCGTCGTGCAGCGCCGGCGGGCGCACGTACGCGTCCGGGGACTTGCGGCCGTCGGCGTGGTAGATCGGCCGCGGCGTGACCGTGACGTCCGTCGTCATGCCCATCGCGTACCACCAGCAGACGTTCGCCGACGAGTACTCACGGCTGGCGCGGCGCGCGGCCTCCCACAGCTTCTCGCCCTCGACGAGCCGGGCGTGCTGGCGCCACAGGTACACGTCGCCGAGCTCGCGGAAGTACCAGCCGTTCCCCACGATCCCGTGCTGCGACGGGCTGAGCCCCGTCGTCATCGTGGCCTGGACGCTGCACGTCACGGCGGGCAGCACGGTCGCGAGCTCGGACTGCCAGCCGCTCGCGGCGAGCTGGCGCAGGCGCGGCATGTGCGCGAGCGCGGTCGAGGTGAGCCCGACGACGTCGAGCAGCAGCACGGGCTTCATGCGGTCCTCCTGGTGGTGGTGTCCTGCGCGCCGAACACGACCTGACCCGCTGTCGAACCCGACGTCGAGGTCGTCGACGGCTCGTTCGCGTCCTTCATGTCGTGTTCGGCGGGGGTGGGGGTCAGGTGGGTCGTGGCCCAGCGGAGCTCGGCCGCGATGCCGGCGACGAGCGAGGCCGTGGCCGCTCCCTCCGGGAGCACCGACCACGTGTACGTCTCGACGTCGAGGTGGGCCTCGTCGCCGTGCGGGGCCGCCCGCACCGCGTCGACGGCGTCGCGCAGGACGTCGGTCGTCGCGGCGAGCGGGGCGGCGGGCTCGTGGTGCAGCGGCACGTGGAAGTGCACGCGCCACGGCCCCTCCCCCGGCAGCGCGTGCCCGACGCCGTCCCCCGGCCCGGGCGCGGGCCCGTCGCCGAGGGCGTCGGGCAGGTCGTCGGCGGCGAGCACGTCGCCCGCCGCCGTGAGCTCGCGCACCTGGTGGATGTAGCGCTTCTCGGCGAACGCGCCGACGGCGGCGCGCGCGGCCGGGTCGGACGGATCGTCGACGTGGAGCGCGGCCGACGCCTGCACCTTGACGACGCGCAGCCCGGCGTCCGTGATGCGCCGCACCGTGGCCGCCGTCCCCGCGCGACGGTCGGCGAACGACACCGCGAGGTGGCACGTGTCGAGGCACACCCCCACGTGCTCGGGGTCGATGTGGCTCTCCTCGGGGACCCCGGACGCGGTGCGTGCCGCGAGCCAGGCCACGACGTCGTCCACCGTGTCGAGGACGCACCCCGGCTCGGGCTCGACCGCGACGCGCACGGTCTTCCCCGTCCGCTCGCGCAGGTCGCGCAGGCCCGCGCCCAGCGCGACGAACGCGCGCGTCGCGGCGGCGTCGTCGGCCTCCGACCAGGGCTCGCGCCACGCGAGCGGGAGCGTCGAGATCGAGCCCGCGGCACCGTCGGGCAGCAGGTCGGCCAGGACCTCGGCGCACTCGAGCGTGTACGCGAGGCGCTCGGGCTGCGCCCACGTCGGCCGGTAGACGTCGAGCTTGACGACGTCCGCGTGGAAGCCGCCGTACGGGAACGCGTTGAGCGTGTGCACCTGCAGGCCCTGCTCGTCGAGGACGGCGCGCAGCCACGCGCGGTCGGCCGGCGAGGCGGCGAGCCGGTGCGCGAGCGTCGCGGGCATCCAGAGCCCGACCCCGAGGACGTCGAGGCCCGCGGCCGCGCGGACGGGGCCCGCGTAGGTCACGAGCTGCTCGACGACCCCGTCGAGGTCCTCGGCCGGGTGGACGTTGGTGCAGTACGACAACAGCATGGTGGTGGTGCCCTTCCGAGACGGCCCGTTACGCCCGCGCGCCGCGCAGCACGGACGAGCCCTCGAACTCGACGCCCGGCGTCGGCAGGTCGCCCTCGACGAAGCCCGGCACCGGGTCGAGCACGAGGTTGCCGGACTGCCCGTAGAACTCGACCGGGTTGCGCCACAGCACCTTGTCGACGTCGTCCTCGGTGAACCCGGCGGCGAGCATCGCCCGCCCGGTCTTGAGCGTCTTGAGCGGGTCGGACCGGCCCCAGTCCGCGGCGGAGTTCACGATCATCCGCTCGGTGCCGTGCTCCTGCAGGATCGCGACCATGCGGTCCTCGTCCATCTTGGTGTCCGGGTAGATGGAGAACCCGGCCCACGCCCCGGCGTCGAGCACGAGCGCGACGTTGGTCTCGTTGAGGTGGTCGACGAGCACGTGCTCCGACGGCACGCCGGACTCGCGCACGACGTCGAGCGTGCGGCGCGTGCCCGAGAGCTTGTCGCGGTGCGGGGTGTGCACGAGGACGGGCAGGTCGACGTCGCGCGCCATCTGGAGCTGGCGGGAGAACACCTCGTCCTCCTCGGGCGTCATCGAGTCGTACCCGACCTCGCCGACCGCCACGACGCCGTCCTTGAGCAGGTAGCGCGGGATCTCGTCGAGCACCTCGCGGCAGCGCGGGTCGTTCGCCTCCTTGGGGTTGAGGGCGATCGTCGCGTGGTGGCGGATGCCGAACTGCGCGGCCCGGAACCGCTCCCAGCCCAGGAGCGCGTCGAAGTAGTCGAGGAACGACCCCACGTTCGTGCGCGGCTGCCCGAGCCAGAACGCCGGCTCCACGAGCGCGCGCACGCCCGCGGCGTACAGGGCCTCGTAGTCGTCCGTCGTCCGGCTGGTCATGTGGATGTGGGGGTCGAAGATGCGCATCAGGCGGTCCTCCCGGTGGTGACGTCAGGGGCGAGGCGAGCGACGTCGTCGGGCACGACGCGTCCCGCGGCGCGGCGCTCGGCGGCGAAGTCGCGCGCCATGCGGGCGAGCTCGTCGTCCGCGCGGTCGTCGAGACCGGCGACGGCGTCGAGGCTCACGCCCATGAACACGAGCTTGAGGACGGCGTGGCGCCACGCGTGCTGGTCGAGGTGCGCGGCCGCGAACGGCCCGACCGCCGCGGCGACGAGGCTCTGGTCGTTGGTGCGCAGCGCGTCGGCGGCGAGGTCGCGACCGACGGCGACGACCGACGGCGCCGCGCCGTCCGCGAGCGACCCCCGAGCGGTGAGCGCGTCGAGCCCGCGCAGCACCCCGCGCCGCTCGGCGGTGTCGCCGTGCTGGTAGAGGTCGGCGAGGCGGGCCGCGAGGGACGCGTCGCCGTCGGCTCCGGGCCCGAGCGCCTCGGCGAGCGCGACGACGATCGCGGCGCGCGCCTCGTCGTCGACCGTCCCGTGGACGACGCCGGCGGCGTCGGCGTCCGGGCGCACCGGGGCCCGGCCGACCTTGCGGCCGGCGAGCGCGAACGCGCGCGACACGGCCGCGGGGTCCTGCGCGACGGCGGCGCGCGCCTCGGCGAGCCAGCGCTCGCCCTCGGTGGTCGCGCCGTCCGGGGCCGCGGGGGCGGCGGGGGCTGGCTCGGTCATGGCACCTCCTGGGGGTGGTCGGAGACGGGTGGGTCCTGGTCGGGCGCGGGCACCGCGGGGCGTCGGTCCCACGCCGCTGGCAGTGCGTCACGCAGTGCCGCCATGCTGCGGCGCGCGAGGCCCGGGGCGTCGTACGAGTGGCGGGGCAGCTCGACCGCGGCGACGCCGGTGTAGCCGACGTCGGCGAGGGTCGCGAGCACGAGCGGCAGGTCGATCTCGCCCTCGCCGAACGGGCGGTGCTCGTGGTGCGTGCGCGGCATGTCGTCGAGCTGCACGTTCGCGAGGTACGGGGCGGCGGCGCGCAGCGCGCCCACCACGCCGTCCGGCTCGACGACGAGGCAGTGCCCGACGTCGACCGTCACGCCGAGGTCGGCCAGGTCCCCGGCGTCGCCGCCGAGCTCGTCGCGCAGCCGCAGCGCGTCGCCGACGGTCTCGACGAGCATCCCGGGCTCGGGCTCGAGCGAGAGCCGCACGCCGTGCTCGCGGGCGTGCTCGACGAGCCCGGGCAGGCGGTCGCGCAGGAGCGACCAGCCCTCGGCCGGGGACGCGCCGTCGGGCAGGACGCCGGAGAAGAAGGACACGCACTCGGCGTCGAGCGCGGCCGCGATCTCGACCGCGCGGCGCAGGAAGCGCAGCCGGGCGTCGGCCTCGGCGTCCACGAGCGTGGGCCGGTGCTTGCGGTACGGGTCGAGCAGGAACCGCGTGCCCGTCTCGACGACGACCCGCATCCCGGCACCGCCGTGCCGCGCGGCGAGGCGGTCGTGCAGCGCGTCGACGTCCGCGCGCCATCCGTCCGCGAACGGGTCCAGGTGCGGGAACCCGAGCGTGAGCGCGACCGCGCCGTAGCCCTCGTGCTCCAGCACGTCGAGCGTGACGTCGAGCGGGTGGTCCGTGAACCCGTTGGTGCCGTACCCGAGCGTGAACGGCACGCCCTGCCCGTGCTCCTCGCGCCCGCTCACGTCTCGCTCATCTCGGCGCGCCCGCGCCCGGCCCGGCGCAGCAGGCGACCGGCGACCTCGACGCCCGCGAGCACCCCCACCGACGCGAGGCTGCCGCCGCGCGCCGCCCAGGCGGCCTGGAGCGGGAGCATCGCCCGGATCCCGGCCTTCGTCGCCGCGAACGCGTTGCTCGCCGACGGCGTGATCGCGGCGTCCACCTGGCGCGGCAGCGCTGTCGCGAGGTACGCGCCGGCCGCCACGGCCCCGGCGACGGCCGTCGCCACGCGCGTCGCACGGCCCGGGCCGGCCCCGCGACCGCGGCGCAGCGCCCCCGCGCCGACGAGCGCGCCACCCACCGCGGTGGCCGCCGCCACGCCGGTGGCGAGGGACGACGTCGTGCCGTGCACCTCGCCGCGGGACACGAACGTCACGCCCGCGGTGTGCACCGCCATCCCCGCCGCGGCGGGCAGCGCGGCACGCAGGTGCCCGACGCCCGCACCCAGCAGGACGTCGAGGCCGCGGCACGCGGCCATGACGACGGGACCCACCACGTGCTCCTTGGCGACGGTGTCGTACGTCCAGACGCTCGCGGCGAGCGGGACGGCGACCGCGAGCGCCCGCGGCCCCCCGCCCGCGGCCGCGAGCCCCACGCCCGCGGCCGTGAGGCCCACCGCGACCTGCAGTGCGCGAGCCTCGGAGACTCGCCCGGACGGGATCGGCCGCTCCGGCCGCTCGACCGCGTCGAGGTGACGGTCCGCGTAGTCGTTGAGCGCCATGCCCCCGGCGTAGAGGCACGCGGAGGCGAGCGGGAGCAGCGCGCGGCGCGGGGTGAGCGCGTGCCCGGCGGCGGCGGCGCCCGCGAGGGTGTCACCGACCACCGAGAGGACCGCGGGGGCGCGGACGAGGTCCAGGTGGTCGTGGAGGGAGCCGGTCACGGCCGGTCGGCCGGTGCGGCGCCGACGCGGGCCGCCGCCTCGCGGACCCAGTCCGCGAGGGCGACGGTCTGCGCTGCGAAGTCGTGCACGTCGCTCGCCCACGGGTCCTTGAAGAAGAACCCGAGCTCGGGGACCGGCCCCGCGTACCCGGCGGCGTCGGCGAGCGCGAGCAGGCGCGCGAGGTCGAGCACGAGCGGCGCGGCGAGCATCGAGTCGTAGGCCGACCACGTGGTCTGCAGCGTGAGGCGCGAGCCGAGGAAGCCCTCGACGTGCACGTGGTCCCACGCGACCTTGATGTCGCCGAGGTCCGGCACGTTGTCGATGTGCAGCGGCGTGACCTGGCTGCCCGTGAGGTCCTGCAGGCCGCGCGACTTGGACACGAGCTTGCTCTGCACGGCCTCGGGGTCGGCCAGGGTCGCGCCGTCGCCGCCGCCGAGCAGGTTGGCGCCGGCCCAGGACAGGACGCGCAGGCCGCGGGCCGCGAAGGCGGGCGCAAGGATCGTGCGCAGCCACGTCTGGCCGGTCTTGCCGTCCTGGCCCGCGACCGGGACGCCGCGCTCGGCGGCGAGCTCGAGGAGCACCGGCAGGTGCATGCTCGCCGACGGCGTGAACTCCGCGAAGGGGGCGCCCGCGAGCAGGGCCGCGTACGCGGTCACGGAGCTCGGCGGGAGCACGGCGCGCTCCGGGTCCGCGAGCGCGGCGCGCAGGAGCTCGCGGTCGGAGAGCTCCGGACCGGGCTCGGGCAGCGGCTCCGTCGACACGAGGTCGACCACGACGACGCGCGCGAGCCCGTGCCGCTCGCGGAAGTCGACGATGTCCGCGGCCAGGCGCTCCGCCGCGGCCTGCTGGGACTCGCGCGGCGCGCCCTCGGCGGGGTGGGCGGAGTAGCCGGGCCGGACCTCGGCGTCGGCCCGCTCCAGCGCGGCGTGCGCGGCGGTGAGCAGGCGCGGGGCGATCATCCCGGCCTCGACGAGCTGCTCGGCGTGCTTGACCATCGAGACGTCGGAGATGTCGTGGCCACCCACGACGATGTCGCCGAACGACGGGAGCGGGGCCGACGCGAAGGGCTCGGAGACCGTGACGCAGCCCGTCGGCGCGGCACGCCCGTCCGCGATGGCCGCGAGGCCGAGGATCGCGGTGGTCGCGACGGAGCCGCGGGCGCCGACGAGCCAGAGCCCCGTGCGCGCGTCCGGAGCCGGGCGGTCTGACGAGCCGTCAGAAGCGAAGTGGTGCATCGTTGCTCCCGTTCCCGTCGGCGGACGCCGGAGCGCCGCCGAGCACGACGACGATGGCCTCCCTGCCATCGTCGGACCGCACGCCCGGACGAGGGCGTGTGAACGCTCTACGACCCGGTGGGCGCCCGGTCTGGTGCGACCCTAGCCACACTTTTGTCGAGGGTCAATCAAAAGCGTGCCTACTTTCGCGGAGCATGACGCTTGCACGATGCAAAAGCGCACGCCGGGGACGACCAGGCGGTCGGCATCGCGCGGAAACCGGCCGCCAGGTCGTCCCCGGCGAGGTGGGCTCAGCCCGCGGGAGAGAAGTCGAGCTGGTCGTCCACGACGGCCACGACCGACCACACGTTGCCGTCGGCGTCGGAGAGCTCGTACGCGGGCAGGAGCACCGCCGCACCGTCGGGCTGGTACTGCACCGCGAGCCCCAGGCGCGCGTCCGTGATCGTCACGTCCGTGACGGGCCACGCGAACCGGGCACCCTCGCCGACCGTGGGCGGCACGGTCGGCGCCTCCGGCTCGGCGGGTGCGATCTCCGGCACGGCCTGCACGCCGTCGCGAGCCGCCCACGCGATCATGCCGCCCCCGCCGAACCGCGGGTCGCCGAGCCGCTCGACCGCGTCGGCCGGGCTCACCACGTCGTACGCGCCGATCCCGACACGCGGCGCGAGGCTCCCGTACAGCGACGCGAGGCCGCTCCCGGAGTACGTCGCGCTCCACTGCGTCCCCGTGCGCCGCCCCTCGACGACCTCGTAGGCGGACACCTCGGTCGCCCGCGGCGCACCCTGGTCGGCGGGCTGCTCCGCCGCGACGACCTCGTACCCCGCGGGGTCCAGGCCGAGCGCCCCGAGCAGGTCGCGCAACCGCTCGACCGCGTCCGCACCGCTCGGCGGCGCCCCGTGGTCCGGCTCCGCGCACGCGCCCGGCTCGGCGGACGGGCTGACCGCCCCCTCCTCGCCGTCGGCCGGCAGCGGCGTCACGACCACGCAGCCCCACGGGTCGTTCGTCGGGTCGTTGTAGCTCACGCTCGCGAGGCCGTCGGGCTGCAGCGAGACGCTCGGTCCCGTCCAGTCCGCCGACCCCACGACGTAGGAGCCGTAGTCCTCGCGCACCTCGCCCGAGACCCCGAGGACGTCCGCGACGCGCTGCGCGGTCTCCTGCGAGAACACCCCGGCCGCGTCGTACGCCCACGCGTCCGCGGTGGCTCCCTGCGTCGAGAGGCCGTCCTGGTGGAACACCGTGCGCCCGCCCCAGGGACCGGGGTAGGCCATGTCGGCCGAGGCCCGGGCGTCGGACGAGAACGCCTGCCCGGTCGTGGCGTCGGCGGCGGCTCCCGACTCCTCCTGGGCCGCGCCCGCGCCACCCAGCCGGAGCGGCGCGAGCGCCGTGGACTCCACGGCCGAGTCCCCCGCGGGCGACGCTCCCACCGCTCCGGCACCGAGCGCGTAGCCGCCCGCGCCGACGACGAGCACGCCCGCCACCGCCGCGGCGACCTGGAGCGGGGCCCGTCGGCGCAGGCGTCGCGCACGACGCTCGGCGAGCTCGTCGACGAGCGTCGCCGTCGGGCCGTCCGACCCGGAGAGCGGGGCGCCGGCAACCGCCGACCGGTCACCGAAGGCCTCGGGGACGCGGTCGCGGACCGCGGCCTCCAGCGCGCTCGCGTCGGGGTCGGCGTCCGCCGCCGGGTCGGCGGCGCGCAGGCGCTCCAGGTCGGCGTCGTCGGGCTGGTCGGGGGTGTGGGTGGTCATGTCGCCCTCCAGGTACTGCGGGGCCGCGCCGCGGGGGCGCGGCCGGTCGGGTCTACCCGTGATGTGTGCTCAGGCGCCCGACTCTTGCGCGAGGGCCGCCTGCTCCGCCCACGCGGTGCGCAGCCGTGCCCGCGCCCGCGAGAGCGCCGCGTCGGCTCCCCCGCGCGACGTGCCGAGGACCGCCGCCAGGCCGTCACCACCCAGGCCCTCCCAGGCGTGCAGGAGGAGGATGCGCCGGTCGCGGACCGACAGCGCGCCCAGCGCGCGCCGCACCTCGTCGTCCTGCACGACGACGTGCTCGACGTCCGCGCCCTCGTCACCCCGGTCGGGCACCTCGGCCACCGGCACCGCCCGCGCCTTGCGCCGGTGGTTGGCGAGCACGAAGCCCGCGGTGCGGTACAGCCACGGGAGCTCGGCGCCGTCGGGCACGTCCTCGCGGCGCCGCCAGGCCGTCGCGAGGACCTCGGCCGTGAGGTCGTCGGCGTCGGGGCCCACGGAGCCGGCGGCGCTCGGCAGCCGGCGGCGGAAGTAGCGGTAGAGCGGCGTCGCGTGCGCGGCGAAGAGCGCGGCGAACCAGGCCTCGTCGTGGACGGCGGCGTCGGCTTCCTCGTCGGTCGTCACGGCGGCTCCTCGTCGGCGGGTCGGGGCTGTCAACCGCTCTGTGTCCCGGGGATCGCGTTCCTTGCACGGCGCACCCATCACCCGAACCTCACCCGCGACGGCACCGATCCTGCCAGCACCCAGCACCTACGCTAAGGGTCATGACGACGACGGAGCGGGCCGACCTGCCGCCGCGCCACACGGGCCGTCGACGCCGTCGGCACTGGGCGTCGTGGCTGGGCTGGGGCTTGATCCTGCTGGCCGTGCTCCTCGTGGTCTGCGTCGCGCTCCTCGCCCGCGACGCCCTCGCCGCGCGCGACGCGCTGACCCGCGCGCTCGACGAGGTCCCCGCGGCCGAGGAGGCCCTGCGCGCGGGCGACGTCGAGACCGCGGAAGCAGCCCTGGCGCAGGTCCAGCCCCACACCGCGACCGCGCGCGCCAGCACGGACGGCCCGCTGTGGTCCCTGGCCGCGCACGTCCCCGTGTACGGGCAGGACGTCCGGGCGTTCTCCGCCGCGGCCGCGACCGTGGACGACCTCGCCGCGGTCGTCCTGCCGTCGCTCACCCAGGTGCTCGGCGCGGTCGAGGGCGACAGCGTGACGATCGCGGGCGGCGGCGTCGACCTCGCCCCGCTCGTCGCCGCGGCGCCGGCGGTCGCTCGCGCCGCGGACGCGTTCGACGACATCGACGCCCGGCTCGCGCGCGTCGACCCCGCCGCCCTGCACCAGGAGATCGCGGAGCCGTACGCGACGCTCGTCGCGCGGACCGACGACCTGCGCCCGGTCGTGCGCACCGCCGACCGCCTCACCGCGCTCGGCCCCGCCATGCTCGGCGCCGACGGGCCGCGCCGGTACCTCCTCGTCTCGCTGAACAACGCGGAGCTGCGCGCGGGCGGCGGCATCCCCGGAGCGCTCGCGGTCCTCACCGCCGACGGCGGCACCCTCTCGCTGGAGCGCCAGGCCTCGACGGCCGACGTCCCGCCGTTCGCCGAGCCCGTCCTCCCTCTGGCGCCCGGGGTCGAGCAGCTCTTCACGGACCGCGTCGCCCGGTACGTGCAGGACACCCCCCTCACGCCCGACTTCCCCACGACCGCGGCGCTCACGGCGGCCATGTGGGAGCAGGCCCAGGGCGAGACGGTGGACGGCGTGGCCGCGATCGACCCCGTCGCGCTGTCCTACCTGCTGGAGTCCACGGGAGCGGTCCAGGTGCCGTTCGGCGAGGGGACCGCCGCGCTCGACGCGAGCAACGTCGTGCGGGTCCTCCTCTCGGACGCCTACGCCGCGCTCGAGCCCGGGGAGCAGACGGACGCGTTCTTCGCCACCGTCGCGTCGACCGTCCTCGCGACGTTCCTCGCCGGCACCGCGGACCCCGGCCTCGCGCGCGACGCCCTCGCCCGCGGGGCGGACGAGCACCGCGTGCTCCTCTGGTCCGCGCACGCCGACGAGCAGGACCGGCTCGCGGGCACGGTCGTCGCGGGCGACATCGACACCGCGGAGCGCGCGGCGAGCTCCGTCGGCGTGTTCCTCAACGACGCCACCGGCGGCAAGATGGGCTACTACCTCGACACCGACGTCCGGCTCACCGGCAGCGTGTGCACCGACGGCGGGCGGGTCGACACGTTCAGCGCCGCGCTCACGTCGACCGCGCCGGCCGACGCCGGGACGAGCCTGTCGTGGTACGTCACGGGCGGCGGCATCTCGGGCGTCACGCCGGGGAACATGCGCACGGTGGTCGTCCTGTACCCGCCGCGCGGCGGCGAGGTCGGCACCGTCCGGGTGGGCGGGGCGCCCGCCGGGGCGCTCGTCGCGGAGGTGGGGGGACGACGCGCGGCCTCGCTCCCCATCGAGCTCGCGCCGGGTCAGAGCACGGCGGTCTCGTTCACCGTGACCTCGCCTGCCGGTCCGCAGGACCGTCCCGGCGCCGACGGCACGATCGACGTGTGGACGACCCCGACGGTGTCCGCTCCCGGCCTCGAGGTGGTCCCGGTCGCCGCGTGCGGGTGACTCCTCACGGCGTCCGGTCGGGCCCGACGCCCCCCGCCCTCGCGGGTACGGCGCCGTGGAGGGACGACGGCCAGGATCACGGCTGGATAACGATGCTCCCGGCGGCCACAATTCACCCGGACGACCGTCCAGTTCGGGGCCCGATCCTCGCTATTCTGGGCGCCTGTCGCTCGACCCGTGCCACCGGCCCGTGGCCCCGCTGCATCACGGACCGCACTCCGGCGCTCTCTGTGTACCGGAACACCAGAATCCTTGAACCGAGACGGGTGAAGAAGCCATGCGTACCTCGAAGGGTCTGCGCAGCACGGGACGGGCGGTGCTCGTCGGAGCACTCTCCGCGGTCGCCGCGCTCCTGACCGTCCCCGTCGTCGCGACGTCCGCGAGCGCTGCCACCGACGACCCCGAGACGTACGTCCCGGAGATCACCGTGGCCTCGCCGGTGTGCGACGGCGACGTCCCCTACCTCGACTACGTCTTCGAGCTCCCCGCGGACTACGAGAACGACGAGACGAACCCGCTCACGATCACGTGGGTCAACCCTGACGGCGAGGACGTCGTCCAGTCCGGTCTGCCGCTCTCGGGTCGCGTCCTGTGGCCCGGTGCCGAGGTCGACGGCGCGGGCAGCCCCGTCGACTGGCCCGGCTGGAGCCTCGTGGACGGCGAGTGGGTCGTCGGCGACGAGTTCGACTGGGTCCGCGCGGGCGTGACGGTCGTGTTCGAGGTCAACCCGACGGCCGAGACCGTCGTGGCCTACCCGCCGTCGACGCCGGAGTGCGCGACGAACCCGCCCGGCACCCCGGAGCCGACGATCAAGGTCGACGTGCTCACGCCCGTCTGTGTCGAGGGCGTCTCCTACCTCGACTACGGGGTCTCCGTGACCGGGACGCCGAACTCGACCGTCACCCTCACGTGGCACAACCCCGAGGGCGAGGACGACGTCATGGCCGACCTGCCGCTCACGGGGCGGGTCCTGTGGCCCGGTGCCTATCCCGAACGCTTCGTGGACCTGCCGGCCGACGAGGGCTGGGAGCTCGTGAACAACATGTGGATCAACACCGCGACGCACGGCTGGGCCACGGGCACCGTGGACGTGACGTTCGCCGTGAACCCCGAGGTGACCGTCCCGGTGACCTACCCGCAGGACACGAGCAACTGCTTCCCCGGCGTGACGCCGGTCGACAACCCCGTCGCCGGGAGCCAGAACCCGACGCTCGCGGAGACCGGTGCGACGGTCGGCCTGTACGCCGCCATCGCGGCCGGGCTCGCCGTGGTCGGCGCGGCGATCGTCCTGCTGACGCGCCGGACCCGCAAGGGCTGACGCGCACCGCACGCACGACGAAGGCCTCGCACCCGGACGGGTGCGAGGCCTTCGTCGTCGCGGTCGCCGCGGAACGACCGGCGGGGGCGGACCGGTCAGGCGGCCGCCCAGGCGCCGGCAGCCAGGCGCGACTCCAGACCCTCGAAGGCCCAGCGGTCGACGACCAGCACCGCGCCGCCGGGGGCGTCCGGGACGTACCACTGGAGCTGCTCGACGGTGCGCACCTCGGCGCCGGAGCCGTCGACGCACGAGAGCGTCCAGCGCGCGAGCGTGGCGGGCGTGCCGGCGACCTCGGCGTCCGACTCGGACGCCTCCCCGACCGCGCGGGCCGGGAGCTGGTCGTTGCCCGGGCAGGTGGCGCCGTCGGGCACGTGGGCGGCGGCAGGGTCGACGCCGTCGAGGCCCGCCCCGGTGAGGATCTCGAAGCTGGGGCACACCGCGTCCTCGGGGCACCCGCCCGAGCGGACCTGCGTGACGCCGTCGGCGGGCTGGAGCACGGACCAGTACTCGGCCGCCGGGAGCTGTAGGGGACCGACCGGGACCTTGCCCTCGTCGGCGTGGGCGCCGTGCGCGCCGTGGTCCTCCGCCGTGGCCGGGCCCGAGCCTCCGTCGGCGGTCGTCTCGGGTGCGGACGCACCCGAGCAGCCGACGAGGAGCACCCCGCCGAGCGCGACGGCCGCCAGGGAGAGGGAGAAACGGGTCGTTCGATGGTGCACGTGCACGATGGTCGCCTTTCGCGGTCGGAGGTCCCCGCAGCCCACTGGGGGAGCCGCGGGGACCTCGTCGGTCTTGTCACGCTAACGAGAGCGGACGCCGGTCGAGATGCGTGAGTCCCACACGGTGGCGGCTCGCGGGTACGGGATTCCCCGTACCCGCGAGCCGCCCGGGCGGGACGTCGTCAGGGACGCCGGCGGTGCGTCAGCACGCGCCGCCGTCGGCCCAGGGACCCCACGCCGAGGCGCCGGGGGTGTCGTTCTGGGTCCAGTAGCGCGCCGTCCACTCGTGGCCGCCGTGGCTCACGACCGCGCCGCCGCTGTACGCCGTGCCCGCGACCCAGACCGCCGCGGTGCACTCGCCCGTGCCCGTGCCCGTGCCGGGGCCGCCCGGGCCCTCGCCGCCCCCGGAGCCCGGGAGGTCGACGACGGTCACGCCGCGCGGGTGGTCGTACGTCGTGGCGTAGTCCACGCCGTCGACCGTGACGATCACGTTGGAGAACTGGGCGGCCGGCATCGACCACTTGAGCTGGTTCGTGATCGAGCCGCCCGCCGGGATGCCCCCGGTCGGGACCGTGAACTGCACGGTGTGGAAGTCGCCGTCGAGGCCGCCGACGTTGTCGCCGGTGTGCCCCTTCGCGGTGACCGTGGTCTTGAAGCCGCTCCAGTCGCTCATCTCGCCCGGGTCCGTCGTGCCGTACTGGAACGAGATCGTCGCGCCGGCCGGGATGTCCTTCGCACCGTTGTTGGTGAAGACGACCTTGGGCGAGATCGGGTAGTTGTTGTCGCCGAGCGCGAACTCCGTGTACCGGATGTCGACGTCGAGCGCCTGCGTCGGCATCGGCCGGTCGGCGTTCGCCTTCGACGCGCCGTACGGCGTCGTGGCCGAGAGCTTGCTGTGCATGAGGTCGACGAGCGTGGTGCCGATCTCGTACTGGCCCTTCGCCTGGTCGTAGCCGAAGTCGCCCGCGAGCTCCCAGATCATCAGCCCGCCGAGGCCGGTGTCCGCGACGTAGTCGGCCTTGGCCGCGATCGCCTCGGTCGAGTCTCCCGAGAGGAACGTCTTGGTCTGCGCGTTCCACCACCACTCGTTCTTGGTGACCGGGTCGAAGTGACGCTCGTACGTGCCCTGGATCGTGTCCGTGACGCCGTACGCGGAGACGTAGTCGCCCGTCACGCCCTTCTCGAGGTTCAGCACGTGCCACATCGGGTTGACGCCGGCCGGGACCGCGTTGCCCTGCGGGTCGCTGTCGTACCAGAGGTTGTCGATGCCCTCCGCGCCGTAGCCGCACTTGTTGTTGGTGCCCGCCGGGCAGAGGAACCCGGCCGGCGCCTTCGCGGTGCCGCCCATGCCGTACGTGCCGCCCTGGACGCCCTGGAAGCCGCGCGTGTAGAACGGCACGCCCAGGTTGATGCGCCCGGCCTGCATCGCGCCGCGGAAGTAGTGCGAGGCCCAGTCGCCGTTGAGGTAGCCGATGCCCTTGTACGCGCTGTACACGCCGCCGGCCGCGAGCTCGGGGTCCTTGCCGTCGTCGAACAGGGCGCCGTTGCCGCCCACGTACTCGTTCCAGGCGCCGTGCAGGTCGTACGTCATCATGTTCACGTAGTCGGTGTACTGCGTGACCTGGTAGACCTCCATGCCGCGCAGCAGCCACCCCGACGACGGCGTCGCGGTCGTGAGCATGTAGTACTCGCCGTCCTGCGCGCCCGCCGCGTCGAGCTTCTCGCGCAGGGTCTTCATGAGGTTCACGTAGCCCTGGAAGAGCTGCCCGCGGCGCTTGTCGGAGATCTGGAAGTCGTCCGGGTTGCCGGCCTGGTTGTTGGACGTCGGGTACTCGTAGTCGATGTCGATGCCGTCGAACCCGTACTGGCGGACGAAGTCGACGACCGAGTCCGCGAACGTGTCGATGCGCGCCTGCGACTCCGTCATCGTGTAGAAGCCGCCGGACGCGACGCGGTTGCCGCTCGCGTCGAAGTAGCCGCCCGTCTCTGCCCAGCCGCCCACGGCCGGGATGACCTTGACGCCCGGGTGGGCCTTCTTGTACTTCGCCAGCAGGTTGAAGTGGCCCGTGTAGTCGAGCGTCGGGTCCATCTCCGCGCCCGCGACGCCCGGCCACGTCATGTCCGTCGCCGCGTTGCCCGCCGCGCCGGCGTTCACCGAGACCTTGTCGTTCCCGTCGATGTGCGCGAACGCGTAGTTGATGTGGGAGAGCTTGTCCCACGGGATGTCGCTCGCGAGGTAGCGCGGCTGGCCGTTCGTGCCGGTCCGCCAGCTCGAGAAGTAGCCGATGACGCGGCGGTCGAGGCCGTTCGGCAGCTTCTCGCGGCCGCTCTCGTCGTACACGTCGCAGTAGGGCGTCCTGACGCCCGGCGTCTGCGCCATGCCGTCAGGACGGCACTTCTCGTCCGGGTTCGCGGCGGGGCCCGTCGTCGGGTCCGTCGTGGGGTCGGTCGTCGGGTCCGTCGTGGGGTCGGTCGTCGGGTCCGTCGTGGGGTCGGTCGTGGGGTCGGTCGTCGGATCCGTGGTGGGGTCCGTCGTCGGGTCCGTCGTCGGCTCCTCGGTCGGGGTGTCGCCGCACGCACCGAGCGACTCCCACGGGCCGTACTGCTCCGCGCCCGGGACGTCGTTCTGCGTCCACCACTTCGCCCGGTAGTTCTGGCCGTCGTGCGAGACGGTCGCGCCGCCCACGTAGGCCGGGGTCGCGGACCACGGGTCCGCGCACACCGTGGTCGTGGCGGCGGCGACGGGGGTCGTGGCCTGCGCGGCCGCGGCACCGGCGAGGCCGGTGGCCAGCACGGCGAGCGTCGTGACGGCCGCGACGACCGTGTGGACCTGCGCCGGGTGACCGGGAGCGCGTGGGGCGCGCGCCCGAGGGGTCAGGGACAACTGCATGGGGGTACCTCGATCTGCTGGGTTGCTGCGCACGACGCCGGACGGCGTCGCGTCGGGCACGGCCGCCTGGGGAGGGCGACCGCCGGGTGGTGTTGAGGGGGCCGGTCGGGGCCCGTCACGACGACGGTCGACGACGGGTGGTCGGTGACGCGACGAGGGGAGGGTGCACGGGGCGGGTGCACAGGACTCGTCACCGCGACCCGCCGTCGACCACGTCGTGGACGGGCCCCGGCCGGTGGCGCCGGTCGCTCGTGGCTACCGGCGCCGTCAGGGGCCGGCGAGGGCCGGCGAGGGCCGAGCGTCAGCAGGCGCCCAGCGACTCCCACGGGCCGTACTGCTCCGCGCCTGGGACGTTGTTCTGCGTCCACCACTTCGCGCGGTAGCTCTGGCCCTGGTAGGAGACCGTCGCGCCACCGGTGTAGACCGCGCTCGACGACCAGGCGGGCGCCGTGCACGTGCCCGGGTCGGTCGGGTCAGTGGGGTCCGTCGGGTCCGTGGGGTCCGTCGGGTCGGTCGGATCCGTCGCGCCGCACGTGCCGGTCGCCTCCCACGGGCCGCCCGCGCTCGGGCGGTCACCCTGGGTCCACCACTTCGCGCGGTAGTTCTTCCCCTCGAACGACACCGTCGCACCGCCCGTGTACACCGCGCTCGCCGACCAGGCGGCCAGGCAGTCCGTGGGGTCGGTCGGGTCGGTCGGGTCCGTGGGATCCGTGGGGTCGGTCGGGTCCGTGGGATCCGTCGGGTCGGTCGGACCGTCCGTGCCGTCGACGGGACCGGCCGGGAGCGAACGGACCTTGTCCGTGAAGCCGCCGAGCAGCGTGCCGTCGTGGTTGCCGGAGAGGTCCCACCACATGCCGCCACCGAGGTTCAGGCGGTCGATGTACTCCGCCTTGGCGGCGACGGACTGCGCGTTGTCGTAGCCCCACCACTGGTCGCCGTCGTAGCGCCAGGCCGAGACCGTCGCCGGGTCGTAGTAGTCCTGGCCCCGCGTGCGGAGCTTGTCGTAGTCCTCGTTGCCCGCCTCCCAGGTGCCGGGGGCCGCTCCCGTCGCCGCCGACCACGGGGCCGAGGACGTGACGCCCTTCCAGCCGCGGCCGTACATGGCCATGCCGAGGCCGAGCTGGCTCGGGTCGACGCCGCCGCGCAGGTACTCCTGCACCGCCTTGTCGGCGCTGAACTGACGGTTGGCCGCCCGCGGGTCGGCAGGGTCGTCGTACAGGTTGGCCTGAGGACCGGCGAGCGCGGGGTCCCACGCGCCGTGCAGGTCGTAGCCCTGGACGTTCCCGTAGTCGAGGTACTCGAAGATCGCCGGGTCGTTCCAGCCGCCCGCCGCGATGTCGTCCGGGTTGGCCGGGAGGAACGCCGAGAGCAGGTAGTGCTTGCCCGTCTGCGCGCCGTACGCGTCGAGCTGCTTGCGGAACTCGGCGAGCAGCAGCTTGAAGTTCGCGCGGTCGTTGACGGTGTCGACGTAGTTGCCCACCTCGCCGTTGTTCGAGCCGGGCCACTCCCAGTCGATGTCGATGCCGTCGAACACGCCGGCGGCTGCGCCGGCCCCGCCGCGCCCGTCGATCACGGGGAGGTTGCCCTTGATGTAGATGTCGATGCACGACGACACGAACTTCTCGCGCGACGCCTGCGTCGCAGCCGCCTTCGAGAAGTTCTTGGACCAGGTCCAGCCACCGATGGAGATGAGGGCGCGGAGCTGGGGGTTCTTCGCCTTGAGCTGCTTGAGCTGGTTGAACGAGCCGGCGAGCGGCTGGTCCCACGTGTCGGCGACGCCGGCCACGGAGTTCGCCGCGGTGTAGCCCATGCCGAAGTCGGCCCACGCGTCACCGGCGCCGTCGGAGCCGTTAGGACCCGTGCCCTGCGCCTTGTTCGCGATGAAGCACGTGAGGTTCTGGTAGTGGATGTTGCCGAACGAGTAGTTGATGTGCGTGAGGTCCTGGGCGGCGCCGGAGTCCTGGACCTTCTTGAGCTGGAAGTTGCGGCCGTACACGCCCCACTGCGTGAAGTAGCCGACGTTCCGGTAGCCGTTCACGTCGCTGTCGCCCGGGTGGGAGACGGCGGCGGGTGCGACCTCGGCGGCCTGGGCCGGCGCGACTCCCGCGAGGAGTCCGCCGACGAGCGCCGCAGCGGTCGCGAGCGCCGCGACGCGTGCGCCGCGACGGCGCCCCGGTCGGGGTGGTCTGGTGAAGAGGGACACGTCCATGGGTCCTGCCTCGCTGCTGGTGCGGTGGGCCACGTCGCCGTACTCCGGAGTCGTCGTCGCCCTCGGGTCCTCTCGACCGTAATGACGCGGGCACCGTGGCGTTATCCGCGCTTCCCACATTGTTCATGGTGCGAACTTACCCGTCACGTAAGAGTTACCCCGTAGGACAGAGGCACCCAGAACCGGACGGAACGGGGCGAAACGACGCTGCTCTGACGCCCGCGCTACGTAGCGTCCTGCCAGGGGTCGTGGATTCCCCTCAGCGCCCCACGCGGTGCGCGAGCACGGTGAGCTCGACGCGCGAGCGCACCCCGAGCTTGCGGAACACGCGACCGAGGTGCACCTCCACGGTGCGCACCGAGAGGTAGAGCTGGTCCGCGGCCTCCCGGTTGGACGCGCCCTGGACGACGAGCAGCGCGACGTCGAGCTCACGCTCGGTGAGCTCGTCCGACCACCGGCCCCGGAGCTCGGCGAGCGCCTCGTCCGAGACGTCGCTCTCGCGCACCGCGAGCCGGCACGCGTCCGGCGGCACGGGGCGGGGCGCGGGCGTCGGCTCGGCCCCCGGCCGCTGCCCGCCGAGCACCCCGGGCAGCGGCGCGTGCAGTCCGGCGGCGCGTGCCGCCGCCGCCCAGGTCCCGGCGGGCGCTCCGCCCACCACGGTCCCGCTCGCCGCGCCGACCGCCCCCGCGGGTACCGGCGCCCCGGGCCCGTCGTCCGTCACCGGTCCGCCGAGGAGCCGGACGACGTCGGCGTGCTCGTCGCGCGCGATCGTCGTCCAGGCGTCCGCCCCCGCGTCGTCGAACAGCTCGATGGCGGACAGGAAGAGGCCGTGCGCACGCTGCAGCTCCCCGGCCCGCACGAGGGCGCGCGCGGCGCAGAGGTCGGTCCGCGCGTGCTCGTAGGGCGAGGCCGTGGTCCGGTTCACCCGCGTCGCCCGCTCGAGCGGCACGGTGAGGTCCTCGGGCGCGGCGAGGGACACGTCGGCCCGCACGAGCGTCGCCGACCGCAGCGACGGCGGCAGCTCCTTCGCGTCCACCTTCCGCCGGGCCAGCGCACGCTGCGCCGCGTCGTGGCGTCCGGCGACGACCCAGGCCTCGACGTCGTCCAGCCCGGGCAGCGGGAGCATGCGTGCGCTGTCGGGGCGCTCCCGCTCCGCCGCGAGCTCCAGGAGCGTGGCGGCCTGGGTCACGTGGTGCGCGAACGCCGCGCCCATCGCCCGGTCCACGAGGAGCCCGAGCCGGACCGGGCGGGACGTCGGGCTCGCGCACGTCTCCTCGAGCGCCGTCGCCACCGGGCCCACGACGCCCCGCGTCATCATGTCGAGACGGCGCGCCGCCGCCACGCCGAGACCGGCGAACGGCAGCCCGAGCGGGAGCCGGAACGCCGCCTCGGCGAGCTCGTCCGCGGCCCGGGTCAGCGTGCCGCGCCACAGGTGCACGAGCGACTGCGCCAGCCGGACGTGCGCCTCCGCGAGCGGCGTGAGGGCGGCGTCCGGCCCGTCGAACCACCGGCCGCCGTCGCGGACCGGGGCGAGGGACGCGACGACGCTCGCGAGCGTCTGCGCCGCGTCGTCCAGCCGGTCGTCCGCCGCGAGCGCGAGCGCACGGCTGACCTGCAGCGACGCCTCGTGGTCGGGTCCGAGGTCGACGTCGGGGACCACCCCCCGCTCGCCCACGCCGAACACGGCCGCCCACGACCGTGCGAGCGCGAGCCCGGCGGCCGTCGCGTCGTCGTCGCACCACGATGCGAGATAGGTCGCCGTGTCGAGGAGCTGGGACGTGCTCACGCCGTCGCCCCGCTCGGCGTGCAGCCGCGCCGCGTTGAGCACGCCCGACACGACCCCCGCCACGTCGTCCGGCGCGAGGTCGTCGGGCTGACCGCCCCGCAGGTAGGGCGAGAGGACGTCGTCGGGCACCTGGCCCTCGGCGAGCGTCAGCGCGGCGACGAGCGGTCCGAGCGTCCGCGCCCGCAGCGCGTCGTCGCCGCTGCGGGACGCCTTGCGCAACCAGTCCGCCGCGTCCTGCACGTGGCCGGACCGCAGCGCGGCGACGCCTGCGATCGCGAACGCCTCGGCGCGGTGCTCGGTCGCGGCCTGGCTCGCGGCCTCGCGAGCCACCTCGTGCGCCCAGACGACGTCCCCGCGGTCCAGGTGCCGACGCGCGATCCGCAGCAGCCCCGGGACGAGCTCCGGGTCGCCGACGAGCGTCGCGAGCGCCGAGTGCCACACCGCGACGTCCTCCTCGCCCGCGCGGCGGTGCGCCTCGGCGAGCGCGACGTGCGCCGTCGTGCGCTCGGCGAGCCGCGCGTCCGCGTGGACCAGGGACCGCATGCGCGGGTCGACGAACGCGAAGCGCCCACCCACGAGCGCGAGGTGCTCGGCGAGCGGACCGTCGAGGACCTCGTCCATCGCGAGGCCGGTCGCCGACAGCAGCAGCTCGGTCCGGTCCACGACGGCCACGGCCGCGACGAGGAGCGCGTGCCGCTCCCCCTCGCTGAGGGCGGCGAGCCGGTCCGCGAAGAGCGAGCGCACGGCGGGGACGGCCGGGAGCGGGTCCGGGAGGATCGACCCCCCGGAGAGCTGTTCCGGCGTGAGCAGCGCCGCCGTCTGGGTGAGCGCCGCGGCGTTGCCGCCGAGGAGCGCCGCGAGGCGCGCCGCGACGTGCGGCGCGACGGCGAGCCGCCGCTCGACGAGCAGCAGGTGCAGGGCGTCGGCGGGCGCGAGCGGCGGGACGGCGCGGAGCTCGAACGGCCCGGAGGACGGGTCGAGCTCCCCGGCGGTCGCCGTCCCGAGGAGCACGACCGGCGCGTGGCGCTGCGCGACGAGGCTCGCGAGGACCGACCTGCTGAGGTCGTCCTGGAGGTGCAGGTCGTCGGCCACGAGCACGACGGTGGCGCCGTCGAACGACTCCACGAGGAGCTCGGCGAGCGCGACCGCCGCGACCTCGGGGAGGTACCCGAAGCCCGGGTCGACGGGCTCGAGGACGCGCGTGAGGCGCTCCGGCACGACGCCGCCCGCGAGCTGCGAGACCTGCGACACCAGCGACACGACCGCGGAGCCCGGCGCGGGGGCACCCGCGGGCGGGCGACACCGCAGGGTGAGCGTCGGGCGCGCGAAGGTGGACGTCGCGACGGCCTCGCACACGAGCTCGAGCGTCGCGCTCGCCCCCATGCCGCGCTCGGCCGTCCACACGAGGCCGCCCTTGCCCTCGCTCACCGCCGCGAGCGCGCGGTCGACCTCCTGCGCGCGGGAGGAGAGCCGCTCGAGCCGTCGTGCGGACCGCGTGTCCGCGCGACGGTGCGGCTCGGGAACCAGGTAGTCGTGCTGTTCTGACATGTCGGGACCCTCCGTCCGGGGGCTTCTTCGCCCGTCGACCGGATGAAATGTTAACAACCCTCCGTAAACAAGGGATCACCACATCGTTTCCCGGCCGTCACACGACCGCCACCTGGGCCGACGGCGCTTGCCGTGCGTGGGCGGGAGGGCTAGCCTGGCCTCGATCCCCGTCGTGGCCACGGTTCTCGTGCGCCCCGACCCGGGTGCGGCGCCCACGGCGCCGCCGCCACGAGAGCGAGGTGAGCCCCATGCCGGACGGCAGCAGTCATAGAACCGTGCACTGCGCGCTCACCCTCCGTGGCCCGCAGCCCGTCGCCTGAGTCGGCGTACCTCGAGGACTCCCGCGGCCGGCCGTCGTCCCGTGCGGGAGGTCGCCAGTGCGCACCGCGCGCGCCGTCGTGCGCGCCGCCGGACCACCCGCCGACCCACCAGCGCCCGCCACCCACCCCGTGGCGCTCGCCCGTGGTCGTCGGCCCGCCGAGAGGACGACCACCATGACCCAGCGCTCGCCTGCCACCGAGTCCCGGACCCGCCCCGCACGTCAGACCCTGCGGGACGCGCGCGCCGTTCTGCCCCGTCGACACCGCGCCCGCCGACCGAACCTGGAACGCCAGTCGATCTCCTTCACCGTCGGCCTGTACGTGTTCATCTGCGTCGCCCTGCTGCTCGCGCACGTCACCGCCGGAGGTGTCTGATGACGACGACGCTGCCCGAGCCCACGGGCCTCGCCCTCACGGCCGGCGCCGACCGCGCCCTTCCCGCGCCCGCACGCGGCGGGCTGGACCTGCACGCCCGTGCGCACGGCACCGGTGCCCCCCGGTTCGACCCCCGCGTCCTGCGCTCCCGCTGGGTCCAGGTCGGCGTGGGCGACCCCGACGCGACGGCCCGCGCCGCCGAGCACGGCGTCGACTTCGCCGCCGCGGGCGGTCGGGTCTGGGAGACGGACGCCCACGTCTACCTCCCGGTGACCGCCACGCGGCGCGACGGCGACCGCGTCGTCTACGAGCGGATCGTGCTCGCGCTCTCCCCCGACGTCGTCGTGACCGCCCAGCCGCAGCGCCACTACGGCGTGTTCGACAAGGCGATCGCGCGCATGCGGCGCACCCCGTGGCTCACCGGATCCTCCTACGGGGTCGCGTACGCGCTGCTCTACGCGCTCAACGAGGCGGCGGACCGCGTCGTGTCGTACGCGAGCGACCTGCTCGAGGACATGTCCGACGAGATCGACGAGGCGACGCGCGGCGTCGACTCCCGCGGTCGGGAGATCGGGGTGAGCGACATGCAGGACACCATCACCCGCATGAACCGTGCCGAGGAGATCGTCTCGCGCGCCCAGGAGTCCCAGCTCTCGCTCGCGCGCGCCGCGCGGCACCTGCGCAGCGAGATCGCCGACTCCGACCCCGTGCTCGCCGGGCTCGTGGAGACCCTGGTCGCCGACGTCGACGGGGTGAAGCAGCACGCGAGCTTCGAGCACGACAAGGTGCGCTACCTCCAGCAGGCGATCATGACCTCGCTCGACGTCAAGCAGGCCCAGATCGTCAAGGTCTTCACGATCATCACGGCCGTGTTCCTGCCGCCGACGCTCATCGCGTCGTTCTACGGCATGAACTTCACGCACATGCCCGAGCTCGACCGCCCCTACGGCTTCACGCTCACCGTCCTGCTCACCCTGGTGGCAGCCGTCATCCCGCTCGCCTACATCAAGCGCCGCGGCTGGCTCCGCTGACCCCACCAGCGCGCGCCCGCGTCTGGCCGGCGAGCCCGGCCCGCGGCGCGGGCTCGGGCCTCAAGCCTGCGGGGTCGGGCCCGCGGTGGGGGCGGCCTCGGTGCTCGGGGCTGCGGCGACAGGGGCGGGTCGCCGGGGCTCGCCCGGGGGTCATCAGGCCTCGAGGATCAGGGTGACCGGGCCGTCGTTGACGAGCTCCACGGCCATGTGCGCGCCGAACCGCCCGGTCGCGACGTCGATCCCGCGCTCGCGCAACCGCGACACGACCGCGTCGACCAGAGGCTCGGCGACCGGCCCGGGCGCAGCGCCGTTCCACGACGGTCGGCGGCCCTTCTTCGTGTCGGCGTAGAGCGTGAACTGGCTGACGACGAGCACGGGTGCGCCCTCGTCCTGCACCGACCGCTCGCCCGCGAGGATCCGGAGCTCCGCGATCTTGCGCGCGATGGTCTCGACCTGCGCGTCGCCGTCGTCGTGCGTCACGCCGACGAGCGCGAGCAGCCCCGGACGGTCGATCGCCCCGACGACCTCCGACGACCCGTCCTCGGCCACCACGCTCACGCTCGCGCGCGAGACGCGCTGCACGACGGCCCTCACGAGCGTCGCTCCGCGTCGAGCACGGGCCGCACCGTCCCCACCGGCCGGCCCGCGCCGAGCACGGGCACGTCGCCGAGCGCGGTCAGCGCCGCGTCGTCGGCCCCTGCCACCCCGGGCGCGCCGAGGCGGCGGAGCGCGGCGGCGAGGACCGCGGGCCGTGGGCGGGAGCCGCCGTCGAGCACCTTGAAGGCGAGGGCGCTGCCGTCGGGCAGGCCGGCGCCGTAGACGCCGTCCGCACCGTCCTTGGCGACCAGGCCGGGCACGGCGCGCATCGCGAGCGTCGCGTCCCGGCCCGTCCCGCCGACCATCTCCGGGAACGCCGCCATCGCGCGCGCGACCTGCGCCTCCGGGGAGCGCGGGTCGCGCTCCGGGGCGGCCGCGAGCCGCCCGAACGCGCGCGCGAGGCCGCGCACGGTCGTCGAGAAGAGCGGCGCGCCGCACCCGTCGACGGTCACGTGCTCGACCGGCACGCCGGTCGCCTGGGCGACGGTCTCGCGGACGGCGACCTGCAGCGGGTGGTCGACGTCCAGGTAGGTGGCGGTGTCCCAGCCGGCGGCGACGCACGTCGCGAGCATCGCCGCGTGCTTGCCGGAGCAGTTCTGCGTGATCGACGACGGCCCGTGGCCCTCGATCTGCCACGCGAACGCGGCGGGCGGGTGGAGCGGCATGTCGGGCGTGTTCTGCAGCGCCGACTCGTCGAGCCCGACGCCGTCGAGGATCTCCCGGACCCCGGCGAGGTGCTCCGGCTCCCCGTTGTGGCTTGCGGCGGCGAGCGCCAGGAGGCGCGGCGGGAGGACGAGCCCGTGCCGCAGCATCGCCACGGCCTGGAAGGGCTTGACGCTCGACCGCGGCCAGATCACGGCGTCGGCGTCGCCACGTTCCAGGACCGGCTCGCCGTCGGCGCCCAGCAGGACGAGGTGCCCGGCGTGGACCGACTCCGCGAGGTCCCCCCGGACGACCTCGGCGAGCGGGACGGCGGCGCGCTCGATCCCGCCCCGGGCCTGCGTGGTCACCGGCGCGTCACCAGCCGCCGGGGCGGCCGGACGACCCGTTGCCGCGGCCGTTGCCGTACGGCAGGAGCCGGGGACGCACGTCCACGAGGTAGACGATCGCCGCGACCACGCCGATGACCCCGAAGAAGCCCCCGACGCTCATCGGCGGCAGCGAGATGAATCCGAGGGCCGCCGCGACCCCGAGGATCGCGAGCCAGATCGGCTTGGTCAGCTTGCCCTCGGCCGTGAACGCGCTCGCGGGACGTCGGATCGCGTCGACGAGCGCGACGAGCTCGGTCACGAACACGACGAGCATGAGCACGAAGAAGACGATCCACTGCAGCGACCCGATGATTCCCACGGGCACGAGCCTACGGTCTGGCGAGCGGCCACGGCACCACCCGCAGCCCGACCGACCGCGCGGCGGTCACCACGTGCGGGTCCCAGGCCGCCACGATCGTGTCGTCGTGCGCGACGGCGAGGGCGCTCGCCACGTGCACCGCGTCGTTGCTGCGCAGCGCGCCGGCCGCGACGAGCGCCGACGCGCGGTCGGCGACCTCGCCGGAGACCTCGACCACGTGCAGCGCGGGGTACAGCGCGTCCCACGCGCCGAGGGCGCGCGCGTGGCCCGGGCCGTCGAGCACGCCGCCGCGGGCGCCCGCGGCGAGGGCCGCCCGCACCTCGACGTCGGCGAGGCGGCTCGTCACGACGACGTCCGCCCGGTTCCACAGGCGGCTCGCCAGCGCGGAGCCGGCCTCGGGGACGCAGAGCTTCACGAGGGCGCTCGCGTCGAAGTAGACCAGTGCCATCGGGGCCTCAGCGCCGGATCCGGCGCACGAGCGCGGCGACGCCGCCCCCGCGACCTCCGCGGGCGCCGTCGGCCGGTCGCGCCCCGTCCGCGCCCGCCGTCCGCGCGCCGGCGTCAGCGCCTGCGGGGACCGCGTGGACCGGGCGCTCCCCCGCCGGGGGGACCAGCACGCCGTCGCGCACGAGCTCCGTGACCAGGTCCGCCGTCGCGACGCCCGTCAGCCGGGCGACGGGGACGCCGCGCTCGGTGATGACGACCTCCTCGCCCTCCCTGGCCCGCTCGATCCACGACTTGAGCTCGGCACGCAGGGCGCTGACGGGGACCTCCATGCCCCGACCGTACCGGCCCGGGGCGCCGCTGTGCAGGGTGAAGATCGTCCCGTTCGCCCGGCAGGGCCGGATCGCCCGCTCAGAGCTCGGGGAGGGCGTCGCGCGCCTGCTGCGGCGTCGCCCCGGCCGCCTCCAGGAGGTCGACGATGGGCGATCGCACGAGCATCACGAGCGACTGCACCTGCCAGTCGCCGTCGCCGAGCGCGTGCGGGTCGGCGCTGTGCGCGACCTCGAGGAGGACCTCGCGCGCCACGGCCGGGTCGCGACCGGCGCCGACCGCCTCGGCGAGCACGTGCACCCCGGCGCCGAACCGGGCGACGAGGTCCGCGACCGCGTCGAGCTCCCGCTCGTCCGGCCCGCCCGCGACGGGCACGGCGCGCCGCGCCAGGACGCGCACGCTGCGCATCGCCCGGTCCACGAGGACGGCCTGGCGCTCGAGCCCGCCCAGCTCGTCCCGGTGCCGCAGCCCCGCCGCGGTGACGCGCGCGAGCTCGCGCGCCGACGACGCCGACGACTGCCAGTCCTCGAGCGCACCCTCGGAGGCGCGGCCCTTGACGAGCGCCGCCTCGAGGTCGGCGCGGTCGCGCCCGCGCAGCCCCCGCGCGAGGACGTCGAGGACGGCGGCGAGCTCCGTCGTCGCCTCGGCACCCAGCAGCCGGGGACGCCGGCGCGGGTCGCCCGGGGTGAGCGCCGCGACCGCGAGCGCGACGGCGCCGCCCACCAGCGCGTCCGTCCACCGTCCGAGCGGGCCGCCCGCCTGCGCGGCCGGGAGCCCGACGATGACGATCGCCTGCACCCCGGCCTGCGTCGTGAGCATCGCGCCGCGGTCGATGAAGCGCGCCGCGAGGGCCGAGACGGCGAGCACGACGGCGACCTGCCACCACCCCGACCCGATCGCGTGGACCACGAGGTCGCCGAGCCCGACGCCGATCGCGACCCCGACCGCGAGCTCGAGGACGCGGCGGAGCTGCCGGTCCTGGCTGAACCCGAGGCACACCCACGCGGAGACGGGGGCGAAGAAGGGGGCGACGTGGCCGAGCCCGTAGCGCGCGATGCCGAACGCGAGGCCCGCGGCGGCCGACGCCTGGAGGATGGGCCACAGCGCCACGCGGACGCGCGAGGCGCCCTGCCGGATCCGGGCACGCAGGAGGAGCCGGCGCCACGCGGTGCGGGCGACGTCGACCGCGCCGGGGCCGGCGGACGGGCCCGGCCCGCTCCCGGACGCCGGCCCCGCGGTCACAGCATGCTCGTCGGCGCGCCCTCGCCGCGGGGCGTGACTCCGCGGCCGACAGGGCCGCGCGGGGCGGGGCGGTCGACCGAGACCCCCTCGCCCGGCACCACGACCTCCTGCGCCGCGGAGACCGCGCCGCCGTCGCAGTCGACGAGGAGCTCCGCGTCCTCGGGGACGCTGCGCTTGAGGACGGCGAGCGCGATCGGGCCGAGCTCGTGGTGACGCGCGACCGACGTCACGGCGCCGACGGGCCGCCCGTCGAGCGTGACCTCGGCGCCGGGCGCCGGCAGCAGGTGCCCCGAGCCGTCGAGGTGCAGCATCACGACCCGGCGCGGCGGTCGCCCGAGGTTGTGCACGCGCGCGATCGTCTCCTGGCCCCGGTAGCAGCCCTTGTGCATGTGGACGGACGTGCGGAGCCAGTCGGTCTCGTGCGGGATCGACCGGTGGTCGACCTCGGTCGCGAGCCGCGGCCGCCACGCCTCGACCCGGGCCGCCTCGGTCGCCCACGTGCCGACGAGCCGCCACCCGGCCGCCTCGCGCGCGGCGACGGCGTCGGCCAGCTCGGCCCGCGGCACCAGCACGAGCCGCCACGGCCGCTCGCGGCCCGGGTGCTCGTCCTCGGGCGGGCCGTAGCGCGTGCCGCCGCCGGTGACGCGCGGCCACGGGTCGCGCCACGTGACCGGCTCGCCCTCCGCGCCCTCGGCGTCCACGGGCTCGCCGAGCGCCGCCCAGTCGTCGGTCGCGTCGGCGATCTCGACGCGGAGCATGAACTTCATGCGGTCGAGCCAGGCAGCGAGGTCCGTCGCGTGCGAGCGCTCGGTGACGAGCCAGGTCGTCTCGCCGTCGTCGACGACGGACGCCGCGTGCTCGACGTGCCCCTGCGGCGAGAGCACGAGCAGCTCCGTCGACGTGCGCGGGGCGAGGTCCGTCAGGTCCTGCGACGTGATCGAGTGCAGCCAGCTCAGCCGGTCGGGGCCCGTCACCGTCACGACGCCGAGGTGCGACTGGTCGACGACGGCGCCGCCCGTGCGCAGGGCGCGCTGCTCCCCGGTCGGGTCGCCGTAGTGCCACGCGACACCCTCGTCGGGGCCCGTCGCGGGCACCGCGCCGTGGCGGGACAGGAGCGGGCTGGTGTAGCCGGTGGTCACGGGTGGTCCTCCTTCGTCGGCGCGTCCGGGCCTGCGGGTGTGCTCGTCCGAGGCCCCGCCGGTCAGGTCGTCGGGCGCCGGGACAGCTTCGCGGACGCGTACGACTGCAACGGCTCACCGAAGGCAGCCAATTCCCACACCCACAGGAGCTGGCCCTCGACGAACCCGTACAGCCGCTTCGAGGCGGTGACCTCCGACGCCGTGGACGTGCGGGCGATCAGGTCGCTCGCCAGGTCCACGCGGCCGTTGCCGACCGCGCCGAGGTACACGGACACGCGGCCCGCCGGGTCGGCGAGCAGCACCTCGAGCGGGTGCCGGTCGTCCTCGAGCCCGTCGGGCCGGTCGGTGGACACGCGCCAGTAGCCCGTCTCGGTGGACCACACGGGCGCGTCCGACGCCGCCGCGTCCAGCGTCGCGGCGTCACGCTCGGGCCACGCGCTCTCGTCGGGGACGGTCTCCGGGACCTCGGTCTCGAGGAGGCGCAGCGTCGACTCGTAGCGCAGGTACGGGCCGCCGTCGTGGTCGAACACGACGTCGTGGACGAACGGCGTCTCCTCGATGCCCGGGTACTTGACGACCCCCTCGCCGCGCCAGCTCCCGACGAGCCAGGCGAGCGGGTAGACCTCGGGCGCGAGCCCCTCGGGGAACTCGAACGGCATCAGCGACCACCTCTCGGAGTCGGGCGGGGCGACGTGCGTGCGGCGGGGCGCGCCCCGCGCGGCAGCGTCAGCGCTGGCCCTTGTAGAGCTTGTAGACGACGTACCCCGCGAACCACGTGATGGTGACCGTCGCCGCGAGGAGGAGGCCGAGGAAGATCAGCTCGAGAGTGTGCGGGCTCATGCGGCCGATCCTACCGGCCGGGCGGGACGACCACGCCGCGGGCGGGGACCGGCTGCCCGGGAGGGCTACGCTCGGCCGCGTGACCGACACCGTGCCGCCCCCTGCGGCTCCCCGTCAGCGCTCGCTCGTCGTCAAGGCCACGTCGGGGCTCGACCGCCCCGAGGCCGCCAACCAGGCGTTCACCGTCGCCGCCGCGGCGGTCGCTGCGGGCGTCGAGGTGAGCGTGTGGCTCACGGGCGAGGCCGCGTGGCTCGGGCTGCCCGGGCGCGCCGCCGAGCTCGAGCTGGAGCACGCGGCCCCGTTGCCCGACCTGCTCGACGCCGTGCTCGCCGCCGGCACGCTCACCGTGTGCACGCAGTGCGCCGCGCGCCGCGGCATCACGGCCGACGACGTGCTCCCCGGCGTGCGGATCGCCGGCGCGGCGGTGTTCGTCGAGGAGGCGCTGCACGAGGGCGCACAGGCCCTCGTCTACTGACCCGCGGCCGACCGCACCGGTTCACCGGCGCGTCAGCCCGCGAGCGCGTCAGCGCGGGAGCGTCAGCGCGGGAGCGTCAGCGCGCGGGAGCCACCCGGCGCAGCAGCAGGTACAGCTCGCAGCCCAGGCACAGACCGAACGCGGCGTTGAGGACGGCCGCCACGAGCGCGAGCGCCGCCGCGGCCGGCACCGCGCCGTCGACGCCCAGCAGCCCCAGCACGACCCCCGCGCCGGTGATGACCAGGCCGACCGCCTGCGCGAACCGCGGCGGCCTCGGGTCCTCGCGCTCCGCCGTCGGGCCGATGCGCGGGAGCACGACCATCCGGTAGACCCAGGCCTGCCACGTGCCCTGCGCGCCCCGGACCGCGCCGAGCAGGAAGCTCGCCGCGACGACCGCGAGCAGCACGAGCGCGGCGGGCGACGTCCACAGGAGGATGACGACGGCGAGCAGCAGCGCCGTGATGCCGGCCCCCGCGCGCGGCCCGCGCGGGTCGATCCCGGCGGGCGCGGACCCGCGCTCGGTCGCGGCGTCGCCTCGGCCAGCCTGGTCGCTCATGCGGTCTCCTCCGGTGCGGCCGTCGGGGACGGCGTGGGTCAGGCGTCGTGCGCGGTCGCGGAGGCCGCTGCCGCGTCCGCGACGGCGAGCGCTGCGAGCGCCTGGGCGCGGTTCATCCCCCCGCTCGCGCGGGCGACCTCCCGACCCTCCGCGTCGAGCACGAGGACGGTCGGCGTGCGCAGTATGCCGAATGCTCGCACCAGGTCGAGGTGGTCGTCGACGTCCATCTCACGATGCGTCACGTCGTCGTGCGCCGCGCTGACCTCGCCGAGGACGCGCGCCGTCGCCCGGCACGGCGCGCACAGCTCCGCCGAGAACTGGACGAACGTGCCGCGGGCGCCCAGCACGACGCCGTGGGCGGGCCAGTCGACGGACGCGGCGCCGTCGTCGGCCGTGGACCCGGACGACGTCGCGCGCGGCGCCCGCACGACCCCCTGCCGCCGCTGCCACCACACGCCGAGCGCGAGCGTCGCGAGCAGGGTCGCGCCGAGGAGGACGACGGGGAGCGCCCCCGGCGTCATCCCACGATCACCCGGCCCACCACGAAGATCAGCGTCCCGCCGACCGCGACCGGGAGCGCCGTCGCGGAGAACGCGCCGAGGCGCCCCCGCAGCTCCGGGAGCTGGTCGAAGAGCGCGTGGAGCGACGCGACGAGCAGGCCCGCGACGACGCCGGACCAGACGCCGCTCAGCAGGTCGAGGTCGGGCATGACGTACCCGACGGCACCGCCCGCGGCGACCGCGAGGCCCAGGGTGAGCGCGGCGTTGGTCCAGCCGCCGAGCGGCAGCGCCGAGACCGCGGACGCGACGGCCAGCGCCACCGCGCACGTCACGACCAGGGACTCGCCCGCGTCGGTGCGGCCCGTCGCGATCCAGCCCGCGCACGACGTCGCGACGACGATCCCGCTCACGGTCCCGATGAGCGACTCGACCAGGCGCGGGCGCCCGTCGCGGCGCAGGAGCTCGGCGACGAACGCGAGCACCACGGCGAGCGCGAGCACCACGGGCAGGTGCCGCAGCGCGGGCTCGCCGTGCGTCGCGGCCGTCGCGCCCACGGCGCCGAGCCCGGCGATCGCGATGACGACGCGCGTCCCGCCGTGGACGGGGATGTCGAGCAGGCGCGGCCACCCGATCGCGACGATCAGGGCCAGGGCCCCCGACGCCGCGGCGAGCGGGAGCGGGCCGAAGAACGCGGCGACGGCGATGCCCGCGGCGAGGCACGCCGTGACGACGGCCCGGGTCGAGAGGTCCACGCGGTCAGCGCCCCGTTCGGGGGTCGCGGGAGGGCGTCGGGTCGTGCAGCACGCCTCAGAGTGTCGCAGAGTCTCCCGCCGGACCGCCTACCGGCCCGGCGCGCGCACGGCCGTGGGACGTTCGCCGTGTCCGCGCCCGGCACGCGATACGGTAACCATCCACGGACCGAGGACGTGGCCGATGACGTGGCGAGCCCCGCAGAGGTACGTCCCGGCCCGGTCGCCACGCGTCGACGCCCGGGGGCGCCGCCCGCGCCCCGCGACCCGGAAGGAGGTGCCGGATGGCGGACCTGCTCATCCTCACCCCCGCGACAGGCGGTTCCGTCGAGGTCCTGCCCGCGCTCGGCCTGCTCTCGCACCGCATCCGGGTCCTTCCCATGGAGCCGTCGGCGCTCGTCGACGCCCCGGACTCCGACGTCGTGCTGCTCGACGCGCGGCGCGACCTCGTCGCGGCCCGCACCACGTGCCGCCTCATGCACGCCACCGGGCTCACGGTCCCGCTCGTGCTCGTCCTCACCGAGGGCGGGCTGACCGTCGTCACGGCGGAGTGGGGCGCGGACGACCTCCTCCTGGAGGGCGCCGGCCCGGCGGAGGTCGAGGCCCGGCTGCGCCTCGTCATCGAGCGGTCCGCGCGCGGACCGGCCGAGGACGGCCCCCAGGAGATCGCCGCCGGCGAGCTCGCGATCGACGCGAGCGGCTACACCGCGCGGCTGCGCGGCCGCCCCATCGACCTCACGTACAAGGAGTTCGAGCTCCTCAAGTACCTCGTGCAGCACCCGGGCCGCGTGTTCACCCGCGCCCAGCTGCTCCAGGAGGTCTGGGGCTACGACTACTACGGCGGCACGCGGACCGTCGACGTCCACGTCCGGCGCCTGCGCGCCAAGCTCGGCCCCGAGCACGAGCAGCTCATCGGGACGGTGCGCAACGTCGGGTACCGGTTCGACCCGCCGAAGGACCGCCGCCCCGCCGAGGGCGTGGACGACGCGGGGGCAGGCACCGCCGGGTCGTCGGCCGACAGCGGGCCCGGGACCCCGGTAGGTTCGTCCGGGTGACGCCCGACCCCTCCGACTTCACGTCCGCGCTGCCCGACGGCCCCTGGCGCCATGAGCTCGTCCCGGCCAACGGCGCGCGCTTCCACGTCGCGCTCGCCGGTCCCGAGGACCGCGGGGTCCGGGACCCCGGGCCGCCGCTGGTCGTCCTGCTCCACTCCTTCCCGCAGTTCTGGTGGGCGTGGCGCCACCAGATCGAGCCGCTCGCCGCGGCGGGCTACCGCGTCGCCGCGATGGACGTGCGGGGCGTCGGCGCCTCCGACAAGCCGCCGATCGGCTACGACGCGCCGACCCGCACCCGCGACATCGCGGGGGTCGTCCGCTCGCTCGGTTCCGGGCGCGCCGTCGTCGTGGGTCACGGCACGGGCGGCAGCCTCGCCTGGGCGATGGCCGCGCTCCAGCCTGCCGTCACGGCCGGCGTCGCGGCCTTCTCCGCGCCGCACCCCGCGCGGCTGCACACGTCGGCCCGCCGCCTGCTCACGCCCGCCGCGCTGCGTCAGCTCGCGTTCTACCAGGTGCCCACGCTGCCCGAGCGGGCGCTCGTCCGTGGCGACCTCGTGGCCGAGGTGCTCGCGACCGGCGCGGCCACGCCCTTCGCGCCCGACGTCGTCGACACGTACCGCACCGTCATGCGCATCCCGTTCGCGGCGCACACGGCCATGGAGTCGCTGCGCTGGGCGGTGCGCTCGACGCCCCGCCCCGACGGCCGCCGCTTTCTGGCCGCGCTCCGCCGCCCGATCGACGTCCCCGCGCTGCAGGTCCACGCCGGGGAGGACGGCCTCGTGCGGCGCGACCTCGCCGACGCCGACGGCGCCGCGCTCGCCCGCGACTTCCGCTTCGAGGTCGTGGACGGCGCCGGCCACTACCTCCCCGAGGAGGCGCCCGACGCCGTGACGGACCTGCTGCTCGACTGGCTGCCGCGCGCGGTGTAGCCGCACAGGCCCGGGACCTCAGCTCGTCTTGACCAGCTTCGCCGCCTTGACCGGGTCGACCTCGCCGACGCCGAAGGACGGGCACCAGCGCGCGATCGTGCACGCGCCGCACGCGGGCTTGCGCGCGAAGCACACCCGACGGCCGTGGAAGATCAGCCGGTGCGAGAGCATCGTCCACTCCGACTTCTCGACCAGCCCGCCGACGACCTGCTCGACCTTGACCGGGTCCTCCTCGGTGGTCCAGCCGAGGCGGCGCACGAGCCGGCCGAAGTGGGTGTCGACCGTCAGCCCCGGCACGCCGAACGCGTTGCCCAGCACGACGTTCGCCGTCTTGCGGCCCACGCCCGGCAGGGTCACGAGGTCCTCCAGGCGTCCCGGCACCTCGCCGTCGTACCGCTCGACGAGCGCCTGGCCGATGCCGATGACCGACTGCGCCTTCGCCCGGAAGAACCCGGTGGGGCGCAGCAGCTCCTCGAGCTCCTCCCGGTCCGCACCCGCGTACGCGGCGGCGTCCGGGTAGCGCGCGAACAGTGCCGGGGTCGTGAGGTTCACGCGCTTGTCCGTCGTCTGCGCGGACAGGACGGTCGCGACGAGCAGCTCGAGCGGCGTCGTGAAGTCCAGCTCGCAGTGCGCGTCCGGATAGGTGACCGCGAGCTCGCGGTTGGTGCGGCGCGCGCGCCGGACGAGGGCGAGGTGCGACTCGGGCTTCGGCGCCCCCGTGCGGGCCGGCTCGGTGGTGGTCACGGACCCACCGTAGCCGCCGCCCCCGACACCCGAGTTGCAGCCGTAGGGCAGACTTGTCCTGGAACATTTCCGAGGACGAGACGATAGGACACCCCGCGTGGACGACGACGTTGTGCTCTCCGCCCCCCTGTTCGCGACGATGGACGCGGACGAGACGCGCACCCTCTTCGAGTCGATGCAGCAGATCGAGCTCTCCCGCGGCGACGTGCTGTTCCGCGAGGGCGAGCCGGGCGACCGCCTCTACGTGATCGCGAGCGGCAAGATCAAGCTGGGGCGCCGCTCCAACGACGGCCGCGAGAACCTCCTGTCGATCCTCGGCCCCGGCGAGATGTTCGGGGAGCTCTCCCTGTTCGACCCGGGCCCCCGCACCGCCACCGCGAGCTCCGTCGCCGACTCCGTCATCTACGAGCTCGGGCACGACCAGCTCGTCGAGTGGATCGAGAAGCACCCGAGCGTCGCCAAGCACCTGCTCAACGCCCTCGCGCGTCGCCTGCGCCGCACCAACGAGACGCTGGCCGACCTCGTGTTCTCCGACGTCCCGGGCCGCGTCGCCAAGGCGCTGCTCGACCTCTCGACCCGCTTCGGCGAGGAGACGGACGAGGGCGTCCGCGTCGCGCACGACCTCACGCAGGAGGAGCTCGCGCAGCTCGTCGGTGCGTCGCGCGAGACGGTGAACAAGGCGCTCGCCGACTTCGCGACGCGCGGCTGGGTGCGCCGCGAGGGCCGGGCCGTCGTCCTGCTCGACATGGACCGCCTGGAGCGCCGCGCGCGCTGACCGACCGCCACCGACGAGGACGGGGTCGGCGACCGGGTCCGTGAGGACCTGGCCGCCGGCCCCGTTCGCGTGCCGGCGGGGGCGCTACTCCGCGAGCTCCACGACGATCTCGACCTCGACCGGGGCGTCGAGCGGCAGGACCGCGACGCCGACGGCACTGCGGGCGTGGACGCCTGCCTCGCCGAAGACCTCCCCGAGCAGGGCGCTCGCCCCGTTGACGACGCCGGGCTGGCCCGTGAACGACGGGTCGCTCGCCACGAACCCGACGACCTTGACGACGCGGGCGACCTGGTCGAGGTTCCCGACGAGGTCGTGCACGGCGGCGAGCGCGTTGAGCGCGCACTGCCGGGCGAGGGCCGCGGCGTCGGCGGGCGGGACGAGCCCCTCGCCGTCGCCGACCTTGCCCGTCGCGGGCAGCGCGCCGTCCACGAACGGGAGCTGGCCCGACGTGTGGACGTACCGCCCCGAGCGCACCGCGGGCACGTAGGCGGCGACGGGCGCTGCCACCGGGGGCAGGGCGAGGCCGAGCTCCGTCAGGCGCGCGGCGATCGTCCCGGCGGGGAAGCCCGCCACTACTTCTCCCCGGTCGGGCGCTTCAGGTAGGCGACGAGGCCGTTGCCGTCGGGGCCGGTCACGACCTGGACGAGCTCCCAGCCGTCGGAGCCCCACTGGTCGAGGACGGCCTTGGTGTTGTGGATGATGAGGGGGATGGTCGCGTACTCCCACGTGGTTGCCATGGGGCGAGCGTAGTCGGCCCGCGCAGGCACCGCCGAGGAGGTCGCCGCGGGATGCTTACACAACCCGCACACCCGCGGGCCCCGGGATCCCGGGGCCCTCCCAGGGTCGCTCCCGTAGGGTTGTCACCATGGCTTCCCGTGTGCGTCCTCGCGGCCGGCAGATCAACGCGTACCAGCTCGTCGCCCTCTTCCTGGCGTTCGTGCTGGTCTCCGGCGTCGGCGGCGTCCTCGCCGCCGGGCTGCTCGTCCCGCTCGCCGCCGGGGCGAACACGGCGACCGACACCGCGGTCGAGGTCTTCGACGAGCTGCCGGCGGACCTCGAGCCCGGCCCGCTGTCCGAGCAGTCGCGCATCTACGCCAAGGACGGCACGACGCGCCTCGCGACGTTCTACACCGAGAACCGCATCGTGGTCCCGCTGGACCAGGTCTCGGACGCGATGAAGAACGCGGTCATCGCGATCGAGGACAAGCGCTTCTGGGACCACGGCGGCGTCGACGTCGAGGGTCTCCCCCGCGCGGTCGTCAACAACATCACGGGCGGCGACACCCAGGGGGCCTCGACGCTCACGCAGCAGTACGTGAAGAACGTGCTCATCGAGCAGGCGGTCCGCGACGACGACACCATGGCGCTCTACGAGGCCAACGAGAAGTCGCTCGGGCGCAAGGCGCGCGAGGCCAAGCTGGCCATCGCGCTCGAGAAGAAGATGACCAAGGAGGAGATCCTCCAGGGCTACCTCAATATCGCGCAGTTCGGCCGCTCGGTCTACGGCGTGGAGACGGCGGCGCGGCACTACTTCAACAAGAGCGCGATCGACCTCGACTACGTCGAGGCCGCGACGATCGCGGGGATCACCAAGGCGCCGTCGACGTACGACCCGACCACGGAGCCGGAGAACGCCCAGAAGCGACGCGACATCGTGCTCAACCAGATGTACCAGCAGGGGTTCATCACCCGCGAGGAGTACGACACGGGCCGCACCCGGCCGATCGCCGAGACGCTCTCGGTCCAGCCGCTCGAGGCGGGCTGCCAGGCATCCGGTGGTTCGGCGTTCTTCTGCGACTACGTCACGAAGATCATCATGTCCGACCCGGTGTTCGGCGAGACCAAGGAGGAGCGCCAGACGCTGCTCTACCGCGGCGGTCTCGACATCTACACGACGCTCGACCCCGCGATGCAAGCGGCGGCCGAGCAGCACGCGGCCGCGGCGGTCCCGGCGGACGACCCGAGCCAGATCGAGGACGCTATCGTCACCGTCGAGCCGGGGACCGGCAACATCCTCGCGATGGCGCAGAACCGCGCGTTCGACAACACCCAGGAGCCCGCGCCGAACACGACGGCCGTCAACTACAGCGTCGACCAGGCGCACGGCTCGTCGAACGGGTTCTCCCCCGGCTCGACGTGGAAGCCGTTCGTGCTCGCGGAGTGGCTCAACGAGGGCCACTCGCTCTACGAGAACGTCAGCGCCACCAAGCGGACGTGGACCCTCAGCCGGGACTTCCACGCGAGCTGTGTCCGGTTCGGCAACGAGCAATGGACGCCCGCGAACTCCGACGGCGACGGCCAGGGCTCGATGTCGGTCCTCAAGGCGACGTACAACTCGGTGAACACCGCCTACACGACGATGGCGAGCAAGCTCGATCTCTGCGGCGTCGCGAGCACGGCGACGGCGGCGGGCTTCCAGCCGTCCATGCTCGAGGACGGCGGAGAGGTGAAGGTTCGCCCGTCCATGATCCTCGGCACGCAGAACTCCTCCCCGCTCCAGATGGCGGCTGCGTACGCGACGTTCGCCAGCGGCGGCACCTACTGCTCGCCGGTCGCGATCACCAAGGTCCTCGACTCGAACGGTCAGGAGCTCCCCGTGCCCTCTGCGGACTGCCGGGAGAACGCGATCGACCCGGGCGTCGCGAACACCGTCACGTACGCGCTCCAGCAGGTGCTGACGCAGGGTTCCGGGCGCGGCAACGCGCTGGCCGACGGTCGTCCCGCGGCAGGCAAGACCGGCACGGCGAACAACAACACGCACACGTGGTTCATCGGGTACACGCCGCAGGCCGCGACCGCCGTCTGGATCGGCAACGCGGAGGGCGACGTCCCGATGAACCGGAACACCTACGGGAGAGCATTCACGATCAACGGGAAGTCGCTCCAGTTCTGGTACGGCTCGAGCCTGGCCGCACCGACCTGGCGCGACTACATGAACCAGATCCTCGCCGGCCAGCCCGCCCCGGGCTTCGCCGACCCGGACTGGAAGCGGGTCAACGCCCCCGCCCCGCCGCCCACGGCGCCGACGACGCCCGAGGGCGGCGACGGCGGCCAGGGTGGTGGTGACCAGGGCGGCGGCGACCAGGGCGGTGGCGACGAGCAGCCCGACGCCGACGCGGGCGGAGGCCGTGGCGACCGCGGTGACCGCGGGAACGGGGCCGGCCGCGACGACGTCGACCTCGGCGAGTGGTTCGGCAACCTCGGCGGCAGGGGGAACGGCTGAGCGCCGCCGGCCGACGCCGGGCCCTGCGCGGGCTCGGCGCGCTCGCCGTCGTCGGCCTGACCGGCGTGGCGTACGCGCACGTCGAGACCACGCTGTTCACGCTCCGCCGCGTGACCGTGCCCGTGCTGCCCGCCGGCACGCCCGCCCTGCGCGTGCTCCACGTCTCGGACCTCCACCTGGTCCCCAGCCAGCGGCGCAAGATCGAGTGGGTGCGCTCGCTCGCCGAGCTCGAGCCGGACCTCGTCGTCGACACGGGCGACAACCTGGCGCACGTCGACGCGCTCGACCCGCTGCTGCACGCGCTCGAGCCGCTGCTCTCGACGCCCGGCGCCTTCGTCATGGGGTCGAACGACTACTACGCGCCCGTCCCCAAGAACCCGGCGCGGTACCTCCTGCCGGACGCGCGCGTCCCGTTCGCCGGCGAGGCCCGGCTGCTCCCGGCGGGCGAGCTCGCCGCGGCGATGCGCGACGCGGGCTGGGCCGACCTCACGAACCGTCGCGACGTCCTGGAGGTCGGCGGCGTCCGCCTCGACCTCGTCGGCGTGGACGACCCCCACCTCGACCGGGACGTCTTCCCGGCACCCTCCGCTCCGGGCGGTCTCGGTGCCGGCTCCGAGGGGGCGTCGGACGACGGCCCGGTGCTCCGCGTCGGGGTCACGCACGCGCCGTACCGGCGTGTGCTGGACGCCATGCACGACGACGCGGCGGAGCTGGTCCTCGCGGGCCACACCCATGGCGGGCAGCTCTGCGTGCCCGGGTTCGGCGCGCTCGTGACGAACTGCGACATCGACCGCCGGCGGGCCAAGGGTCTGCACGGCTGGCCCGGCGCGCGGCCCGACGCACCCGGTGGCGAGGACTCGACGTGGCTCCACGTCTCCGCCGGAGCGGGCACCTCGCCCTACGCGCAGGTGCGCTTCGCGTGCCGCCCCGAGGCGACGCTGCTCACCCTGACGGCACGCTGAGCGGGTCGTGCGCACCCTCCCCGCGAGGGCGCGCACGGGGTGTCGGCGGGGTCACGGGAATCGAGTTTCGTCGCACGGCACTTCGTCGGCTATTCTGAGCAGGCTTCCCGCGCGGAAGACGAGGTCTCCTCGTCGATCATCGTGCGGACGAGCAACCGGGGTGTGGCGCAGCTTGGTAGCGCGCTTCGTTCGGGACGAAGAGGTCGCAGGTTCAAATCCTGTCACCCCGACCAGGCTGAAGGCCCGGAATCGCCACGATTCCGGGCCTTCGTCATGTCCGCCGACGGGGCGTCCGCTCGGACGTCCCCGCTCCCCGACCCGTCCTCAGGGCCGGTCCGCACCCGGGCCGGTCGCCGTCCCGGCGGCGTCGCACGGCGGGTCGATCGCCACCCCCGCCGCGTCCGCCTCCCCCACCAGGAGGACGAGGGCGCGCTCCATCGCCGTCGGCTGCAGCTTGCCGACCTGGTGCCCGTGCGGGTGGTCGAAGAACGCGAGCAGGCACAGCAGGAGCGTGATGACGAGCGTGACGCTGCCCATGAGCAGGCCCTGCGTCGCGGCACGCTCCGCGGAGTCGGCGAAGAAGAGCAGGAAGACGAAGACGGTCGCGGAGACGACGAAGAGGACGAGCCACAGGGGCAGCGGGATCAGGCCCTCCGCGCCGTGCACGCGGGACTGGCGGGCGTCCTCGCGGGCCGCGGTCTGGTCCATCCACCGGTCGTAGGCGGACTGCTGGGTGTCCGACGCGGGGACGACGTCGCGCACCGTCCGGTAGAGCGCGACCCCCCACGGGTTGACCGCCTCGCCGAGCGCGCCGTCCGCCATCTGCTCCCACTCGCTCGCGACCACGTACCGGGCGTAGCAGACGAGCTCCCCGGACAGCCGCGTCGCGTCGTCGGGGGCGAAGAACTGCGCGGTCTCCAGCTGCTGCACGACGATCCGCGCCTCGGCCTCGGCGCCGCTCCGCGCCTCGTCGTACGACTCGAAGGCGAGGAAGACGATGAACCCCAGGAGCACGGAGAAGCCCGTGGCGACCACCCCGAAGACCCCCGACGCCCGGTCGCCGTCGCTGAACCGGCTGCCGGCCGGTGCGCGCCGCCGGACGAGCAGCATCGTCGCGACCGCCACGGCGACGACGACGACGGTCACGATCGCGCCGACGACGATGCTCACGGCACCTCCTCCGCGCGGGTGCCGCCGCGCGGTGCACGGCGGGTGCTGTCGTGGACAAGCCTGCCCGGGGACGCCGTCCGGGGTCGTCACGCGAAACGTGTGAACGCCGCCGCGGCGGGGCGTCGGTGCGTGCCGTCGCCGCACCTCGCACGGTGTGCGAGAACGCGCCAGACTGGGGCCGTCCGCCCGAGTCCCGGGCACCCGAGTCACTGCGGAGGTCGTCATGAGCGCTGGACGTCACGTCGTCGTCGGAGGAGGGCTCGCCGCCGCGAAGGCCGTCGAGACGCTGCGCGACGAGGGCTACGACGGTGGCCTGACCGTCGTCGCGCGCGAGCCGCACCGACCGTACGAGCGGCCGCCGCTGTCCAAGGACTACCTGCGCGGCGAGGCGGAGCGCGAGTCGGTGTTCCCCCTCTCCGCGGACTGGTACGCCGAGCACGACGTGGAGCTCCTCACCGAGACCGAGGCGACCGCCGTCGACCTCGCCGGTCGGAGCGTCGCACTCTCGGGCGGCCGGACGCTGCCGTACGAGAAGCTGCTGCTCGCGACCGGCTCGGACCCGCGCCGGATCCCGCTGCCCGGCCTCGACCTGGACGGCGTCCACGAGCTGCGCACGCTCGACGACAGCGACGCGCTCGCCGCCGCGCTGCGCGCCGCCCACGACGGCGGCGCGGGGCGGCTCGCGATCGTCGGCGACGGCTGGATCGGGCTCGAGGTCGCGGCGTCTGCCCGCACGCTCGGTCTGGACGTCACGGTGATCGGGCTCGGCACGCACCCCCTCGAGCGGGTTCTCGGTCCGGAGATGGGTGAGCTGTACGGGCAGGTCCACACCGACCACGGCGTCCACCTGCACCGCCGTGCCCAGGTCACGGGCATCTCGGGCGCGGGCGGCCGCGCGACGGGCGTCGACATCGCCGACGGGACGCACGTCGACGCCGACCTCGTGCTCGTCGCCGTGGGCGCGGTCCCGCACGTCGCGCTCGCCCGCGAGGCAGGCCTGGCGCTCGACTCCGCGACGGGCGGCGTCGTCGCCTCCGCGACCCTCCAGACCACGGACCCCGACGTCTTCGTCGCCGGTGACGTCGCGAGCGTGCCGTCGGCGCGCTACGGGCGGTCGGTGCGCGTCGAGCACTGGGCGACCGCGCTCAACCAGGGCCCGCACGCGGCGCGCGCGATGCTCGGCGCGACCGACCCCTACCCCGAGCTGCCGTACTTCTTCTCCGACCAGTACGACGTCGGCATGGAGTACCTCGGCTTCGTCGCGGGCCCCGACGCCTACGACGAGGTCGTGGTCTCCGGCTCCGTCCTCGACCGCGAGCTCGTCGCGTTCTGGGTCAAGGACGGCCGCGTCGAGGCGGGCATGGCCGTCAACGTCTGGGACCGCATGGAGGACGTCAAGGCGCTCATCCATCGCGACGGTCCGGTGGACCGCACCGAGCTGGAGTCCTTCGTCGGCTGACCCCCCCCGCGTGCGGCGAACAGGCGGCTGCCGCCCGTCAGGTGCCCGGACCGGGCGGCAACCGCATGTTCGGCGGAGGGGGCTCCGGCGTCAGGGGAGGTCGCGCTGGGGCGGGCCGACGTACTCGCTGAGCGGGCGGATGAGGGCGTTGGCGGCGCGCTGCTCCATGACGTGCGCCGTCCAGCCCACCACGCGCGACGCGACGAACAGCGGGGTGAACATCGGGGTGTCGAAGCCCATGAGGTGGTACGCGGGGCCCGCCGGGTAGTCGAGGTTGGGGAGGATGTTCTTGCGCTCGGTCATCGCGGCCTCGAGCGCGACGTAGAGGTCGAGGAGGTCCTGGCGGCCGTAGTGCGCGACGAGGTCGTCGAGGGTCGCGCGCATGGTGGGGACGCGCGAGTCGCCGTGCTTGTAGACGCGGTGCCCGAAGCCCATGATCTTGCGCTTGTGCGCGAGCGCGTCGTCGAGCCAGGCCTCGGCGCGGTCGGCGGTCCCGATCTCGGCGAACGTCGCCATGACGGCCTCGTTCGCGCCGCCGTGGAGCGGTCCCTTGAGCGCCCCGACGGCGCCGGTCACCGCCGAGTGCAGGTCGGACAGCGTCGACGTGATGACGCGCGCGGTGAACGTCGAGGCGTTGAACGAGTGCTCGGCGTAGAGCACCATCGAGACCTCGAAGGCCCGCACGACGGCGGGCTCGGGCTCCTCGCCGAACGTCATCCACAGGAAGTTCTCGGCGTAGGTGAGGTCGTCGCGGGGCTCGACGATCTGCTGCCCGCGACGGCGGCGCTGGTCGAGCGCGACGGCGGCGGGCAGCACGGCCCACAGGCGGACGGCCTTGGCCTGCTCGGCCTCGGGCGAGGAGTCCTCGGCGTCGGGGTCGTGCGCGCCGAGCTGGGAGATCGCGGTGCGGACGACGTCCATGGGGTGGCACGTCGTCGGGAGCTCGAGGATCGCGTTGCGCACGTTGCCGGGCAGGGCGCGGTGCGTGCGCTCGACGGCGGTCTGCTCGGCGAGCTGCTCGGGCGTCGGGAGCTCGCCGTGCCACAGGAGGTAGGACACCTCCTCGAAGCTGCGCCGGGCGGCGAGGTCCTGCACCGGGTAGCCGCGGTAGAGCAGCGAGTTCGTGTCGGGGTTGACCTTCGAGATCGCCGTGACGTCGACGACGACGCCCGCGAGCCCCTTGCGGATCTCGGGCCCCTCGGTGGTGGTCGGGGAGGTGGTCATGCGGTCACTCCTTCGTGCTGCACGGGTCGCGGGGAGATGCCGGTGCCGCGGCCCCACGGGCGCGCGGCACCGGCGGGTCGTCAGGGCCGGTAGGTGAAGATGCCCTCGTCGAAGGTGTTGTAGGCGGCGTAGTCGAGCAGCTCGTAGAGGCGCGCGCGCGTCTGCATGACCTCGACCTGGCCCGCCTGGGTGCCGGTCGCGGCGATCTCGTCGAGCGCGCGCTCGGCGGCGCCCATCGCGACCCGCAGGAGCGTGACGGGGTAGATGATCAGCCGGACCCCGGCGTCGCCGAGCTGGCGGCGCGTGAAGAGCTCGGACTTGCCGAACTCGGTCATGTTGGCGAGCACGGGCACGTCCACGGCCGACGCGACGGCCTCGAACTCGGACAGGTCCTTCATCGCCTCGGGGAAGATCGCGTCGGCGCCCGCGTCGACGAGCGCCTTCGCGCGGTCGATCGCGGCGCGCAGCCCGGCGTCGCCGGGGATCGTGCCGCGGACGTCGGTGCGCGCCATGACCAGGAAGCCGGGATCGCGGCGCGCGTCGGCGGCCGCGCGGACGCGCTTGGCCGCCTCGTCGAGCCCGACGACCTCCTTGCCGTCGAGGTGGCCGCACCGCTTGGGGTTGACCTGGTCCTCGACGTGCGCGCCCGCGACGCCCGCGTCCTCGAGCGCCTGGACGGTCCGCGCGACGTTCATCGGCTCGCCGAAGCCGGTGTCGGCGTCGACGAGCGCGGGCAGGTCGGTGACGCGCGCGATCTGCTGCGAGCGCCCCGCGACCTCGGTGAGGGTCGTGAGGCCGATGTCGGGCAGGCCGAGGTCCGCCGACAGCACGGCCCCCGACACGTACACGCCCTCGAAGCCCTTGTCCTGGACCAGGCGTGCGGACAGCGGGTTGAACGCGCCCGGGAGCCGCAGGGGCTCCCCCGTGGTCGCCGCGGCGTCGAGCGCCGCGCGGAACGCGCGCCGCTTGTCCGACGGCGTCACCTGGCTGTACAGCATCAGCGGGCCTCTCCCTCGGTGGTCGTGGGGCCCGACGGCGCAGGGTCACCGTGTCCGCCGGGCTGCGCCGCGGTGTCGGGCGCCTCGTGCATGGTGAAGCCCTCGCCCTCGAACTCGGCGCGCGCCCCGCCGACCTCGTCGCGCCCGAGCTCGAAGAGACCGGTCGGGGTGGGGACCGCGTCGAGGAGGCCCGGGCGCCCGACGATCGTCAGCTCGCGCACCTCGGCGGGCGTGAGCGACGGGAGCCGCTGCGCGAGGTCGAGGAAGCGCTCGATCTCGGCGTCCTCGAGCACGCCCGCCGCGAGCGTGCGGAACTTCTTGACGTACTGCTCGCGCCCGAACGGCCGCGCACCGAGCGGGTGCGCGTCGGCGACGGCGATCTCGCGGACGAGGCGTCCGCCGTCGGCCAGCTCGATCTCGACGCGCCCGCCGAACGCCTTCTCGGCCGGGTCGGTCGAGTGGTAGCGGCGCGTCCACTCGGGGTCCTCGGCGGTGGTGACCTTGGCCCACAGGGCGACGGTGTCGGCGCGGCCCGCGCGCTCGGGGGTGTACGAGTCGACGTGGTGCCAGCCGCCGTCCTGCAGCGCGACCGCGAAGATGTACGGGATCGAGTGGTCGAGCGTCTCGCGCGACGCCGTCGGGTCGTACTTCTGCGGGTCGTTCGCGCCCGAGCCGATGACGTAGTGGGTGTGGTGGCTCGTGTGGATGACGACGCTCGTCACGTTGTCCGGGTCGGCGAGCCACGGGTGCTCGTCGTGCAGCGCCCGGGCGAGGTCGATGAGCGCCTGCGACTGGTACTCCGCGGAGTGCTCCTTGGTGTACGTGTCGAGGATCGCCGTCTTCGGCTCGCCGGGGGCCGGGAGCACGACGTCGTACGCCGCGTCCGGGCCGTCGAGCAGCCAGGCGACGACGCCGTCCTCGCCCTCGTAGATCGGCTCGGGCGACGTCTGGCCGCGCATCGCCCGGTCGACGGCCTCGACCGCGACCTTGCCCGCGAACGCGGGGGCGTGCGCCTTCCACGTGGAGATCTGGCCCTTGCGGGACTGGCGCGTGGCCGTCGTCGTGTGCAGGGCCTGGCCGATCGCCTGGAACACCGTCTCGGTGTCGAGGCCGAGCAGCGTCCCGATGCCCGCGGCGGCCGACGGCCCGAGGTGCGCGACGTGGTCGATCTTGTGCTGGTGGAGGCTGATCGCGCGGACGAGGTCGACCTGGATCTCGTAGCCGGTCGCGATCGCCCGCACGACCGCGGCGCCGTCGGACCCGGCGTGCTGCGCGACGGCGAGGATCGGCGGGATGTTGTCGCCCGGGTGCGAGTACTCCGCGGCGAGGAACGTGTCGTGGAAGTCGAGCTCGCGCACCGCGACGCCGTTCGCCCAGGCCGCCCACTCGGGGCTCGTGCGGGTGTCGAGGCCGCAGCCGAACACCGTCGCGCCCGGCGTGTACGGGTGCGCGAGCGCCTGCCCGCGCGCCGCGACCGCGGGGCCGCGCGTGAGGCTGGCCGCGGCGACGGCCGCGTTGTCGATGACGCGGTTGATCACCATGTCGACGACCTCGGGCGTGACCTCGACGGGGTCGGTCGCGAGCTCGGCGAGCTTCCACGCGAGCTGGTCGGTGCGGTCGAGCGGCTCCGCGCTGGGGTAGACGCGCAGGTGGTGGGTGTACGGCATCGGTGTCTCCGTCGTGCGGTGGGCGGTGGTCAGGGGAGGTCGTCGGTCGCCGACCCCGCGCCGCGCAGGGACTGCTCGGCGAGGGCGGCGCTGCGCTCGATGTGGGCTCGCATCGCGGCCTCGGCCGCGGCGGGGTCCCGGCTCGCGATCGCGTCGGCGACGGCGCGGTGCTCGTCGACGTGGTCGGTGGTACCGACGCGGCGACGCGCGGCGAGCGCGCGGTACCGGTCGACGTGGCCGCGGATCTGGCGCAGGAGCGCCGACCCCCAGCGGTTGTCGGCGAGGGTCTCGATCTCGCCGTGGAACTGCGCGCCGACGCGCAGCACCTCGTCCTCGTGGTCGCGCACGGCGTCCATGAGCGTCACGAGCCGGACGAGGCGGGCGACGTCGTCGGGCGTGGCGCGCTCGCACGCGTCCCGGGCGAGCAGGCCCTCGAGGCGGGCGCGCACGTCGTAGACGCGACGTGCGTCCGCGACGTCGAGCGGCGCGACGCGCACTCCCCCGGTGGGCAGCTCGACGACGAGCGCCTCCGCCTGGAGCAGGCGCAGCGCCTCGCGCACGGGGGTCCGGGAGACGCCGAGCTCGGCGGACAGCACGGGCTCGGTGAGGCGCGCGTCGGGCGCGAGCGTGCCGTCGATGATGCGGCCGCGCAGGAGGTCGTAGACCGCGCGGGCGCCGGACTGGCGGCGCGTAAGGCCCGCGTCGCCGGGCGTCGCGGACTGCCCGACGGCGGCGCGCAGGTCGGGCGTCGTCGTCACCCGGCCATCGTGCCACACGTCCTGCGCACTTGTATACAACTAGCGGATCGGCGCTCCCGTCCGGCGAGATGTCACAACCGGGGGCGCTGCGGCGTCGTACGGGTATGAGGATCGCAGTGACAGGTGGGATAGGGACGATCGGCCGGCACGTCGTCGCGGCGCTGACCGCGCGCGGGCACGAGGTGCGTGCGCTGAGCAGGCACGCGGAGCGGTACGCCGTCGACCTCCGGACGGGCGCCGGGCTCCCGGCCGCGCTCGCCGGGGTGGACGTCGTCGTGGACGCGAGCAACGCGTCGTCGTCCACGGCCGACGCGCGCGCCACGCTCGTCGACGGGACGCGGCGGCTCCTCGCGGCCGAGCGCGACGCCGGGGTGCGGCACCACGTGCTCGTCTCGATCGTGGGGTGCCACGATGTGCCGATGGCCTACTACGGCGTGAAGGTCGAGCAGGAGCGGGCGGTCGCCGCGGGCGTCGTCCCGTGGACCGTTGTCGCCGTGACGCAGTTCCACGAGTTCGTCGCCGGGACGCTCGCCGGTGCCGCGCGCCGAGGCGTCGTGCCGCTCCTGCGCGCCCCGGTCCAGCCCGTCGCCGCGAGCGACGCGGGCTCCGCGGTCGCCGACGCCGCCGAGCGCGAGCCGCTGCGCGGCACGACGACCGTCGCCGGGCCTGAGGTGCTCGACCTGCGGGACGCGGCGCGCGCCTGGCGCGCGGCGACCGGCTCGCGGGCGCTCCCGGTCCGCGTCCCGCTGCCCGGGAAGCTCGGGCGGGCGCTGCGCGCGGGCGGCCTCACCGACCCGCACCCCGACGCGCGCGGCACGACGACCTTCCGCGGCTGGCTCGCCGCCCAGCCCACCGCGGCGGTCGCGCGGTGAGCACCGACGACCTCGCGCACGCCTTCGAGGCGGAGCGTCCGCGCCTCCTGCGCCTCGCCTACGCGACCACCGGGTCCTGGTCGGACGCCGAGGACTGCGTCCAGGACGCGTGGCTGCGCCTGCGCACCCAGGACCCGGCGTCGATCCGCAACCTCGCGGCGTGGCTCACGACGACGGTCGGGCGCCTCGCGCTCGACGTGCTCGGCAGCGCGCGCGTGCGGCGCGAGCGCTACGTCGGGACGTGGCTGCCCGAGCCCGTCGTCACGGCGCCCGGCGCGAGGTCACCGGTCGCCGCGGCGGCCGCGACGTCGGCGGGGGCCGTCGACCCCGCCGAGCGGGTCACGCTGGACGAGGAGGTGAGCATGGCGCTGCTCGTCGTGCTCGAACGGCTCTCGCCCGCGCAGCGCGTCGCGTTCGTCCTGCACGACGTCTTCGGGCTGCCGTTCGAGGAGGTGGGCGACGTCGTCGGGCGCTCGCCCGCAGCGGTGCGCCAGCTCGCGTCGCGCGCCCGCAAGGACGTCGAGGCGGGACGGCCGCGCGGTCGGACGTCGCGCGCCGAGCAGGAGCGCGTCGTCGAGGCGTTCGTCGCGGCGTGCGCGGGCGACGACCTGCCGGCCCTGCTCGGTCTGCTCGACCCCGACGTGACGCTCCGGGGCGACGGCGGCGGCAAGGTCCGCGCGCTCCGCCACCCGGTCCAGGGCGCCGCGACCGTCGGGGAGGTCCTGCTCTCCTACCTCCGCAACCCGCCGCTCGGCGCGGGGGCCGTGGACGTCAACGGAAGTCCCGGGCTCGCGCTCGTCGACGGCTCGGGCGTGCTCACCGTCCTGGCGTTCACGCTCGTCGCCGGGCGCATCGCGGCCCTCGACATCGTGCGGAACCCGGACAAGCTCGCCACCGTCCCGCCGGGGCTGCTCGACGACGCGGCACCGTGGTGGCCCTGACCGGCTACGGCCGGTAGTCCCCGGCGGGCCAGGAGCCGTAGCCGTCGAGGTGCTCGTCGGCGTCGCGCACGTAGTCGTCGACGGGCGTCATGCGCTCGGCCATCTCGAAGTGCCAGTCCACGAGCTCGCCGAGCGGGACGGGCGTGCGCGACGACCGCGTGACGTCGCGCCCCTCCTCCGACCACAGCGGCGGGTAGAGGCTCAGCCCCTCGTCGAGCCGGACGGCCCCGATCTCGTCGTACCAGCCGGGCCAGCGGACCGACGCGTAGAACTCCGTGGTCCCGCCGCTCACCGCCCACTCGAGGAAGGCCGCCTGGCCGAACCCGAGGTCGACCCACGTGAGCGAGTCGGGCGCGAAGTAGTTGACGTTGCCGAGCTGGCCCGGGAGCCCGCCGCCGTTGATCGCGAACGTGCCCCCCAGCACGTCGTACGCGACGACCAGGACCGACGGCGCCACGCTGTGCTCCCCCGGCTCGCCGAGCCCGTTGACGGTCGCGAGGTCGGGCAGCCCCGCGCCGCCCCCGCCGATGATGCGCAGCCACCCGCCGTCGACGAGCACCCCGCCGGTGTGGAGCGCGAGCGCGCCCAGCGTCGAGCGGACGGTGACCTGCAGCCGGAAGAGGACCTCGAGCGACCACGCGGGAGGCGGCACGACCTCCACGCCGCCGCGCCCGAGCATGCGGGAGAGCGTCGGCCACGCGGGGTCCTCGACCGCCGCGAGCTCGGCGGCCGTCCTCACTGTCATGGCCGGATCATGCCAGATGTTGCCGGTATCCAGGAGTCCTGCTATGGAGCTGCGCCCGGCAGGTCCCCCGATGGGCTGAAAGACCGATTCGGCAGGGACCCTGCGCCCGTCCCGCCGCGGTTCGCCCCGCGGGCGCCGGGACGGGTGTGAAGACTCGGGGGCGAGCCCGGGCAGACCGCGTCGGCGCGGCCACGTCGGGGCACGCGCGTGGGTAGCGTCTCGGCCGTGGACGACGAGCGCATCGCACCGACGACGGACGGCACCGACGAGGCTGCGCCCGAGAGCGCGACCCGGGTCCCGCGGAGCACGGTCGCCGTCGTCGCGTCGGTCGCGGGCGTGGGCCTCGCGGTCGTCGCCGCGCTCCTCGCCCCCGCGGTCCTCGACGCCCCCGCCGTGGCGGACGGTCCGGCCGCGCTCCCGTCGTCACCACCGGACGGGTCGACGGCGACGTCGCCCGGGCCGGTCGACCCCGACCAGGGGACGGAGGACATGATCGCGCTCCTGCTCGCCCTGCCGGGCGTCGAGGACGTGCAGACGAACGGGCGGGTGGGCACGTCGGCCGAGATCACGCTGGTGACTCCGCTCCCCTCTCCCGAGGTCGCGCAGCGCACTACCCTGGACGCGAGCGCGATCGTCGCCGCGGTGCCCGGCGGCGGCGCGTGGTCGCTCCGGGTCGAGGGCACGGACGCGAGCGGCGGGACGCTCGCCGTCGAGCAGGGCCCGGGAGCGGCCTCCGTCCCCGGCGTCGACCCGACCACCGGGGAGCCGCGCCCCGACCTCCTCGGCGCCGACGCCGTCGCCGACGCGGTCCGCCTCGTCGCCCACGACTCCGTGCGGCGCGTGTACCTCGCCCCGGGCGCCGCCTCGGTCGACGTCCGCTCGGCCGACGACCTCGTCCCCGTCGCCGCGCTCGTGCGGGCCGAAGGTCGAGGGCTGACGAGTCTCGGCGTCCAGGGCTCCGGGGTCGGCACCTACGACGGCGACGGGCTGACCGTCCCCGACGACGCCCTGCTCACGCTCCTGGCCGACGTCGCCGCGGAGCCCGGCGTGACGCAGGTCGTGCACGACGCCGTTCGCGACACGTTCCCCCAGGACCCCCTGCTCACGGTGATCACCTCGGGCGACGCAGCCGTGGTCGCCCGCGTGCTCGACGGCGCAGCCTACGCCGGCCCGGTGCTCGCGTACCAGGTCCACGGCGCGACGGACGGCGGCGCCTCCGCGACCCGCTCCGGGTTCGTCGCGGGTGTAGCCCCGACGGCCGGGGACCGCCCCGGGGGCGCGTGCGCGACCGGCGACCTCACCCTCGGGGCCCTGGGGTTCGACGCCGCCGCGGGACGCCGGTTCCTCACCGTCACGGCCCGCAACGACGGCACCGCGGAGTGCGTGCTCGCCGGCGCGCCCGCGGTCCGCTTCGTCGCCGACGACGGCTCGGAGACGGACGTCCTCCTCGAGCCGGACGACGACGGTCTCGCCCCGCTCACGCTCGCGCCGGGCGCCACGGCCTGGGCCGCGCTCTCGTGGCGCGGCGGGTCGACGGCCGACGACCCGCCGCTCGTCACGACGCTGCTCGTGGCCCCGCACCCGGGCGACCCCGAGTCCGTCGTCGGGCTCGCGGGGATCCCCGGCGTCGGGGACGGCCTCGACCTGCTCGGCGGCGGGACCGCGATGATCGGGTCGTGGACGCCCGCGAGGGAGCTCGCGAGCTGACGCGTCACCCGAACGTCGCGGACGGGCGAGCCCCCGGACCGCCTCAGAGCGCGCGGCGGGTGCGCACCGCGGCGGCGAGCTCGCGCAGCAGGTCGGCCGTCGTGTCCCAGTCGATGCACGCGTCGGTGACCGACTGCCCGTACACGAGTCCGCTCGGCGCGGGCTTCTGCGCGCCCGCCACGAGGAAGCTCTCCATCATGAGCCCCGTGATCCCCTGCTCGCCCTCGGCCAGCCGCGCGGAGACCTCGCGCACGACCTCCGCCTGGCGCACGTGGCTCTTGCCCGAGTTGCCGTGCGACGCGTCCACGACGAGCCCGTGCTCCGTGACCCCGCCCTGCCCCGAGGTGCGCGCGACCGCGAGCGCCGCCGCGACGTCGTCGGCCCCGTAGTTGGGGCCCGAGCGCCCGCCGCGCAGGATGACGTGGCAGTCGGGGTTGCCCGCCGTCTCGACGGCCGCCGCGCGACCGAGCGAGTCCATGCCGAAGAACGTGTGCTCGCTCGCCGCGGTGATGCAGCCGTCGACCGCGATCTGCACGTCGCCGTCGGTCGCGTTCTTGAACCCGACGGGCATCGACAGGCCGGAGGCGAGCTGGCGGTGCACCTGCGACTCCGCGTTGCGCGCGCCGATCGCGCCCCAGGACACGGCGTCGGCGATGTACTGCGGGCTCGTCGGCTCGAGGAACTCGCACGCGGCGGGGACGCCGGCGTCGAGGACGCCGAGCAGCACCTCGCGCGCGAGGCGCAGGCCGTGGCGGACGTCGTGCGACCCGTCGAGGTGCGGGTCGTTGATGAGGCCCTTCCAGCCCACCGTGGTGCGCGGCTTCTCGAAGTACACGCGCATGACGACCATGAGGTCGTCGGCGAGCTCGTGCGCGACGGCGGCCAGGCGGCCCGCGTACTCGAGCGCGGCCTCGGGGTCGTGCACCGAGCACGGGCCGACGATGACGAGGAGGCGGTCGTCGTCGCCCGCGAGGACGTCGCGGACCTCGCGGCGCGACGTCGTCACGAGGTCGCTGCGCGTGGCGCCGAGCGGCAGGTCGGCGAGCATCGCGCGCGGGGCGGGGAGCGCGTCGAGCGCGCGGACCCGCAGGTCGCTCGTGCGGGCCTGGAGCTCGGGGCTGTCCACGGGGTCGACGGTACTCGTCACCTGGTCGGACGACGCGGTGGACGTCGGGCTGGACGACGCGGTCTCGGGCTGGGCGGTCGTGCTGGTCACGGGAGGCTCCTGGTCTGTGCGGCGGTGGTCGGGGGCCGCCGTGAGATCGGAGTGCTCAGCGGTGCCCAGCGGCGCTTCACCGGCCTGCTGCCGCCCGTGGTCCCGGAGCGGCCCGTCTCACGACGAAGGGCCCGGACGCGGTCCGCGTCCAAGGCCCTGTGCTGGCTCCGGGTGGTGATCTGTGGTCAGGCGAACGCCCGCACGGCCCCACCGGGAGCCTGCGTAAAGCGCCAATACCACTGAGAAGTCACGGAGCGACCGTAGCACAGGGCCTCCGCGGGTCGGACGGCCCGTCTCACGTGCCGGTCGTCCGGGTCGCCGGGCCCGCCTAGGCTCGGGACATGCCCATCCCCGAGTTCGTCGCCGCCCTGCGGTCCCACGTCGGGACCGACCTCCTGTGGATGCCGGGGGTGTCGGCCGTCGTGGTCGACGACGACGGCCGCCTGCTGCTCGGGCAGCGCGCCGACACCGGGCAGTGGGCCATGATCAGCGGGATCCTCGAGCCCGGCGAGGACCCCGCCGTCGGGCTCGCACGGGAGGTACGCGAGGAGACGGGGGTCGACGTCGTCGTGGACACGCTGGTCGCGGTGACCGTCACCGAACCGGTCGAGTACCCCAACGGCGACCGGTCGCAGTACCTCGACCTCGCGTTCCTGTGCCGACCCGTGTCCCCCGCCGCCGCGGCGGCGGCGCACGTCGCGGACGACGAGTCGCTCGCGGTCGCGTGGTTCGCCCCGGACGACCTGCCCGACGACCTCGCACGCTCCACGGTCGAGCGGCTCGGCCACGCGCTCGGCCGGCTCGCGGACCCCTCAGTCGGCCCCTTCTTCGTCCGCTGACGCGACGCGCGACGCCTCCGTCGCGGACTCGCCCGGCGCCCCCGGGCCGAGCCAGCGCACCGCGAGCAGGCACGCGTCGTCGTCCTCCGGCGCGCGCGCGACGACCGCCTCCAGCAGCTCCGTGCCGCTCAGCCCGGCGCCGAGCGCGTTCGTGACGATCTCCGCAAGCTCGTCGAGCGCGAGCGCGAGCGGCCGGTCACGGCGCTCCACGACACCGTCGGTGAAGAGGAGCAGCAGGTCGCCCGGGGCGAGCGTCACCGTGTCGGCGACGCGCGGCGTCGTGCCCCGGACGCCCAACGGTGTGGACCGCGCCTCCCACAGGTAGCCCGCCGACCCGTCCGCGCGCACGAGCAGCGGCGGCAGGTGTCCCGCGCACGTGTACCGCAGCGTCCCCTCCCGCAGCTCGAGCTCCCCGTACACGAGGCTCGTCATGAACCCCGTCCCGGTCCGGTCGACGAAGCGGTCGAGCCGCTCCACCACCTCCTCCGGCGGCAGGCCGGTGTCCGACGCCGCGCGGACCGCCGTCCGGAGCTGCCCCATCGCGGTCGCGGCCTTGAGCCCGCGCCCCACCACGTCCCCGACCGAGAGCGCGACGACGTCCGGGGCCACGCGGAAGGTGTCGTACCAGTCGCCGCCGACCTGCAGGTCGTGCACACCAGGGCGGTAGCAGGCCGCGACCTCCACGTGCGGGTCGGCGACGATCCCGTCCGACAGCATCGCGCCCTGCAGCTCGCTCGCGACCGACACGCTCTGCTCGTGGGTCGTCGCCCGGGCCAGCGCGAGCGCCGCGAGCTGCCCCGCCGCGGCCGCCGTGCCGAGGTCGACCGGTTCCGAGCCCGCCGCCCGGCGCGGCTCCAGCGCGAGGACGCCGAGCAGCGCCCCGGCCGTGCGCAGCGGGACGACGACGGTCCCGTCCGCGCGCACGCCCGCCTCCGTCAGCTCGTCGATCGTCGGGGCGGTCACCCCCGCGGCGCCGCCCCAGCGGCGGAGCGGGCCGCCCTCCTGCGGCGTCCACAGGGCCGCGTCGCCCGCCCCGAGCATCGTCACCGCCGCCCGGAGCAGGACCCACGCGACGCCGTCGAGACCGGCGACGCTCGCCAGGTCGGCGGCGATCCCGTGCAGCAGCCGCACGCGCCGCTCCGCCTCCTCCGCCGCGCGCCGGGCCCCCACCAGCTCGTGCTCGAAGCGCGACCGCTCGCGCGCCACCAGCATCGCGACCTCGACGAGGCGCTCTCCCCGGACCTCCCGCCCGATCGCCGTGAGCAGCACCGGCTCGCGACCCCGCGGCGTCCGCAGCTCCACCGCGACCTCGTCGACCCGCCCCTCGGTGTGCAGGCGCGGACCGAGGTGCGTCTCCCAGTAGATGCGGCCGCCCACCGTGAGCAGGTCCGCGAGCCGGCGCCCCGCGACCGCCTCCACGTCCGGCACGTCCAGCAGGCGCAGGAGCTCGTCGTTCGCGTCGAGCACCCGCCCCTCCGCGTCGAGGAGCAGGAGCGCGACGGGCGCGAGCACCCAGCGCTCGCCGCGCGACATCACCATCAGGAACCCCCGAGCCAGTCACGCATCGCCCCGACGAGGAGCGCCGGGTGCGACAGGTTCGGGCAGTGCCCGACCGAGTCGATGACGACCAGCTCGCTCCCCGGCAGGTGCTCGTGCACGTACCGTCCCACCGTCTGCGGGGCGATGACGTCCTCCCGGCTCTGCACGACGAGGGCCGGGGTCCGCACGCGCGCCAGGTCCGCCCTGTTGTCGCCGAGGAACGTCACGCGCGCGAACTGCCGCGCGATCGCCGGGTCGTTGCGCCGGAAGACCTCCGCGAGCTCGTCCCCCAGCGCCGGACGGTCCGGGTTCCCGACGATCACCGGCGCCATCGCCTGCGTCCAGCCCAGATAGTTCGCGTCCATCGTCTCGAGCAGCTCGTCGATCTCCTCGGCCGAGAACCCGCCGCGGTACCCCTCCTCGTCGATGTACCGGGGGCTCGGTCCGACGAGCACCAGGCGGTCGACGAGGTCCGGACGGTCCGCCGCCGCGAGGAGCGCGATCACCGCGCTCACCGAATGCCCCACGAGGATCACCGGCTCGTCCGCGACGTCCTCCACGACCTCGACCATGTCGGCGACGTAGCCCCCCAGCTCCGCGTGCCGCGCGGGGTCGTACGCGGCCGGGTGGGACGCGCCGCAGCCCGAGTGGTCGAAGAGCACGACCCGGTGGTCCGCCGCGAACGCGGGCGCGACGAAGCGCCACATCGACTGGTCGCCGCCGAAGCCGTGCGCGAAGACCATCGTCGGCCCCCCCGCGGGCCCCATGACCCGCACGTTGTTGCGTTCCCGCACGTCCACGGGTCACAGCGTAGGGGGAACCCGAACCGGATGAGCAGGGCCCACGCGGGTGAGATCGCTCCCGGAGACGCTGTGCACGACCGTCCGCGACCCTGCGCACGGCACAATGTCCCCATGCGTGTCTCGGCGAAGGCTGACTATGCGGTACGGGCGTGCGCCGAGCTCGCGGCGTCCCCCCACGGCGACCCCGTGCGGGCGGAGGACCTCGCGGCCGGCCAGGGACTGCCCGTCTCCTTCCTCGAACGGATCCTCGGCGACCTGCGCCGCGCCGGCATCGTCGCCAGCGTCCGCGGCCGCTCCGGCGGCCACCGCCTCGCGCGCCCCGCGTCCGAGGTCACCCTCGCCGACGTCTTCCGCGCCGTCGACGGACCGCTCGTCACCGTGCGCGACGAGCGCCCGCCCAGCCTCGAGTACGAGGGCTCCGCCGCCGCGCTCCTCGAGGTCTGGGTCGCCCTCCGCGCGAGCGTCCGCGACGTGCTCGACCGCGTGACGATCGACGACGTCGTCCGCCGCGACCTCCCCGACGACGTCCACGCCCTCGCGGCCCGCGCCGACGCCTGGGAGAACCCCTGACCCGCTGAGCGGCGGTCGGTCCGCTCGGCTCGGGTCTCCTGCCCGCGGGGTCGGGTCCGCGGTGGGGTCGGACCGTGTGCTGGGACTGGCGCACCGTCACCCTGGTCTTTCGGGCGGGGGTTCTCGGAGTGCGCCTCTGACGTCCTGCGCACACGGTCCGACCCCACCGCTCGTCCTGTCCGTCGCCGCACGACCCGCGGCCCCGGTTCGGCGGTCAGGCTCGGCCTGGGCGGGCGGTCGTGCCGCACGGTGGCGGGAGGGTCTGGTCGAGATCCGAGAAGTGGCCCCTCCGGGCCGCGTTCTCAGGGCCATTTCTCGCATCTCGCCACCACGCGCGCGGCTCGCGGTGGCACGTGGTGACGTCCGCCGTGGGCCGCCGAGGGCGCGCCACCCTCCACGGCCATCCCGGCCACCCCGGCATCCCAGATCACCCCGGCCAGCCAGGACAGCCAGGACAGCCGCGCGGGCAGCATCGAGACGCATCTGACCTTTCCGACCTGCCGCGCGGGCAGAAGGCCGACGGGCTCCGGTCGCCGCGGCCGGTACACGCTGGTCGCGTGTCGGACGGCCCCGAGACGAGCCTGTTAACACTGGCCCACGATGTGGTCGACGCTTCACATACTGGACTCGTTCGATCAACCTTGTCGGGACACGTCGGGGCTGCCCCGGCCCATCCCGAGCACGGAGGACGCGGTGCGGACCCTCATCCTGCTGGCCCTCGTGGGTCTCGGCGCGCAGCTCGTCGACGGCAGCCTCGGCATGGCGTACGGCGTGACGTCGACGACGCTCCTGCTCGCGATCGGGACGAACCCCGCGGCGGCGTCGGCGACGATCCACCTCGCGGAGATCGGGACGACGCTCGCGTCGGGTGCGGCGCACTGGCGGTTCGGGAACGTGGACTGGAAGGTCGTCGTGCGGATCGGCGTCCCGGGCGCGATCGGCGCGTTCGCGGGCGCGACGTTCCTGTCGAACCTGTCGACGGAGCTCGCCGCGCCGGTCATGTCGCTGCTCCTCCTGGCGCTGGGCGTGTACGTGCTGTCGCGGTTCACGTTCGTCGGGCTGCCGAAGGGTCGGCAGGGCCTCCCTCTCCGCAAGCGGTTCCTCGCCCCGCTCGGTCTGGTCGCCGGCTTCGTCGACGCGACGGGCGGCGGCGGCTGGGGGCCGGTCGGGACGCCGGCGCTGCTCGCGTCGGGGCGCATCGAGCCGCGCAAGGTCATCGGGTCGATCGACACGAGCGAGTTCCTCGTCGCGGTCGCCGCGTCGCTCGGCTTCCTGTTCTCGCTCGGCTCGCAGGGCATCGACCTGCTGTGGGTCGCCGCGCTGCTGCTCGGCGGCCTGGTCGCGGCGCCGATCGCAGCCTGGCTGGTGCGGCTGCTGCCGCCCCGCATCCTGGGCTCCGCGGTGGGCGGCGTCATCGTCCTCACCAACGTCCGCACGCTGCTGCGCTCCGACTGGGTCGACGCGAACGGCGCGGTCCAGGGCGTCGTGCTGGGGCTCGTCGCCATCGTGTGGGCCGCAGCCGTCGCGTGGTCGGTCCGGGCCCACCGCCGCGCCGTCGCCCTCGAGGCCGCCGAGCCGCTCGAGGCCGCCGAGCCGCTCGAGGCCGCCGAGAGCCACGAACCCGCCGACCCGACCGCCCCCGTGGTGGCCGACGCCCCCGGCCCGCAGCCGGCACCCGCCCCCCGCTGACCCCACCCGACCCCGAGCCCGAGCCCGAGCCCGAGCATGCGGACGGTCCGTCCTGGTGTCAGGACGGGCAGCAACCGCATGCTCGACCTGCGACGACCTTCTCAGGCGCGAGCGTAGCGGCGCACGAACGCCGCGAGGATGCGGTGCGGCACCCAGACGTCGCCGCGACGGACGGTCGCTTCGACGTCGCCCGCCGTCTCGGGCGCGAAGTACCCGTAGTCCCGGTAGACGCCGATGCGCGTGAGGATCCCGTCCAGGTCGAGCTCGGGGTGGAACTGGGTCGCGTAGAGGTTCTGCTTGACCCGGAACATCTGGACCGGGCAGGCGTCCGACGTCGCGAGGAGCACCGCGTGCGACGGCAGCCGGGTCACGGCCTCCTTGTGCCCGACGTACGCCTCGAACGCGTCGGGCAGGTCGGCGAGGAGCGGGTCGGCCCGGCTTTCGGGCGTGAGCCGGATCGTCACGGGCGAGATCGGCTCGGCGAACGTGTCGTCGAGGACGGCGCCCTCGTGCAGCCCGAGCGTCCCGACGCCGTAGCAAGCGCCGAGGAACGGGACGTCGCGCTCGACGATCTCGTCCAGGAGCGGCGCGAGCTCCCGCTCGACGCGGCGCTGCGTCGGCGACTTGTCCCCCTCGGGCAAGGACGAGTCGAACGGGCTGCCGCCGACGATCACCCCCGAGTAGTCGTCGAGGTCGATCGCCGGCAGCGGCCCGGCCTCCATGCGGACGCGGTGCAGCGCTCCCGCGTCCAGCCCGGAGTAGCGGAGCACGGCCGCGTGCTCGCCGTCGGCGGCGGGGTCCTCCGCGCGCGACGCGAGCAGCAGGAACGGCCTCATGCCGACCACGCTAGGTGCGTCCTCGCGGCCTCGCCCGGGGTCGCCGCGCGGGACCGCGGTCGAGACCCGGAGCCCCGGTCGGGAACGGAACCCCCGGTCGGGACAGGGGTCGCCGCCGGGAACGGAACCTGCTCGGGACCGAAGTCGCAGCCGGACCGGACCCGCGGTCCGGATCGTCGAGCGTGCCGTCGAGGACCGCGCCGACGTCCCCGGCCCGGCGGCGCGCCCGACGGCGGCAGCGCGGCCGCAGGAGCCGGACGGTCACGACCGCGCGGGCCGTGAGGAGCGACGCGCGACGCCGGAGCACGCGTGCGGGGACGCGCTCAGGCACGGTCGTATGTGAGGACGGCGTTGCCGCCGTCGAACGTGGCGACGTCGGTCAGGTCGTAGGTCGTGGGCCGGAACGCGGTTCCACCGAACGCGCTCCGACCGGCGCCGGCGACGACGGGGTAGAGCTTGACGACGAGCCGGTCGATCTCGCCGCGGAGCGCGCCCGCGAGGACGCCGCCGCCCGCGAGGTAGATGTCGAGCGGGGAGTCCTCGGCCTTGAGCGCTCGCACGAGCCCGACCGGGTCGTCCCGCACGATCGTCACCGCCGGGTCGAGCTCGGGCTGCGACGTCGAGACGACGTACTGGCGCAGGTGCGCGTACGGGCTCGTGATCCCGAGCTCGAGCGCGGGCTCGTACGTCCGCCGGCCCATGACGATCGTGTCGAACGTGCGGTTGGGGGCGTCGTCGACGCCGAGCTGGCGGCGCCCGTGCGTGGGCAGGACGTCGGGGAACGTGTCGATCATGCGCGCGCTGTACGCGTCGGAGGAGGGGTAGAAGTCGACCTCGTCGTCCGGGCCCGAGAGGAAGCCGTCGATGGACAGGGCTACGAAGTAGGTGAGTCGTCTCATGGACCCAGCCTCGGATTCCACCGATTCGTCATCAATGACGCATGCTGGGTGGATCGTTCACCCGGTGTGAACGGTGCACGGAGACGGAGGCAGAGGTGGCCGCGTGGAGCTGAGGGACATCGAGATCTTCCTGACGCTCGCCGACGAGCTCCACTTCGGACGCACCGCCGAGCGGCTCCACGTCTCCCCCGCGCGCGTGAGCCAGGCGATCAGCCGGCAGGAGCGCCGCATGGGCACGACCTTGTTCGAGCGTACGAGCCGGCGCGTCGAGCTCACTCCGGTCGGTGCCCGCCTGCGCGACGACCTGCGCCAGGGCTACGAGCTCATCCAGTCCGGGATCGCGGCGGCCAGTCGCACGGGAGAGCGTCCGGCCGGCGTGCTGCGCGTCGCCGCGATGGGCATCGTCGGCCACGAGCTGCAGCCGGTGGTCGACGCGTTCGGGGAGCGGCACCCGGGATGCTCGGTGGAGCGCCGCGAGTTCCACTTCTCGGACCCCTTCGGGGCGCTGCGCGAAGGCGAGGCGGACCTGCAGGTGACGTGGTCCCCGGTCCGCGAGCCCGACGTCGTCGTGGGGCCGCGCGTGCTCACGGAGGGACGCGTCCTCGCCGTCGCGGCGGGGCACCCGCTCGCGGGCGAGGACGCGGTGTCGGTCGAGGTCCTCGGAGACCACGTCGTGCTCGAGCTCGGCGCGGGCGTCCCCACGTACTGGGAGGAGGCGATGGTGCCCCGCCGCACGCCGTCAGGCAGGCCGGTGCTGCGCGGCCCGGTCGCGCGCACGTTCCACGAGGTGCTGACCGTGGTCGCCGCGGGCGGGGCGGTCACCCCGCTCAACGCGCACGTGCGGCGGTACTACACGCACCCCGGCGTCGTGTACGTACCGATCGTCGACGTCCCCGACACCGAGTGGGTGCTCGTCTGGCTGCGGGACCGCGAGACCCCCGAGGTCCGCGGGTTCGCCGAGATCGCCCGCGAGCTGGGCTCGCGGGCGATCTGAGCCTCAGCTCCAGCGGAAGAGCCGGATGCCGAGAGGCAGCAGGACGGCCGTCCACACGGCCATGACGACCACCTGCACCGTCGGGAACCCGGACTCGAACCAGCCCGCGGTCATCGCCTGCGACGCGGCCCCGAGCGGCGTGAACTTCCCGATCTGGGCCACGGCCTCCGGCATGATCGGGCCGGGCGTCCACAGCCCCGAGAGGAACAGCAGCGGGAAGTAGACGAGCGTCCCGATCGCCGACGCCGTGCTCGCCTTGGGCACGCGCGCCGCGATGAGCGTGCCGAGCGAGTACATCGACGCGACGCCGAGCACGAACGCGAGCACGACCGTCCCCGCGTTCTGCGGGGCGACGAGCCCGAACACGAGCTGCCCGACGAGGAGCGCGACCGCCGACGCCACGACGACCGCGACGAGGTTGATGACGAGGTGCGCGACGACGATCCCCTGCGGCCGCATGGGCGTCGTGGACAGCCGCCGCAGCAGGCCCTTCTCGCGGAACGTCGCGAAGTAGACCGGCATCGTGGTCAGGGCGGGCGTCGCGATCGCGGCGGCGAGGACCACCGGGACGTACAGCGCGACGGGCGTGAGCCCGAGCCACGGCGGGGGCGCGTCCTCGATGGGGGTGCGCATCCCCGGGATCGCGAAGCCGACGCCGATCAGCAGGACGGTCGGGAACACGAGCGCGAAGAACACGGTGCCCGTGTCGCGCAGCCAGAGCCGCGACTCCGTCGCGAGCAGCACACCGAACCCGCGCCAGCCGCTGCTGCGGCGGGCGGGGGCGACGTCGGCGGTCAGGGTCGTGGCGGTCATCGGGACTCCCCTCGGGTCGGCCGGGCGACGGGCGCGTCCGGGTCGTAGGTGCGGCCGGTCACGGCGACGAACACGTCCTCGAGGGACCGGGAGACGGTCCGGACGTCGTCGGGCACGACCTCCTGCTCGGCGAGCGCGAGCACGACGGCGAGCAGCACCCGCCGCGTGCCGGTCACCTCGATCTCGCGTCCGGACGTCGGCACGACCTCGACACGCTCGACGTCCGCGAGGCCCGCGAGCGTGTGGAGGGTGAGGTCGTGGTCGGCCGGGGGGACGCGCAGGCGCACCGTGCGCGACGTGTCGACCGCGTCGATCAGCTCCGCGGGCGTGCCCTGCGCGACGATCCGGCCGTGGTCGATGATGACGAGCCGGTCGCACAGGCGCTCGGCCTCGTCCATGAAGTGCGTGACGAGCAGGATCGTCACCCCGCGGTCGCGCACGCGCTCCACGAGCTCCCAGGTGGCGCGGCGCGCGGCCGGGTCGAGGCCCGTCGTCAGCTCGTCGAGGATCGCGACGCGCGGGTTGCCCACCAGGGCGAGCGCGATCGACAGGCGCTGCTTCTGCCCGCCGGAGAGCTTGGCGAACGCGACGCGCCGGTGCTCGGCGAGGTCGAGGAGGTCGAGCAGCTCCTCCACGTCCGACGGCGACGCGTAGAACGACGCGAACAGACGCATCGCCTCCTCGACGGTGATCTTCTCGTTGAGCGCCGCCTCCTGGAGCTGCACCCCGACGGCGTCGCGCACGGCCGCCGGGTCCGTCTGCGGGTCGACGCCGAGCACGCGGACCGTGCCGCCGTCGGCCTTGCGCAGCCCGGCGAGGCACTCGACGGTGGTCGTCTTCCCGGCCCCGTTGGGTCCGAGGATGCCGAAGATCTCACCCGCCTCGACGCTGAAGCTCACGTCCTCGACGGCGACCTTGCGGGCGGCTGCGTCCCCCCGGCCCGTCGGCCCCGGGTAGGTCTTGCGCAGGTTGCGGACCTCGACGACGGGCGACGCGCCCGCCGACGGGCGGGTGGTCGGGGCGGGCGACGCGACGGTCGCGCCGCCGACGGGTGGTGGTGCGGGACTCATACTGACCTCCACGAGGGTGTGCGAGACCTCCGCACGGCGCGGGGCGCCGCCCGGTGGGCTCTCGGTGAACGGTGGGTGCGGTGCGCCCGGTCAGCCGCTCGCGCTCGCTGCGAACTCGACCGGTCGGATCGCGACGCCCCGCAGGACGACGCGCAGGAGCAGTGCGGCGAGCGCCACCCCGACGGCGCCGCCGAGGACGGCGAGCCAGACGGGGGTGCCGTCGAGACCGGCGACGCGCGCGAGCGCGTGGCCGAAGAAGCCGGAGCGGAGGAAGACCTCGGCGACCAGCACGGGCACGAGCGACGCGAGGACGAGGAGCACCCCGCGCAGGAACCCGAACCCGTAGAAGCCGGCGGCGACGACCATCCCGGCCAGGTAGTACACGACGCAGAAGATGCCCTCGACGAGGAGCACGAGGCCCACCTGGGAACCGTCGCCGTAGAGCTGCCCGAGCTCGGGCTCGGTCGCCCACCCCGCGTTCCGGAACAGCGACCACGCCCCCCACTTCACGAGCGCGCTCGCCATGCCGAACGTCAGGCCCGACACGACGGCGCCGATCCACAGCCCGTGCGTGTACGAGCGGCGTGTGCCGCCCGACGCGACGTGCACGGCGATCGTCATGAGCGGCAGGATGATGCCCATCACGAAGAGGAAGAACTTCGCCGAGCCGGCGACTCCCCCGACCGCCTCGATGCTCACGTCGTCGTTGCGGTGCATGATCCACAGGATGAGCGCCCCGACGGCGAGCGCGATCGCCCAGAACCAGACCCCGACGTACCAGGTGCCGACGACGTAGTACCAGGCGACGGCGTTGACGCCGCGCCGGTGGGCGGCGGACTCGAGGGCCCGGCGCTCGGCGCTGCGGTGGGTCGTGGCGGTCATCGCGCCTCCTCCGTCGCGTCGGTCCGCGACCCCGCCTCGCCGCGCCCGGCGCGGGTGAGGTGGACGAACAGGTCCTGGACGGGGACGGCGCCGACCTCGAGCCCGGCCTCCACCGCGGCGGCGCGCTCGTCGTCGGCGAACGTGCCGAAGAGCGTCACCTGGGCCGTGCCGCCGAGCCGCTGGCGCGCGAGCACCTCGCGGCCAGCGGCGTGCCGCTCGACCAGGTCGGCGGGGCCGGTGAGGCTGACGCCCCGGGCACGGACGTCGTCGGCGTTCTCGGCGAGCAGGACGCGCCCGCGGTCGATGATGACGACGTCCTCGAAGAGCCGCTCCACCTCGGTGATGAGGTGGCTCGACAGCAGGATCGTGCGCGGGTGCTCGGCGTAGTCGGCGACGAGAGCGTCGTAGAACGCGTACCGGCTCGGGGCGTCCATGCCGAGGTAGACCTCGTCGAAGATCGTCAGCGGCGCGCGCGCCGCCAGGCCGATCACCGCGCCGAGCGCGGAGCGCTTGCCGCGCGACATCTCGGCGGGCTTCTTGCGGACGTCCACCTCGAGCTCGTCGAGCAGGCGCGCGGCGAGGTCGGCGTCCCAGTGCGGGCGCAGGTCGGCGTAGTACTCGAGCGTGTCGCGGGCCTTGTCGGTCTCCCACACGTCGCCGCTCTCGCGGACGAGCTGGGTGTGCATGGTCGCCCACACGTTCTCGAACGGGTCCTCGAGCTCGCCCTCCGGTCCGACGCGCACCGTCCCGGCCGTGGGTCGGCGGAACGCCGCGAGCAGGGCGGCGAGCGTCGTCTTGCCCGCGCCGTTGCGGCCCAGCAGGCCGGTGATGACGCCGGGCCGGATCGTGAGCGTCGCGCCGTCGAGCGCGGGGACCTCGTCGCCGCGGGAGTAGCGCACGACGACGTCGCGCACCTCGGCGGCGAACGGCGCCGGGGGCGGTGTCGAGGTCCGGGCGACCGGGTCCTGGTCGGTGGGGTGGCTGGCGGGCCGGGCGGTCACGGGTCTCACCTCGGGGTGGGGTCGGTGGTCGGGCCAGTGCTCTGGTCGCCGGGCGTGCCGGCGGGGCGCGGCCGGCCGAGGACGTAGTCCACGATCTCGGCCGTCGGGATGTCGAGGAGGTCGGCCTGGGCGAGCGCCGGCGCGAGGATCTCGTCGAAGAACCGGGCGCGGTGGTCGGCGAGCAGCCGCTCCCGCGCTCCGGGGGCGACGAACATACCGAGGCCGCGCCGCTTGTAGAGGACGCCCTCGTCGACGAGGCCGGCGAACGCCTTCGCGGCCGTCGCCGGGTTGATGCGGAACGTGGTCGCGAACTGCGTGGTCGACATGACCTGCTCCTCCTCCGCGAGCTCGCCCGCGAGCACCTGCGCCCGGATCATCTGCGCGATCTGGAGGTAGATGGGTTCCGGTCCGTCGAACATGGGCCCCATCCTCTCCCGCCTCGCGTCTTCTGCGGTTCATTACTCAACTAATGAACCATAGATGTTGTGGTCGCGCAACCCTCTCCGTGCGACCTTCCGTGCCGCCGGCGTTGCCCGAAGGGGCGGTCAGTGGTGCGCGAACGCCGGCCCGCACCGCGAGGCCCGCGTGAGCCTCACGGCCCACGATGGGTGCATGGACACGCCGAGGAGGGTGTCGGCCGAAGACCCGAGGACGGGACACCGTCGCCACGAGCCCGAGAGGCGCGCGACGGCAGCGCCCGCGACCGGGCCCCCGCACGACCTCGGATCCCTTCAGCACGTCGTCGGCAACCAGGCCGTCCTCGGTCTCCTCGGCCAACCATCACCCGCCGTGCAGCGATCGCCGCGCAGCTGGGCCGGAGACGCGACCGTGGCCACGATCGGAACCTACGACGGATCGCGTGCGTACTGGATGCCGGTGCGCGACCTCGTCGCGCACTACGCAGGGCTTCGCGGCGACGACCTGCAGCAGCGGGACGCGACCCTCGTCGCACTGGCCCAGGCCGTCGCCGCATGGCGTGCCAACCAGGCGAGGAACTGGTGGCTCTCCGACCTCGACACGTTGAAGGCGACCGCCCTTGGCACTCTCGATCGCCTGATCAAGGACGAGCACGACGACATCCGTGCCGCACAGCAGCCTCCGCAGCTGCCGCGCACCAGTGCCCCCACCGGTATCCGCGGTCGCGCCGGATCGGCCACGACCAGCTTCGAGGCCGCGCTCGAGAACACACCCCCGTGGACGGAGCTCGGGTTGATCCAGGCCGTCATGCCGACCGACGTGGACGAGCTCCGTGACCAGACAAAGTGCCGGGTCCGCGCGGCCGGCGGCGTCCTCTCGACGCACGACGGCCGGTTCAGGATCGACACCGGTGGGACGACGGAGCGCTACGTCCTGTGCATGGAGGGCGTCACGCCCGTCCTGTACGCCAGCCAGGCGTTGACCGACGCCGACTCCCTGCGTGCGGGCCACCAGGCGATGTCCGAGTACCCGCTCCTCTCCTCGCACGCCCAGATCAGCGGGACGGTCGTGGGAGCGGGGGACTTCTCCGCGACGGGCGGTCGCATCACCGCGATCACGAACCAGAGCGGGACCTGGAGGCCGGACGGCAAGCACCTCGCCGCGGTGCTGAAGCTCCTCGTCCGGTCCGGGATCGTCGACGAGGACGCCTTCGTCACCCAGAGCGTGCCGGTCAAGCTCTTCGTCAGCAAGCCGGACGGTTACGACGTGGACGGTGGCGAGCTCGTCTCGATCCTCGGCAGAGCGCTCAGCGGGAAGCTGACCTGAGCGACCCCGTCACCGCACCGACGCTCAGCTCCCGCGCAGCGTCGCGAGCTCGCCCAGATCCGTCGCCCAGGAGCATGTCCACCAGGGCCTCGCGGTGGGATCCTGGAACGATCCGGCGTCCGCGGCGGGTCACGCCCTCCGGCCGCCGGCGGTCACGAAGGAGTGAGACGACGATGGTCACCATTCGGCGCGGGTTCTCCAGCTTCTCGGCGGACGACCTCGACGCAGCGCGCGATTTCTACGGAGGAACCCTCGGGCTCCCCGTCACGGCACTCGACGACGGGGGTGGTCTGGTGCTGCACCTCGGCGGCGGCTCGGACGTGTTCGTGTACCCGAAGGAGGACCATCGGCCGGCCGCCTTCACCGTCATGCACCTCACCGTCGACGACGTGGACCAGGTCGTCGACGAGCTCACCGCGAAGGGCGTGACGTTCGAGCGCTACGAAGGGTTCGACCAGGACGACAAGGGCATCGTGCGCGGCTTCATGGAGGGCGGCGACGGGGCCTGGTTCACCGACCCGGCCGGCAACATCGTCGGCCTCGCCGACGGCGAGAACATGGCACGCATGGTCGAGGGCTGAGCCCCGGACCTTCTACCGCGAGGTGGAGCCCTGGTCGATGACCAGGGCTCCACCTCGCGGTACCAGGGCTCTACCTCGGGTGACCGGGGCCCTACTTCGCGAGGGCCGGGGTGAACGCCGCGCGGACGGCGTCGAGGTCCTGGGCGACGAGCTCGGCGAGCTGCACCGCGTTGAGCGCGGCGCCCTTGCGGAGGTTGTCGTTCGACACGAAGAGCACGAGGCCGCGGCCGTCGGGGACGGACTGGTCGGTGCGGATGCGGCCGACGAACGACGGGTCCTGGCCCGCGGCCTCGAGCGGGTTCGGGACGTCGGCGAGCGCGACGCCCGGCGCCGCGGCGAGGATCTCGCGCGCCCGCTCAGGCGACAGGGCCGCACCGAACTCCGCGTGGATCGCGAGCGAGTGGCCGGTGAACACCGGCACGCGCACGCACGTCCCCGCAACCGCGAGCGACGGCAGGCCGAGGATCTTGCGCGACTCGTTGCGGAGCTTCTTCTCCTCGTCCGTCTCCGCCTGCCCGTCGTCGACGATCGACCCGGCGATCGGGACGACGTTGAACGCGACGTTGCGCGGGAAGACCGCGGGCTCCGGGAAGGCGACCGCGCCGCCGTCGTGCACGAGCCCGACGAGCCCGGCGCCCGTGCCGTCGGCCGCGGCGCCCGCGACGGCCTGGGCGCGCAGCTCCTCCGCGCCGGCGAGCCCGGCGCCGGACACGGCCTGGTACGTCGCGACGATCAGGCGCTCCAGCCCGGCCTCGTCCGCGAGCGGCTTGAGGACGGGCATGGCGGCCATGGTCGTGCAGTTCGGGTTGGCGATGATCCCCTTGCGGGCCTCGCGGAGCGCACCCGGGTTCACCTCGGAGACGACGAGCGGGACGTCCGGGTCCATGCGCCACGCGGACGAGTTGTCGATGACGACGGCGCCCGCCGCGGCGAAGCGCTCGGCCTGCGCCTTCGAGGTCGCGCCGCCCGCGGAGAAGAGGGCGACGTCGATCCCGCGCAGGTCGTCGGTCGACGTCGCGGCGACGTCCTCCACGACGACGTCGGTCCCGCGCCACGGGAGCGACGACCCGGCGGAGCGCGCCGACGCGAAGTAGCGGATGCTCGCGACGGGGAGGTCGCGCTCCTCGAGGAGGCGGCGCATGACGGCGCCCACCTGGCCGGTCGCGCCGACGACGGCGACGTTCAGGCCCTGACGGTTCTCGGTGGTCATGTCCAGTCCTCTCAGCGGCCGGTGCCGGCGTAGACGACGGCCTCGCCGTCGGCGGCGTCGAGCTCGAACGCGGTGTGCACGGCGCGCACCGCGTCGTCGAGCGAGTCCTCGCGGGTCACGACGGAGATGCGGATCTCCGAGGTGGAGATCATCTCGATGTTGATGCCCGCGTCGCGCAGCGCCCCGAAGAGCTTCGCGGAGACGCCCGGGTGCGACTTCATGCCCGCGCCGACGAGCGAGAGCTTGCCGATCTGGTCGTCGAACTGCAGCGAGTCGAACCCGATCTCGCCCTGCAGCGCGGACAGCGCCGACATCGCGGCCGGCCCGTCGCCCTCGGGCAGCGAGAACGAGATGTCGGTCAGGCCCGTGCGGGCGGCCGACACGTTCTGCACGATCATGTCGATGTTCACGCCCGAGCCGGCGACGACCTCGAAGATGCGCGCGGCCGTCCCGGGGACGTCGGGCACCCCGACGACGGTGATCTTGGCCTCGCTGCGGTCGTGCGCGACGCCGGAGATGATCGGGTCTTCCATGACGGTCTCCTCGGGAAGGTCTGCAGAGCTGGGGGCGGCGCCGACGGCCGGCTGCGGCGCGGAGTAGGCGTCCGCGCTGACGAACGTGCCGTCCTTGCCGCTGAACGACGAGCGCACGTGGATCGGCACGCCGTACCGGCGGCCGTACTCGACGCAGCGCAGCGCGAGGACCTTGGCCCCGCTCGCCGCCATCTCGAGCATCTCCTCGTACGTGATGCGGTCGATCTTGCGCGCGCTCGGGACGATGCGCGGGTCGGCCGTGAAGATGCCGTCCACGTCCGTGTAGATCTCGCACACGTCGGCGTCGAGGCCGGCGGCGAGCGCGACTGCGGTCGTGTCCGACCCGCCGCGGCCGAGCGTCGTCACGTCGTTCGTCGACTGCGTGACGCCCTGGAAGCCCGCGACGATCGCGACCTGGCCGCGCTCGATCGTCTCCCGGATGCGGTGCGGGACGACGTCGACGATGCGCGCCTTGCCGTGCACGGCGTCGGTGATGACGCCCGCCTGCTGGCCCGTGAACGACTTCGCCTTGACGCCCAGGCTGTTGATCGCCATCGCGAGCAGCGACATCGAGATGCGCTCGCCCGCGGTGAGGAGGATGTCCATCTCGCGCTGCGGCGGGAGGGGGGTGACCTGCTGCGCGAGGTCGATGAGCTCGTCCGTCGTGTCGCCCATCGCCGAGACCACGACGACGACGTCGTGCCCGGCCCTCTTGGTCTGCGCGATGCGCTTGGCCACGCGCTTGATGCTCTCGGCGTCGGATACCGACGAACCGCCGTACTTCTGCACGACAAGTGCCACGTGCTGCTCCGTCTGTCGCCGGCCTCCGTCTCTCTCAACGGCCCGCCGGGTGCTTGTGGGTCGATCGATGATACGCACGCGTCCCGCGGTCCGGCCAAGCCCGTCCCGCCATGCGGGCCCGGGCGGCGCGGCATCAGCCCGCGCGGTGGCTCCGGTCGAGGGGCGCGGTCACCCGCCGGAGCGCGGGCATGGGGAGCGCGACCGGCGGCGCGGACGCGTCCTCCGAGGGCGCACCCCGCCCGACGCCCCGCCCGACGCCCCGCTCGCCCGGGCCGGCGACGACGACGTAGGCGAGGCCGACGACGAGGGCGCCGCCGACGAGGTTGCCGAGGCCGACCCAGGTGAGGTTGCGGGCGAAGTCGGTCCACGTCGTCGGGCCCAGGTCGCCGAGGAGGCCGAGCGAGAAGGTCGTCATGTTGGCGACGACGTGCTCGAAGCCGGAGGCGATGAACGCGAGGATCGCCCAGAACAGGACGATCGCCCGGCCCGCCTCGGAGCGCAGGCGACCGCAGGCCCAGATCGCGGCGCACACGAGGAGGTTGCACAGCACGCCGCGGAAGAAGAGCTCGCCGCCGGTCTCGTGGGCCTTCGCGCGCAGCATCGACGCGACCATCTCGCCCGCGGCCGCGTTGGAGTGCAGCACCCCGGCCTTCGTGACGGCGAACGCGAAGAGCATCGAGCCGGCGAGGTTGCCGAAGAGGCACAGGCCGAGCGTGAGGACGGCGTCGCGCACCCGGACGGCGCGCGTCGCGACGCCCTGGGCGAGGATCATCATGGCGGACGTCGCGAGCTCGGCCCCGGCGAACACGACGAGGGTCAGCGCCGCGGCGAACACGCCCCCGGCGACCAGCCGCTCCCCCGGCGACCCGGCCGCGAGGAAGGGCCCGGCCGTCGCGACCATGAGGACCACCCCGACGCCGATGTACGCGCCCGCGAGCATCGCGGCGACGAGGTAGCGCGCCGGGCGTCTCGCCGAGCCGACCTTCTTCCGGGCCGCCTCCGACTGGGTGGACAACGCCTGGGCGAGGGTCTGCACGACCTCGATCCTCGCCGTCGGCCGCCGCGCCCGACCAGGGCCCGTGGTCGCGACCCTCCGGGACCGAAGGACCGGAACCACGGGACCGGCCCGCGGGCCCGACCCGAGCGCCGCCGTCAGGCAGTTGCCGCCTCCACGTGCCGGTCGACGCCCCGGGCCTCGGCGTCGGTGGCGCCCGCCGCGCGGGCCTCCTCCGCGGGCCCCGGGAGGCTCCCGAGCGGCGACGGGCGCGGGTCGAGCACCGCGGTGACGATCGCCTCGATGGCGAACTCGCTCGCCTCGCCGAGGTCGACCTGCGTGGGGTCGAGGAGCCACTGGACCTGGAGGCCGTCCATGACGGCGAGGATCGATGCCGACGCGTGCCGGACGCTCGCGGGGACCGCGACGCCCCGCTCCGCGCACAGCGCCTCGAACGCCTCGACGGCCTCGCCGCGCAGCGTGCGGTACCGGCCCTCGAAGAAGGCGCGCGCGGGGTGGTCGTCGGTCACGGACTCGGCGGACAGCACGGCGTACGTCTGCACGATCCCGGCGCGCTGCGCGTTGAGGAACGCGGTGCGGACCAGGTGGCGGAACATGTCGAGGCCGCCCGGGATGTGCTGCCCGTCGAGGCCGGCGACGTCGCTCTCGTCGCGGTAGCGCAGCACCTCGAGGAGGAGGTGGTCCTTGGACCCGAAGTGGTGCAGGATCCCGGCGTGGGTCATGTCGACCTGCTCCGCGATCTCCGCGAGGGGGCCGTTGTGGTAGCCCTTGCTCCCGAAGGTCGCCATGGCGGCCTTGAGGATCTCCTCGCGGCGCCGGAGGGTCTCCTCCCGCACGCGGGGGCGCCGCCTGCTCGTGGTCATCGCCTCGTCACTTCCTCGTCGTGGTGCCCGGTGCGCCACGGTCGGCGCCGACGTCGGCGCCCCGGCACCGAGCACGTCCTCGATCCGTCGCCGTCCGGGGTGATCCTACGCACGCGGCGGCGCCGCCGAGCCACGCTCAGGGCAAAGATCACGGTGAGATATCGATCTGACCTGCGGAAACGCGGCTTCTTGCCAACTTACTGACTGCACGGTAAGTTCTCCGCTCGACAGACGACTCGACGACGAGGAGCACGTACGTGACATCGCAGTCCCTCGCGGGAGAGCGCGACCCCGCGGAGCTCGACGCCCTGCGCACCCGTGCACAGGGGCTGCCCCTCCGCGAGAAGGTCCGCCTCCTCACCGGCCGGTCCATGTGGCGCCTGCACGCCCAGGACGAGCTCGGGCTGCGCCCCGTCGTCATGTCCGACGGCCCCGTCGGGGTCCGCGGCACGAGCGAGGTCGAGGGCGAGACCTCGCTCCTCTTCCCGTCCCCCAGCGCGATCGGCGCGACGTGGGACCGGGCCGTCGCGCACGAGACCGGGCAGGCGTTCGCCCGCGAGGCGCGCACGCACGGCGTCGACGTCGTCCTCGCGCCCCAGGTCAACATCCAGCGCACGCCCGTCGGCGGCCGGCACTTCGAGTGCTACTCCGAGGACCCCTACCTCACCGCGCAGATCGGCACCGGCGTCGTGCGCGGCCTCCAGGACCAGGGCGTCGCGGCGTGCGTCAAGCACTACGTCGCCAACGACTCCGAGACCCAGCGCACGTCGTACGTGTCGCACGTCGACCCCCGCGTCCTGCGCGAGGTCTACCTCGCGCCGTTCGAGGACGCGGTCGCGGCGGGCGCGTGGTCCGTCATGGCGGCCTACAACCAGGTGGACGACGGCGTGGAGTCGGGTCCCATGACCGGGCACCGGCACCTGCTCACGGACGTCCTCAAGGACGAGGTCGGGTTCGACGGCGCCGTGGTCTCCGACTGGGTCGCGACGCGCACGACCGAGCTCTCCGCGAACGGCGGCCTCGACGTCGTCATGCCCGGCCCCGGCGGCCCGTGGGAGGACGCCCTCGTCCGCGCGGTCGAGGAGGGCCGCGTCCCCGAGAGCGAGATCGACGACAAGGTCGCGCGCGTCCTCCTGCTCGCCCGCCGCGTCGGCGCGCTCGACGAGCCCGCCCGCCCCGTCACGCACGACGGCGACCTGCGCGCCCTGGTGCGCCGGACCGCCGCCGCGGGCACGGTCGTCCTGCGCTCGGACGCCGAGAACCCCGTCTGGGACCGCCCCGCGCCGCGCTCGATCGCGCTCGTCGGCCCCAACGCCGTGCGCCCGCACGTGCTGGGCGGCGGCAGCTCGACCGTGAACCCTGCGCACGTCGTCACGCCCGCCGAGGGCCTGGCCGCGCGCTGGCCCGACGCCACGCTCACCGTGGCCCGCGGCGGCGACGCCCGCCGGTACGCCCCCCGGCTCGACGTGGAGGGGCGCAGCGCCGACGGCGCCGCGGTGACCGTGACCTGGCTCGACGCCGAGGGCACGACGCTCCGCACGTCCGTCCTGCCCCGCTGGGACGGGTTCCTGCGGGACCTGCCCGCCGAGGTCGACACCGTCGTGCTGGACGTCGACGTCCTCCTCGACGAGCCCGGCGACCACGTGCTCGAGGTCGGCACGGTCCCGGGCCACACGATCGAGATCGACGGCGTCGTCGTCGCGAAGGACGACCGACGCTCGGGGGTCGAGGTCATCCTCGACTCCTCGATCAACAACCCGGCGGGCGTCCCCGCGACCGTGCACGTCGACGCGCCGCGCCGCGTGCGGGTCCGCGCGTCGCTCCTCGTCACCCGCGCCCAGGGCTACGGGAACCTCGTCCGCGCGGAGCTGCGCCACCGCGTCCCCGCGCCGAGCGCCGAGCAGGAGATCGCCGACGCCGCCCGGGCCGCCCGCGCGGCCGACCTGACCGTCGTCGTCGTGGGCACGAACGAGGAGGTCGAGTCCGAGGGCTGGGACCGCACGTCGCTCGCGCTGCCCGGCCGTCAGGACGAGCTCGTCGAGCGCGTCCTCGACGCCGACCCGGACGCGGTCGTCGTCGTGAACGCGGGCGCCCCCGTGCTGCTCCCCTGGCTCGACCGCGCGCGCACCGTGCTGTGGGTCTGGTTCCCCGGCCAGGAGGCCGGGCACTCGATCGCCGACGTGCTCGCGGGCGACGTCGAGCCGGCGGGCCGCCTCCCCTGGACGCTCCCGGCCACCGAGGCCGACGTCCCCGTCCCGCACGCGGTCCCCGACCAGGGGGTCGTCGAGTACGCCGACGGCGTCCACGTCGGGTACCGCGCGTGGGAGCGCTCGGGCGCCGTCCCCGCCGCACCCTTCGGGCACGGGCTCGGCTGGACGACGTGGTCGTACGACGCGTGCGGCGAGCCCGGTCACGTGCCCGCCCGCACTCCCGACGGCGACGTGACCCTCACGGTCCGCGTCACCAACACCGGGTCCCGCGACGGCCGCGAGGTCGTCCAGGTCTACGTCGAACCCCCGGTCGCGCCCGCGTCGGCCCCGGTCGCCGAGCGCGACCGTCCGGTCCGCTGGCTCGGCGGGTTCGCCGTCGTCGACGTCGCCGCGGGGGCCTCCGCCGACGTCACCGTGACCGTCCCCCGCCGTCAGCTCGAGGTGTGGGACACCGACAGCGGACGCTGGCACCTCCCGGCCGGGACCTACCGGCTCCGGGTGGGGCGTTCCGTCCACGACCTCCGCCTGGACACCGCGGTCCGGGTGCAGGAGAGCACCACCGAACAGGAGTAGCCGGACCGCGGTCCACCCCGGGCGACCCAGCGCCCACGCAGTTCTCACGCGGTACCCACGCGGTACTCGCGACACGCGCTCCACCGCCCCGGCACCGCGCCGGGGACGAAGTTCCCTCGAAGGAGAGAGATTCATGAGGTTGAAGGCCTCCGCGATCGCCCTCGGCATCGCGACAGCACTCGTGCTGACCGGCTGCTCGTCGTCCGGCGGCAACGACGACGACAGCACGACCAGCTCCGGCGAGGGTGCCGCCCTCACCATCGCCAAGCCGGACGGCGCGATCGCGACCGAGTCGAACAACCCCTGGATCGGCGACTCGTCCGCGCTCAAGCTCGGCTACGTCAACGCGATCTACGAGCCCGTCGGCATCGTCAACGTGGTCAACCCGTCGGACGAGGTCCGCCCGTGGCTGGCGTCCGAGATCACGTGGTCCGAGGACTACACGTCGGTGACGCTCACGACCCGCGAGGGCGTGAAGTGGAGCGACGGCGAGGACCTCACGGCCGACGACATCGCGTACTCGTACCAGATCCTCGTCGACACGCCCGAGCTCAACACCGCGGCGCTCGACATCCAGGACGTCACCGTGGACGGCGACACGGTCACCGTCACGTTCGGCACGCCGATGTTCGCCAAGCAGGACAAGGTGCTGCACCGGTTCGTCGTGCCGAAGCACGTGTGGGAGGGCGTCGCCGACCCGACGACCGAGACGAACCCCGACCCCGTCGGCACCGGCCCGTACACCCTGACGAGCTTCAGCACGGAGAGCGTCCAGCTCGACGCGCGCGACGACTACTGGGGCGGCGAGCTCGCGGTCCCGACGCTGTACTACGTGTCCTACAACGACAACAGCGCCCTGACGACGGCGCTCGCCAACGGCGACGCGGACTGGGCGCAGGCGTTCCTCCCGAACGTGCAGTCGGCCTTCGTCGACAAGGACCCGGAGCACAACGTGTACTGGGCCCCCGCGGGCCTCGGCATCGACGCGATGTTCGTCAACACGACCAAGAAGCCGTTCGACGACGTGGCGTTCCGCCAGGCCGTCAACATGGTCATCGACCGCGAGCAGCACCAGCAGATCGCCCGCGAGAGCGGCGTCCCGCTGCTCACCTCCGTCACGGGCCTGCCGACCCCGGCCGGCGACCCGTTCATCTCGGACGAGTTCGTGGGCGAGGAGTACGAGGTCGACGTCGACGGCGCCAAGAAGGTCCTCACCGACGCCGGGTACACGTTCGACGGCGACACCCTGGTCGACCCCGACGGCGAGCCCGTCACCTTCCAGCTCAGCGTCCCCCAGGGCTGGAACGACTACGTCACCGGCATCAGCCTCATCGCCGAGTCGGTCAAGGCGATCGGCGTCGAGGCGTCGGTCGACACGCCCGACTCCGACTCGTGGTGGGCCGCCAAGGGCACGGGCGACTTCGACGCGATCCTGCACTGGACCGAGACGGGCGCGACGCCGTACGACATCTACAGCGACACGATGGACGCCCGCTGGCTCAAGCCGGTCGGTGAGGCCGCGGACTACAACTTCGGCCGCTTCGACAGCCCGGAGGCCACGGCCGCCCTCGACGCGTACCTCGCGGCGACGACGGACGAGGACCGCGCGACGGCCATCGCCGAGGCGCAGAAGATCTTCGTGGACCAGGTCCCGGTCATGCCGATCGGCACGCGCCCGTTCATCACGGAGTTCAACACGCGCAACTACGTCGGCTGGCCGAGCGACGACGACCCGTACATCAACGCGGACCCGACGCAGCCGACCGCGGTGCTCATCCTCACCCAGCTCGAGCCGGCCGAGTGAGGTCACCGGGGCCCGCGCGGCGCACGCCGCGCGGGCCTCGGTGCGGTCCAGCCCCCCGCACAGAAACAGGTAGGACGAGTGAACACCGAACCTCTGCTGACCGTCTCGCACTTCAGCGTGGTCTACGACGTCGACCCGCCCGTCGAGGCCGTCAGCGACGTCTCCCTCACGCTGCGCCGCGGGGAGATCCTGGGCCTGGCCGGCGAGTCCGGCTGCGGCAAGACGTCGCTCGCGTACGGCATCCAGCGGCTGCTCAAGCCGCCGGCCGTCATCCCCTCGGGATCGGCGATCTTCCACGACGAGTCGGGCGAGGACGTCGACCTCAACGCGCTCGACGACGACGCGATGCGCCGGTTCCGCTGGGACAAGGCGTCGATGGTGTTCCAGGGGGCGATGAACGCGCTCAACCCGGTCGCCACCGTCGGCAAGCAGCTCGGCGACGTGTTCGAGACGCACCGCCCCCGTATGAGCAAGGCCGAGCGGACCGAGGAGAGCGCCCAGCTCCTCGACCTCGTCGGCGTGGGGCGCGACCGGCTGCGCTCCTACCCGCACGAGCTCTCCGGCGGCATGCGCCAGCGCGTCATGATCGCCATGGCCCTCGCGCTCAAGCCGCAGCTCATGATCATGGACGAGCCGACGACGGCGCTCGACGTCCTCGTGCAGCGCGAGATCCTCCAGCAGATCTCGGACCTGCGGAAGCAGTTCGGCTTCTCGGTCATCTTCATCACGCACGACCTCCCGCTGCTGCTCGAGATCTCCGACCGGATCGCGGTCATGCGCCAGGGCCGGATCGTCGAGCTCGACACCGCGGCGAACATCTACCACCACGCCCGGCACGAGTACACCCGCACGCTCCTCGGCTCGTTCCCGAGCCTCACCGGCGAGCGGGGCGGGTTCGTGCGCGGCCGGTCGGAGCCCGCGGCCACGGCCGCGAGCACGGCCACGACCTTCGCAGGAGGCCAGGCCCGATGACCACCCTCGAGTTCTCGCACGTCAGCAAGAAGTACAAGGTCCGGGGTTCGGGCGACCTGCTGGCGCTCGACGACGTCAGCTTCACGCTCACCTCGGGGCGCACGGTCGCGCTCGTCGGGCAGAGCGGCAGCGGCAAGTCGACGATCGCGAAGATCCTCACGCAGCTCGAGCGCGCCACGTCCGGCGAGATCCTGCTCGACGGCGCCCCCATCCCCCGCCGGGGACGGGCCCTGCGCCGCTACCGGCAGCAGATCCGCATGGTCTTCCAGGACCCGTTCGCGTCGCTCAACCCGTACCACACGATCCGCCACCACCTCGAGCGGCCGCTGCGCCTCGACCACGTGGTCCCGAAGGACGCGGTCGACGCGGAGGTGCACCGGCTCCTCGACCGCGTCCACCTGGACGGCGGGGTCGTGGACCGTCGCCCGCACGAGCTGTCCGGCGGGCAGCGCCAGCGCGTCGCGATCGCGCGCGCCCTCGCGTCGCGCCCGTCGCTGCTCATCGCCGACGAGCCGGTCTCGATGCTCGACGTGTCGATCCGCCTCGGCGTCCTCAACCTCCTCGCCGAGCTCCAGCGCGAGGCGAACCTCGGGGTCCTCTACATCACGCACGACCTGGCGACCGCGCGCCACTTCAGCGACGAGATCATGGTCCTGCACCACGGCAAGGTCGTGGAGCACGGGCCGGCCGACGACGTGATCCTCGAGCCCCAGCACCCCTACACCCGCGCGCTACGCGATGCCTCGCCCAACCCGGAGGTCCACTTCTCCGGCACCGGCCCCGCATCGTCGAGGAGCTGATCCCGTTGCGATTCTTCGCCCGCCGCACCGCCTTCTACCTGTTCACCGCCTGGGCGGCGATCACGATCAACTTCTTCCTGCCCCGCATGATGAAGGGCGACCCGGTCTCCGCGTACCTCGCGAAGAACCAGGGGAAGATCAGCCCCGAGGCGGCCGAGTCGCTGCGCACCCTCTTCGGGCTCGACGACGGCCGGTCGCTCTTCCAGCAGTACGTCGACTACTGGGGCCTCATGCTCAGCGGCGACCTCGGTCGCTCGTTCTCCAAGGGGCTCGCCCCCGTGGGCGACGTGATCGCCGCCGCCCTGCCGTGGACGCTCGGGCTCGTCGGTATCGCGACGATCCTCAGCTTCTTCCTCGGCAGCGGCCTCGGCGCGATCATCGGCTGGCGCCGCGGGAGCAAGGCCGACGCGATCGTGCCCATCTCGACGTTCTTCTCGACCGTCCCGTACTTCTGGATGGGCCTCATCGCCATCGCGGTCTTCTCGAGCATGCTCGGCTGGTTCCCGGCGTCGCACGCGTACAGCAAGGGCGCGTCGCCCGAGTGGTCGTGGGAGTTCGCCCGGGACGTGATCCAGCACGGCACGCTGCCCGCCCTGACCATCGTCGTCGCGTCGCTGGGCGGCTGGGTGCTCGGGATGCGGAACATGATGATCACCGTCCTCGACGAGGACTACGTGACGGTGGCCCAGGCCAAGGGCCTCCCGCCCCGCAAGGTGCTCACGCGCTACGCGTCGCGCAACGCGGTGCTGCCGCAGCTCTCGAGCTTCGCGCTGTCCCTCGGCTTCATCGTGGGCGGCACGCTCGTCATGGAGCTCGTCTTCTCCTACCCCGGGGTGGGCAAGCTGCTGCTCGACGCCACCAACGCGAAGGACTACCCGCTGATGCAGGGACTCTTCCTCGTCATCACGCTCTCGGTCCTCGTCGCGAACATCCTGGCGGACGTCGCCTACGCCGCCCTCGACCCGCGCACGCGTCAGACGGAGGCCTGAGCCATGACGTCCACCACCACGACCGCGACGAGCGAGGCCACCGCGCCCGCGACCCCGACAGCCGCCTCGGGCGGCTCCTCCGGACGCGGCCTCGCGAGCCGCGCCGGGGCCTCGTTCGCGATGTTCCGCAACGGCAAGTCGCTCACCGGCCTGATCATCCTCGGCGTGTTCACGCTCGTCGCGATCTTCGGCGACCTCCTCGCGCCCTACGGGCCGCTCGAGAAGGACTTCACCGCGCTCAAGCAGCCGCCGTCCGCGCAGCACCTGCTCGGCACGACGCACATGGGCGAGGACGTCCTCAGCCAGATCATCTACGGCACGCGGGGCGTGCTGGTCGTCGGGTTCGTCTCCGGCATCATCGCGACGCTCGTCGCGGTGATCGTCGGGGTGACCGCCGGGTACATCGCGGGCTGGCGCAGCGAGTCGCTCTCGGCGCTCACGAACGTGTTCCTCGTGCTCCCGGGCCTTCCGCTCATGATCATCGTGGCGTCGCAGCAGGAGAACCCGAGCCTCCTGCTCGTCTCCACGGTGCTCGCGATCACGGGCTGGGCCTGGGGCGCGCGCGTCCTGCGGGCGCAGACCCTGTCGCTGCGGAACCGGGACTTCATCCAGGCGGCGCGGGCGAACGGCGAGCCGATCCACCGCATCATCGCCGTCGAGATGCTGCCGAACCTCACCGCGATCATCGCGTCGAGCTTCGTCGGCACGGTGACCGCGGCGGTCCTCGGCCTGACTACGCTCGCCTTCATCGGGGTCATCCCCATCACGAACCTCAACTGGGGCACGATCCTCTTCTGGGCTCAGCAGAACGGCGCGTTCCCCGACTACTGGTGGTGGTACGTCCCCGCCGGCCTGTGCATCGCGCTGCTCGGCATGGCCCTGTCGCTCATCAACTTCGGGATCGACGAGTACGTGAACCCGCGCCTGCGGTCGGCCGGCGAGCGGGCGCGCGCCCTGCGCAAGAAGGGCTACAAGGCCTCGAGCGGGATCACGACGGTCGCCGACCGCCCCGACCTGCTCGAGGGCAGCGTCACCCCGCCCCCGCCCGACTCCCCGCACGTCGACGTCCCGGGAGCACCGGTGCACGGCGACGACATCGGCGCGGTGACGGAGGCCGACCAGGCGACGGCCGGCCCGGACGTGATCCCGGTCGGCCGGCCGGAGCGCTCCGCCTAGCAGGCGCCGCACAGACGGGTGAGGGGCCGCACCACGGCCCCTCACCGGCAGACGGTCCCGGCACGGGGCGCCGTCCGCGCCACGCCCCTGGTGCGGACGGCACGCCTCCACCCGTGCCGGGACCGTTCTTGTGTGCAGGTCAGCGCATCTTGCGCCGGTAGATCGCGACGGCCCACGCGTACGCGACGGCGAGGATCCCGACGAGCCACGCGAGCGCGACCCAGATGTCGGCGCCGACGGGCTGGCCACCGAACAGCGCGCGCAGGGTGTTCACGATCGCGGTGACGGGCTGGTTCTCCGCGAACCAGGCGACGGGGGCCGGCATGGTGTCCGTGGGGACGAACGCGGAGCTGATGAACGGCAGGAAGATCAGGGGGTAGCTGAACGCCGAGGCGCCGTCGACCGTCTTCGCCGACAGCCCCGCGACGACCGCGAGCCACGTCAGGGCGAGCGTGAACAGGACGAGGATGCCGAGCACGGCGAGCCAGGCGCCCACCGACGCCCCCGTGCGGAACCCCATGAGGAGCGCGACGCCGACGACGATCGTCACCGAGACGAGGTTCGCGACGAGCGACGTGAGCACGTGCGCCCACAGGACGCTGGACCGCGCGACGGGCATCGACTGGAAGCGCTCGAAGATGCCGCCCTGCAGGTCGAGGAACAGCCGGTACGACGTGTACGCGACGCCCGACGCGACGGTGATGAGCAGGATGCCGGGCAGCATGTAGTCGATGTACGACCCGGCGGCGCCGGTGTCGATCGCGCCGCCGAGGACGTAGACGAACAGCAGCATGAGCGCGATCGGGGTGACGGCGGTCGTGATGATCGTGTCCGGGCTGCGCAGGATGTGCCGCAGCGAGCGGCCGGTCAGGACACGGGTGTCGGCCAGGACGTGCGTGGTCATCGGAGCTCCTCTCCGGCGGGCTGGGTGCCCTCGGCGGTCGTCGGGGTCGCGGGGTGCTCGCCGGTCTCGCCGACGAGGGTGAGGAAGACGTCCTCCAGGGACGGCTGCTTCTCGACGTACTCGACCTGCGCGGGCGGCAGGAGCGCCTTGAGCTCGGCCAGGGTGCCGTTCTGGATGATGGTGCCGCGGTGCAGGATCGCGATCCGGTCCGCGAGCTGCTCGGCCTCGTCGAGGTACTGCGTGGTGAGCAGCACCGTCGTGCCGCCCTGGGCGAGCTCGCGCACCGTGGCCCAGACCTCGATGCGCGCCTGGGGGTCCAGGCCGGTCGTCGGCTCGTCGAGGAAGATGACCGGCGGGTCGCCGATCAGGCTCATCGCGATGTCGAGGCGACGGCGCATCCCGCCGGAGTAGGTCCCGGCCCGGCGCGAGCCCGCGTCGGTCAGGGAGAAGCGGGCGAGCAGGTCGTCCGCCACCTGTCCGGGGTCCTTCAGGTGGCGCAGCCGGGCGACGAGCACGAGGTTCTCCCTGCCCGTGAGGACCTCGTCGACCGCGGCGAACTGCCCGGTCAGGGAGATCGACTCCCGGACCGGCCCCGGCTCGTCGACGACGTCGTGCCCGTGGACGCTCGCGGCGCCCGCGTCGGGCGTGAGGAGCGTCGACAAGATGCGCACGAGCGTGGTCTTGCCCGCACCGTTGGACCCCAGCAGCGCGAAGATGCTCCCCGCCGCGACGTCCAGGTCGACCCCGCGCAGCACGTGCAGGTCGCCGAACGACTTCTCGATGCCTCGGACCCGCACCGCGGGTGCGAGCGACTGGTCGACAGACATGTCCAGGTCTCCGTCTCTCTCAGGCGTGGGTCAGGGTCGGCGGACGACGACGTCGCCGAAGCCGGTGCTGGCGTAGATCTCCGCGGTGGCCTCGTCCTCGACGGGCCCCTCGGTCGGGGTCAGGTGGTTGCGGACGCTGCCGTGCTCGGAGCTCGCGTCGAGGAACGCGGCGGTGCCCTCCGGCACGCCCACGTCGATCGAGCCGAACGACGTGCTGAGGGTGACGCTGCCGGACTCCAGGCGGTCGACCCGGATGCCGCCGTGCGCGGACTTGGCGGTGAGGGTGCCGACCACCCGGTTCACGGCGATCTCGCCGTGCGCGCCCTGCACGGCGAGCGTGCCCGTGACGGCGCCGACCGTCGTCGTGCCGTTGCTGGCCTTGATGGTCCCGTCGCCGGCGATCTCGCTGATGCGCACAGAGCCGGCGCTGACCTTGACGTCGGCGGTGCCGGCGACGCGACCGACGACGACGGACCCCGCCGAGGCCTTGAGGGCGAGCCGCTCGACGTCCTCGAGCCGGACGTCGGCGACGGAGAGCGTCATGTCGACGTCGCCGAGCGAGCCCTCGGTGTAGAGGGTGCCCGCCTTGCCGCGCAGGTCGGAGCCGGCGGGGAGCTCGACCGTGATGTCGGCGGTCCCGGCCGCGAACGGCAGGACGAACTGCTTCCACGACCCGGGGTACAGGATCGTGACGGCGTCCCCGTCGCGGTCGACCCGGACGTCCTGGGCCGCGCGGACGCTGCCCGACTTCGCGGGGTCCGTCGGCAGGACCGTCACGACGACGTCGTCACGGTCGCCGGCGACGACGTGCAGGTTGGCGAAGGGCACGTCCACGACGACCGGGACGGGCTGGGAGGCGGGGAAAGTGGGCATGACGGAGCTCCAACGGTGGTGTCGGTGTGGTGTCAGCGGGTGGGAGGAGAGGCGGGCGTGCGGACCGGAGGGTCAGCGCACCCAGCCGGTGACGCGGGCGGAGCCGCGCGGCTGCGGGCGGGCCTGCGCGGCCGGGCGCCCGGTGGACTGCTCGAGCGCCGCGGCGACCGCGCGCACGAGCCACGTGTTGACGGAGACGCCGTCGCGGGCGGCGGCGGTCTCGGCCTGCGTCTTGAGGTGGTCGGGCAGGCGCAGGGTCGTGCGGGTCGTGGCGCCGGACTCGACGTCGGCGACCGCCACGCCGGGGAGCGCGTCCGGGGCCGGGGCGACGCCGTACGCCGGCGCGCCGGGTGCCGTGGCCGGGGCCGCGGGGGCCGGGGCGGCGACCACGAACTCCGGGGCGCCGCCCCGCAGCCGCACGTCGACCGAGCCGGGCGCGAGCTCCGCGGAGATCTCGCCCGCCGCGTCCGAGAGCGCGTCGAGCAGGACGAGCCGCACGGCCGCGTCGAGCGGTGCGGTCAGCCGCTCGGCGAGCCGGCGGCCGTCGTCCCCCGCGGCGTCCGCGGCGGCGGCGAGGCGGTTCTGGAGGTCGTCGACATACGGGGTGAGGTCCATGACGCCATCATGGCACCATTCGTGGTGTCATAGCAACCCCTCGCGACAACATCGCGACACCACATGACACCAGGCGCGTGTCCGCGCTGGTCAGCGTGGCGTCAGGAGCCCAGGTCGGTGACGACGTCGTAGCCGAGCTTGAGGATGAGCGCCCCCACCACGACGACGAACACGACGCGGACGAACGCGCTGCCCTTGGCCACGGCCATGCGCGCCCCGACGTACGCGCCGAGCAGGTTCGCCGCACCCATGAGCAGGCCCAGGCCCCACAGCACCGCGCCGTAGGGGACGAAGAAGATCAGCGCGCCCGCGTTCGTCGCGAAGTTCGCGATCTTCGCGAGCGCCGACGCCGGCAGGAACGCGTACCCGAGGATGCTCACGAGCGCGATGACGAAGAACGTCCCCGTGCCCGGGCCCAGCAGGCCGTCGTACGTGCCGATGACGAGGCCGATCCCGGCCGCGGCCCAGCGGTGGCCGTTGCCCTCCCAGCGCAGGTTCGTCGTGTGCCCCAGCTTCGGCTTCGCGATCGTGTAGGCCGCGACCCCGACGAGCACCACGAGGATGATCGGCTTGAACAGCTCGGCGGGGATGCGCGACGCGAGGGCGGCGCCACCGATGGCACCGACCAGCGCCGCGAGCGCCATCGGTCCGGCCGTCCGGAGGTCGGGGCCCACCCGCCGGTAGTACGTCGCGGCGCTCACCGAGGTGCCCATGATGCTCGCGAGCTTGTTCGTCGCGAGCGCCTGGACCGGGCTGATGCCGGGCACGAGGAGCAGCGCGGGCAGCTGGACCAGACCCCCGCCGCCGACGACGGCGTCGATCCACCCCGCCGTCAGGGCGGCGAGCACGAGCAGGAGGACGGTCAGGCCGTCGATCTCGAGCCCGCCGGAGACCGGGAGGGAGAAGGCGGGCAGCACCCCCTAGTGGTACCACAGCGCCTCGGTCGGTGGTCCTGCGTCCCGGCCGTGCGCATCCGGTCCGCCGGACAGGCTTCGAACCGCGACGTGCGTCAGGACTGGAGGGCGTCGTACTCGGCCTCGGCCGCGACGTCGTCCTCGACGTCGAGGCGCAGGTGCGCGAGCGCGAGCTGCAGCACGCGCAGCGCGCTCGCGGCGCGCTCCCCCCAGAGCGAGACGTAGGAGAACTGCCACCACCACAGGCCCTCGAGCTCGCGGCCGCCGTCGTAGTGCTGGAGGCCCTTGGCGAGGCACTCCGCGACGCACGCGAGGTCTCCCGACAGGGACGCGGCGCCGACCTCGGCGCCCACGAGCGGGTCGGTGATCTCGGCGTAGTCGTCGAACCCGTCGAAGAGCTGGGAGAGCGCCGTCCGCAGCGGGTCCACGTCGGTGTCGCGGCCGGCGTCGGGCTCGAAGCGCTCGACCGGGACGACGTCGCCCATGGCCCCGAGGCGCGCGCCCGCGGCGAGCGCGTCGGACAGGGCGAGCAGCAGCAGGGGCAGCACGGCCCCGGGCGCGGCCCCGGACGCGACCTGGGTCGCGGTGGTGAGGAACGCGCGCGCCTGCGCGGCCATGCCCTCGGCGATCTCCCGCAGGTCGGGGTCGTTCTCGATCTCCCCCATGCTCGCCACCCTTCTCGTCAGCCGCCGACGAGGCGTCGGCCCTCGAACGCCCGGCCGAGCGTCACCTCGTCCGCGTACTCCAAGTCTCCCCCGACCGGCAGCCCGGACGCGAGGCGGGTCACGCGCAGGCCCATGGGCCCCAGCATGCGCGCGAGGTACGTGGCCGTGGCCTCGCCCTCGACGTTCGGGTCGGTCGCGAGGATCACCTCGGTCACCTGGCCGTCGGCGAGGCGCGCCATGAGTTCGGCGATCCGCAGGTCGCCCGGACCGACGTTCTCGATCGGGTTGATCGCGCCGCCGAGCACGTGGTACCGCCCACGGAACTCGCGCGTGCGCTCGATCGCGACCACGTCCTTGGGCTCCTCGACGACGCAGATCACCTCGGGCGAGCGGCGCGGGTCCGCGCAGGTGCGGCACTGCTCGGACTCCGCGACGTTGCCGCACGTCTCGCAGAAGCGCACGCGCGCCTTCACCTCGGTGAGCGCGTCGGCGAGCCGCCGCACGTCGACGGCGTCGGCGGCGAGCAGGTGGAACGCGATGCGCTGCGCGCTCTTGGGCCCGACGCCGGGGAGTCGGCCGAGCTCGTCGATCAGGTCCTGGACAGCGCCTTCGTACACGCCCCCAGCCTACGGGGCGCGGCCCACAGCGCGGGCCCGGCCCGCCGCCGTCATGACCGACGGCCGCCCTGTCCCGACGTGCTCACGGTCAGACGCCCTGGTCCTGGATCTCCTCGATGATCTTGCCGTCGAGCAGGCTCACGACGAGCGCCGTCCCGACCAGACCGGTCGAGACGATGTCGGGGTCGTCCGCGGACGGGAGGTCGTCCATCGGGTCGACCGTCGACGGCGCGTCCCGCCGGGCGGGCGCCTCAGCGGGTCGGGCGACGCGGGCCGTCGTGGCCGCTGCGATGGCCGCGCGTGCGGCGGAGACCCCGCGCAGCGGGGCTCCCGACGCGTCCACCGGAGCGACCGACGCCGTGCGGCCGGGTGCCTCCGGACGCGGCGGCAGCGCGGGAGTGGCCGGTGCAGGGCTCACGGGCGAGACCGGTGCCCGGGCGGCCGGAGTCTGCGCGCCGGGCGCCGCGCGCGTCTCCGGGGCGCGGTCGAGAACAGGCTCCGGCTCGGGGCCGTCGTCGAGATCGGCCGGTGGCTCGGCAGGCGCCCCCGCGAGCCACGCCTCGTCGGCGGCGTCGAGCCGAGGCTCGGGCGACGGCGACGGCGACGGCGACGAGGCTCCGGCGAGCCAGGCCTCGTCCGCGGCGTCGACCACCGGTCCGGGGTCCGCGTCGCCGCCGGCGACGTCCGTCTCGACCGGTCGCTCCTGCAACGCGACGGCGCCGCGCGGCGCGGACGCGCCCGTCGCGAGCGCGGTCGGGGAGGCAGCCGTGCCGGACGCCACGGTCCCGCCCGGCGCGCCGACCGTCGCGAGTGGCACGGACGCGCTGCCCCCTCCGGAGCCGGTCTCACGACCGGTCCCGCCGGGGCCGGGCGCTGCCGGCCCCTGACCGGGGCCCGTGGGTGCCGGGGCCGCAGGGTCCTGTGCCGAGGTGCGCCCGGCGCCGGCCGCCCCGCCCTCGTCCAGCCGCGCCTCGACCCGCACCTGGAGCCCGAGGGTCTGATACACGACGTCCTGCACCGCATGGACGTGCCGCGACGAGGAGAAGGTGCGCGCGAGGCCCGGCGACGGGAAGGCGAGGAAGAGCACGCCCTGGCCGAGCTCCGCGACCTGCGCGTTCGGGCCGACCAGCGACCACGTGACGGGATTCGCCCGCAGGTTCTCCAGCACCTCGGGCCAGCGCCGCCGGAGCTCCTCGGTCGTGAACGCCGGGCTCGCGGCGCCGGACGGGGCGCTCGCCGTCGGCTGCGCCGGACGGCCTGCTGCCAGCCCTGCGGGGGACGCCTCGGCACGCACGGGCGGCGCCGCCTCCTCGCGCGTCGGCGACGCGGCGTCTTCGTGCGTCACTGCATCGGCGTCCGCGTGGTCCTGCTCCGCCGGACCGGTCGGCTCGACCGGGCCGGTCCGACGCGCGGTACCGGTCTGCTCGACCGGCGGCACCGCCTGCGCCGGGGCGCCGCTGGGCTCCGCGGTCGACGGCGACGTGGGCAGGGCGGGCGGCGCGGCGACCGTGGGCGCGGGCTCGGTCATGCCCGACGGAACGCCGCCCTCGCGCGGTACGGGCGGGGTGTCCGGTGCCGACGGGGCGCCGAGTGCCGGTGCCGAGGCCCGCTCGTCCTCGACGGTCCTCGCCGGGACGGCCGCGGCGCGGGGCTCGGTTGACGGGCGCGCGTCGGTCGGCGCAGCGGCACCGGCCGACGGCTGCACGGCGGGGGCGGACGGGGTCGACCGGGTGGGGCGCAGGGCGGCGCGCACGGCGGCTGCGCCGGTGAGACCGGACGCCGGTGCGGCCGCGGCGGGAGCCGGCCCCGCGCCGTCGGGCACCGGGGCCGCGGCGCCGGCGGGCGTCCCCGCCCCGGGCGAGACGGCTGCCGGCGCGACGGCGACCGTGCCCAGCCCGCCGCGCTCGAGCCGGTCGAGGCGTGCCGCGAACCCGGCCGCGCCGTCGTCGGCCCCGGGCAGGAGCAGCCGCGCCATGAGGAGCTCGAGGTGCAGTCGCGGCGAGGTGGCGCCCGTCATCTCGGTGAGCGCCGCGTTGACGAGGTCGGCCGCGCGCGAGAGCTCGGCGACGCCGAGGTTCTGCGCCTGGGCCCGCATGCGGGCGAGCTGGTCGGCGGGCTGGTCGCGCAGCACGGCCTGCGCCTCGTCGCCGGAGACGGCGATGACGATGAGGTCGCGCAGGCGTTCCAGGACGTCCTCGACGAAGCGCCGGGGCTCGTGCCCGGTGGCGATGACGTGGTCCACGACGCGGAAGATGCTCGCGCCGTCGCGCGCGGCGAGCGCGTCCACGACGTCGTCGAGCAGCGTCGCGTGCGTGAAGCCCAGGAGCGCGACGGCGCGCTCGTACTCCACGGCGCCGTCCTGGGCGCCCGCGATGAGCTGGTCCATGACGGACAGCGAGTCGCGCACGGAACCGCCCCCGGCGCGCGTGACGAGCGGGACGACGCCGCCGCCGATCGTCACGCCCTCCGCGGCGCACAGCTCCTCGAGGTAGGGCCCGAGCACGTCCGGCGGGACGAGGCGGAAGGGGTAGTGGTGCGTGCGCGAGCGGATGGTGCCGATGACCTTGTCCGGCTCCGTCGTCGCGAAGACGAACTTCACGTGCTCGGGCGGCTCCTCGACGAGCTTGAGCAGCGCGTTGAACCCCTGCGGCGTCACCATGTGCGCCTCGTCGAGGATGAAGATCTTGTACCGGTCGCGCGCCGGGGCGAACGCGGCGCGCTCGCGGAGCTCGCGGGCGTCGTCGACGCCGTTGTGCGACGCCGCGTCGATCTCGACGACGTCGAGGCTGCCCGGGCCGCCGCGCGCGAGCTCGACGCACGAGGGGCAGACGCCGCACGGGGTGTCGAGCGGGTTGTCCGGGGTGTTCTGCGCGCAGTTGAGCGTGCGCGCGAGGATGCGCGCGCTCGTCGTCTTGCCGCAGCCGCGCGGGCCGGAGAAGAGGTAGGCGTGGTTCACCCGACCGCTGCGCAGCGCCTGCATGAGCGGCGCGGTCACGTGGTCCTGGCCGATCACCTCGGCGAAGGTCTCGGGCCGGTAGCGGCGGTACAGGGCGGTGCTCACCCCCGTCACTCTAGACGCCGCGTCCCACAGGCACGAGGCCGCTCCGCCGTCGTCGACGCGGAGCGCCGCGAGATCGACCTGAACGTCCGAGATCGACCCTCAGGAGGTCGATCTGGGGACGTACGGGTCGATCTCGGCGGGGGGGGTCAGCGGTGCAGCGCCTTGCGGGCCAGCCAGTTGCCCAGGAGCTGGGCGAGCTGGACGATCGCGATCATGATGAGGACCGTGACGATGACGACGCCCCAGTTGTAGCGCTGGTAGCCGAACCGGAGGGCGAAGTCGCCCAGGCCTCCGCCCCCGATGAGCCCGGCGATCGCCGACATGTCGAGCACCGCGATGAACAGGAACGTGTACCCGAGGATGAGGGGTGCGAGCGCCTCGGGGACGAGGACCGTCGCGATGATGCGCCACGACGACGCGCCCATCGCCCGCGCCGCCTCGACGACGCCCGGGTCGATCCCCACGAGGTTCTGCTCGACGATGCGGCTCGTGCCGAACGCCGTCATGACGGACAGCGGGAAGATGAACGCCTCGGTGCCGAGCGTCGTCCCGACCACCTGCAGCGTCACGGGGCCGAGCAGCGTGACGAAGATGATGAACGGGATGGGCCGGACGATGTTCACGAGCACGTTGAGCACGCCGAAGACCCAGCGGTTCTCCAGCAGGTTGCCGCGCCGGGTCACGTAGAGCGCGATGCCGAGCGCGAGGCCCGCGAGCCCGCCCGTGAGCAGGGCGACCGACACCATCTGGAGGGTCTGCCCGAACGACTCGACCAGCTTCGGCCACAGGAGCTCCCAGTCCCCGTTCATCAGCGTCCTCCGAGGTTGCCGTGGCGGAAGAGGGTCTCGCGGTCGGACCCGTACGGGTCGCCCAGGTCGCCGCCCGCGTCGTCGGGCGCGTCCCCGCCGCCCGGGTCGGCGTCGAGCCGCGCGACGCGCGGGTCGTCGAGGGGCTGGGCCGCGGTCCCCAGGTCCACGACGTCGGCGCGCTCGGCGAGCGCGAGGAGGAACGGGGCGATGCGGTCCTCCGGGGCGTCGAGCTCGACGGTCAGCGACCCGAACGGGCGCTCCCCCACCTCGGAGATGCCGCCGTAGACGACGGACCCGTCGACGTCGTGCTCGCGCAGCAGGCGGAACAGGTCCGACCCGGTGTGCGCGCCCTCCCGTACTCCGACCGTGACGAGCCGGCCCGGGTGCCGCTCGCGCAGGCGGGCGAGCGTCTCGCGCGACGGGCGGTCGTGCAGCGCGGTGCCGACGAACCGCTGCGCGGCGTCGGCGCTCGGCGCGGAGAAGACGTCGTACACGTCGCCCGTCTCGACGACCTTGCCGTGCTCCATCACCGCGACGCGGTGGCACGTCGAGCGCACGACCTCCATCTCGTGCGTGATGACGACGATCGTGATGCCGAGCTCGGCGTTGACGCGCCGCAGGAGCGCGAGGACCTCGCGCGTCGTCTCGGGGTCGAGCGCGGACGTCGCCTCGTCGGCGAGGAGGATCGTGGGCTGCGCCGCGAGCGCGCGGGCGATGCCGACGCGCTGCTTCTGCCCGCCCGAGAGCTGGCGCGGGTACGCCTTCGCCTTGTCGGCGAGGCCGACGAACGCGAGGAGCTCCGCGACGCGCGCGGCCCGCTTCTCGCGCGGCCAGCCGGCCACCTTGAGCGGGTAGGCCACGTTCCCGGCGACCGTCCGGGACGACAGCAGGTTGAACTGCTGGAACACCATGCCGATGCGCGAGCGCACCTCGCGCACGCGGCGCTCGGACAGGCCGGTGATCACCTGGCCGTCGACGACGACCTCGCCGCTCGTCACCGTCTCGAGCGCGTTGACGAGCCGCACGAGCGTCGACTTCCCGGCGCCCGAGTAGCCGATGACGCCGAAGATCTCGCCGCGGCGGATGCTCAGCGAGACGTCGTCGACGGCGTGCACGACGGCGTCGCCCTCGCCGAACGTCTTGCTCACGTGGCGCAGCTCGATCGCGGGCTGCACGTCACCGCCCTCGTCGTGGGGGACGTCGGTCACGTCGGTTCCTCTCGTCGGAGGCCGGGCCTCCGGGCCGGGGCCGCCTGTGCGCCTGGGGTCACCAGGTGGGTCGTCGGGGCCGCCTGTCGGGGTGTGCCGCTCGCCTGCCATCGTCCTCCCCCGGGCACGACGGCGCGCGAGGGCGGACGCGACGTGCGCGCCCGCCCTCGCAGCGACGGCATCAGGAGTTGCGGATGTCGTCCTCGATGCCGGCGAGGATCTCCTGGAGCTCGGCGGGCGAGTTCTCCTTGATGACGGCGGTGCCGCCCGAGGCCTTCTTCTCCGCCTCGACGACCTCCGGCGAGTGGGAGATCGCGACGAGCTTGAGCAGCGTCTCGTCGTCCTTGTCCTCCGCCCGCGCGACCCAGACGTTGATGTAGGGCTTGGCGGCGTCGGAGTCGGGGTCGTCCTGGAAGAGCGCGTCCTCGGGCGTGAGGCCCGCATCCTCGACGAAGTCGTTGTTGATGATCGACGCGTCGACGGACTGGAGCTGGATGGGCGTCTGCTCCGCCGCGACCGGCGTCACCGTCACCTTGGAGGTCGGGAGCACGTCGATCTCGGTCGAGAGCGAGCTCCCGCCGTCCTTGAGCTCGACCAGCCCGGCCTCCTGCAGCACGAGGAGCGAGCGGGCGAGGTTCGTCGGGTCGTTCGGCACGGCGACCTGGCCGCCGTCGGGGATCTCCTCGAGCGACGTGTGCTTGGAGGAGTACAGGCCGAGGGGGTAGACCGCGGTCGCGCCGATCGGCGTCAGGTCCTCGCCCGCGTCGACGTTGTAGCCCGCGAGGAACTGCAGGTGCTGGAACTGGTTGACGTCGAGCTCCCCCTGCGTCACCGCCGGGTTCGCCTGCGTGTAGTCCTGGAGGTCGACGAGCTCGATCTCGATGCCCTCGGCCTCGGCCTGCTCCTGGAACACGGCCCACTTGTCGTCGGACGCACCGACGACGCCGACGCGGATCGGGTCCGCGGCGTCGCCGCTCGCGACGCCGCCCGAGGTGTCGTCACCACCGCCGCAGGCGGTGAGGGTGAGGGCGGCCGTCGCGGCGATCGCGGTCCAGGTCAGACGCTTGCGGGTGGTCGAGAACGACATGGGGGTTCCTTCCGGTGGCGGCGGCGTCGGTCACGGGTGGCGACCGGCACGGCCGGGGTGCAGGGACGGCCCTGCGAGGGGTGGGGTTCTGGGTGCTTCCGGCGGGCCATCAGCCACGCGGCGAGCGGGGGCGGCGTCGTCAGGACGACGCGGCAGGTGCGGCGCAGGTCTCCCTGCGGGTCACGACGGCGTCAGCAGCCGCACATTCGCCCGGTGCGCACGCCACGACAGCACGACGTGCCGGCGCAGGACGCTGCGCTCGGGGTCGTGGTGGCGACGTGGTTCCGGATCATGCCGACATCATGAGCACGCCGACGCCCCGCGCGCCAATCTCCGGGCCGGATCGTCCATCATATGGACGCGAAATTGGTCGCATGGCGAGAATTCGTCGGGAGGAACCGGGAGATACCGGGCGCCAGGCGCCGCCGTGGCACCCGTCTCGCTCTCGGTCAGAGAGATCTGCGCCACACCCGCGACGGCGTGACGGCGAGCCGGGTCCCGGCCGGAGACAGCAAAGGACCCCCCGCACACCCACCAGAGCTCACCTACCCTTGCTGCCTTCCGGCCCTGGGGGAGTTCGGCGAGATGATGCCGCACGAGGGGTCTGCGCCCACCCTAGCCCAGGTCGGCGCCCCACCCGAAACCCGGTCGGGCGCGGGGCGATTCGGCCCGGGCGCCGCCGTCCGGTATCCTCGTTGCGCTGCTGTCGGTGCGCCCCGTGCGCGTCGGCCGTCGCACCAGGAGGATTCGCCTAGTGGCCTATGGCGCACGCTTGGAAAGCGTGTTGGGTTAACAGCCCTCGGGGGTTCGAATCCCCCATCCTCCGCAGACCGAAGGGCCCGCCGCACTCGCGGCGGGCCCTTCGTCGTCGTCCGTCGCACCACGCCCGGACGCCAGGACCGAAAAGGCCCGTCGCACGAGTGCGACGGGCCTCTCGACGTCCCGACGGTCCGACGCGCCGGGACGTGGCGCCGGCGGTGCCGCCGACGGCTACCCCCAGCCTACGGGTGTCTGGCCCGGAACGGCAGGGGTCTCTCGTCCCCAGTGCCCGTGATCTCCGCGACGCGCGTCGCGCGGGGCCCCGCGGCGAGGGGTCAGACGACGTGGCACGGGCGCCCCCCGAGGGTCACGAGCTGCGGGTCGGCACCCGGCGCGCCCGACGCGACGAAGCCGAAGGTCGCGGTCGCGCCGGGCCGCACGGTCGCGTTCCACGACAGGCTGTGCGCGGTGACGGCGGCGCCGTCCCGGCTGGCCTGCGCGCCCCACACGTCGGTGAGCCGCTGGTCCCCGTCGGGGGTCCAGCGCAGCTCCCACCCGTCGAGCGGCGCCGTGCCGGTGTTGCGGAGCTCGACCTGGGCGATGAAGCCGCTGCCCTTCTTGCCCTGCCACGTCCCGTGGACGGTGTACGCGACCTCGCAGGTCGGGCGCTCGACGGGCGGCACGGCGAGCGCGAGGAGCTCCGCGGCCTGCTCGACGAACCACTGCCCCGCGGCGGGGTCCTCGATGCCGCGGGCCGGGTCGAGCGGGCCGCCGGTGCCCCGGTAGCACTTGCCGTCGGACTCTCCCGGCACCTTGATCCACAGGTACGCGTCGACGAACGGGTCGCCGGTGTCCGTCGTGGGTCGCTCGCCGAGCCCGCGGTCGGGCGGGTTGCACCACACCTCGGGGTCGGCGTAGACGCCGGCCGGCGCCGTCCACGGCCCCTGGCCGTTGCGGCTCGTGTCGACGACGACGTGCGGCTGCGCCGCGGGGTCGCGCACGACGCCCGTGTCGACGTACGCCTGGGCGTACGCGGCGTCGGTGAGCCCCCACGTCGAGACGTCGTCCGGGTTCGCCGGGTAGTACTGGCTCGCGCACCACGCGGGCTCCCACCAGCTGTTCACCGACAGGTGCACGCAGTCGCTGATCCACGTCCCGTACTTCACGAGGCGCTCGGTCTCGACGTAGTTCGACGCGTTGACGAACACGCCGTCGGCGCGCTCGACGCCCGCCTTGATCAGGCGGTCGGTGATGTCGCCGACCCCGAGCCACCCGGAGTGCGTCCCGTCGAGGTAGACGGACGTGCCGGGCAGCGCGGTGAGCGCGTCGACGGCGTGGTTGAGCTGGACGAACCGGTCCGCCGCGGCGGTCTCCGGGTCGAGCTCGGCAGGCCGGCACCACTCGGGGTTGCCGTTGATGTCGGTGTACCAGGGGATGATCCCGAGCCCGTCCGGCTCGAGGATCACGATCGCCGGGTCGTCGCCGATCCCCTCGGCGAGGGCGTCCACCCACGCCGTGTAGGCGGCCGTGTCCGCGGCGCCGCCCGCGGAGTACTGCGCGCAGTCGCGGAACGGCAGGTTGTAGACGACGACGGTCGGCACCGACCCGTCGGCCGCGGCCGCCCGGACGACGGACGCGACGTCGTCGCGCACCTCGTCGGGTGCGCCGCCGGTGAACCACGAGGCCGACGGGAAGGACCCGAGGAGCTGGGCGTCGGCGCGGGCCTGCCCGGTGAGCGAGGCGGCGGCCTGGAGGGTCGTGGAGAACGGGTCTACGTAGAGGCGGGTCTCCGGCCCGACGGCGTCGTCCGCCGCGGGGACGGCCGCAGCCGGGGCGGCGGCGGGGGTCGGGACGGGGGCGGCGCCGGCGCTGCCGGCGGCGGCGAGCAGGGGGCTCGCGAGCGCGAGGGCAGCGACGGTGGACAGGACGGCACGACGTCTCATGCGGATCTCCTTCGATCGACACGGGGTGCGGGACGAGCGATGGAAGCGCTCCCATCGCGTCGTGGCCTCCACTCAACCGGCCCCCGCCACCCACGTCAAGGGCCACGGGCCGACAGAGCGCTCCCTCGCGGGTGGACACCCGTTGAACGGGTGTTTAGTCTATTGAACGTGCGTTCAGACCAGCCTTCGCCGACCGACCGCGGCCGCCCCGCGCCGTCGGGCACCGACGACCTCACGACCCGCGCCCGCATCCGGGACGCCGCCATCTCGCGCTTCGCGCGCGACGGGTTCGGCGCGCCGCTGCGCACCATCGCCGCCGACGCGGGCGTGAGCGCCGCGCTCGTCGTGCACCACTTCGGCTCCAAGGACGGGCTGCGCCGCGCGTGCGACGACTACGTGTTCGACGCGGTGCGCGCCGCCAAGACCGACGCCATCTCGCCGCAGGACCCCGCGGCGGGCCCGATGGGACTGTTCGCGCAGCTCGCCGGGATCGAGGACTACGCGCCCGTGTTCGAGTACACGCTGCGCAGCCTCCAGGCGGGCGGGGACCTCGCGCGGTCGTTCGTCGAGCACCTCACGCAGGTCACGCTCGAGTACATGGCGTCGGGCGTCGCCGCGGGCGTGATCCGCCCGAGCCGCGACGAGGCGGCCCGCGCGCGCTACCTCGTCTCCCTCTCCCTCGGGTCCCTGCTCGTCGACGGGGCGCTGCGCGAGCGGACCGAGCCGCGCGACCCCGAGGCCGACCTGCGCGAGTACGTCGAGCGCGTGATGCTCCCCGCGCTCGAGGTCTTCACCGAAGGACTCTTCGTCGAGACGACCCTGCTCGACGCCTACCTGCAGCACACCACCCACCAGGAGGAGACGCGATGACGAGCACGACCCCCGCCGTCGAGGTGCACGACCTGCGCAAGGCCTTCGGTCACGTGCAGGCGCTCGACGGCCTCGACCTCACCGTCCGCGCGGGCGAGGTCGCCGGGTTCCTCGGACCGAACGGCGCGGGCAAGTCGACCACCATCCGCGTGCTGCTCGGGCTGCTGCGGCCCGACTCCGGCAGCGCGCGGCTGCTCGGCAGCGACCCCTGGCACGACGCCGTCGACCTCCACCGGCGCCTCGCCTACGTGCCGGGCGACGTGAGCCTGTGGCCCAACCTCACCGGCGGCGAGGCGATCGACCTGCTCACCCGCCTGCGCGGGAGCGTCGACCCGCAGCGCAAGAAGCTGCTGCTCGACCGCTTCGAGCTGGACCCGTCCAAGAAGGCGCGCACCTACTCCAAGGGGAACCGGCAGAAGGTGGCGCTCGTCGCGGCGTTCGCGTCCGACGTCGAGCTGCTCGTCCTCGACGAGCCCACGTCGGGCCTCGACCCCCTCATGGAGTCCGTGTTCACGCAGTGCGTGCGCGAGGTGACCGCCGAGGGCCGGTCCGTCCTGCTCTCGAGCCACATCCTGGCCGAGGTCGAGAAGCTGTGCGACACGGTGACGATCATCCGCGCGGGACGCACGGTGCAGTCCGGGACGCTCTCCGAGCTCCGGCACCTCACGCGCTCGTCGGTCACCGCCGTGACCGGGCACGACCCGGCGGCGCTCGACGCGCTCGACGGCGTGCACGACCTCGTCGTGGAGCCCGGCGCGGACGGCACGCGGGCGCGGTTCGACGTCGACAACGACCGCGTCGAGGCCGTGCTGCGCGCGCTCACCGACCTCGGCCTGCGCTCCGTCACGGTGAACCCGCCCTCGCTCGAGGAGCTGTTCCTGCGCCACTACGGCGACGAGCTCGCCGTGCTCGACGGGGCGGGCGCGCTGTGAGCGCCCCCGGGACCGCCCGCACGGCCGCACCACCACGCGGGCGGCGCGCCGCCGCCGTCGCGCCCGAGCCGCACCGGCGGGGCCGCGCGGCCACCGGCTGGACCACGCTGCTGCGCTTCGTCCTGCGGCGCGACCGCGTCCGCATCCCCGTGTGGACGGCGTCGATCGCGCTCCTCTTCGGGTACGCGGCCGTCGCGCTGGACACGCTCTACCCGACCGCGGCCGACCGCCAGGCGCGCGCGGCGCTCGTGTCCAGCCCCGCGGGCATCATGCTGTCCGGGCCCCAGTACGGGATCGAGGACTACACGCTCGGCGCGATGATCGCGAACGAGATGGCGCTCACCGTCATGGTCGCCGTCGCGATCATGAGCATCTCGCTCGTCGTGCGGCACACGCGCGCCGAGGAGGAGACGGGCCGGGCCGAGCTCGTGCGGGCCGGGGTCGTCGGGCGCCACGCCCCCGCGACCGCCGCGTTCGTCGCCGCGCTCGTCGCGAACGCCGCCATCGCGCTCGCGACGGGGGCCGTCCTCGTCGCGACCGGGCTCGCGGCCGTCGACTCGTTCGCGCTCGGCGCCGCGGTGGGCGTCACGGGCCTCGTGTTCGCCGCCGTCGCGGTCGTGACGAGCCAGGTGACCGAGCACGCGCGCGCCGCGAGCGGCCTCGCGCTCGCCGTGCTCGGCGTCGCGTTCCTGCTGCGCGCGGTCGGCGACGTCCAGGAGGAGCACGGGAGCTGGGTCTCGTGGCTCTCCCCCATCGGCTGGGCGCAGCAGATCCGCGCGTTCGTCGACCTGCGCTGGTGGCCGCTCGGCCTGTCGGTCGCGCTCGTCGTGCTGCTCCTCGCCCTGGGCGCGGCGCTCGCCGCGCGGCGCGACCTGGGTGCCGGCCTGGTCCCGCCCCGCGCGGGGCGCCCCGTCGCCGCCGGGTGGCTCGCGAGCCCGCTCGCCCTCGCGTGGCGCCAGCAGCGCGCGTCCGTGCTCGCGTGGGGCGTCGGGGTGGGCGTCACCGCGCTCGCGTGCGGGACGTTCGTCGACTCCGTGGGCGACATGGTCGCCGACAACCCCGAGATCGCGCAGATGCTGGGCGACGCCACCGACCTCGTGGGCGGGTTCGTCGCCGTCATGGCCCTGTTCCTCGGGCTCGGCGCGGGCGGGTTCGCCGTCGCGTCGGCCCAGCGGGCCCGCGGCGAGGAGACGGCGGGGCGGCTCGAGCCCGTGCTCGCGACCGGGGTCGGGCGCGTGCGGTGGCTCGGCGGCCAGCTCGTCGTGACGCTGCTCGGGACGTCGGTGCTGCTCGTCGTGAGCGCGCTCGGGCTGTGGCTCGGCGCGCTGAGCGTCGGGGAGGACGCCTTCGGGCTCGGCGACTACCTCGCCGCGTCGTTCGCGTACCTCCCGGCGATCGCGGTCGTCACGGGCGTCGCCGTCGCCGCGTTCGGGTCGCGCCCGGTCCTCGCGTCGCTCGCCTGGGCGCTCCTCGCGTACTCGTTCGTCGTGACGATGTTCGGCGCCCTGCTCGACCTGCCGTCGTGGGCCAGCGGGGTCTCCCCGTTCTGGCACGTCCCCCAGCTCCCGGGCGCAGACGTCGAGCCGTGGCCGTTCGTCTGGCTCACGCTCCTCGCCGTCGCGCTCGTCGCGCTGGGCCTGGCGGGCTTCCGCCGCCGCGACGTCCCCCGCCCCTGACGCCGCGGCAGAGCCCCGGCACCACGAGGTAGAGCCCTGGTAACGCGAGGTGGAGGTCTGGTCGACCCGTGCCCCTGACCACGCCTCTACCTCGGCGGACCGGGGCTCTACCTCGCGTCGGCGTCGGGGCGTCCGGCTAGGCTCGGTCCACTGTGCCCGACCACGGAGGTGACGGTCATGTCCACGCCCGACCAGAGCGACGCGACGCGCTCGGCCAGGGCCACCCTGCACGAGTGGGTCGCCGCGATCCCCACCCAGGAGCCGAGCCGGGGGCCGGACGGCGCGTCGGGCGTCCCCGACCCGCGCACGTGGGTCGCGGCGCTCGCGCTCGAGGGGACGTGGCTCGGTCTCTACCAGGACGCGTACGCGCTCACGGAGGCCGAGTGGGAGGACCTGCTCGGCGACCTCTCCCGGTACGCGGACGTGCGTCCGCCCGCGAGCGCCGTCGTCTTCCGCGACGTGGACCTCGACGAGGACCCGTTCCGCGACGACGAGCGCCCGCTCGTGGACGCCGTCCTGCGGGTCGCGCTCGAGGAGGGCGTCGAGAACCTCACGCTCGCTGCGGTCGCACGCCGCTGCGACCGCAGCGAGTCCACGCTGCTGGCGATGTTCGGCGACGCGGAGACGCTGGTCGACGACGTCGCGCTCGAGGTGCTGCAGTCCGGGTTCGACGACCTCTCGCCGCTGCGCCTCGACCCGTCGCGCGCGGCGGTGGCCGCGTCGGTCGCGGCGCTGGACGACTCGCGCAAGGCCGCGGCACTCCTGCGCCTGTACGCGCTGGGCGGGGTCGCGCGCGACGACGTCCCGGAGGGGCAGCACGAGGTGCACGCGCTCGTGCTGCGCGCGTGGCGCGAGGAGGGCGCGCCGTCGTCGCTCGTGCTCGCCGCGCTCGCGTGCGACGGCTGGCGCGCGGGCGAGCTGCAGCGGGCGCTGCTGTTCCCGCCCGCGCTGCCGGGTGCGGTGGTGCGCGAGCTGGCGCGCCTCGTCGACGACGCGGCGGGTCACTCCTCGAACCGGTAGCCGGCGCCGAGGCTCCTGACGAGCTGCACCTCGGCCGCTGCCCGGGCCGGTGGACACGTCTGCGGGCTCGCCCGACGGTCAGTACGGTGCTCGCCGACGCGAAGGACGCGGGTGCTCCTCGTGGGGAGATCGTGACGACCGCGTGACCGACACCCCGACGACCTGGGCGTGGGCCGCCGTCGGGCCTCTAGGATGTCCCGCATGATCTTCAAGGCCGTCGGCGACGGGCGCCCCTACCCGGACCACGGCCGGGTGACCGCCCGCGACTGGGCCGAGGTGCCCCCGCGTCAGGTGCGCCTCGACGAGCTCGTCACCACCAAGCGCACGCTCGACCTCGACGCGCTCCTCGCCGAGGACTCGACGTTCTTCGGCGACCTCTTCGCGCACGTCGTCGAGTACGAGGGCGTCCTCTACCTCGAGGACGGGCTGCACCGCGCCGTGCGGGCCGCGCTCCAGCAGCGCGCCATCCTGCACGCCCGCGTCCTGACCGTGCGATGAGCGCGGGGTCCGGTAGGTTTCTGGCGTGACCACCCGCCCCGACACCGCGCGCACCGAGCGGCGCCGACGCATGCACGAGCGCCAGGCCGTCGTGTTCGGGCTGCTCATCGCCGCGCTCGCCGTCGTCGGGCTCGGCGCGCTGGCCGTGTACACGGGGGCGATCGAGGCACCGTTCGACCGGCCGCTGTCGTCACCCGAGGCGGTCGACGACCTCGCGCACGTCGAGGTCCCCTGCCTCCCCGAGGGCACCCTCCCCGTGGCGACCGGCGACGTCCAGGTCAACGTCTACAACGCGTCCGGCAAGGACGCCCCCCTGGGTCGCCTGAACGAGGACCTCCTCACGTCGCGCGGCTTCGCGGTGATCTCCACGGGCAACGCGCCGGACCTGGACGGCGACGGGAAGTCGGACGTCATGGCGCAGACGCAGATCCACTTCGGGGCCGCCGGCCTCGCGCAGGCGTACACGCTCGCCGCGCACTACGACGACCCCGGCCTCGTGCTCGACGCGCGCGAGGACGCCACCGTCGACCTCTACGTGGGCGCCGACTTCGAGGACGTCGTGGACCCCGAGCTCGTCGGCCTGTCCGGCGACGTACCGCTCGAGAGCCGCACCGGGTGCGTCGCGATCGAGGAGATCACCCCCCAGCCGCTGCCCGTGCCGCCCGCGGAGGGCTGAGCACGTCCTTCGCCCGGCGCCCGCCGAGCCCTCACGACCGCCGAACGGTACCCATGAGCACCCTGCCCCTCCGGCCCGCCCGGACCACCGACCCCGACGAGGTCGACCGCCTCTACGAGATCTGCCTGCGGACCGGCGCGTCCGGCGCGGACGCGACCGCGCTGTACACCGACCCGAGACTGCTCGGCGAGGTCTACCTCGGGGCGTACCTCGCCCTCGAGCCGTCGCTCGCGTTCGTCGTCGAGGTCGACGGCGTGGCCGCGGGCTACGTGCTGGGGGCGCGCGACACCACCGCGTTCGAGGCACGGTCCGAGCGGGAGTGGTGGCCCCCGCTGCGCGAGAGGTACCCCCTCGGCAGCTTCCCGGAGGGCTCGCGCGACGAGGCGCTGGTCCGCCAGATCCACCGTCCGCACCGCACCGACCCGTCCGTGCTCCGCGACTACCCCGCGCACCTCCACGTCGACCTGCTGCCCGCCGCGCAGGGCGGCGGCAACGGCCGCCGGCTGATGGACGCGCTGTTCGACGCCCTGCGCGCCGCCGAGGTCAAGGGCGTCCACCTCGGCGTCGCAGAGGACAACGTCTCCGCGATCGGCTTCTACGAGCACCTCGGCTTCACGCGCCTCGACGTCCCGGAGGGCCTGGTCCTGGGCCTCCGCCTCTGACCCGGCCCCCGCCGAACCTGGGATCGCTCCTCACGTGCGGCTCGTCCTGGGGAGAGATCCCGTGTTGGCGCCGAACCCTGGGTCTCTCCCCACCGCCGCGCGCGTCTGAGGAGCGATCCAGGGGTCGACACTCCCCCGCGAGGCGGAACCTGCCTCGCCGGTTTCCACAGTCCCTTCGTTCGAGGGTTCCGTCCACAGGGCCGTCCGGTGGGCTCCTCCGACGACGCCAGGTGCGCTGGGATGCGACCCATGCCGCCTCGTTCTCCGGTACCGCAAGCCATCCGCGCCGTCGCCGCCCAGCAGGAGTCGCTCATCTGCACGAGGCAGTGCCTCGACGCCGGGATCGGCCCGAACGTGCTGACCCGCCTCGTCCGCTCGGGGTCATGGGCACGGATCACCGCCGGCGTGTACGACCTCGACCCGACACCCCCGCCCACCCGGCCGCCTGACTCCCGACGCCGCCGTGCTGCCTGGGCAGCGCTGCTCGCCTTCGGCCCCGAGGCGATCGCCGTCGGACCGTGCGCGCTCGCGTTGCTCGGCGTTGCCGGCCTGCCCTCACGCGTCGTCCCGCAGGCGACGTTGCCCGGTGCTCGCGGGCTCGAGTCCCGCGACGGCATCCGCCTGCGCATGTTCGACGACGGGATGACGGTCGTGCGGGTGGGCGACCGGTACGTCGCGGCCCCCGAGTGGGCTCTGGCCCAGGCGGTGCCCGAGCTCGACCGGCCCTGGGCCGTGTCGGTCATGGACTCGGCTCTCCATCTCGGGCTGGTGTCGACCGAAGGTCTCGACCGCGCGCACGACCACGCCCGTGGTCGTCGGGGTGTCGCGCGGACGCACTCGTGGTGGGAGCTCGCGGACTGTCGTGCGGAGTCACCGTTGGAGACCTGGGTACGGCTCGACTGCCTCGATGGCGGCGTCCCGCCGGACACGCTCCAGGTCCCGTTGGTCGGGTCGAGCGGGCGGGAGCGACGCGGCGACCTGGGATGGCTGCTCGACGACGGCCGCTGGGTCGTCGCCGAGGCCGACGGCGCGGAGTTCCACGACACGCCGAGCGCGGCCTTCGCCGACCGGGAACGGCACAACGACCTCGTGACCGCCGACGTCGCAGCGGTGCTTCGGTTCACCTCCGCCGACACGCGCGTGCCGGGCCGCGCCGCGACCACGGTCCACCGCGCGCTCCTGTCGACGGGACGCCGTCGTGCCGCGTGACGCCAGGACGCCGAACCCGGGACCACTCCCCAGCGAAGGCTTCAGTTGGGGAGAGATCCCGGGTTCGGCATCAGCGCGGACCGTTCGTCAGCGGGCGTCCTCGATCGTGTCGTGGACGATCGGCTCGTCGCCGCCGGGGGCCGACGCCGGGCTGGCGGGCTCCTGGGTCGTGCCGCGCCACCGCGCGATGTTCCGCATGAGGTGGTAGATCACGAGCGCCGCGGCGGTGCCGAGCGCGATGCCCTCGAACGTCAGGTCGCCGACGGCCCAGGTGAAGTTGGCGATGCCGATGACGAGCGGCACGGCGGCGGTCGTGAGGTTGACGGGGTTGGAGAAGTCGACCTTGTTCTGCACCCAGATGCGCGCACCGAGGATGCCGATCATGCCGTAGAGCATCGTCGCCGCCCCGCCCAGGACGCCGGCGGGGATGGTCGCGATGAGCGCGCCGAACTTCGGCGAGAGCGAGAGCACGAGCGCGGTCGCCGCCGCGACCCAGTAGGCCGCGGTCGAGTAGACGCGCGTCGCGGCCATGACGCCGATGTTCTCGGCGTACGTCGTGGTGCCCGACCCGCCGCCGACGCCCGCGAGCGTCGTCGCGACGCCGTCCGCGAGGAGCGCGCGCCCGGTGAGGTCGTCGAGGTTCTTGCCGGTCATCGCCGCGACCGACTTCACGTGCCCGACGTTCTCCGCGATGAGCACGAGCACGACCGGGACGAACAGGCCGAGCACGGCGACGTCGAACGTGGGCGTGACGAACTCGGGGAGCCCGATCCAGTCGGCCTGGCGCACCGCGTCGAACGACACCTCCCCTTGGATCACGGCCACGACGTAGCCGACGATCACGCCGACGAGGATCGAGAGGCGCCCGATGATCCCCTTGAACAGGACGCTGACGAGGATGATCGCGGCCAGCGTGACGACGGCCGTGACCGGCGCCTGCTGGAAGTTCCCCCACGCCGCGGGGGCGAGGTTGAGGCCGATGAGCGCGACGATCGTGCCGGTGACGATCGGCGGCATGACGATGTCGATCCACCGCGCGCCCGCGACGTGCACGAGCAGGCCGACAGCGGCGAGCACGAGGCCGGTGACGAGGATGCCGCCGACGGCCACCGACTGGCCCTGCGACGCGGTCGCGGCGCCGATCGGGGCGATGAACGCGAAGCTCGACCCGAGGTAGCTCGGCAGGCGGTTGCCGGTGATGAGCAGGAACCCGACGGTACCGATCGCGGAGAAGAACAGCGTCGTCGCGGGCGAGAACCCGGTGAGCAGCGGCACGAGGAACGTCGCGCCGAACATGGCGACGACGTGCTGCATACCGATCCCGATGGTCCGCGGCCAGGTCAGCCGCTCGTCGGGGTCGACGACGTCCCCCGGCGCGACCGTCTTCCCGTTCCCGTGCAACCGCCACCCGATGGCGCTCATGTCTCTCCCGTCCGTGAAGTTCGTGTGAAGACCCCCGGAGCAGGGTAGTGCCAGTGCCGAACCCGGGGTTCCTCCTCGCGCGAGCGGTCCGGTGAGGAACGACCCCGGGTTCGGCGTCGATGGTCCTACGCCGCGGCGTGCACCAGGAGCCACGCGAGGAGGTAGCTGCGGGTGTTGCCGTCGTCGATGCGTTCCTCCGGGAGGGTGCGGGCGACGTCCAGGGCGGCCGCGGCGTCGTCCGGGCCCGCGAGCGCCGCGTACATGAGGAGCTGGTCGCCGAACAGCACGTCCCACGTCGCCGGGTCGTCGCGCGGGCCGGCGAGCGCCTCGTCGATGTTGGCCCGGATGCGCTCCGGGTCGCCCCCGAGGTACCCGGCGACGGGCTGCATCGGCAGCACGAGGATGCCGAGCATCGCGCTCGGCTCGGCGCTGAACCACGTGGCCCAGTCGCGCTTCCCGCCCCACACGAGCGACGTCACGGTGTGCCCGAACCCGTCGATCGCCGGGTCGTCGCGGTCGAAGTCGGTCCAGTACGCGCGCGCCGACGTCGCCTCGGCGGACAGCAGCCAGCGCGCCTGCGCCTCGAGCGCCGCATTCCCCGACGCCTGCGCCCACAGCGCCAGCCCGTTCCACGCGGACACCGCCTCGGACGCGGACTCCTGGTTGTTCCCGTCCGCGAAGGGCGCGTACCCCGACGCCCACGAGTGGCCGGCGTACGCGTCGAACGCGCGCAGCGCCGGGAAGTCCTCGTCGCCCGCGCCGGACGCGACGTCCGCGGCGAGCAGGTCGAGCACGGGCGCGAGGTCCGCCGCGAGCGCCGGGTCGTCGGCTGCGACGACGCCCGCGGCGTAGAGGAAGTACCCGTAGTGGAAGTGGTGGTCGTTGAGCTCGTCCGAGCCGAACGACGGCGTCCGCCCGACGACGCTGCGCACCTCGGGGTCGTAGACGAAGCAGCGCGCGTCGCGTCCCGCGCACCCCGCGGGCTCGGCCCACTCGCGCAGCGCGGCCGAGAGGTCGTCGCGCAGCGGAGCCGCGACGTCGTCGAGCCCGAGCTGTTCGGCGAGCACGAGCAGGTTCGCGTCGCGCGCGAGCGCCTTGCCCCCGAAGTACGTGTCCGACGGCACCTCGAGAGACCCCGCCTCGAGCGCCGCGGCGTCGGCCCGCACCTGCTGGGCGAGCTCCGTCGTCTCGTCCTCGCCCAGCCCGGAGAGGTCGAGCGCCCCGGCGGGTTCGACGGCGGGACTCGACCAGGCGAGCGTGCTCGCCGTGCACACGTCGACCGTCCCGAGCACGGTCGCGTAGGTGCCCAGGCCGCACGACGCGCCGTCGCTCTCGCGCTGGTGCGGCAGCCGCACGACGACGGTCCCCGGCCCGGGCTCGTCACCTCCGGTCTCGTAGGTGATCGCCGTGGTGGCGGCGTCGTCGGCCACGCCGTACGCGAGGGTCGTGCCCGTGACGGGGTGCGCGGCCGTCTCGGCGAGCGCCGCGACGGCACCGTCCGGGGCGCCGTCGGGCACGGGGAACCACGCGACGGAGTCGCCCGCGGCGAGGTCGAGCGAACGACCGTCGTCGGACAGCGCGCCCTCCGCCCCGACCAGCACGTACTCGCGTCCGCCCGCCTCGGTCGTGACGAGCCCGTCCTCCGCCGCGTCGAACGCGACGGTGAGCGCCGCGGTCCGGTCCGTCGCCGCGGTGTACCGCAGGACGGGCGACCCCTCGACGAGGGCCACCGTCCCCAGGACGGAGCCTGCGTCGTCGAGCAGGTCGAGGGTGACGGATGCGGTGTCGTAGGCGGTGACCTCGACCGACTCCGCCCCGACGTCCACGCCGACCCGCGGCACGAACGGGCCGAGGATCGACTGCTCGGTGACCTCGACGTCGGGCAGGCCGAACGCGAACCCGCCGTCGGTCACGCCGAACGCGAGCGGCACGGGGAACACCGGAAGCGGCTCGTCGCCGAACGCCAGCCCGGAGAACCAGCGGTTGGTCGGCGGGACCAGGCCGTCCGCGAGCCGGGCTGTGGGCATCGGAGCGACCGACTCCTGCGGCAGGATCGACAGGTCGACGTCGGGGACGGTGCCGGTCAGGTCAGCGGCGGGGTGCCCGACGGCGGAGCCCGCCCCGGGCGGCCCCGTCGCCCCGGGCGACACGTCCGTCTCGAGCAGCCCGCACCCGGTGACGAGCGCTGCCGATGCGAGCACCGCCGCGACCACCCGGCCCCGAGATCGGCCCGAGCGTCCCAGATCGACCTTCGGGAGGTCGATCTCGTGACGCACGGGTCGACCCCGGCGGGGCGTCACAGCCCCACCTTGCGGAGGAACTCGCCGAACGACTCGTCGACCCCGGCGAGCGGGCCGTCGTCGTGCAGCTCGATGCTCGCCGTGACGGGCGTGCCCGACGCGACGAGGCCGTGCTCGGCCCCGCGCACGAGCGCGTCGCTCGTCACCTCGATCGTGGCCTCCGCCTGGTTGGCGGTGTTCTGCACCGCGACCGACGCGACCTCGCCCGCGACCTCCGCCTGGTTCGGCAGGACCACCGTGACCTCCGCGCCCTGGCGGACGCGTGCGAAGTCGCTCGGGTCGAGCGTCAGACGGGCGTCGACGAACAGCGACCCCTCCCGCTCGAGCGACGCGACGACCTCTCCCGCCTGGACGAACCCGCCCTCGCGGGCCGCGACGTGGGTGACGACGGCGTCGTAGGGAGCGACGAGCGTGATCGTCCCGTCGGGCGCCACCTGGTACGCGGACGTGTCCGCGCTGACGAGCCCGAGCGCGATGTCGTGCTGGAGCGTCAGGCTGCTCACGGTGAACAGGGGGTCGCCCGCGGCGACCTCGTCCCCCTCGGCGACCTCCGCCGCGGTGACGGTCCCCGCGTAGTCGCTGCCGACGTCGAGCACCTCCGCCCGGATGGTGGCCGTCGTGCTCGTCGCCTGCCCGAGGCGCCGGTTCATCACGAGCGTGAGCGCCGCGCACACGAGCACCACCACGAGCAGCCCGCCCACGAGGCGGAACCGGTTCGACCAGGTCATGCGACACCTCCGAGGGGACCGTGCGTCTCGAGGTGAGACGACAGCGTGGCGGCGGGGAGTGCGGACGACGCCGGGTGACTCGACCTCGAGGCGGCGGGGAGGGGAGGCCGCGCCGGGTCGGGGCGGGTCTGGCGGGAGGCGCCGAGGGACGAGGTGCCGGATGGTAGACCCGGCGCGGCCTCCCCTCCCCGCCGCCGGACGGAACGCACAGCACGCCGCGAAGCACGCGACTCACGCCCAGCCGTCACGACGAACGCCCCGAGGATCAGAGTGTTGGTGACGTTCCACGCGAGCGCGAGGCTCGGCATCGGGTCGCCCCACTCCTTCCAGACCCCCACCACCGACGTCACGAGCAGGAACGCGAAGAACAGCACCTGCGGGATCATGTAGTTGAACGGCGAGGAGACCTTTCCCTTGCTCCCGGTCACGTGCCACGCCTGCTCCTTGCCCGTCAGCGCGTTCCACATAGCCTTGGTGTAGATCGGGAACGACACGGACGCGAGCATGAGCACCTCCCACCGGAACGACCCGAGCGTGAAGAACGCGATGGCGATCTGGAGGACGTAGAACCCCGCGTAGTAGAGCAGCCACGTGCCCCACGAGATGGTGAGGTTCATGGGTGTGAGGTCGAGGTAGATCTGGAGCGGCGGCACGAGCAGCAGCACGAGCGGCGCGATGCCCGCGAGGTAGTGCGTCGCGGTGACGGTGTACTGGAGCCGCTGGTCGAGCGTGAGGGTGCGGCGCGGGCTGAGCGGGTTGTGCTGGAGCAGGATCTCGAACCCGCCGGTCGCCCAGCGCAGCTGCTGCTTGGTGTACGCCTCGACGGTCTCGGGGGTGTCGCCGACGGCGAGCGTCGTGGGGATGTAGATCGTGCGCCACCCGCGCTCGTGGAGCATGAGCGACGTCCACACGTCCTCCGACTTGGAGTCGGTGTGCATGCCGCCGATGTCGTCGATCGCGGCACGGCGGAAGATGACGTTGGTGCCGACGCAGAACGCGGCGTTGAACCGGTTCCGGCCGGGCTGCACGAACCGGTAGAAGACGGCCTGCATGTACCCGGCGCCGCGCGAGATGAGGTTGTCGAGGTTCCCGTACGTCTGGGGGGTCTGGACGAACGCGACGTCGTCCTTGACGAAGAACGGCACGGTCTCGACGAGGAGCTCCGGCCTCGCGACGAAGTCGGCGTCGAGGATGACGAAGAAGTCGCCCTTGGCGATGGCGAGCGCGTGGTTGACGTTGCCGGCCTTCGCGCCGTTGCTCGACAGGCGCCGCACGTAGCGTGCGCCGAGCTGGGCGGCGAGGTCGCGCACGTCGTCGGACCGGCCGTCGTCGAGCACCCACGTGCGGTGCGTGCCGCGCAGCGCGACGGCGGCGCGGACCGTGCGCGCGATGGTGTCGAGGTCCTCGCCGTAGGTCGTGATGAGGACGTCGACGGCGACGGGGCGGTCGTGGAGGTAGAGGTTCCAGCGCGTCGGGTCGTCCTCGGCGCCGTCCCGGATGATCTCGGGGACGTCGAACAGGCGGTCCTTGGCGTGGTGGAACGAGAACCCGCGCGGGTCGTGCCCGCTCGACAGCACGGTCCACATCGCCAGCAGCGCCTGGGCGACGAGCACCGTCTCGGCCGTGATGACCATGACGTAGGGCAGCGTGTCGCCGCGGTTCGCGGGGTTGAGCAGGAACACCGCGTACGCGACGACGCCGAGCGTCGCGAGCAGCATGATCATGACGAGCGACGGCGAGCGCGCGGCGGAGTTCTCGTCGCGCGGCGGGCCGGTCGGACGGTCGGCGTTGGCCCGCGGGCCGAACGGGGCGGGCCGCACGTGCTGCGTGCGGCGCGGGGTGACGACCAGGCGGTCGAACTCGGATACGGCCATCGCGGGTCCTCGGCTCTCGACGGGTCCCGTGCAGGACCCCGGGGGTCGGGCAGTGGACGGGGGAGTCGGCGGGCAGATGCCGGCCGGCTCCCGAGCCCGGGTGCGGCGACGTCGTCGGCGTCGTGAGTGCGTGCGTGGCACTTCTGTCGAGCCCCCTGCCAGGCGCCCTCGCGCGGAGGTGCCCGGAGACGGATCGAGGTGGCCCGCTCGGAGCGGGCCACCTCGTCGTCTGCGCCGAAGGTAGCGGTACGAGGCGGTCGTTGTCACGGGTCGCGCGAGCGGTGGCCGCCACCGCCTCGGCGCGTGGCAGCGAATGTGAACGGACCGGTCGAGACCCGGCGCTGCACCGTCCTCGCGGCCCGGATCGTTGGCGCGGCGCCGCTCCCGTCCCCGCCCGACGCCGTCCCGCCCCACGCGGTGAACGCTCACCCGAGCGGCGGTCCGCACGGCCCGGAAACGCACCGTTCACGGACGGAAACGGAGAATTCACGGCGCCGACGCTCCGCACGTCCGACGGGTGGACGCCCCGGAGGGCGAGCCGGCCGTCCACAGAGATCGCGCCGCCACGCACCGAGGGACGGTCACCGCTACCGCACCGGGAGGGTGTAACGCACCGGCGAGCACCGGACATGAGACGGTCGTCCACGTCGCCCGGTCGAGAGGACCCCGGATGCCCGCCCCTGACCGCCCGCCCGAGCGGACCCCGTCGGCCCCACCGCCGGACGAGGACCGCGCGGCCCGGTTCACCGCCCTGTTCGAGGCCACGCACCGTCCCCTGCTCGCCTACGCGGTGCGACGCGTGGCCGACCCGTCCGACGCCGCCGACGTCGTCGCCGAGGCGTTCCTCGTCGCCTGGCGACGCATCGACGACGTCCCGGTCGGGGACGACGCGCGACCGTGGATGTTCGGCGTCGCACGCCGGGTCCTGGCCAACCTCCACCGGGGCGCGCGGCGCCGGCTCGCCCTCGCCGACAGGCTCCGCGCCGAGGTCGCGGAAGCGGTCCCGCCGCCGACCGGCGAGGTGAGCGACGTCGAGCGCGCGCTCGCGCTGCTCGGCCCCGACGACCAGGAGCTGCTGCGCCTCGTCGCGTGGGAAGAGCTCGCGCGCGACGAGATCGCCCTGGTGCTCGGCATCTCGCGCGCCGCGGTCCGGGTGCGCCTGCACCGGGCGCGCCGGCGGCTGGCCGAGCAGCTCGACGGACTCGTGGCGCCCGGCGCACCCGGCGCACCGGCGTCAGCGCCGCAGCGGAAACGGGACGACCCGACCGGACACGTGGTCACCGGGTGGGGACGACCCCGCCCCGGAACCGAGGAGGCACGATGACGGACCCGATGATGCAGCTGCGCAGCGTAGACCCGGCCCGGCGTGCGGGTCTCGGTGCCGTGGACGAGGCGGCGTTCGCCGCCCTGCGCGAGGAGATCCTCATGACCACCACGCTCGATACGGCGACCACCGCACCCGCCGCACCCCCGTCACGTCGTCGACGGCTCGGGCGCCGCGGCGCGGTCGCGCTCGGACTGGCCACCGTGCTCGCGGGCGGCGGCGTCGCGTACGCGGCGGTCCAGGCGTTCCGCGGCTCGTCGGGCGAGGGGGTCACCTGCGTGAGCGCCTGGAGCCCCGACGTCGCCGACGGGCTCGACGTCGACGCGGCCGGGCCCTGGCTCACCGGCGACCCGTACGCGGACTGCACCACGCTCCTCGCGGAGCAGGGCCTGCCGCCGATCGAGGACCCGGTGGCCTTCGCCTGGGACGGCCAGACGTACGTCGCCCCGGCCGACCAGGTGCCCGACGGCGTCGAGCGGCTCGAGGGCCGCTCGGCGGTGGACCCCGCCGTGGTCGAGCTGCAGCAGAGCGTGACCGACCGGGTCGACGGCGGGGCGAGCACGTGCCGCACCGTCGCCGAGGGTGTCGCCTGGGCCGAGGACGAGCTCGACCGGCTCGGCCTGGACGACTGGTCCGTCGAAGAGCGGGACGCGCTGCCCGAGCCGGTGGGCGAGGCGCAGGTCTGCGCGGAGGTGGCGGTCGACGTCGGCGGGCGCGCGATCGTCGTCGGGGGGACGACGGGCTCGGACGGGATCCTGGAGGACCCGCTGGTCGCCGGGATCGTGGCAGCGCTGAGGAGCGGGATCACCGACCGGTGCGTCTCGCTCGACGAGGCCCGGGTCGTCGCCGACGACGCCCTGACGGCGGTCGACGGCCCGTTCCCGACGACGAGCGTGCCGGACGAGAGCGTCACCTGTGCACGCGTCGACCTGGTCGTCGGCGGCAGCTTCCAGGCCACCGTCTACGGGCCGACCACCGCCGGCTGAGCGACCACCGCCCGGTCGACGCCAGCCGCGCTGGTGGGGCCGCACCCCTCCCCGCGTCGCGACGGGCCGCCCGTCGCGACGCGGGTGTGGGCGTCAGGGAAGCTGCGGCACGACCTCGCTCGCGATGAGGTCGAGGTGGTCGAGGTCGTGCAGGTCGAGCACCTGGAGGTAGAACCGGGTGGCGCCCTGCTCGGCGGCGGCCGCGACCTTGTCCGCGACCTCGGAGACCGTCCCGGCCAGGCCGTTGCGCCGCACCTCGTCGGGCTCGCGGCCGATCGCCTCGGCCCGGCGGCGGAACTCCGCCTCGTCCTTGCCCACCGCGACGACGAACGCGGCGGAGTACACGAGCGAGTCGGGGTCACGGTCGGCGTCGAGGCACGCGGCGCGCACGTTCTCGAACCGCTCGGGCAGGACGCCCGGGTCGGGGAACGCCGCGTTGAACTCGCTCGCGTACCGGGCCGCGAGCGCCGGGGTGCGCCGGGGCCCGTGGCCGCCGACGATCACCGGGACGCGCTCCTGCGCGGGCTTCGGCAGGGCCGGGGAGTCCGTGAGCGTGTAGTGCTCGCCGCTGAACGAGAACGTCTCGCCGACGGGCGTCTCCCACAGCCCGGTGATCACCGCGAGCTGCTCCTCGAGGATCCCGAACCGCTTCTCCGGGAACGGGATGCCGTACGCCTCGTGCTCACGGGAGTACCAGCCCGCACCGAGACCGAGCTCGACCCGGCCACCCGACATCTGGTCGACCTGCGCGACCTGGATCGCCAGCACGCCGGGGTGGCGGAACGTCGCCGACGACACGAGCGTGCCGAGCCGGATGCGGCTCGTCTCGCGGGCCAGACCGGCGAGCGTCGTCCACGCGTCGGTCGGGCCGGGCAGCCCGTCGCCGTCGCCCATGACGAGGTAGTGGTCGGAACGGAAGAAGGCGTCGAAACCGAGGTCCTCGGTGGCCTTCGCGACCGCGAGGAGGTCGTCGTAGGAGGCGCCCTGCTGGGGCTCGGTGAAGATGCGCAGGTCGATCTGGGTCATGCCGTCACCCTGCCACACCGGGTGACTGCCCCCGCCCGCAGGAGACCGCGTCCCGCGAGGTAGAACGTCCAGTCGCGAGGTAGAACGCGCAGAGCTCTACCTCGCGGCGTGACGTTCTACCTCGGCGAAGGCACCGGGCGGCGGTGCGGTCAGTCGGCGAGCGGGACGAGGTCGAGCTCCTGGAACTCCGCGACCTCGGGGACCCAGCGGTCGGCGACGAACCCACGGTGGTCCGGGTGGGCGTCGTACGCGGCGTACGCGGCGTCGTCGTCGAACACCATGGAGAACTGGAACGCCAGCGGGCTCTTGGCGCTCACCTGGCGCGAGACCGTGAAGTCCCGCACCCCCGGGATCGCGGTGAGCGTGCGGCGCGCGGTGCCGAGGAACTCGGCCTCCTCGGCGCTGCCGACAGGGTGGACGAGGCGGAAGGCGACGGTGTGCTGGATCACTCCCCCACCATAGGCTGGCGGCCATGCGCGTGAGCACCGTGATCCTGCCGATATACCCGTGGCGCGAGGGCCGGGAGGTGTGGCACGAGGCCGACGACCTCGGGTTCCACGCCGCCTACACGTACGACCACCTGTCGTGGCGGACGTTCCGCGACGGGCCGTGGTTCGGCGCGGTCCCGACGCTCGCCGCGGCGGCGGGCGTGACGGAGCGGGTGCGTCTGGGCACGCTCGTGTCGTCGCCGAACTTCCGGGAACCGGTGACGTTCGCGAAGGACGTCATGACGCTCGACGACCTCTCGGGCGGGCGGGTCACCGTCGGTCTCGGCGCGGGCACGACGGGCTTCGACGCGACGGTCCTCGGCGGCGAGCCGTGGTCCGCACGGGAGCGGGCGGACCGTCTGCGCGACTTCACGGTCCTCCTGGACCGCCTGCTCACCGAGCCCGCGGTGACGCACGACGAGGGCCACTACCGCGCGCACGAGGCGCGGACCATCCCCGGTCCGGTCCAGTCCCCGCGCGTGCCGTTCGCGATCGCCGCGACGGGTCCGCGCGGGCTGCGGCTCGCTGCGCGCTACGGGCAGGCGTGGGTGACGACGGGCGACGGCCGCCTGGGCGACGACGCGACCCCGGCACGGTCGCGGGCGGCGGTCCGCGACCAGGTCGAGCGGCTCGAGGGCGCGTGCGCCGACGCCGGGCGGGACCCCGCGTCGGTCGAGCGGATCCTGCTCACCGGCTTCACGCCCGACCGGGCGCTGGAGTCGGTCGACGCGTTCGTCGAGGCGGCGCGCGGCTACGCCGAGGTCGGCATCACGGAGATCGTCGTCCACCGGCCCGTCCCGGGCACGCAGTTCGCCGCGGACCAGCGTGTCTTCGAGCAGATCGCGACCGACGGCGCCGCGCAGGTCGCCGACCTCTAGGGCCTGTTTCGGAAGTGGTCAGCGGTGGCTGATCCAGTCCAGGAGGTGGCTCGTGATGGTGGTGTGGTCTGCCTCGGTCGTGGTGTGCTCGCCGGTGGCGGCGTCGCGGTGCTCGATCTCGTAGCCGCCGAGTGCTCCGGGGCGGGTGTGGACCGAGATCGACCAGTCGATGTCCTCGTCGTCGGGGTAGATCACGAAGAACGTGTTGGTCGTGGCGTTCAGGTCCGCGAGCATGCCCAGGATCTCGACGTGGCCGGGGTCCTGGACGTAGTCGCCGTCCTCGGTATCGGCGTAGCACGGCGGCCGCTTGGACAGCCAGGACGGCAGCGAGTTGTTCACACCGGTCAGGATGCCAGCGCCTGGCCCGCCCGGACGACGGCGGTGATCCAGTCGTCGAGCGCGGCGACCTTGACGGTCGCCTCGTAGCGGAGCTGGAGCT
>NZ_JBVIFN010000011.1:0-97410 GCF_055571305.1 Cellulosimicrobium sp. NPDC030954
ACCATCCGCGCCGCTCGTTCCTCGCGTCGCTCCCGCCAGGCCCGCCACGACGCGGCACCACCACCCACCCCGCCCGGCGTCGTCTCACCCTGGTCTTGGCCCACCTCGGGCGACCGCCCGCGGTGTCGGTTCGGCCGAGGCCGCCAACCGGCGCCTCCCGGGCGACCGGACCGACGGCCGACGGCCGACGGCGACGCTGCAACGCAGTGCGAGCGGACGTCGTCGAACCATGCCTCTACCTCGGCGGACCACGGGCCCACCTCGGCGGACCACGGGGCCTACCTCGGCAGACCACGGGCCTACCTCGGCGGACCACGGGTCTACGTCGGCGAGCTGGCTCGGGCGAGCCCGGGCCAGGGTGCCGCGACGGCCGAGCGGTGGGGGTGGGCTCGGATGCGAAAGGGCGTCAAAGCGGCGCTCCTAGAACCCACGCCCGAACGACCACGGTGACGGCGCCGCAGCCCCGAGCACCGAGCCCACCCCCACCGCGGACCCGACCCCGCGGGCCTGAAACCGACCACACCTCTACCTCGACCGACCAGGGCTCTACCTCGGCGGCGGACCAGGGCTCTACCTCGGCGGGCTACCCCTCCGCAACGGGCTGGGCGGCGGCCTTCTCGGACTGCTCGGCCTTGTCGGCCTCGGCCTGGGCGGCGGCCTCCTGCTTGGCCGCCTTCTTGGCCGCGCGCTTCTCGCCGCGGCGCTCGGCGAGCGTGTACAGCACCGGGACGACGACGAGCGTGAGCAGCGTCGAGCTGAGCAGGCCGCCGATGACGACGAGCGCGAGGGGCTGGGAGATGAACGCCCCGCCGCCGGTGATGCCGATCGCCATCGGGGTGAGCGCGAAGATCGTCGCCGCAGCCGTCATGACGATGGGGCGCAGGCGCTTGCGCGACCCCTCCATGACGGCGTCGTCGAGCGACCGGCCGCGCTCGCGGTACTGGTTGATGAGGTCGATGAGCACGATCGCGTTGGACACGACGATCCCGACGAGCATGAGCAGGCCGATGAGGGCCGGCACGCCGAGCGGCGTCGCGGTGGCGAGCAGCAGGAGCAGCGCACCCGTCGCGGCGAACGGGATCGACACGAGCAGGATGAACGGCTGCAAGAGGCTGCGGAACGTCGCGACCATGACGAGGTAGACGATGAGGATCGCGACGAGCAGCGCGAGCCCGAGGTCGGCGAACGCGTCGGCCTGGTCGGACGCGACGCCGCCGATCTCGACGGTCGCCCCGCCCTCCAGCTCGAGGCCGTCGATCGCGGTCGTGAGCTCGGCGGTGAGCGCGCCGAGGTCCTGTCCGGCGGGCGTGACGGAGATCGTGGCGCTGCGCTCGCCGTCGACCCGGGTGATCGAGGTGGGGACCTCGACCTCCGCGACCTCGGCGACCTGCGTGAGCGGCACCGGTCCCGCAGCGGTGGGCAGCACGACCTGCTCGAGGTCCGCGACCGTCGCCGGCGCCTGGCCCGCGAGGACGCGGACCTGGACCGGGCCGTCGCCGAGGTTCACGGTGCCGATCGGCGCGGGCGACATCGTCCCCGCGACGGTCCCGGCCACCTGGGTCTCGGTGAGCCCGACGGCGGCCGCGGCGTCGCGGTCGACGGTCACCTGGACCGTGGACTGCGCCGAGGCGAGGTTGTTGGTCACCTGCGCCGCGCCGTCGGCGCCCTCGGCGAGCTCCTGCACGTCCGCGGCCGCGGCCGCGAGGGTGTCGGTGTCGGGGGCGCGCACGACGAGGTCGACCGTCGAGCTGCCGAACGCGGCGTCCGCGCCGGCGACCTCGATGCCCTCGCTCGACTCCCCGCCCAGCCCGGAGACGGCGTCGCGCACGTCCTCCTGGGCCGCGACGGCGTCGGCGTCCGAGTCGAGCGTGACGGCGAACGTCGCCGTCGGGGACCCGCCGCCGCCGAAGAACGCGGCCTCCGGCCCGCCCGCCGTGCCGACGGTCGTCTGCACGGTCGCGACGCCGTCGACGTCGAGGAGCGCCTGCTCGACGTCGCGCGCCGCGGCGTCCTGCGCCTCGAGCGACGTGCCCGGCGCGAACGACTCGGTGACGGTGAGCGTGTCCTGTCCGGTGTCGCCGAGGAAGTTGGTCTCCAGGCGCGGCACGAGCGCGAGCGTCCCGGCGAGGATCGCGACGGACACGCCGAGCGTGATCGCCGGGTGGCGCAGCGCCGCCCGCAGCGTCGGGACGTACCCGCGCTGCCACAGCCCGCGGCGCTCCTTGGCCTCGGCCGTCGCACGGGCGCGCTCCCCGGCGAGGCGCGCGGCCTCGGGGTCGGCCGGGACAGGCGGGGACTTGATGAACCAGTACGCGAGGACCGGGACGATCGTCAGCGCCACGAAGAGCGACGCGAGCATCGCGATGGCGACGGTGAGCGCGAAGGGCCGGAAGAGCTCGCCGACCATGCCACCCACGAGCGCGATGGGCAGGAAGACGGCGACGGTCGCCACGGTCGAGGCGGTGATCGCGCCCGCGACCTCCTTGACGGCGCCGATGATGGCGCCCACCTTGGCCTCGCCGTACGACAGGTGCCGCTTGATGTTCTCGATGACGACGATCGAGTCGTCGACCACGCGGCCGATCGCGACCGTCATGGCGCCGAGCGTGAGGATGTTCAGCGTGTAGCCCGTGGCGTTCATGACGATGAACGTCACGAACAGCGACAGCGGGATCGACACGGCCGAGACGAGCGTCGAGCGCAGCGACGCGAGGAACAGCAGGATCACGACGACGGCGAACAGGAGGCCGAGCAGGCCCTCCGTCGCGAGGCCCTCGATGGACTCCTCGATGAACGGCGCCTGGTCGAACACGACCTCGACCCGCACGTCCTGCGCGTCGAGCACGCCCGAGAGGTCGTCGATCGCCTCCTGGACGGCGTGCGACACCTCGACCGTGTTGCCCGCGGGCGTCTTGGTGATCGCGACCGCGAGCGCGGTCTCGCCGTCGAGGCGCGAGTAGGACGTCGCGGGCTCGGGGCCCGCGGTCACGGTCGCGACGTCGCCGAGCACCACGGGGGCGGTGCCGGGTGCGGCGGTCGGGGACACGAGCGGCAGCGCGGCGAGCTCGTCGACGGTGGTGACCGCGGTGCCGACCTGCACGCTGAGGGTCCGGTCGCCCTCGGAGACGGTCCCGGCGGGGATCACGACGCCGTTGTCCTGGAGGATCGTGGAGACCTGCGCCGGGCTGAGCCCGGCGGCGGCGAGCGCGGCCGGGTCGAGGTCGACCGTCACCTGCTGGTCGGCGATCCCGCTCACCGCGACGCTGCGCACGCCCTCGACGTCCTCGAGCGCCGGGACGACGCTCGACGTGACGGTGTCGGCCAGCGCCGCGTCGTCCGACCCGCCGGACACGGCGAGCTGGATCACGGGCAGGTCGTCCACCGACCCCGTGACGACCTGCGGCTCGACATCCTCGGGGAGCTGGGACTGCAGGCGCGTGATCGCCGTCTGGAGCTGGGAGGCCGCGGCGTCCATGTCCGTGCCGTAGGCGAACTGCACCGTCGTCACGGACATCCCCGTCGACGACGTCGACGTGACGTCCTCCACGCCCTTGACGGCGCGCGCGGCCGTCTCCACGGGGACGGTCACCTGCTGCTCGACGATCGCCGGGGCGGAGCCCGGGTAGACGCCGACGACGGCGGCGGTGGGGATCTGCAGGCTCGGGATGAGCTCCTGCTTGAGCGATCCCATGCTGATGACGCCGAAGATCGCGATCGCGACCGTGGCGAGCGCGACGAGCGCGCGGTTGGCCAGCGACAGCCGGGCGAGACGGGACACGGAGCCTCCAAGGGTTCCAGGTCGGGTGGGAGACGACGTCGGCGTCGCGATTTCGTGAGCGTAACGCGAAGCATCTCGGGATGGTTCCCGCTCCCACCGATAGAGTCTGCGCCGTGACCCACCCCGCCGACGACGAGCGCGCGGCGCTCGCGCGGCGCCTCGAGGACGCGCAGCGCCGCCTCGCCGAGCTGCTCCTCGCCCAGCGGCTCGAGCCCTTGCTGCGCACGACCCTCACGGTCCCCCAGCTCCGGGCGCTCGCCGTCCTCCAGCTCGACGGCGAGACGAGCTCGCACCGGCTCGCGGAGGTGCTCGGCATCTCCCCGGCCACGCTCTCGGGGATCGTGGACCGGCTGGAGGCGGCGGGGATGGCCGCGCGCCGTCCCGACCCGCAGGACGGCCGGGTGCGGCTGGTCGCCGCGACGCCGCGCGGCGCCGCGGCCGTGCGCCGGATCGCGGCGCAGGAGGACGAGCCCCTCACGGACCTGCTCGACCGGCTCGACGTGGCGGACCTGCACGCGCTCACCGTCGGGATCGAGGCGCTCACCGCGGCGGCCGAGGCCACTCCCCCGGGCCCCGGGCCGGACGAGGGCGCGCCCGGGTCCTGAGGCGCCGTCGGCTCAGACCTCGCCGAGCGCCTCTTCGGGCGTGCCCTCGACGGCGCGCGCCCTGCGGTTCCAGCGCGACCACAGCACGCGCTCGCCGATATCGCCCGCCATCCGGTGGCCGAACGCCACGAAGACGACGACGCCGAGCACGAGGATCCCCGCCCCCAGCCAGAACGGGGCCGTCGCGGAGACCGGGTGCAGGAGGCCCGCGATGACCGGCGCGGGAGCGGCGAAGCCCCAGCGCACGAGGTTGAACGCTCCGGTCGTCACGCGCCGGTCCGGGTCGCCGAGCGCGAGCGACAGGTCGGTGAGGTTCGCGTTCGCGATCCCCATGAAGACGCCCGCCCCCACGAGCACGACGACGGACCATGCGGTCCCGAGGTCGAGCGCCAGCAGGACCAGCGCGACCAGCACGCCCACGATCGCGACGCCGAGCGTCTGCACCGCGCCCACGCGGTGCGCGAGCCGGTGCCCGACGACGAGGATCCCGACCGCGAGCCCCACGCCCCACGCGGTGAAGACGAGGCCGAGCGGCACGACGTCGAGCCCGAGGAACACCGGCGTGTACCCGAGCACGATGAAGAAGCAGAAGTTGTACGCGGCGGTGACCGCGGCGAGCGCGAGGAAGCCGGGCTTGCGGAAGAGGCGGAACACCTGGCCGAGCCGCAGCGGCGCGGGCTTCTCGGCCGGGTCCTTGAGGCGGGTCACCGACACGAGCAGGGCGACGAGCATGAACACGCCGCACACGAAGAACGGCACGCGCCACGAGATGCCGCCCAGCAGGCCGCCGAGCAGCGGGCCGACGGCGAACCCGAGCCCGACGCACGTCTCGAAGAGCTCGACGACCCACTCGCGGTCGTTCGCGAGCGAGACGAGCAGGACCATCGCGGTCGCGAAGAACATCGCGTTGCCCAGGCCCCACAGGCCGCGCAGCGCGGCGAGCTGGCCGATGCTCGTGCTCAGGGCCGCGAGCACCGCGGCCACGGCGACGAGGCTGACGCCGGTCGCGAGGATCTTCTTGTAGCCGAAGCGCCCGGTGGCCATGACGGCGGGGATCATGCCGAGCGCCATGACGGCGATGTAGGCCGTGAAGAGGAGCTCGATCTGCCAGGTCGAGGCCCCGATCTCCTCGCCGATGACGGGCAGGATCGGGTCGACGACCGCGATGCCGGCGATCGCGAAGAACGCCGTGAGCGCGGTCGCGTAGATGGCGGTGCGGTTCGGTTCGTTGCGCGTGGAGGCCACTGCGTTCGTACTTCCTGGTCGGGGGGAGGGCCGCGCGGCCTGAGCGGGCTGGCGGCAGCATTTATCTGTATCTGACAGGTAAGTATCTGTAGAATACACCTATGACGGTTGCCGAGGGAAACGATCGAGCGTCCGGTGCGCCGACCGGCGGGCCGTCGGCGCGCGACGACGCGACCGCGCACGACGTGCTCGGCGCGATCGAGCTGGAGGTCGCACAGCTCCTGCGGCGCGCCGAGCGCACCCGCGCGTCGGGGACGCCGGGCACCTCGCGCCGCGGCGGGACGCTCGACCGCTCCGGCTACCTCCTCCTCCACACGCTCGGGACGCACGGGCCCTTGCACGTGAACGCCCTCGCGGAGCACCTCGGCCTCGACGCGTCCACCGTCACCCGCCAGGTCGTCGCGCTCGAACGGGCCGGCCACGTCCGCCGCGCGCGCGACCCCCGCGACGGCCGCGCGGTCGTCGTCGAGCCGACGAGCGCGGGCCTCGACGAGCTCGCCGCGCACCGGGTCGCGCGGACGGAGCTGTACGCCGACGTGCTGGGCGGCTGGTCCCGCCTGGACCGCGCGCTGCTCGCCGAGCTGCTGGGCCGCCTCAACGGCGACCTCGACGCCTACCGCCGACGGCGCGACGGGCCGTGACCGCCAACCGTGAGCCCGCACGGTGGGCGCGACCTCACGGGGCGGGGAGCGCCCAGCGAATCAGCCGCGTGACCGTGGCGCCGGCGGGCCGCGCCCACCGCGCCGGCAGGCCGCGCACCCGCGGCATCCCGGCGCGCGCCCACGCGGGCAGCGACTCGCGCGCGGCGACGGCCAGCCCGGCGTAGGCCGGGCGCACGGGCCACGGGAGCGGGGGCTCGACGAGCAGGAACCGCGCGGCGTCGAGCGCGGACGGGGTGAGCGAGAGCGCCGGCCGGTACTCCTCGACCGCCGCGTCCAGCTCCCCACGGGTCAGTGGCACGTCCGCGACCCCCAGCGCGCGCCCGACGACGGCGGCCTGGGCGACGTACTCGTCGCACCCCTGCGCGTCGAGCGGGTGCCGGCCGAACGCCTGGTGCGCGACGAGGAAGCTCTGGGTCTCCGCGACGTGGACCCAGCGCAGCAGCTCCGGGTCGCTCGCGCGGTAGGGGCGACCGTCGGGCGCCCGGCCCCGGACGCGCTCGTGGACCGCGCGGACCGCCGCGACCGCGCGCTCCGCGTCGTCGGCCGTGCCGAACGTCGTCACGGCGATGAAGGTCGACGTGCGCTGGAGGCGGCCCCACGGGTCACCCCGGTAGCCCGAGTGCGCGGCGACGCCCGCCATGGCCAGCGGGTGCAGGCTCTGCAGCAGCAGGGCGCGCAGCCCCCCGACGAACATCGACGCGTCGCCGTGCACGCGCTGGACCGGCGAGCCCCGGTCGAACCAGCGCGGACCCGGTGTCTCGTGGATGCGCGCCCTGGTGGCGGTCGCGTCCGGGCCCGCGACCCGGAGGAAGATCGCGCGCTCCGTCGCCCCGCGCACCCGCTCCACCACGTGGGCCATGCGACCGATGCTCGCACCTCGCACCGCACCTCGCCCCTCGCGCCTCGCCTCGCAACGCGTCCCAAGAACTCGTTGCAAAAAAACTCTTGCAAAGGTGTCTTTGCATGGCTACTCTCGTGCCATGAGCACCGACGGCGACACCACACCCCCGAGCACCGAACGCCACCCGGCGCTCGGCCCGACGCAGCTCAAGGCGCTCGCGCACCCGCTGCGGGTGCAGATCCTCGACCTGCTCTCCACCCACGGCGCGCTCACGGCCAGCCGCCTCGCCGACCTCGTCGGCGAGTCCAGCGGCTCGACGAGCTACCACCTGCGCCAGCTCGCCCGGCACGGCTTCGTCCGTGAGGTCGCGGGCCGCGGCACGGCGCGGGAGCGGTGGTGGGAACGCCCGCCGGGCGGGTTCACCGTGAGCACGCCCGACGAGACCGAGGACACGGCGACCACGCTCGCCACCGCGATGGTGAGCCGGGAGTTCGAGAACGCCCGCGCCCGCAAGATCCAGGCGTTCCTGGAGCGCTCCTCGGAGCTCCCGACACGGTGGCTCGACGGGGCACGCCTCACGACCGCCAGCATGTGGCTCACCGCCGACCAGATGAACGAGGTCGCGGACGCCTGGGACGCGCTCGACGCGACGCTCCACCGGTTCCAGGGCCAGGAGCAGGCGCCGGGCGCGCGGCCCGTGCAGATCCACTTCAACGTCTTTCCCACGATCGACGGCGAGGAGAACCCCTCATGAGCGCGTACTCCCCCACCCTGCCCCGCACCGCCGAGCCGCGCGGCGCCGACCGCCTGCTCGTGGTCGTCGGCTCGGCGCTGAGCGACCTCGGCCGCCGCCGCGCCGCGGCGCGCGCGCACGCGCGGCGCGACCGGCTCGCCGTCGCCCCGGAGACGACGTCGGCCCCCTCGTCCGACGCGCTCCACGCCGCGGCGGAGCACACCCGCGACCGCGCCGCTGTGTCGCGAGCATCCCTTCTGCCCTGAACATCCGGAGATTCCACCCGCATGGGGAGTGGTCCCCATGTCGGCACTCCCGACCACTCGGTTACCCTCGACGGGGCGTTCTGTGGGCACAGACGCGCGTCTCCCCCTCTCTCGCCATCCCGGCTCGACAGGATGACGCGGTCCCGTGTGCCCCGACCACGTACTTAGGGAGCATTGGTGGGCCTTCTCTCGAGCATCCGCGAGCATCGTCGGACCGTCGCGTCGGTGAGCACCGTGTCGGTGTTCTCGACGGCGCTGGTGGGGATGGCGCTGTTCTACGAGGGCGAGGCCACGGCGGACGTGGACCTGAACGACTCGGGCGTGTGGGTGACGAAGTCGTCGGCCGGGTTGCTGGGTCGGTTCAACGACGAGTCCCAGGCGATGGACGGGACGTTGAACGCGGGCAGCGCGTCGTTCGACGTGCAGCAGGACGCGGGCCGTGTGCTGCTGGACGACACCGGGACGAGCTCCGCGTCCCCCGTGAACGTCGCGCACCTGAAGCTGGACGGGCAGGTCCGTCTGCCGGCGGGGGCGCAGGTCGTCTCCGGCGGTGCGACGACGGCGATCCTCGACGGCGAGGAGGGCCTGCTGTGGGTGCTGCCGTTCGACGGGGCGACGTCGTTCGACGCGGAGAAGCTCGACCCCGTGGCCGAGGTCGGCGGTGAGGGTGCGCTGACCGTGTCGCAGGACGGGACGGTGTTCGCAGCGATCCCGTCGACGGGGACGTTGTGGACGGTGGCGACGACGTCCAAGGGCACGGTGGACGGCGAGGCCTCCTCGGCGGCGCTGCCCGTGGGCAAGGGCGCCGAGGTCGAGGTGACCGCGGTCGGCGACCGGCCCGTCGTGCTCGACCGGTCCGCGTCCCACCTGATCCTGCCCGGCGGGAAGAGCGTGGCGATCGAGGGGGGCGGGGACGCGCGCCTGCAGCAGCCGTCGCAGTCCTCGGACGTGGTCGTGGTCGCCACGACGGACGCCCTCGTCTCCCAGCCGCTCAAGGGCGGCGACGCGCAGCGCCGTGCCGCGCAGGGCGTGCCGGCGGCGCCCGTCCAGCTCGGCGCGTGCACGTACGGGGCGTGGGCCTCGACGGGTCAGGTCATCCGTGACTGCGACGGCACGGGTCGGGACGTCGACGAGCGGCTCGAGGGCCTGGACCCGCAGACCCGCCTGGAGTACCGGGTGAACCGGCGCGTGATCGTGCTGAACGACCTGTCGGCGGGGACGTTGTGGATGGCGGCGGACGAGTACCAGAAGGTCGACGACTGGGACGTGCAGTTGCCGGAGGAGGCCGAGGGTGAGGAGTCCGACGCGGAGCTGACGAACCCGGAGCAGGTGGATCAGTTCATCGCGGACCGTTCGCAGCCGAACAAGCCGCCGCAGCCGCAGGACGACTCGTTCGGGGTGCGTCCGGGTCGTACGACGATCTTGCCGGTGCTGGGCAACGACGTGGACCCGGACGGGGACGTGATGACGGCGTCGCTGGCGGGGGACTCGCCGGGCAACGCGACGGTGCAGGCGATCATGGGTGGTGCGGCGCTGCAGGCGGTGGTGCCCGAGGACGCGCAGGGCACGGGCACGTTCCGGTACTCGGTGGCCGACGGTCGTGGGGGTGTGGCCGAGGCCGGCGTCACGCTGAAGGTGTCGCCCTGGGGGGAGAACGCGCCGCCGGAGCAGACGGGTGACCCGGTGCTGCGGGTGGCCCAGGGCGGGCGCGCGACGATCAAGGTGCTGCCGTACTTCAAGGACCCCGACGGCGACGACCTCTACCTCGCCTCGGCCGCGGCGACCGTGGCCGGTGACGACGTGCGCTCGCGCCCGGACGGCACGGTCGAGTTCCGCGACGGCGGCGGCTCCACCGGCCGCAAGATCGTGACCCTGCTGGTCTCCGACGGCGAGCTGTCCTTCGAGGGCAAGCTCCTGGTGGACGTGGTGCCGGGTCCGCAGCCGCCGGTGGCGGTGAACGACCACGTGGTGGTGCCGGCGGGTCAGCCGGTGACGGTGGAACCGTTGCGCAACGACACCGACCCGAACGACGACGAGCTGCGGCTGGCGTCGGTCTCGGAGTCCGCGCCGGCGGAGATCACGCCGAACTATGACGCGGGGACGTTCACGTTCGTGTCGATGGAGCCGCGGTCGTACGACCTGACCTACCAGGTGACCGACGGACCGAACGCGACCACGGGTCTGGTGCGCGTGGACGTCCTGCCCCCGTCCGAGGCCGCGGGCGCCCCGATCGTGGTCACCGACACCGCCCTGCTCCCCGCGGGCGGGTCGACCCTGGTCGACGTGCTGGCCAACGACACCGACCCCGCCGGCGGCGTCCTCGTCGTCCAGTCCGTGCGCGTCCCGGCCGACGCCGGTGTGTCGGTCGCGATCCTGGCGCACCAGATGCTGCGGGTCACCGAGATCCGGCGCCTGGACGCGCCGGTGACGGTGGAGTACACGGCCTCCAACGGCACCGAGACGGCGACCGGCCAGGTGCGCGTGATCCCCGTGCCGGCGCCGACGCGGTTGCAGCCGCCGCAGGCGGCGGCGGACGAGGTCACGGTGCACGCGGGCGACGTGGTGACGATCCCGGTGCTGAAGAACGACACCCACCCCGACGGGCTGGAGCTGTTCCTGCAGCCCGAGCTCGAGCAGGACGTGGACCCCGCCCTGGGCGAGGCGTTCGTCTCCGAGGACACGCTGCGGTTCAAGGCCGGCCCCGAGGCCGGGACCGCGTACGCGATCTACCGGGTGCGCGACGTCAACGGGCAGGAGGACTCCGCCCAGGTCACGATCCGCATCCGCGACGGGGAGGACAACGCACCCCCGCAGCCCCGCGAGATCGAGGCCCGCGTGCTGTCCGGGTCCAGCGTGCGCATCGCGGTGCCCCTGGACGGGATCGACCCCGACGGCGACTCCGTCCAGGTCACCGGCATCGCCACCCCCGCCGCCAAGGGCACCGCCCGGGTCGTGGACGGACTGATCGAGTACGCGGCGTCCAAGAACGCCACCGGGCACGACACGTTCACCTACTCCGTGCTCGACGCCCGCGGCGCCACCGCCGTCGGGACGGTCCAGGTCGGCATCGCCCGGCCCGCCGAGACCAACCAGGCCCCGGTCGCGGTGGACGACGAGATCACGGTGCGCCCCGGGCGCACGGTCTCGGTCGCGGCCCTGGCCAACGACACCGACCCCGACGGCGACCAGGTCGGCCTGGTCCCCGGCGGCATCGAGGACACCCACGACCTGGACGCCGAGGTCGTGACCGACCGCATCGTCCTGACCTCACCCGACGCCGACGGCGCCTACACCTTCTACTACCAGGTCCAGGACACCTACGGCGCCCGCGCCACCGGCGCCGTCACCGTGAACGTCGCCGCCGACGCACCCCTGCTGCCCCCCGTCGCCCGCGACGACACCGTGCCCGTGGAAGACATCCTCGGCAAGACCGAGGTCACCGTCCCCGTCCTGGACAACGACGAGGACCCCGACGGCGCCGCGACCGAGCTCACCGTCACCACCGACGCGACCACCACCACCGTCACCGACGCCGGCGAGCTCGTCATCACCCTCACCGAGAACCGCCAGGTCGTGACCTACACCGTCACCGACGTCGACGGCCTCACCGCCAAGGCCTTCGTCAAGGTGCCGGGTATGACGGACCAGGCACCGACCCTGCGTCCGGGCATCACGCCGCTCGAGGTCGTCAGCGGCGAGCCGCTGACGATCGACATCACGGACTACGTGCTCGTGGTCGAGGGCAGGACCCCCCGCCTGACGACCGAGGAGAAGGTCACCGCGCTCGAGGGGACCCGTGAGGTGCCCTCGACCACCGAGATCGTCTACACGTCGAACGCCGACTACGTCGGGCCGGCCGCCGTCACCTTCGAGGTGACCGACGGCTCCGGCCCCGACGACCCCGAGGGGAGCACGGCGCTGCTCACGCTGCCGATCAGCGTGGTCCCGCCGGAGAACCTGCCGCCGGAGCTCTCCACGCCGACGCTCGACGTGGCGGCGGGCGAGGAGGCCTCGGTCGACCTCGCGCGCTTCGCGACCGACCCCGACGGCGACTCCCTGACCTTCAAGGCCACCGGCCAGGCGCAGGGCATCACCGTCACGGTCGAGGGCAGCACGCTGCACGCCCAGGCCTCCCCGGACGTGCCCAAGGGCTCGGTCGTGCAGGTCCCGATCACCGTCACCGACGGCGAGCACCCCCCGGTCGAGGGCAGCGCGACCCTCACCGTCGTGGCCTCCACCCGACCCCTCGCCCGCGCCAACCAGGACACCGTCGACGACGCCCACCAGGGCAAGGCCACCACGATCGACGTCCTGGCCAACGACGCCAACCCCTTCCCCGACACGCCCCTCGAGATCGTGGGTGCCGGTGTCGAGACGGGTCAGGGCGACGTCTCCTACGCGGGGAACGACGTGACGATCACCCCTGCCGAGAACTACGTCGGCGTCATGGTCGTCACGTACCGCATCCAGGACGCGACGAAGGACGCCGACCGCATGGTCGAGGGTCGCGTCCAGGTCAAGGTGCTCGGCAAGCCCGAGGCCCCCGCGACCCCGCAGGTCGACGAGGTCCGCTCCAAGACCGTCGTGCTGTCCTGGGACCCGCCGAACAACAACGGCGCCGACATCACCGGCTACACCGTGCGCTCCCAGAACGGCTACGAGAAGGCCTGCGGCACCACCACCTGCACCCTCGACGGCCTCACCAACAACGTGAAGTACACCTTCACCGTCTACGCGACCAACGCCGTCGGCGACGGACCCGCCTCCCCGCCCTCGGCCGAGGCCCGCCCCGACGAGAAGCCCGACCCGCCCGCCGCACCCACCCTCGAGTTCGGCGACCAGTCCCTCACCGTCACCTGGACCAACAAGACCTACACCGACCGCTCGCCCATCGAGACCGTCAACCTGGAGATCTCCCCGGCGCCGCCGAGCGGCGCCATCCAGATGCAGTCCCTCACCGGGAACCAGACCGTCTGGACGGGGCTCAAGAACGGCATCGCGTACCGGGTGCGCGTGCAGGCCGTGAACCTCGCGCCCGACCCCTCGGAGTGGGGCGAGTACTCCGCCGAGGAGATCCCGGCGGGTCTGCCGGACGTCCCGAAGACGCCCTCCGCGAAGCGCGCGTCCGACTCCCCGCTCAACGGCGGGTCCATCGACGTGGCGTGGGAGCAGCCGTTCGAGAACGGCGACGCGATCAAGGCGTACAGCCTGCAGCGCTACAAGAACGGCGCGCGCGACGGCGCCCCGCTCTCCCTCACGGGGACGAGCCACAAGGCGACCGGGCTCGACAACGAGTCGTCCTACACGTTCACCGTGACGGCCGAGAACAAGGCGGGCGTGACGGCGGAGAGCCCGCAGTCCGCCGCGGTCGTGCCGTTCGGCCGCCCCGAGGCACCGCCGAGGCCCAGCGTGCAGAACGTCGGGTCGTCGTCGCAGAGCAGCGGCATCCCGCGCGTGTCGTGGGGTGCGGCCGACGCCAACGGCAGCCCGATCACGGGCTACACCGTGACGGCATCACCGGGCAACGCCACCAAGCGGGTGGCCGGGACCTCGGTGGACTTCACGGACCTGCCCGCGGGGACCTACACGTTCACCGTGACCGCGACGAACGCGGGCGGGACCTCGACGTCCAGCCCTGCATCCAGTCAGGCACGCGCGTACGGCAAACCAGGCACACCGGGTGTCTCCGCCTCGCGCGTGAACGCGACGTCGGGCCGCTTCACCATCTCTGCTCCGTCGTCGAACGGCGGCGACGCAGTGTCGAGGTACAACTGGCAGATCCAGGGCGGGTCGAGCGGGACGGGTCAGACCGTCAACGTCGGTACCGACTACGGGCAGTCGTTCCGGCTGCGTGCCCAGGCGTGCAACGCCGCGGGCTGCGGCTCGTGGAGCGATTACGCAACGCACAGCACGGACTCGCCCCCGGACCCGCCGAGGGTCTGGGTGACGCGCGGACCGCAGCGGGACACCCAGCCCGGTCAAGGCAACTGCGTTGGCCACATGTGCACCGTATTCCGCGTCAACGCAAACGCGACCTTCCCCTCTGGCAACTACGAGATCAAGTGCTATACGCAGGACGGTCAGGTCGGCAGCTACGCGTGGCCGGTGCGGCTCAACGCCGGCAGCTACGTCGACCTTGGATGCATCCTCGGCAACCGCGGCGGCGGTACCCATACCGTGTGGGTCACCCTCAGCCCGGCCAACGGGGTCACTGTCGACCGGACGTCTTGGCCAAATCTCTGACCGGTGCTGCGCGGTTCTGACGATGCCTGATCTGCCGTCGGCGAATGAGCCGACGGCAGATCACCCGCCCGTCCGAGCCTCTCCCGGGCCACGGTGGTCCCATGACCACGTACACGTCACGCCCACCGCACGCGGAGGCCGCCGCCCCGGCGTCGTCGTCCTTCGACGACCAGCTCACGACGCGGCTGCTCCACCAGCGCATCGTCGTCCTCGGCACGGCCGTGGACGACGCCGTCGCGAACCGTCTGTGCGCGCAGCTCCTCCTGCTCTCGGCGGAGGACCCGCGCGCGGACGTCGCGCTCTACGTCAACTCCCCCGGCGGCTCGGTGAGCGCCGGGCTCGCGATCTACGACACGATGCGGCTCATCCCGAACGACGTCTCCACCGTCGCGATGGGCTTCGCCGCGAGCATGGGGCAGTTCCTGCTCTGCGCGGGGACGCCGGGCAAGCGGTTCGCGCTGCCGCACGCGCGGATCATGATGCACCAGCCGTCGGCGGGCATCGGCGGCACCGCCGTCGACATCGCGATCCAGGCCGAGAACCTCGTGTACACCAAGGGGCTCATGCACCGGCTGACCGCCGAGAGCACCGGGCAGAGCGTCGAGACCATCGCCGACGACTCCGACCGGGACCGCTGGTTCACGGCGCAGCAGGCGCTCGAGTACGGCATGGTCGACCGGATCGTCGAGTCGGTCGACGACGTCCGTCCCGCCCGCGCGGCCCGGAAGGTGGGTCTGTGATGGCGAGCTACACGATCCCGACCGTCGTCGAGAAGACGCCGCTCGGGGAGCGCGCGTTCGACGTGTTCTCCCGCCTCCTGTCGGAGCGCATCGTCTTCCTCGGCACGGAGATCGACGACGGTGTCGCGAACGTCGTCATGGCGCAGCTCCTGCACCTGGAGTCGGACGCCCCGGACCAGGAGATCGGCCTGTACATCAACTCCCCCGGCGGCTCCGCGACCGCGCTCATGGCGATCTACGACACGATGCAGTTCGTCCGCTGCGACGTGTCGACCATCTGCATGGGCCAGGCGGCCTCGGCCGCGGCCGTGCTGCTCGCGGCGGGGACGCCGGGCAAGCGGTTCGTGCTCGAGCACTCGCGCGTGCTGCTGCACCAGCCCTCGGGCGGCGGCGAGGGCACCATCTCCGACCTGTCGATCCAGGCGGAGGAGATCCTGCGGATCCGGTCCGAGACGGAGGAGGTCCTGTCCCGCCACACGGGGCAGACCGTCGAGCGCCTGCGCGCGGACACCGACCGCGACCTCGTGCTCACCGCGCGCCAGGCCGTCGAGTACGGCGTCGCGGACGCCGTCGTCACGTCGCGCAAGCTCGCCGCGGCCGCCTGAGGCGTCGAGCGCTGCACCCGCGGTCGAGGGATGCACCCGGAGACGCATCTCTCGGCCCGGGGCGCAGCACTCGCGGAGGGGCCTCGCGGGGCTACCCGCGCCGCCGGAACCACGAACGGCGCCGTGTCTCCTGCGGGGGATCGGCCCGGCGCGGGGCTTCCGCTCCCGGCGCGTCAGGTCCCGGAGTCTCAGCTCCCGGCGCGTCAGGTCCCGGAGTCTCCGCTCCCGGCGCGTCAGGTTCCGGAGTCTCCGCTCCCGGCGCGTCAGGTTCCGGCGCGTCGAGAGCCGGGACGGGCTCGACGGCGGTGTCCGCCCCGGGCGCACCCGCGTCCGGTCCCGCTGCTGCCGGCTCGGGGGCGCGCGCCGGCCCGGCCACCGGGCGTGCCGTCGCCTCGATGGCGGCGATCCGCCCGCGCTCGTCGAACCGGACGGTCACGCTCCCGTCAGGCACGGCGAGCTCGACCGCGCCGTCGCCCTCCGTCGTCCCGAGGCCGCGCGCGGCCGCGTACGACGCGACCGCCCGCCGGTGGTCGACGACCGTGACGGACAGCAGACCCTCGCTCAGCACCCGCACGACGCGCGGCACGCTCGGAGCGGGCAGCGCGAGGTCGTCGGCGTCGAGGAGGAACCACGCGCGCGTCCCGCCACCGACGGGACCGCTGTAGTGGGTCCAGGAACCGGTGACGGCCTTCGCCGCGAGCGCGAGCCGGTACGGGAGGTCGTCGGCGAGCGGCAGCTCCGCGTCGGTCGCCTCGCGCAGACCGGTCTCGCGGGTCTTCTCGGCCGCGCGCAGCACGTCCTCGGGGAAGTCGTTGACGTTGTTCCACGCCCACATCCAGCTCCCGGGGCCGGGCGCGGCCGTGCCGAGGAACTGGAGCCGGCACGTCGTCGTCCCGCCGTCCGGCGCGGTGAAGGTGAACGTCCCCGTGGCCATCTCGGCGCCCCACGCGTCGTCGCCGTGGCGGTCCACGAGGTGGAGCTGGTGCTCGTGCGAGAGGAACGCGGCGTCGTCGACGAGCTCCTGGAGGGCCGGGGCGGTCTGCTCTGCCGTGCCGTGCGCGGTCTGCGGCTCCGTCATCCCTCGACGGTAGCGGCGCCCGCCTCGCCGCGCCGGGGCGCGACACGCGGTGCCGCCCAGGAGCCGGCCAGGTGCCGGCCCGGCGCCGGCCGCGCGTCAGCCGGTGCGGCGGGCCCCGCGGGGCTCAGGCCGCGAGGAGCAGGACGTCGGCGGCGCGCGGGGTCGGCCGCGCCGCGAGCGCCGGGCTCGCGAGCGTGGTGCGCGCGACCGGGAGGTCGCGCACGGGCTCGCCGGCGGGTGCGGGGTGCCGGGGCGCGGAGGGCGCACCGCGCTCCCGGACGGAGGAGAGCACGCGCACCGGGGCGACGGGGCGCAGCTCTTCGCCCGTGCGGGCCACGAGGTCCACGAGGCGCAGGCCGAGGGCGCCGCAGACGGCGGCCAGGACCTCGGACGACGCCTCCTTGCGGCCGCGCTCCACCTCGGACAGGTAGGCGGTCGAGACCCGTGCGGCAGCCGCGACGTCCACGAGCGTCCGCCCCTGCCCGAGCCGGGCCCGCCGGAGGATCCCGCCGATGACGTGCCGCAGGAGCGGCTCCGGCCGCCCGCCCTTCCGGGACCGGGGGCTCGCCGGGACCGCGTCCGGCACCGCGTCCGGCACTGCGTCCGGCACCGCTCTCGGCACCGGGTCCGGCGCCGGTCTCGGCACTGCGATCGGCACCGGGCCCGGCACCGCGCTCGTCGTGTCCATGCGGTCACGCTACCCGCGCCCTCGCCCGGGTGCCGAGGCACCCGGGCGAGGATCTGCTGCTGGCGTAAGGCCCGACGTCGGGCCTCACCGGTCCGGGAGGGACGTCACCAGCGCTCGAGCGACCACGCCATCTGCCAGAACCGGATCTCGTGCCGGCAGCTCAGCTCGAACGCGCGCTCCATGCGGGCGCGCTCCGCCTCGCCCGCGTCGGCGGCGAGCGCGTCGAGACGCTCGCGCAGGTCGGCCAGGACCCCCTCGGTGCGCTCGGCGGCGTAGAACTCCCACCAGCCCGCGAGCGGGTGGTCGTCCGCGATCGCGCCGGGCGTCGTCTCGCGCTCGGCGAGCCAGAACCGCCGCGCCGACCAGATGTAGGTCCACGGGCACGGCAGGAGCGCGGCGAGCAGCACGCCGAGGGAGTCGCGGCCCGCGGCGAGCATGTGGTCGACGTACGCCTGCGCGCTCGGGGCGAGGCGGTTCGTCTGCGCCTCCTCGTACGTCACGCCGAGGAAGTCGCACATCGCGTGGTGCGCGTGCGACTCGTCGTCGAGCAGGAACCCGGCCTTCTCGTGGAAGTACGCGGCCCAGTCACGGTCCGGCGCGAGCGCCATGCCGAGCCCGTAGCAGCGCAGGTACGCCGTGAGGTACTGGTGGTCCTGGCCGACGTAGTGCCGCACCGCGGCCGGCTCGACCGACCCGTCGCGCAGCCCGGCGAGGAACGGGTGGTCGTAGAACTCGTCGAAGAGGTGCGCGTACCGGCGCGCGAGGTCGACCGTGAAGCCGGTCTCCCCCGGCCGGACGAGTGCGGTCGGGTCGTCCGCGAGGACAGGGTTCAGGGTGATGGCAGCAGGCGTCGTCATGCCCACGTTCCTCCGCTCGTGCTAGCGAGATCAGGTTCGACGGGTCCGGGCGGCCGTACCGCTCGTCTCAGTCCCTCGGCCCGGCTGCCCGGGCGGGACGCCCCGCGTGGTTCGCCGCGACCCTAGCAAGGAAGCGCGGCCCGCGCCGGGAGCGTCCGGCGACGTGTGGAATATAGTTGTAGCAACAACAAGTTGGAGCAGACATGACCACGAGCACCCCGGGCGCGGCGACCGACCGCCTCCTGTCCCCGTCCACGAGCATGGACGCCGTCACGCTGCGCGTCGGCGACCTCGAGCAGATGACGTCCTACTACACGGGCGCGTTCGCGCTGGCCCCGCTCGAGGAGCGCTCGCGCGGCACCGAGGTGCACCGCGTCCTCGGCCGCGGCACGACGCCCATGCTGCGGCTCGTGCACACGCCCGGCCTGCCCGCCGTCGACCGGCGTCAGGCCGGCCTGTTCCACACCGCGTTCCTGTTCGACGACGCGGCGAGCCTCGCCGCGACCGTCTACCGGGCCGCGCAGGACCGTCGCGGGGCGTTCGTCGGGTCGAGCGACCACCTCGTCAGCGAGGCGTTCTACTTCACCGACCCCGAGGGGAACGGGGTCGAGCTGTACACCGACCGCCCCCGCGAGACGTGGGTCCGCGAGCGCGGCCAGATCGTCATGGCGACCGAGTACCTGGACCCGAACGCGTACCTGCGCACGCACCTCGACCAGGAGACGTTCGACGCCGGGCCCGCGCTCGCCGGTCGCGTGGGGCACGTCCACCTCCAGGTCGGCGACATCGCGACCGCCCACGACTTCTACGTCGACGCCGTCGGGTTCGAGGCCACGGTCACCGAGTACAGCGGCGCCCTGTTCGCGTCCGCCGGCGGGTACCACCACCACGTCGCGATGAACGTCTGGAACAGCGCCGGCGCCGGCCCGCGCGCCGCGAGCCTCGGGCTCGGCGACGTCGCGGTCACCGTCCCCGGCCGCGACGACCTCGACGCGCTCGTCGCCCGCCTGCGGGCCCGCGGCCTGCAGCACGCCGACGACGGCCGCTCCGTCGTCGTGCACGACCCGTGGGGCACGCGCGTCACGCTGGCCGTGCCCGGCACGACGACCGACGAGCTGCTCGCGCGATGAGCGCCCCGTCCACCCTCGTCGCGGTCCGGTCCGACGCGGACCCGGCGGACCCGACCACCGCGGGGCCCGTCGTCGTGCTGCTGCACGGGTTCGGCTCGCACGAGCACGACCTCGCGGGCCTGGGCCCGCACCTGGGCGCGCCCTGGGTCTCGCTGCGCGCCCCGCTCCCCCTCCCCCACGGCGGCTTCGCCTGGTTCCCGATCGTCACGCCGGGCGACCCCGACCCGGAGCCCGTGGCGCGCGCGACCGAGGCCGCCTGGGCCTGGGTCGACGCCGAGCTCGGGCCCGAGCGGCAGGTCGTCCCCGTCGGGTTCTCCCAGGGCGGGCTCATGGCGACGCAGCTCCTGCGCACGCGCCCCGAGCGTGTGGCGGCGACCGTCGTCCTCGGCGGGTTCGTCCAAGGCGCGGAGCAGCCCGCCGACGCCGCGCTCGCCGCGTCCCGGCCGCCCGTGTTCTGGGGCCGCGGTGCCGAGGACCGCGTCATCGCGCCGCACGCGATCGAGCGGACGGCCGCGTGGCTGCCCGGCCGCTCGACGCTCGTCGAGCGCGTCTACCCCGGCCTCGCGCACGGCATCGACGCGCGCGAGCTCGCCGAGGTCCGGGCGTTCCTCGACGACGCCCTGGGGCGGACCGCCGCCTGACCGCAGGCGCGGGCGGCCGACCCCGACGGCGGGGCGGAACAGGTCCGGGGCGGGGGCCCGGCGCCGGGCGCGCACGATGGGAGCACCCAGCCGTGCGCACCGAGGAGCCAGGCCGATGTTCCGCAGCCTCTTCCCGATCCTCTCCGTGGCCGACGTGGAGCGGTCGCTCGTCTTCTACCGCGACCTGCTGCGCGGGACCGTCGAGTACGCGTTCCCCGACGAGGGCCCGCCCGTGTACGTGAGCGTGCACGTCGGCGGCTCGCCGCTCGGGATCGGGCTCGACGACGGCACGATGCCCGCCGGCGTCGCGCGCACCGCGCTGTGGGTGTACGTCGACGACTGCGACCGGGCCGTCGAGCACCTCGCCGCGGCCGGAGTGCCGGTGCTCCAGCCGCCTACCGACCAGCCGTGGGGCGAGCGCGTCGCGCGCGTCCAGGACCCGGACGGCACCGTCGTGGTCCTCGGCCAGGAGGCCGCGCCGCCGCCCGAGCCCGAGGGCCCGACCGGGCTCTCGTGACGTCGGTGCCCCCACCGGGACTCGAACCCGGAACACGCCGGGTTTAAGCCGGCCGCCTCTGCCAGTTGGGCCATGGGGGCGCGGCCCGAATCTACCGCGACCGCGGTGCGGCCGGGCCGGTCGGGCCGGTCGACGCTCCGCCCGGGACGCGCCGAGGGGCGAGCCGCTCGTGCGGCTCGCCCCTCGGCGTCGGGCAGGGTGCCGGGCCGTGCCCGGCAGGGGGTCAGGACGCCTTGGCGGCCGGGACCTTCTCGTCGGCGTCGACGGTGCCCGTGCCGGACTCCGCCGCGGCCGCCGAGCCCTGCGCGGTCTGCTTGACCGGCTCGCCGTCCTTCTTGGGCGGCACCGACGCGGCGCGGAACTCCGCGCGCGGGTCGTGCAGGGAGCCCAGCGACACGAGCTCGCGACCCAGGAGGAACTGCCCGATCCAGCCGATGAAGATGCGGATCTTGCGGTTGCCCGTCGGCATCGCCATGACGTGGTAGCTGCGGTGCATGAGCCACGCGAGCACGCCGCGCAGCTTGAACACGCCGAACAGCTCCGCGACGCCCTTGTACAGGCCGAGCGACGCGACCGTACCGACGCTCTTGTGGCGGTACTCGACCGGCTTCTCGCTGTGCAGCTCGAGCGCGAGGTTGTCGGCCAGGCGCGTGGCCTCGCGGATCGCGTGCTGCGCGTTCGGCGGGCAGAACTTGCCCGGGTTGAGCACGTCGGGGACGGCGGCGCAGTCGCCCGCGGCCCAGGCGTTCGGCACGACGTTGCCGTCGGCGTCGGCGACCTGGAGCGTCGGGAGCACCGTGACGCGGCCCATCTTGTCCACGGGGAGGTCGGACGCCTCCTTGATGACCGGGTTCGCCTTGACGCCCGCGGTCCACACGATCGTGTCGGAGTCGAACTCCACGCCCGTCGACGTGACGACGTGGCCGTCCACGCACGACGACAGGAACGTGTTGAGGTGGAACTCGATCCCGCGCTTCTTCAGCTCCTCGAGCGCGTAGCCCGCCATGGGCTCGCTGAGCTCGGGCAGGATGCGCCCGGCGCCCTCGATCATGACGAAGCGGAGGTCCTTCTCCTCGATCGTCGCGTAGTTGCGGGTCGCGTAGCGCGCCATGTCCTCGATCTCGGCGATCGCCTCGACGCCCGCGAACCCGCCGCCCACGAACGTGAACGTCAGCATGCGGCGACGCAGCCCCTCGTCCCACGTGGACGACGCGACGTCCATGCGGTTGAGCACGTGGTTGCGGACCGCGATGGCCTCCTCCACGTTCTTGAAGCCGATCGCGTTCTCCGCCAGGCCCGGGATGGGCAGCGTGCGCGACACCGAGCCGAGGCCGACGATCAGGTGGTCGTACGTGACCGAGTAGTCGTCGCCCTCCTCCGGGTGGATCGTCACACGGCGGTCAGTGTGGTCGATCGAGACGACCTTGCCCTGGAGCACGTCGACGCCCTTGAGGGCGCGGCGGTGCGGCGCGACGACGTCGCGTCCGTCGATCGAGCCCGCGGCCGCCTCGGGGAGGAAGGGCGCGTACGTCATGTACGGGCGCGGGTCGACGACGACGATCGCCGCCTCGCGGCGACCGAGCTTCTTGCGCAGTCGGCGCGCGGCGTACAGACCCACGGAGCCGCCGCCGAGGACGACGACGCGGGGCACCTTGCGGGGCCGCGGCGAAGCGGTCTGGGCACGGCTGACCGAGGTCAGGTCATTCTGAGGCATGGTTCCAGAGTATTACCGGTTGCGGCACAGGCGAGCCGGAGCGTCCGTCAGACGGGCGTGACGCGCCCCACGCTCGCCCCGCGGGGAGGGCAGACCCGACATTCCGCGCGGCACGGACGGCGCCGAACCCGGGATCGTTCCCCACGATGTCGCCAGGCTGGGGAGCGACCCCGCGTTCGGCTTCTCTCGGTCAGCCGATCGCGCCGACGACGGGGGTCGGGCCGGTCGGCTGCGGCTGCGTGCCGCTCGCGGGCGGGGTCGGCTCGGGCTCGGGGGCCGTGCCGTCGGCCGGGTCCGTCGCGTCGCCCGACGACGCCGGGTCGTCGCCCTGGTCGCCGGCGTCGCCGGTGCCCGGCTCGTCCGTGCCCGACGTCGCGTCGTCCGCGCCGACGCTCGACGGGACCGCCGTCGGCGCCTTGAGGAACGGCCATGGCATCTCGCGCGTGCGGGTGCCCGTCGCCGGGACGGGGCGCCCGTCGCCGTCCGCGTACTCGACGTCCTCCTCCGCGACCGCGTGCAGCGGGTAGACGTTCCAGCGCTCTCGACCGTCGGTCGAGAGCGTCGGCTGGAAGTACCACGCGCCCTCGACGTCGGGCACCGACCACGGACCGTAGGCACCCTCCTCGGTCACGGTGCGCACCTGGCGGCCGCGGTCGTCGAAGATCTGGACGTCGCGCACCGGGTCGCCCGCCGCGTCGTACGCGAACAGGTTGGAGACCTGCATCCCGTCGACCCACACGCCGTCGCCGCCCGGCCCCGAGGGGCCGCCGTAGGAGACGGGCTGCGTCCCGCCGCTCGCGTCGGCCCACCCCTGCTGGTAGCCGCTGTCCCACCCGGACACGGAGACCGAGGCGCTCGCCGCGGTGACGTAGAGCACGGTCGGGACCGCCGCGACGGCCGCCGCGACGGACAGCGGACGCACGACCTTGGGCAGCCAGGTCGTGGGCAGCCAGCGACCCCGACCCCACTGGACGCTCACCACCACCGCGGCGAGCACCACGACGCGTGCGGAGAGGTCCCGCGGCAGGACCGCGACCTGGTAGCCGCCGAGCAGCGCGAGCAGCAGCGTCGCCACGACCCACCCGCGCAGGATCCACCACGCGGGCGTCAGGGTCCGCAGGAACTCCATGACGGAGGCCCACTGCGGCGTCGAGGTGACGGGCCGCCACAGGGATCGCCACCCGGACGAGAGGATCCCGCCGAGCACGAACAGCCGCCCGCGCAGCCCGATGCGGGGGCGTCGTGCGCCGCCCGGCGCGACGGCGGGCGGCAGCCCCGCCGCGGCGCGCAGCTCGGCGGCGTACTCCGCGGGCGGGCCGAAGAACGCGACGAGGTCGAGGCCCGTGTCGTCGGCGACGGTTCCGCCCGGGTCGGCCGGGCCGGCGTCGGGCAGCGGACGAGCGGGACCGCCGCGGCGGGGCAGCGCGCCCGGCGCGTCGACGACCGCCTCGGCGAGGTCGGCCTCGAGCCCGTCGGTGAGCTCCTCGACCTGCTCCGGCCGCAGGTCGGCGAGGTGCGCACGCACCTGCTGCGCGTACGCGTGGACGTGACCGTAGAAGGCCAGGCCCACGGGCGCCCCGGCGGGCTGCTGCGCGGGCGTCGTCGTGCTCATCAGGCGGCCACCTCTCCGGTCCGCAGCAGCGCGGACACGGTGCCCGCGAACGTCTGCCACTCCTTGCGGTGCAGGTCGAGCATCGCCCGCCCCTGCGCGTTGATCCCGTAGTACTTGCGGTGCGGGCCGGCGTCGGACGGCACGACGTACGTCGTCAGCGCCCCGCTCGCGTACAGGCGCCGGAGCGTCCCGTACACCGACGCGTCGCCGACGTCGTCCAGCCCCGCCGCGCGCAGGCGTCGCACGACGTCGTACCCGTACCCGTCCTCGGTCTCGACCGCCGCGAGGACCGCGGCGTCGAGCACCCCTTTGAGCAGCTGCGTGGTGTCCATCCGACCCTCCGTCGGGCGTGGCCCTGGTCCGTCCCGGCACTCGGCCCGCCGGTCGTGGCAGGCTCACGCGATGCACACTACCGCGCGATGCGCAGTACCACGCACACCGACACTCCGATGTCGGTCGGGGGAGACGCCGAACCCGGGGTCGCTCCCCACCCCAGAGCGTGGGCGGGGAGCGACCCCGGGTTCGGCGGGCGCGTCAGGCGATGGACCAGGCGATCCCGTCCAGGATGTCGTGCTCGCTCGTGACGACCTCGGTGAGCGACCCGCCCGCAGCGGCGACGTCGTCGCGCACGCGGCGCACGACCTCCGACCACACGAGCGCGCCCGCGCCGATGACGTCCACGCGGCCCGGGTGCATGAAGCCGAGCGCCGTGCGCTCGGCGCGCGAGCGGTGGAGCAGGTCGTCGCACGCCGCGAGGACCGCGTCGACCGGGAGCACGGCGCCGTCGATCCGCTCCCGCTCGTACCGTGCGAGGCCCAGCGCGTGGGCCGTCACCGTCGTGACGGACCCGGCGAGGCCCACGAGCATCACCGCCTCCCCCAGCGGGACGACGGACGCCGCCTCGTCGAGCGCGGCCCGCACGTCGGCCCGGGCCGCGGCCTCCTCGTCGGCGGTCGGCGGGTCGGAGCGCAGGTGCCGCTCGGTCATGCGCACGCACCCGACGTCCATCGAGAACGCGGCGTCGGGCGTCGTCGTGCCGAGCACGAGCTCGGTCGAGCCGCCGCCGAGGTCGACGACCGCGTAGGGGCCCGGACGCAGGGCAGCGACCGTCGACGTCGCACCGCGGAACGACAGCGCGGCCTCCTCCTCGCCCGAGACGACCTCGGGCTCCACGCCCAGCGCGGCCAGGACCCCCGCGACGAACTCGTCGCGGTTCTCGGCGTCCCGCGTGGCCGACGTCGCGACGAACCGCGTGCGCGTCGCGCCGAGCTCCGCGATCACGTCGGCGTAGCGGCGCGCGGCCTCGAGCGTGCGCGCGAGCGCCTCCGGCGCGAGGCGGCCGGTGCGGTCGACCCCCTGGCCGAGCCGGACGACCTCCATGCGCCGGTCGAGGTCGACGAGCGTGCCCGCGGCCGGGTCGACGTCCGCGACGAGCAGGCGGATCGAGTTGGTGCCGCAGTCGATCGCGGCCACGCGCGAGGTGCCGGGCCCGGCGGGGGCCGGGGAGGGTGCCGTCGCGGCGAGCGCGCCCGGGTCACGGGTGAGAGGAGAGGTGGAGCCAGAGGTCATGCGACCAAGCGTGCCACGACGTCAGCAGGTGCAGCGGTCGGGGCGCCAGACGTCGCGCACCCGCTCGAGCGCCTCGTCGCCCAGCGGGTTGACGCCGGGGCCGGCGGCCAGGGCGTGCCCCACGAGGACGTGCAGGCACTTGACGCGCGTCGGCATGCCGCCCGCCGAGATCCCGTCGATCTCCTCGACGTGGCCCAGCGACTCCCGCTGCGCGAGGTAGTGCTCGTGCGCACGCCGGTACGCGGCGGCGAGTTCCTCGTCCTCGGTGAGGCGCTGCGACATCTCCTTCATGACGCCGTTCGCCTCGAGCGTCGAGGCGGCCGCCACGGCGCCCGGGTGGGTGAGGTAGAAGGTCGTGGGGAACGGCGTCCCGTTCTCGAGCCGCGGCGCGGTGCGGACCACGAGCGGCCGCCCGCACGCGCAGCGCGCGGCGATGCCGACCACCCCGCGCGGGGTGCGCCCGAGCTGCTCCGCGAGGGTCTCGAGGTCGCGCTCGGTGACGACGGCGTCCGGGTCGTCGGCGGGGATGGCCAGGCGGGCGTCGGGCACGGGTGTTCCTTCGGGTCGGTCGGGCGCGTCGGGTCGACGCGTCACCCATTCTCCCCGCTCGACGGGGCCGAGCCGTCGCCGGCCGGTTCCTCGCCCGCGGGCGGAGACTCCTCGCCGGCCCCGTCGTCGGCCGTCCCGGCCCCCTCGCCCGTTCCCGACGACACCGGCTGCTCGCCCGCGACCTGCACCGACGCCCAGATCGCCTCGTACCAGGGAGTGCCGTCCTCGTAGCCCTGCACGGGGCCGTCGGTGATCGTCTGCCCCGTCTGCGGGTCGATGTCGTCGACCACGGTCTCCGGGTCGAGCACGCGCCACGGCCGCTCGCCCGGCATGACGAAGTTCAGGCGGTCTCGCGCCTCGCGCTCGACGTACGCCTGGTCGTCCCAGCGGTCCAGCTCGGACTGGAGGTCGTCGTGCTGGGTCTGCGCCTGCGCGAGGTCGTTGCGCAGCTCGCGCAGCTCCCCCGTCTGGTTGACGTACGCCCGCAGGGTCGGCAGCAGCAGCACGACGGCGAGCAGCACGACGACGGACAGCACCAGGGTCCGGACCGTGACGACCTCGGGCAGGAGGAAGCCGTACCGGCTCCGGCGCCGGTCCTCCGGCGCGGGACCGGCAGCCCGTCGCGACGGTGCCGGTCGCTGCGTCCGCGCGGCGGGGCGGCGCGCGCCCGCCGGCGAGGAGGACTTCGCCCCGCTCGTGCGGCCCGTCGCAGCGCTCTTCCCGGTCGTCGGCCGCGTGCCCGACGCGCCCTTCGGCGCCGCGGGCTTGGACGCCGGCGGGCGGGACGCACCGGCGGCCGTCGAGCCGGAACGGGGCGCCGGCTTCGACCCGGACCCGCGCGCGGGCCCGGTCCCCGGACGCGCGGGGGCACCGGGGCGCGGGGGGCGGCGCGAGGACGGCATGCCCCGATTGTGCTGCCGCGACGGCCCCGGCCCCGGGAGCACGCGCGGTGCGCCCGCGAACGTGAGCCGATCGACACGACATCTTCACCCGCGGCCGTGACCTGCGGCGGCGCGCACCGGCTCGGCGGCGGGCGCGGGCTCGCCCACGCTCGGGGCCGGACACGCTCGGCGCCGGACACGCCGGAGCCCGGCGGGCCGACGAGCGGCCCACCGGGCTCCGGGTGCCGGGTCGCCCCGGCGGGGTTGCTGCGTGACCGGACGGTCAGCTGCAGGTCAGCCCTGCACCGTCCAGCGCGGGAACGCGCCGCGACCGGCGTAGCGCGCGGCGTCGTCCAGCGCCTCCTCGATGCGCAGGAGCTGGTTGTACTTGTTGATGCGCTCGCCGCGGGCGGGGGCACCGGTCTTGATCTGGCCGGCGTTCGTCGCGACGGACAGGTCGGCGATCGTCGTGTCCTCGGTCTCGCCCGAGCGGTGCGACACCATCGCGGTGAAGCCGTTGCGCTGCGCGAGCTCGACGGCGTCGAGCGTCTCGGTGAGCGTGCCGATCTGGTTGAGCTTGACCAGGAGCGAGTTCGCCGCCTTGAGCTCGATGCCCTTGGCGAGGCGCTCCGGGTTGGTGACGAACAGGTCGTCGCCGACGATCTGGACCTTGTCGCCGACCTCGGCCACGAGCTGCGACCAGGCGCCCCACTCGTCCTCGGACAGCGGGTCCTCGATGGAGACCAGCGGGTAGTCGCGCACGAGCTGCTCGTAGTACGCGATGATGTCCTCCGAGCTCGTCGCCTTGCCCTCGAACTGGTAGGCGCCGTCCTGGAAGAACTCGGTCGCGGCGACGTCGAGCGCCAGGCCCACGTCCTTGCCGGGGACGAACCCGGCCTGCTCGATCGCGACGAGGATGAGGTCGAGCGCGTCGCGGTTGCTCGGCAGGTTCGGAGCGAAGCCGCCCTCGTCGCCGAGGCCCGTCGCGAGGCCCTTGCCCTTGAGCACGGACTTCAGCGAGTGGTAGACCTCCGCGCCCGTGCGCAGCGCCTCGCGGAACGAGGACGCGCCGATCGGGGCGACCATGAACTCCTGGATGTCGACGTTCGAGTCCGCGTGCGACCCGCCGTTGAGGATGTTCATCATCGGCACGGGCAGGACGTGCGCGTTCGGGCCGCCGACGTAGCGGTACAGGTCGAGGCCGGCGCTCTTCGCGGCGGCCTTCGCGACGGCGAGCGAGACGCCGAGGATCGCGTTCGCGCCGAGCTTGCCCTTGTTCGGGGTGCCGTCCAGGTCGATGAGGGCGGCGTCGATGAGGCGCTGGTCCTCGGCCTCGAAGCCGATGAGCTCCGGGGCGATGTCGTCGATCACGGAGTTGACCGCGCCCTCGACGCCCTTGCCCAGGTAGCGGGACTTGTCGCCGTCACGGCGCTCGACGGCCTCGAACGCACCGGTCGACGCGCCCGACGGCACTCCGGCGCGGGCGAACGTCCCGTCGTCCAGGACGACCTCGACCTCGACGGTCGGGTTTCCGCGGGAGTCGAGGATCTCGCGCGCTCCAACGGCTTCGATGCTGGCCACAGGTGCTCCTTCGGGGCAGGGCTGCGGGCGCTTCGAATGGGGTGTGGCCGACCCGGGCAGGGAAACCCGGGACGCCGCGTGCGCGCCCGCGACGGTGGTGGGTTTACGACCCCAGCCTAGTGCCCGGATGTGACCTGCGCCGCTGCGTCCGGTCCGTGGTCCCGCACGCGGGACCCTCGACGGGAGCGCCCGTGACGTTGGTCCCGCAGGGGAGGACGACGCGCGGCGAGTCGGACGATCGACCAGGTCTAATCTCGGAGAATCCGGCTCAATTGACCCCCACAACCGTCCAACTCGTTGCCTGCCGCTGCCATTCGCCGGGGCGCGCAATACCGGGCAAGTTCACCCGGTGTTCACCTACCGTTCACCTTGGTCCAGCAGTAGCGTGACGCTACGAACCGTAGTGCTGCCAACGAAGACAGCACCGTTCAAAGGGGTACAAGACGCCATGAAGCTCTATGAAATGCGCTCGGAACGAGCGCGGCGAAATGGGCGGACCAGAAGGCTCATCGCCGCATTCTTCGCCTTTATCCTCGCGGGCACACTCGTGAGCACCCCGGCTGCGGCGGTCACCGATCCCGACCCGTCGTTCCGCCTGACCGCGCACGACCTCGAGTTCATCCTCAAGCAGATCCACGTCTCCGAGGCGCACTCCGCGGGCGGCACGCTGCTCTGCGACGACCCGACCGACAGGAGCGGCAAGTGCGTCCCGAGCCCTGCCCTCCCGTTCGGTCTGCGCACCGTCGACGGCTCGTTCAACAACCTGCTCGCCGGCCAGGAGGAGTACGGCAGCGCCGACCGCCCGTTCCCCCGGCACCTGGGGACCACGTGGCGCGAGGCCGATCCCGGCCCACCGTTCTCGCCGCCGAACCCTCCCGGCGCGACGGACGTGTGCGCAGCCGGCACGACCTGCTACTCGATGTTCGCGCCCGGCAGCTTCGTCTACGACGCCGACCCGCGCATCATCTCCAACCTGATCGTCGACCAGAGCGCCGACAACCCCGCCGCCGTCAACGCGGCGGAGAGCACCGAGGGCGGTGAGGTCCGTCCCGACGGTTCCGTGTACATCCCGAACACGGCGCCGGACGAGGGCCTCTCCGCCCCTTTCAACGCCTGGTTCACGTTCTTCGGCCAGTTCTTCGACCACGGCCTCGACCTCGTGAACAAGGGGGGCAACGGCACGCTCGTCGTCCCGCTGCAGCCCGACGACCCGCTGTACGACCCGGCGTCGCGGACCAACTTCCTCGTCCTCACGCGGGCCACGCGCCTCCCCGGCCCCGACGGCGTCGTCGGGACCTCGGACGACGAGCACAACAACCAGACCACACCGTGGGTCGACCAGAACCAGACGTACACGTCGCACCCCGCGCACCAGGTCTTCCTGCGGGAGTACGAGCTGCGGGACGGCGTCCCGCACGACACGGGCCGGCTGCTGGACGGCACGCTCCCCGGCGGGGGCACCGGAGGCCTCACCACGTGGGCCGACGTCAAGCGCCAGGCGAACGAGGTCCTCGGGATCGCGCTCACCGACGCCGACGTGCTCAACGTGCCGCAGGTCGCCGTGGACCTCTACGGCAACTTCATCCCGGGCCCGAACGGCTTCCCGCTGCTCGTCACCGACGAGGACGGCGACCCCGCGACGGAAGACCCCCTCAACGTGGAGGGGGACGTCACCGACCCCGTCCCGACGGCGAACGCGCTCGGCACCGCGCACGCGTTCCTCGACGACATCGCGCACGGCTCGACCCCGCTGTTCGACGCCGACGGCAACCTCGTCCCGCAGCAGTTCGACGACGAGGGCAGCCCGATCCCGCCGGGTGTCCCCCTGTTCAACGCGGACGGGTCACCGGTCACGGACCAGTCGCTCGCCGGCTACGACAACGTCTCGCTCGACGAGCACTTCGTCACCGGTGACGGCCGCGGCAACGAGAACATCGGGCTCACGGCCGTGCACCACGTGTTCCACGCAGAGCACAACCGCCTCGTCGGCTACATCGACGGGGTGCTCGCCGAGAACCCGGAGCTGCAGAAGGCCTACCAGGGCCTCGAGCACCAGTGGCCGACGAAGCGGTCGGGCGACGAGCTCCCGGGACCGGAGGACGACGACTGGAGCTATGAGCAGCGGCTCTTCCAGGCGGCACGCTTCGCGACGGAGATGCAGTACCAGCACCTCGTCTTCGAGGAGTTCGCCCGCAAGATCCAGCCGAACGTCGACCCGATCGTGTTCAACGAGAACAGCTACGACGCGACCGTCGACCCGGCGATCGTGGCGGAGTACGCGCACGTCGTCTACCGGTTCGGGCACTCGATGCTCACGGAGGAGATCGACCGCCAGGGATTCGGGACGGAGGGGGTCAGCCTGCTCGACGGCTTCCTCAATCCCCGGACGTACGACGACGACGGGACGCTGACCCCCGAGCAGGCGGCCGGCGCCGTCGTCAACGGCACGACCAACCAGGTGGCCGGGCAGATCGACGAGCACGTCATCGGCACGCTGCGCAACAACCTGCTCGGCCTGCCGCTCGACCTCGCGACGATCAACATGCTTCGCGGTCGTGACACCGGGACGCCCGGTCTCCAGGAGGCCCGGCGGACGTTCTTCGCCGCGACCGGGTCGCCGACGCTCGAACCGTACGAGAGCTGGCACGACTTCGGTCTCGGGCTCAAGAACGGCAACAACTTCGGCCGCGGCGGCAGCAACGCGTCGCTGGTCAACTTCGTCGCCGCCTACGGCACCCACCCGACGATCCTGGCCGCGACGACCGTCGACGCCAAGCGGGACGCCGCCTCCCTGCTCGTCAACGGGACGCTGCAGGGCCAGGAGGTGACCTTCCGGGTCGGTGGGAGCGACCGGTTCGCGACGGCCGCCCAGATCAGCAGCGGGTTCTTCGAGCCCGGGGTGCCGGTGGCCTACGTGACGAGCGGGATGAACTTCCCCGACGCGCTCGCCGGCGGGCCCGCGGCCGCGTCCCAGGGCGGTCCGATCCTGCTCGTGCAGCCGGGGACCATCCCCCACGCGACATCGGCCGAGCTGGCCCGGCTGCAGCCGCAGCGCATCGTCGTCCTCGGCGGTGAGGGAGCGGTCAGCCAGGACGTCCTCAACGGTCTGGGCACCTACACCACCGGCGCGGTCACCCGCGTGTTCGGCGCGGACCGCTACGAGACCACGGCCAACGTCAGCGCCTCGGCGTTCCCGGCAGGCGTCGACGTCGCCTACGTGGCGAGCGGGGAGAACTTCCCCGACGCGCTCGCGGGTGCGGCCGTCGCGGCACGTGACGGTGCTCCGGTCCTCCTGGTCACGCAGAGCTCGGTCCCCGCCGCCATCGCGGCCGAGCTCGACCGGCTGAACCCCGGCAGGATCGTCGTCCTGGGCGGCACCGGCGTCATCAGCCCGGCCGTCGAGACGCGGCTCGGCACGTACACGACCGGAGCCGTGACCCGGCTGGGCGGCGCCGACCGCTACCAGACAGCCCTGCTGATCAGCCGGTACGCGTACCCGTCCGGGGCGCCCGCGGCGTTCGTCGCAGCAGGGACCAACTTCCCGGACGCTCTCGCAGCAGCCCCGGTCGCCGGTCTCAGCGGCGGTCCGCTCCTGCTCGTCCCTCCGACGGCCGCGCCCGCCGGCGTGCTCGCGGAGCTCAGGCGCCTCGACCCCGGCCGCATCACGGTGCTCGGGGGGACCGGCGTCATCAGCCCGGCGGTCCAGCAGCAGCTCACCCCGCCGCCACCCGTCCCTGCGGACCTTCCCGCCGACCGGCTCGACTTCGTGCACAGCACGGGCGCCTGGGCGAACGGTGCGGACGGCCTCACGACGACGGGTCTGGAAGACGTCGACTTCTGGACGGGGGGCCTCGCGGAGGCGCTCGACCCGTTCGGCGGCATGCTCGGCTCGACGTTCAACTTCGTGTTCGAGAAGCAGCTGGAGAACCTGCAGTTCGGCGACCGGTTCTACTACCTGTTCCGCAACCAGGGGAACCAGCTCTTCGCGGCGCTCGAGGCGAACTCGTTCGCCAAGCTCATCCAGCGCAACACGGACGCGTCGCTCCTCCCGGCGGACATCTTCTCCGTCCCGGACCCGTCGCTCGACCTCGAGAACCTGCCCGACCCCTGGCCGTCGCAGCTGACCCAGATGGGCGACGGAACGTATCGGTGGGACGGCGACGAGCACGTCGAGATCCACGGCAACCGGACCGAGGCCGACCGCATCCGCGGCGGCCAGGGTGACGACGCGCTGTGGGGCTACGGCGGGAACGACCGCATCGAGGGTGGTTCCGGGAACGACGAGATCATCGGTGGACCGGGCGACGACATCCTCACGGACAGCTTCGGCGACGACAACATCAAGGGTGGCCTCGGCAACGACGCCATCAACGGCGGTCCCGGCGTGAACCTGCTGCTCGCGAGCCACGGGAACGACTTCGTGGTGGGCGGCAACGACACGCCGAACGACATCTTCGCCGGCACGGGGAACGACGTGGTGCTCGGCGGTGCCGGGCGCACGAACGTCTTCGGCGGCGAGGGTGACGACTGGATCCAGGGCGGCTCGCACGCCGACCTGGCCCAGGGCGACAACGCGAACCAGTTCCAGAACGACACGATCGGAGGGAACGACGTCGTGGTCGGCGGACCGGGCAACGACGACATCGAGGGTGAGGGTGGCGACGACGTGCTCGTCGGCCGAGCCTTCGGCACCGACCGGCACGAGGGCGCCATCGGCTACGACTGGGTGACGTACTACGGCGAGAACGGCGGCGTGGACGCCGATCTGAGGTTCTCGACGCTGCAGCGCCCGGACGTCCAGGCGGTCCGCGACCGGTACGACCTCGTCGAGGCGCTCTCCGGCGGTGGCGGCAACGACGTCCTGCGCGGGCAAGGCTTCGGCGTGGACGACATCCCGGACAACGAGGTGCCGCTGCACAAGATGACGCAGGAGACCCTCGACCTGTTCCCCGGGCTGGAGGCCATCCTCCGACCGGGCGGCGGGCACGAGGACTACGCGCTGCGGTTCATGGACGACCCTCTCGCGGCCGACCAGGACGGGCAGAGCAACCTGCTCATCGGGGGGCCGGGCTCCGACCTCGTCGAAGGTCGGGGCGGGAACGACTTCATCGACGGCGACGCATACCTGCGCGTGCAGCTCGCCGTCGGCGACGAACGCTTCGACAACGCGGCCCAGCTCCAGACCCGAGTCTTCTCGGGCGAGATCAACCCGGGCGACATCTCGATCGTCCGCGAGATCGTGGAGGACGACGAGGCGGACGGCGTGATCGACACGGCGGTCTACCAGTTCGACCGGGAGGCGTACGAGGTGACCGACCTCGGCGACGGCTACACCGCCGTCGAGCACACGGGCGCCGCGGAGCTCGAGGAGAGCGACGGCCGCGACGTCCTGCGCAACGTCGAGATGCTGCAGTTCGGTGACGGCTGCCTCGTCCTGGCCACGATGGAGGCGTGCGCGTCCTTCGGGACCGTCACGTTCGCCGGCCAGATCGACCCCCCGACGGAGGACCTGCCGCTCACGGCGACGGTCGTCTTCGACGGGTCGCTCGTCCAGAACCCGACGAACGTCCGGTTCGCCTGGCAGCTGGGCGAGGGCGGCGAGGAGTGGGAGCCGTCCGCGACGGGTGACACGCTGCCTGACGCCCCGAACGGGCGGGTCGACACCTTCACCCCGGGTGACGGGGACGGCGGGATGCTCCTGCGCGTCGTGGTCACGTTCCGCGACGACCAGGGCCAGCTGCGCTCGATCGTCTCGGAGGCGCTGCCCGCGGTCGTCAACGTCAACGACGTCCCGACGCAGCCCGTGCTGTCGCCGGAGGTCGTGACGGTCGGGAGCGGTCTGAACCTCGGCGGGTTCACCGACGGCGACGGGCTCGAGGAGTCGTCCGAGGCCGGGATCACGTACGCGTGGCAAGCGTCGACCGACGGCTTCGCCACGGTCCGGGTCCTGGAGAACGTGGTGCCGACGGCGTACCAGGTGACGGCCGCCGAGGCCGGGCACCAGATCCGGGTGGTGGTCGGCTACACGGACGACCAGGGCACGGCGGAGACGGTGATCTCGACCGTCTCGACGGTGACCGGAGGCCCCTGACCGGGTAGAGCGGCCCGTGGGGCCGGCCGGCACCGGCCCCTTCTCCACCGGACCGCCCTCCTGACGGCGAGGGGGTCCGCCGCTCCGGCGGCGGGCCCCTTCGCCGTGCGCCAGCTTTCAGGCCGGGGTCGTCTCCGCCGCGACGATCTCACCCTCGACGCGCCGCAGCTCGACGCGGAGCGCCGCCTCGGCGTCGAGCCCGTCCGCCTCGGCGCGCGCCACGAGCGCCAGCAGCTCGCGCCCCAGCCGCTCGTCCGCCGTCGTGCCCTCGCCGCCGGCCCCGGTGGCCGCGCCGCCCGACGGCGCCGCGAGCGCCGCGCCGACCGCGTCGCCGAGACCGCCGCGGCCGGCCCGGGAGAGGACCTTCTGCGCGCGGGCGAGCGCACCCTGGGTGTGCGAGATGCCCTCCAGCACCGACGTGCGCTGCTTCTCGGCCTTCTTGATCGCGTCCCACTGCTGGTGGAGGTCGGTGACCTCGGCGTCGGCGAACACGTGAGGGTGGCGTCGCACGAGCTTCGCGGCGAGGTCGGCGGCGACGTCGTCGACGGTGAACGGATCCGGCTCCTCGCTCGCGATGCGGGCGTGGAAGAGGACCTGGAGCAGCAGGTCGCCCAGCTCCTCGCGCATCCCCGCGCGGTCGCCGGTCTCGATCGCGTCGGCCAGCTCGTGCGCCTCCTCCAGCAGGTACCGCACGAGCGACTCGTGCGTCTGCTCCCGGTCCCAGGGGCACCCGCCCGGCGAGTACAGCCGGTCCATGACGGCGACGACGTCGCGCAGCGGGTCGGGGGCGGCACCGGGGTCGGGCGCGGGCTGAGCAGCCGAGGGCAAGGGTGCGGTCACCGGTTCATCGTAGGTTCGGCCGAGCAGGTGGTTCCTGCCGGTCGAGCAGGCGGTCGTGGCTCGTCCGGACGTCCGGACGGGCCACGACCACCTGCTCGGCGGCGGGTCAGCAGGTGCGTGCGTCCACCGCGATGTCGCGTGTCGAGGCGGGTCCCCCGGCGTCGCGCGTCGCCGTGATCGTGGCCGTGGTGGCCGGGACCGACGTCGCGCGGACGGCGAACGACTGGTACGCGTTGGCGCCCGGCGCCACCGCCGGGAACGTCCGCGTCCCGTACGGGGTCGTGAGCGTCACGTCGACGGGCATGGCCTCGCGGTTCGTGGCCCGGACCGCGACGTAGGCCCTGCCCGCGAGGCAGCGCGCCGACGCCTCGACGTCGAGCGCGACCTCGGGCGCGGCGCCCGCGCCGACGAGCCGGGCGACGCCCCAGCGGGCCGTCGACTGGTAGCCCGCGCCCGACGGGTCCGCCCAGTTGCGGATCGCGGTGCGCGCGCCGTCGGACGCGTCGTTGACCTGGAGGTCGAGCCCGTGGAAGCTCCCCTCGCCGCCCTGGTCGGCGAGGTCGACCGCGAGCTCGACGACGTACCCGTCGGTGGTCCGGGACGTCGCGCTCGTGACGCGCGCCCGTTGCGCCGCCTCGTCGCCCGTGCCGAACGACACTGCGTTCTCGGCGCTCACGCGGATCTGGGTGTCCAGGTCACGGTAGGCGCCGTTCTTGGCGTTGCCCGCGTCGACGTAGATCTCGACGGAGTCCTGCACCCACGGGTCGGAGCCGCTCACGTCCACCACCGGGTCGGCGACCTCGGCGAGCACGTAGAGCGTCCGGTCCCGCCACAGGGTGCGGACGGTCGCGACCGCGCCGCCGCTCCCCTGGACCTCCTTCGCGGTGGTCACGGGCGCACCCGCCTCCGCCCAGACGGCGTCGATGTCGCCGTCGACCGCGGGCACGGCCGACGCGTGCGCGACCTCGAGGTACGACAGCTCCTCGAGCAGGCGCAGCGTGCCCGTCGCGCCGGGCGTGTTCCAGGCGGACGTCGCGCCGCCGTCGGTCGCGCGCACGTCGAGCGCGAGCGTGTCTCCGGGCGCGGCGCCGACGAGCGGCAGGTGCGCGACGACGTCGTACCCGCCCGCGCGCTCGGTCACCTCCGCGGAGACCCCCGCGCTCGTCGTCCCGTCACGGCCGACGGCGTGCTCCGTGCCGCCGAGCACGAACGTGACGACATCGGTGGCGTCGCCGGTCGCGTCGTCGACGCTCGCGAACGCGGTGAGGTGGTCCGGGGCCCAGCGGAGCTGGAAGCCCACGTCGCCCGCGGGGGGGCCACCGGGCGCGGCGAACGTGTGCAGCGGGAGCCGCTGCCAGTCCGGGGCCGCGGCGGCGTCGCCGTCGAGCGCGACGTCCCCAGCGAACACGTCGGCCGTGCGCAGGAGGGCGGGCAGCTCGCCGTCGACCACGCCGTGGTAGGCGGGCTTGGCCTTCAGGGCGTCGTCGAAGACGAGCGGCGCACCGCTGTCGACGCGCCAGCTCCGGCCGTCGGTGAGGCCCCACACGGTGACCGAGTACAGGTCGTCGGTGTGCTCGCGGAACACGCGGAACGCGTCCCGGTAGTAGTAGCCCTGCTCGACGAGGTTCGCCTGCGTGACCGGGGTGCCGGTCGTCACGTCGAGCTCGGTGACGGCCTGCGTCACCGGCAGGTCGGCGAACCGCTCGATCGCGCCCTCGAGCGCGGAGACCGGCATCGAGAGGCTCACGTGGAACTGGTGACCCACGCCGTCGACGGGCACGCCGCGCGCCAGGAGGCGCTCGACGAGCGCGTGGTACCGGTCCTGCTTGCCGCCCTGCTCGGTGTTGTAGTCGTTGATGAACAGCGCGACCGGACGCTCACCGCGCTCCTTGGCCGCCGGGTCCGCGTAGACGTCGTTGAACGCCTCGTCGGCGTACGCGAACGCGAGGTCGAGGTACTCCTCGCCGAGGATCCGGAACCACTCCGAGCGGCGCAGGCCGTCGGGGTTCTCCGCGCCGTCCGACACGACCTCGTTCGCCACGTCGAACGCCGTGAGCGGGTTGCCGCCGCCGAACGGGCCGTACGCGTCGGCGAGCGACCCCGCGACGGAGAAGACGTGCGTCCGCAGGCGGTCGCGCAGGACCTGCCGGTCCGCCTCCGACGTCGTCAGGGGTGCGCCGTCGGCGCCCTCGAAGAACCAGTCCGGCGTCTGCGAGTGCCACACGAGCACGTGGCCGTAGACGCGCAGGTCGTGCGCGGCCGCGAAGTCCATCAGGGCCGTGGCCTCGGGGTGCGTGCGGAACGTCCGGTCCTCGTCGTACCAGGCCTCGGGCTTCATGTGGTTCTCGGCCGTGACCTGGTCGAAGTGCCGCAGCAGCAGCTCGGACGCCGCGCCGGAGGTCTCGCGGCTGTCGATCGCGACCCCGATCGGGACGTCGACGGTCTCCTTGACGCCCGTGAGGTCCTCGACCGCGGGCGGCGCCGGCACGCGCAGCACGACGTCGTCGACGAGCAGGTCGCTCGTGTTGTCGCCGTTGTAGTCCGTCTCCAGGTAGAGCAGCGCCTCGTCCGCGGCGGCGCCTGGGAACGTCGCGGTGATCTGCGTCCACCCCGTGCTCGTGATCCCCGAGAGCTGGGCGAGCGTCGAGTACGACGTCGCGCCCTCCACCGTGCGCGCGATGCTGAGCCACACGTCGTCCGCGGGCTGGCCCTCGGCGAAGCGCACCCACGCGCTGAGCTCGTACGTCGTGCCGGCGGCGAGCAGCCCGGTCACGTCGTGCCCGATGCCGTCGCCCTGACCGTCGCGGCCGGAGACGACCGCCGCCTGCGCGCCGCCGTGCGCCACGTCCGTGAGGTCGAGCGACGGCGTCGTCGCGTCGCCCGCGCGCGGGACCCAGCCGCCGAGGCCGTCCTCGAAGCCGGTCTCCAGCAGGACGTCGCCCCCGCGCGGCGGGGTCCCCGCCGGGAACGTGAACTCCCAGCCGGCCGCGAGCCGCTCCGCGACGACCGTCTCGACCGCCGCGAGCGTGCCCGCGCGATCGCCGCCACCGTCGTGCGCGAGCACGACCTCGCCGGGCCTCATCGCGGCGCGCAGGTTCGCGGTGAGGGTCTCGACGTCCTGGGTCTCCCAGTCGGAGATCGTGTTGACGACCGCGAGGGGCTGCATGCCGAGCGCGACGGCCACCTCGGGGGTCGCGCCCCACGAGCCGTTCGGCGCGCGGAAGAACGGCACGGGGTACGCCGGGTCGCCGAGCGCGTCGCGGAGGATGCCGAGGTTCTCGACGAGGTCGGCCCGGACCTGGTCGGCCGACCACGCGCCCATGTCGGCGTAGCCCGTCGAGTGGTTGCACAGCACGTGCCCCTCGTCGACGATGCGGCGCAGGAGCTCGGCGCCGCCCGGCGCCTCGACGTTCTGGCCGATGACGCAGAACACCGCGTGCAGGTCGTGCTCCGCGAGGAAGTCCAGGAGCGCGGGCGTCGTCCCGGGGTTCGGCCCGTCGTCGAACGTCAGGGCCGCGACGTCGCCGGTCCCCTCGGCGAGGCGCACCGGCGTCGGGACAGGGTCCACCGCTCCCCCGGGCACGACGTCGCCCGGGTCGGTCGCGACGGTCGTCACGCGGACGTCGTCGAGGAGGAACGACGGGTGCGCGCCGGAGACCGGTGCGGCCTCCACGTAGAGCGTCGCCGCCGTGAGGCCCGCGGGAAGGGTGTACGTCCCGCCGATCTCCACCCACCCGTCGGCCGTCGCCGCGACGGCCCCGCCGACCCACGTGTACGCGTCGCCCGCCGCGCCCGTCTCCTGCACGGTGAAGTGGACGCCCGAGGACCCGGTGGTGCCCGCGGGCAGCTTGACCCACGCCTCGACGTCGTACGCGACGCCCGGCTCCAGCAGCGCGAGCACGTCGGTCGCGACGCCGTGCCAGTCCGCCGTCCGGCCCGTCACCGCGAGGCTCGACGCCCCACCGTGCGCCTCCGCGTCGGTCAGCGTCACGGTGACCGGCCCCCGTGCGGCCCACGGCGCCGACGTCGCCGATTCGAAATCGTTCTCTAGAACGGTATCGATATCGTTATCGACTTGGACAGACATCGGCACATTACTCACATCCATCCCCGTCGCCGCGCTCGCTCCCCCGCCCGCTACGAGGGTGGCGAGCACCCCCGCCACGGCGGTCCTCCACGTGCGTCTCATCGTCGTCGCTCCCTTGCGATCGGCTGCACGGGCGCATCGCGCCCCGGGCGCACCGGCGCGCCCGGGCCACACCCTAGGGGCATCCACCGGGTTCCGACAATGGTTGAACTATTCCCGATCGCCACCGCGCGCCATCCGGATGACCAGGGCTCTACCTCGCGCGACCACGGTTCTCCCTCGCGCGACCAGGGCTCTCCCTCGGCCGGCCCGGGTCGACCAGGCCGGGCGAGACGACGGGCGAGCGGAGGAGGCCTGGCAGCCGATCAACACAGCAGAGGCCCCGCCCCGGTCTGGGTGAGACCGGGGCGGGGCCGAGGACGCGAGGTCACGACCTCCAGGTGTCCGACAGCGTCACGGAGCCGTCCTGCCCGACCGTCGCGGTGCGGTTGCCGCCGCTCTCCCAGACGACGTTCCCGCCGCCGTCGCGCTTCACGTACTTGTACTCGAACGTCGTGCCCGCCGGCAGGTCGAGGGTCGCGGTCCAGACGGGGTAGCCCGCGGCCGAGAGCGCGACGCCGCTCGCGGGCGCCCAGGACCCGAGCGCCGGGATGCTCCCGACGACGAGCACGCTCTGCCCCCAGGTCGTCGTCGCCGTCACGGAGAACGACGCGTCGCCCTGACCCTCGACGGGGCCGGGGCCCTCGCCGTCGTCCTCGCACGGGTCGCCCGCCGTGACCGTCCCGCCCGCGACCGCGACGGCCGCGCCGCTCAGGGTGTAGTCCTTGCCGCCGTTGTTGTCCCAGGAGCCCGAGCCGTTCGTGAACGCCGCCGTGACGGTCGCGGCCGCACCCGTCGCGCCGTCCGGCAGGGCGATCTCCTTCGCGACCCAGCCGGTGCAGGCCGGGGTCATCGCGACGCCGGGCACGGCGGTCCAGGCGCCCGTGCCGACGCGGTAGTGGACGTTGTACGCGTTCCAGCCCTTGTCGGTCGCGTAGTAGACGGTCGTCGTGCCGCTCGGGTCGACCGGCCCGGGTCCGCCGGTGCCGCCGTCGTCCACGGCGCCGACGTGCAGGGCGAGCGCCCCGTACGCGGGGACCGTCGCGGTGAAGGTGCCGGAGGAGCTCACGGTGTACTTCTTGGCGCAGTCCTTCGACGCGACGACGTCGCAGTACGTCCCGGCCGGGAGGGACGTCTGGTAGGTGCGGGTGACGGCGCTCGCGGTGTTGTTGATCGTCACGTACCCCTTGCTGCCACGGCCGTACGCGACGTGGTTGTTCCCGTCGTCCCACCAGTTCGTCACCGCGGTCCCGGCGACGGCGTTGTGGAAGCCGACCATGCCCACGATCTCGGTCCAGCGCTGCGTGCAGACCCACGCGCTGTTCGAGCAGCTCGCGTCCGGCACGGACGTCGCGGACGCGCCGGGGGCACCGGCGTCCTTGTTGTCCCAGGTGTAGCCGGAGTAGACGCTGGGCGCGCCGTAGGGCCACGAGAGCATGAACGTGTTGGCGAGCTTGTACTTGGCGCCCCACTTGTAGTTCATGGTCTCGCCGTTGCGCTCGGTGTCGTGGTTGTCGACGAACACGCCCGCGCGGTCCGAGGGGAGCTTGTTGTCGCCGATGGTGCGCAGGTCCTTGATCTGGCCGTCGAACCGGGACTTGAGGTCGCGCGCGTAGAAGAACTCGTGCGAGTCCCCGGAGCCGAGGTACTCCGAGGGCTGGATCGGCTCACCGCCCGCGCCGATGACCTCGTGCACCCAGAAGATGTTCGGGTTGGACAGCTTTGCCTTGATGGCGGCGAGGTCGGATGCGGGGATGTGCTTGGCGGCGTCGATGCGGAAGCCGGAGACACCCATGCCGATGAGGTCGTTCATGTACCCGGCGATCTTGCCCCGCACATAGTCGGAGCTGGTGCGCAGGTCCTGGAGCGAGACGAGGCGGCAGTTCTGGACGTTGTACCGGTCGCCGTAGTTGGTGATGTTGGACCGGCAGTCGTTGAAGTCGTTCGGGCCGTACGGGACGCCAGGGAAGTTGTCGACCGAGTAGCTCGTCCCGCCGGTCCCGGTGCCGGACCCGGTGTCGGCGCCGGCGGTGTGGTTGACGACCGCGTCGACGACGACTCCCACGCCTGCGGACTTGCAGGTGCTCACCATGTTCTGGAACTCGGCACGGTTGCCGAGCTTGGACTCGATCTTGTAGCTCACCGGCTGGTAGGAGGTCCACCAGGCCGTGCCCTGGATGTGCTCCTGGGGCGGCGAGACCTGGACGTAGCCGAACCCGGCCGGGCCGATGGTGCTGGTGCACTCGGCCGCCACGGAGTCCCACGTCCACTGGAAGAGGTTGAGGATCACGTCGCCCCGGCCGTTCGGGGAGTCGACGACGGGCGTCGGCACGGGCGGTGCCGCCGCGGCGGGCGCGGCGACCGGGACCGTCGCGGCGAGCGCCGCCCCGAGCGCGAGGGCGGCCGACGCCGCGGCCGCGACGACGCGCCGCAGGCGTCCGTCGCGCCGGACCGTGCGCCCGGGGGCCCGACGGGCGCCGGGCGCCGCTGCGGGGGTGGGTGCCGGCGGACCGGCAGGGTCGGTGGTGCGCGTCATTGCTGCTCCTTCGAGGTGCTGCGGCCGACGACGCGCTCGACATCGAGCGCGTGCGGGCCACGCGGTGCTGTCTGCGCCCCGGGGTGTCGGGCGCGTCCGGGACTCGGCAGCGTTGCAGAGATTTACCGGATATTGCTGCAACCTTACAGAGCCGCCTCGACGCTGTCACGACCGGCCGGCGTCGCGCGCTCCGGTCGCGGCTCCTGTGGGCCGTGCGCCGTGGGCTCCGACGGCATAGCGTCGAGCGGTACGCACCACGGGAGGAGACGACGACATGGGGACCAAGCGCCGCTGGAAGGACCTGACCAAGGGTCAGAAGATCGTCGTCGGGGTCGTGGGTGCAGCACAGGTCACGCTCACCGCCGCGGCGTACCGCGACCTGCTGCGCCGCCCGGCGGAGCAGGTCAACGGCACCAAGCTCGCGTGGGGGCTCGCGCTGCTCGTCAACTGGGTCGGGCCGATCGCCTACTTCCTCGACGGCCGCAAGCCCTGACCCCCATCACGTCGAGCAGGTCATCCTGGTCGCCTGAACAGGTGGTCCTGGCGCGTCACGATGACGGACGCACCAGGACCACCTGTTCGACGTCGTGGTGGCTCCCGTCAGCGGGCCGCCGAGGACGTCCCTACCGTCGCCGCCGCGCTCACCTCGCCGAGGATCACGGCGTCGATGAGCTGGCGCGCCCAGTCGAGCACCTCGGCGCCGCGCAGCGGGCGTCCGCCGATGCGCGCCGTCGTCGGGTACGGGACGAGGAACGCGCGGATCGCGGGCTTGAGCAGCGTGCCCGGGTACAGGCGCTTGAGCCGGAACTGCGCCGACTCCGCGAGGTCCACCGGGGCGAACCGGATGAACTTGCCCTGCGCCGTGACGTCCGTGAGCCCCGCGCGGCGCGCGTGGTTGCGGAAGTCCGCGACGTCGAACAGGGCGGACGCGACGTCCGGCAGCGCCCCGTAGCGGTCGACGAGCTCGGCCCGCACCTCGGCGAGCTCGGGCGCGTCGGTCGCGGCGGCGATCTTCTTGTACGCCTCGAGCCGCAGCCGCTCGGTCGCGATGTACGACTCGGGCAGGTGCGCGTCGACCGGCAGCTCGATGGAGATCTCGGGCTGCTCCTCCGGGCCGTCGCCGCGGTAGTTCGCGACGGCCTCCCCCACCATGCGCACGTACAGGTCGAACCCGACGCCCGCGATGTGCCCGGACTGCTCGCCCCCGAGCAGGTTGCCCGCGCCGCGGATCTCCAGGTCCTTCATCGCGACCTGCATACCGGCGCCGAGGTCGGTGTGCGCGGCGATGGTCGCGAGGCGGTCGTGCGCCGTCTCGGTGAGCGGCCGCTCCGGCGGGTAGAGGAAGTACGCGTACGCGCGCTCCCGGCCACGGCCCACGCGCCCCCGGAGCTGGTGGAGCTGGGAGAGCCCCAGCATGTCCGCGCGCTCGAGGATGAGCGTGTTCGCGTTGGAGATGTCGAGCCCGGTCTCGATGATCGTCGTGCAGACGAGGACGTCGAGCTCCTTCTCCCAGAACGCCCGGATCACCTGGTCGAGCTGGTGCTCGTTCATCTTGCCGTGGGCCACGCCCACCCGGGCCTCGGGCACGAGCTCGCGCAGCCGCGACGCGGTGCGGTCGATCGTCTCGACCTTGTTGTGCACGTAGAACACCTGGCCCTCGCGCAGGAGCTCGCGGCGCAGCGCCGCCGCGATCTGCTTCTCCTCGTACGCGCCCACGTACGTGAGGACGGGGTGGCGCTCCTCCGGCGGCGTCGCGAGCGTCGACATCTCGCGGATGCCCGTGACCGCCATCTCGAGCGTGCGCGGGATCGGGGTCGCGGACATGGCGAGCACGTCCACGTTGGTGCGCAGCTGCTTGAGCGTCTCCTTGTGCTCGACGCCGAACCGCTGCTCCTCGTCGATGATGACGAGCCCGAGGTCCTTGAACCGGATGCTGCCCGTGATGAGCCGGTGGGTGCCGATGACGACGTCGACCTTCCCCAGCCGCAGGCCCTCGATCGTCTCCTCGGACTCCTTGGCCGTCTGGAAGCGCGAGAGCGCCTTCACTGTGACGGGGAAGCCCGCGTACCGCTCCGAGAACGTCTCGAGGTGCTGCTGGACCAGGAGCGTCGTCGGCACGAGCACCGCGACCTGCTTGCCGTCCTGGACCGCCTTGAACGCCGCGCGGATCGCGATCTCGGTCTTGCCGTAGCCGACGTCGCCGCACACGAGCCGGTCCATGGGGACCGTCTTCTCCATGTCCGCCTTGACCTCGTCGATCGTCGCGAGCTGGTCCGGCGTCTCGACGTACGCGAACGCGTCCTCGAGCTCGCGCTGCCACGGCGTGTCGGCGCCGAACGCGTGGCCCTGCGTCGCCATGCGCGCCGAGTACAGGCGGATGAGCTCGCCCGCGATCTCCTTGACGTGCTTGCGCGCGCGGGTCTTCGTCTTGGCCCAGTCGGCCCCGCCCATCTTGTTGAGGCTCGGGGACTCGCCGCCCGTGTACTTGGTGACCTGGTCGAGCTGGTCCATCGGGACGAACAGCCGGTCGCCCGGCTGGCCCCGCTTCGACGACGCGTACTCGATGACCAGGTACTCCCGCGTCGCCGCGTTGCCGCCCGTGCCGAGCGTGCGCTGCACGAGCTCGACGAACCGTCCCACGCCGTGCTGCTCGTGCACGACGAAGTCGCCCGCCTTGAGCTGGAGCGGGTCGACGACGTTGCGCCGCCGGCTCGGCATCTTGCGCATGTCGCGCGTGCTCGTCCCCGCACGGCCCGTGAGGTCGGCCTCGGAGAAGACGGCGAGGCGCAACCCCGGCGCGACGAAGCCCTTGCCGACCATGGCCGGGGTGACGAGGACGATGCCGCCCTCGGGCTCGTCGTCGAGGCGCGGCACGAGGCGCGCGGGCGTGTCGACCGCGCCGAGCTGCTCGACCATGCGCTTGGCCGGGCCGTGGCCCTCGGTCGTGAGCACGAGGCGCCAGCCCGCGTGCTGGAGCCCGCGCACGTCGTCGAGAGCGCGCGAGACGTCGCCGCGGTAGGACTCGACGTCACGCGCGCCGATCGTGAAGGTCGGGACGCCGTCCGCGCTCTCGCCCACGTGCGCGGCCGTCGTGCCCGACGCCGCCGGTTCGCCCCCCGCGACGGGCGCGCCGGCGCCCGCCGCGACGTCGGTCGGCAGGTCGGTCGGCACGTCGAGGTCCGGGTTGTCGAGCGCGAACGAGGACAGCGTCCACCAGCCGAGGCCGCGGCGCTGCGCGACCGCGCGCACCTCCACGAACGTCTCGAACGACGCCGCGGACAGGTCGAGCGGCGACGCCCCGCCCGCGACCGCCCCCGTCCAGGCGGCGGCGAGGAACTCCTCCGTCGTCGCGACGAGATCGTGCGCGCGCCGGCGCACGCGCTCGGCGTCGTCGAGGACGAGCAGCGCGTCGTCGGGCACGAGCTCGAGCACCGGGACCATGCGGTCCACGAGGACCGGCGCGAGCGACTCCATGCCCTCGACGGCCACGCCCGCGGCGAGCTTGTCGAGCATCTCGACCGCGCCCGGCAGCTGCTCGACGAGCGCCGCCGCGCGCGCCCGCACGGACTCGGTGAGCAGGATCTCGCGGCACGGCGGCGCCCACAGCCCGTGCTCGGCGATCTCGAGGCTGCGCTGGTCCGCAACCGCGAACCAGCGGATCTCCGACACCTCGTCGCCCCAGAACTCCACGCGCAGCGGGTGGTCCTCGGTGGGCGGGAACACGTCGAGGATGCCCCCGCGCACCGCGAACTCGCCGCGCCGCTCGACCATGTCGACGCGCGTGTACGCCGCCGCGACGAGCCGCTCCGCGACGTCGGTCAGGTCCGCCGTCGACCCGGCGTGCAGCTCGACCGGCTCGAGCTCGCCCAGCCCCTCCACGACGGGCTGCAGGAGCGCGCGCACCGGCATGACGAGCACGCGGACCGGGCCTGACGGCCCGACCTCCGGGTCCGGGTGCGCCAGGCGGCGGAACACGGCGATGCGCTTGGCGACGGTGTCCGCGCGCGGGCTCAGGCGCTCGTGCGGCAGCGTCTCCCAGCTCGGCAGGACCGCGACCACGTCCGCCAGCTCGTCCGGCAGGTAGGCGCGCACGCTCGCGGCGAGCTCGTCCGCGTCGCGCCCGGTCGCCGTCACGACCACGAGCGGACGCGAGCCCGTCGCCCACGCGGCGCCCGCCGCGCCGTCGGGCACCCCGTCGACCGGCCCGGTGGCCCGCGCCCCCGCCATCGCGGCGAGCAGCGGCGGGCGCGCACCGGCCGGGCCGACCACGTCCGCCTCGCCACGGGCGCGCACGTGCTCGACCGCCGCCGTCGCGGCGGGGTCGGCGAGCAGCGCGGGCAGGATGCCGGTGAGGTTCATGCGGTGGGGTCCCTCCGAGGACGGTGGTCGGGAGCGTCGACGGCCGCGCGCGGGGCGGGCCCGGGTTGAGGACGGTGCCGGGGCTGGCTGAGGACACGACGGGGCAGCACGAACGGCCCGGACCGAGGTTCACCGAGGGTGAGCGGGTCCGGGCTGACGTCGTGCGGGACGACGGATCCCAGCGTACGCCTCGGCGCCCACACGTCGACCGGCGGCGGCGCGCGACGGGCAGGCGGCGTTTTCACCCGGCGTCACCCGCTCGCGACCGGTGACACGGTCCCCGCCGCTCCGTCATGCTCGGGGCGTGTCCACGTCTGCGGCGCCGGCCTCCGTGCCGGCCCGGCCCCGCTCCTCCGCGCTCCTGGTGGTGCTCGTGCTGCTCGTCGCGGCCTTCGTCGCGCTCTGGGCCGCCTCGCACCTCACCGTCGCGGGCCAGCAGGCCGACGCCGGGGCGTTCCGGACCCTCGCTCCCCTGCACGACGCCGGCCGCGACCTCGCGGGGGCGCTGCGCCGGGGTCTCCCCGTGGCGTGCGCGGCCGTCGTCGCCGTTCTGGGCGTGGTCGCGCTCGTGCGCCGCGCGTGGCGCGACCTCCTCGCCGCGGCCGTCGTCGTGCTCGGGACGGTCGGGATCGCGCTCGGGCTCCGCGAGGTCCTCGTACGGCCCGACCTCGGGGGCTACGGCTACGCCCACCAGACCTTCCCGAGCGGGCACGTCGCCGTGGTCGGCGGCCTGTGCGTCGCGATCTGGCTGCTGTGGCCGTGGCCGGCGTCGCGGACGGCCGCGGGCTGGGCCGGGCTCGGCGTGACGGCGGTCGCCGCCCTCGCCTCCGTCGTGACGTACGCGCACCGGCCGAGCGACGTCGTCGGCTCGCTGCTCGTCGCGGCGGCCGTCACGGTCGCCGTCGTGTGGCTGCTCGACGTCCCGCGGAGAGCCGGCTCGGCCGGCGCGCCCCCGGTCGCGCCCCCCGCCGTCGCCGACGGGACGCCCGAGCCGCCCCGGGTCAGCGACCCCTCGGCGTGACCTCGGCGAGCCCCGCGTAGAGGTCCTCGTACCGGTCGACGACGCGCTCCCAGGTGAAGTCCTCGACCCGACGGCGACCGGCGGCCCCGATCCGCCCCGCACGCTCCGGGTCGTCGAGGAGGCCGAGCACGGCGGCGGCGAGCGCCTGCGTGTCCTGGGGGTCGACGAGCACGCCGTCGACGCCGTCGGTGACGATCTCCGGGGGACCGCCCCGCACGGTCGCGACGAGCGGCCGGCCCGAGCGCCACGCCTCGAGGACGACGAGCGGGGCCGCGTCCGCGCGGCTCGGCACGACGACCACGTCCGCGCCCGCGAGGCGGGCCGCCACCTCGGCCGGCTCGAGCCGTCCGGGGAGCTCGACGCGGTCCGTCAGGCCCGCCGACGCGACCCTGCGGCGCAGCGCGCCCGCCTCGCTCCCGTCGCCCACGACGACGAGCCGCGCCCGGTCGCGCAGCGCCGACGACGCGAAGGCGTCCACGAGCAGGTCGAACCCCTTGACGTGCTCGATCCGTCCCACCGCGACGACCACGGGCTCGCGCACCGCAGGACCCGACGGCCCGGGCCCGTCCGCCGCGGCGCCGTCGTCCGCTCCCGGCCCGACCAGGTCGTGCCCCGCCAGGTCGTGCCCGGCGAGGTCGACGCCGTTCGGGACGACCACGGCGTCGGGCGCCCCGAAGCGGACCAGGTCGTCCGCGACGACGCGCGAGCACCCCGTCACCGCGCCCGCGACGCCGATCGAGCGCTCCAGCGCCGTCCGCAGCAGCCGCGAGTGCTCGAACACGGCGTGGTCGTCCGCGAACGTCTCGCCGTGGGAGCTGACCACGAGCGGGGTGCGCGTGAGCGTGCGCAGGCCGAGGGCGTACGCGCCGTTGGGGCCGAAGCACTGCACGTGCAGCACGTCGGGCCGGAACGCCCGGAACGCCCGGCCCCACGCGAGCGCCGCCCGCGGAGCGGCGAGGGCGAAGCGTGCGACGTCGCCCGGCCGGCTCGACGGCTGCGGGGTCGGCAGGTACCGCACGAGGACGCCGTCGACGCGGCGCGTGCCGAGGTGCTCGCCGCGGTCGACCGTCCAGACCTCCACCGCGCTCCCGCGGGACGCGAGCACGCGCGCGACGTGGCGCACGTGCGACTCGACGCCCCCCGTGTACGGGTCGAACGAGCTCGCGACCAGCGCCACCCGACGACGGCCTGCCATGCGTCCCTCACCCTCTCGCGGGACGGCCCGCGCCCGGTCCACGATCACCCGCTCATCACCCGCTCCAGCAGGTCCGGCGGGGCGTCCGCGCCACTAGAGTGGGCCACTCTACCGACCGCCCCGGTCGCACCGACCGTGCCGCACCCGCCGCGCACCACGCCCCGAGGGGGACCTTCCCGATGCCGCAGCTCGTCGTCGCGACCGTCGCGGTCGAGGTCCCCATGGGAGCCCAGGTGTACCAGGAGGAGGTCGCGACGCGCGCGGCGGAGGCGCTCGCGGACGGGCGCGCCGGAGCGAGCGCCTGGTCCGTCGACCGCGCGGTCTTCCGCTCGCTCCGCTCCCCGCTGGCCGGCACCCACCGGCTCCCGCTCGGCCGCCTCGGCTCCGCGGGCCCGGCCCTGCGCCGGGCCGTGGGGCGCGCGGTCTACCCGCGGGGCGCCGTCGTGCACCGCGTCGGGCTCGACCTGCCGCCGCACCCGACGCGCGACGTCGTCGCCGTGCAGGACGTCGTGTCGTGGCGCTACGACGACGAGTCCGCACCGGTCCGTGCGGCGGCCGAGGAGGTCCGCCGCGCGGCGGCCGTCGTGTGCGTGTCGGAGTTCAGCGCGGACGAGGCCGCGGAGGTCCTCGGGCTCGCCGAGCGCCCGGCGGTCGCGTACAACGGCGTCGACCCCGTGTACTTCTCGGCCGAGCCGCTCCCCCGCGAGCGTCTCGCCGCGCTCGGGGTGGACGGCCCCTACGTCCTGCACGCAGGCGGCGCGTCGCGGCGCAAGAACCTCGAGGAGCTCGCGGTCGCGTGGACCGCCGTCCGCGCGGCACGGCCCGACCTCACGCTCGTCATGAGCGGGCCGCCGCACCCGCGCCGCACCGCCCTGTTCGCGGAGCTGCCCGGCACGCGGCTCGTGGGGCGACTGCCGGGCGGGCTCATGCCCGGCCTCGTCGCGGGGGCCGCGGCCGTCGTCGTGCCGTCGCGCTACGAGGGCTTCGGGCTCCCCGCCCTGGAGGCGATGGCCGCGGGCGTGCCGGTGGTCGCGGCGCGCACCAGCTCGCTGCCCGAGGTCGTGGGCGACGGCGGCGTGCTCGCCGAGCCGGACGGCGCGAGCCTCGCGGAGGCGCTGCTGTGGGTGACGACGCGCGACGCCGAGGTCGAGGCGCTCGTGGGGCGCGGGCGTGAGCGCGCGGCCACGTTCACGTGGGAGCGCAGCGCCGCGCAGCACGCCGCGATCTGGCGCGCGGTCGCCGCACGCGGCTGACGACGCCCGCGCCCCGGTGGCGGCGCTCACCCTGCCGGCTCCCACGCCTGGACCGCACTGATCGTCGCGATCCACTCGCTCTCCGTCGCGAGCGGGATGAAGTCGGGGTGCAGCCCGCCGACGATCCCCGTGTAGTTCGCCGCGAGCACGGGCACGTCGCGCTCGGTCGTCATCGGGAGCGTCACGCGCACGGCCGTCACCTCGACGGGCTCGAACGAGAAGAGCGCGACGCGGTCGAGGAGCTGGTCGGTCTGCTGCGCCACGTCCTGCCACGCGCCGTCGGGTGTCCGGACCGAGACGGTGTAGTCGCGCAGGCCGGACGTGCAGCACCGGATGCCGGCCGTCGCGACGGCGACGCGGTCGATCGTGCGCGGGCCGTCGGTCGCGACCTCGACGCCGGGCGCCTCGTCGACGGACCCGTCGGCCAGGCGCCCCGACCGCCAGGGCTCGCGCACGGCGAAGGTGCCGGACGTGACGACGTCGGGGTCGCTCGCGTCCTCGTGCGTCGACGTCGCGGTCACGGGCCGACCCTCGAGGACGTCGTCGCCGAACGCCTCGACGGGGGCGACCTCCAGGGCCGTGCCCGCGGGCGCGACGAGCAGGACGGGCGCGCCGTCCACCGGGACCTCGACGCCCCCGGAGGGGACCTCCAGGCCGCGCTCGGCGCCGTACGGGTCGCGCGCGGTCACGGTGACCGCGCCACCTGGCGCGGTGAGCCGCACGGTGGTGGACAGGTCCTCGCTCCACAGAGCGAGCAGCTCGGCGCCCTCGACCTCGCCCGTCCCGGGCGCGCGCACGGCGTGGACGCCAGGGGTCCCGGTCTCGACCGCCGCGGGAGGCCCGAACCCGTCGAGGAACGGCGCGCTCGCCGCGAACGCCGCGCCGGCGGGCTTCACGTACTCTCCGTACTGGAGCAGCGACCACGAGTTCCCGGCCTCGCCGAACCCTCCCTCGGAGAAGAAGTACGTCCACTCGTCGACGCCCTCCGACCCGTACCAGAGGAGCTTGCGCACGACGTCGGACCCCCCGGCCCAGAAGTTCGCGACGCCGTCGGACCACCACCCGGACTCGGTGTCCCACACGGGGACGTCGCCGCACGGCCCGATCGCCTCGCGCAGCCGGTCCAGCTCGGCACCGTCCGCGGAGAACCCCTCCTCCTCCCACGACCGGTTGAACCCGGTGTAGGGGTGGATCCCGACGACGTCGAGCGAGTCGCAGCCGCCCGCCGCGACCAGGTCGGCCCACCACGCGGGCTCGATCCCGAGCGTGTTGCCGCCCACCACGACGACGTCGGCCGACGCGTCGCGAGCGCCCGCCGCGAACGGCGCGCCGACCTCCTCCTCGTACGCGGCCGCGTCCTCGTAGCCCGTGTTGTTCGGCTCGTTCCACGGCTGCCAGTAGCGGATCTGCGGTGCGTGCTCGTGGACCGCGGCGACGATCTCGCGCGTCCATCCCTCCCACGTGCCGGCCTCGACCGCGGCCTGCTCCGCCTCGCCGCCCGAGCCGAGCTGGAGCGTGAGGATCACGCCCGTCTCCTCGGCGAGCTCGGCGGCGGCCGCGAGCTCGGCGAACGGGTCGACGTCGGCAGGCTCCTCGCCCTCCTCCTCGTCGGGCTCGAAGGCCGCGTTCGGCAGCGAGTCCCAGACGAGCGCGGCGCCGTCCGGCTCGGCGGTCGGGTCCGGCACGATCGCCCCGAAGTCGAGCTGCGCGCGGTGGCTGCCCACGCCGAGCTGGTCCGCGAGCTGCACGCCGCGCAGCGGTCCGGCACCGCCCCAGTCCGCGCCGTCCGCGAGCGCCGCCGGGTCGAGGTCGCTGCCCGGCGCGGCCACGGTGTAGCGCAGGCACGTGCCCGAGACCGGCTCCCCCGTCGCGGCGTCGACGAGCGCGGCGTCGACCTCGTACACCCCGGGCCGGGTCGGCGGCAGGTCGAGCGGGACCTCGCCGCCGTCCGCCGGAAGGTCGACGACGGTCTCCTCGCCGGCCACCGGGTCCCACACGCGCGGGTCGCCGCGCACCTGGTAGCGCAGGCGGTACGTCCCGGCGGAGGCTCCCCACGCGTCGTCGAACGCGGCGACCACACGCGGTGCGGTCCCGTCGGGGAAGACGCCGTAGGGCGCGTCCACGAGCAGCCCGGCGCCGAGCCCGAGCCCGCCGAACAGCTCCTCGTTCGCCGCGTTGTACTTCACCGGCGCGCCGAGCTCGTACGCCATGCGGTCGGCCGTGATCTCGGTGAGGGCGAACCCGTCGTCCTCGCCGTGCGTGAGCACGTAGTAGGGCGCGTCCCCGGCGGTCCCATCGCGCAGGACCGGCGTGCGTTCCCACAGCGCGAACGGCTGCTCGAGGTCCTTGTGCGTGTCCGGCCACACGCCCCGGAACACGCTGTCGCTCCCCCACCACCGGAACCCGAGGTTCTCGTCGGCGACGACGAGGCCGTCGCCCGCCGGCCCCGACGACGGTCCGGTGGTGGCACCCGTGGTGTCGTCGAGCCAGGGCACGCGCGGGACGCCGAACGGTCGCCCGCGCTCCCACGAGGCGCCGAGGCGGAAGGACGCGTCGTCGCCCTCCGGACCCACGGCGTGCAGGTCGCGCGAGCGGCGCTCGCCCTCGCGCACGTCAGTCTGGACGAGCGCGCGCCCGTCCGGGAGCTGCGCGAGGAGAGAACCGTCGAACGGCTCCGTGCCGAGGAGATCGCCGTCGTCGGACACCTCGTGCAGCACCTCTCCTGCCTCCTGGACACCGACGACCGTACGATCGTCGACCGTCCAGCGCACGGTCCCGTACAGGTCGAGGAGCGCACCGGTCGTGTGTGCTCCCTCAGGGATCGAGACGGTCCAGGCGACCGAGCCGTCGGGTGCGACCTTGTGCAGGTCCCGCCGACGCATGAGCGTGTCGACGAGGTAGAAGCTCCCGTCGGGATCGACCTCGAACGATCCCGTGGTGAACGTCTCGCTGACCCCGTCCCAGTCGAGCTCGACGAGAGTGCGCCGCACGGCGTCACCGTTCGCCAGGTCGTACCGGGTCACCGTGTACGTCGCCTCACGGTCCCACTCGAGCACGTACGCCGAGCCGTCGACGACCCGGAACGTCATGAGCTCGCCGTCGTCCAGCGTCACGACGTCGTCGACGACCGTGCGGATGCCCTCGAGCCCGTCGGCGTCGACGCCGTCGTCGGTGACCTGGTCGAGCCGCGGGAAACCGCACAGCGGCAGGGCGCCGACCTGGGTGACGGGAGCGGCCGCCGGGACGGCCGAGGGTGTGAAGGCGGCCGGCCCGCTCGACGTCGTGGTGACCCCACCGCCCCCGATCGCCACGGCGACGAGGACCCCCACCACGGCGGTCGCGAGGCCGGTGACAGCGGTGATGTCCAGGCGTCCGCCCGCCCTGCCGTCCTCGTGCGAGCTCATCCGCGCCCCTGCCGTCGTGAGGGCCCGGCACCGTGTGCCGTTCAGGCGATCGTAGGACCGCGTCGCCCCCGGGCCGAGGGCCCTGGCGCACTTTCACCCGCGTTCGTCCGGTTCTGCACGTGATTCACCCGACCGACCCCGCCGCACCGCCCGTCGCGACGACTATCTTTCATCTGTGCAGGCGACGACAGAACCCGCGATCCGCGTCGCCGGGCTGGGGAAGACCTACCGGCTCGGCGCCTTCGGCGAGCGGCCGTCGACCGCGGCGGCCGCCGCGGTCCAGTGGATCCGGTCCACCGGCAAGCAGAAGTACACGCTGTTCGACGCGCTCGACGACGTCTCCTTCGAGGTGCCCCAGGGCGAGGCGCTCGGGATCGTCGGACGCAACGGTGCCGGCAAGTCCACGCTCCTGAAGATCCTCACGCGCGTCACCGCGCCGTCGCGCGGACGCATCGAGCTCACCGGGCGCGTGGGGTCGCTCCTGGAGGTCGGGACCGGGTTCCACCCGGAGCTCACCGGCAAGGAGAACATCTACCTCAACGGCGCGATCCTCGGGATGACGCGCGCGGAGATCAACAAGCGCTACGACGAGATCGTCGCGTTCTCCGGCATCGAGAAGTTCCTCGCGACGCCCGTCAAGCGCTACTCGTCCGGCATGTACGTGCGCCTCGCGTTCTCGGTCGCTGCCCACCTCGACACCGAGATCCTCGCGATCGACGAGGTCCTCGCGGTCGGCGACGCCGAGTTCCAGCGGCGCTCGATCCAGAAGATGCGCGAGGCGGCCCAGGGCGGGCGCACCGTGCTCTACGTGAGCCACCAGCTCCAGACCGTCCAGGCTCTGTGCACCTCGGCGGTGCTCCTCGACCGGGGGACCCTGACGTACTCCGGCACCGTCGAGGGCACGCTCCAGGCGTACCGGGACAGCTTCGAGAGCTTCGCCGCCGCGCAGTCCGACCCGAAGAAGCGCCCCGGCAACGGGAAGGTGCGGCTGTCCTCGGTCCGCATGGAGGACGAGTTCGTCAAGTCGTCGCAGGACATCGTCGTCGACTTCGATGCGCCCGCGAGCAAGAAGCTCGTCGGCACGTACTTCGTCTCGATGCACATCAACAACGACCAGGGCACGGTCATCGCGCAGTGCGACTCGCGCCTCGTGGGCAAGTGGTTCGACCCCGAGCAGGCGCAGCGCGGACGGCTCGTCATCCGTGACTTGTGGCTCAAGCCCGGCCAGTACACGGTCGACGTGTACGCGTGCCAGGCCGGGGTGCTCGACGCGTGGGAGGGAGCGTGGCGCTTCGAGGTGCTGCCCGACCTCCCGTATCCGGAGTTCACGGAGGCGTCGAGCACCGAGAAGGGCATGGTCTTCGTGAACTTCGACTACGAGGGGATCTGACGTGGAGCACACCGTCCAGCGCACCGTCATCACGCCCCCCGGGCGGCTAAACCTCCCCTCGCTGCGTGAGCTGTGGGGTGCTCGTGAGGTCGCGGTCCGACTCGCGCTGCGCGACGTCATCGTGCGGTACCGGCAGACGATCTTCGGCATCACCTGGGTCATCGCCCAGCCGCTGGTCAGCGCGGGCATCTTCACCATCGTCTTCGGGGAGATCGCGGGTCTGTCGACCGGGAACGTCCCGACGTTCCTCTTCACGCTCGCCGGGATGCTCGCGTGGAACCTCTTCAACGGGTCGCTCGGCAAGGCGTCGGGGTCGATGGTCGGCAACCAGTCGCTCGTGCAGAAGGTGTTCTTCCCCCGGCTCCTGGTCCCTGTCTCGAGCCTCGCCTCGGTCGTGCTGGACTTCCTCGTCGCCCTCGTCCTCGCGGTCGTCCTGCTGTTCGTCTACGGGATCAACCCGGGCTGGGCCGTCCTCCTCCTCCCTGTGTGGGTCCTGCTCATCCTCATGATCGGCACGGGGGTCGGCCTGGCGGCAGCGGCGTACATGGTCAAGTACCGCGACGTCGGGTACGTGCTGCCGTGGCTCGTCCAGATCCTGCTCTACGCGAGCCCGGTCGCCTACGCCCTCTCGTCGGTCCCGGAGAGGCTCCGCTGGCTGTTCGAGATCAACCCCGTGACGTGGTTCCTCGAGACCTTCCGCTGGTCGCTGCTGGGCACCGAGCTTCCCCCGACCTGGCAGATCGTGGCGCTCGTCGTCGCGGCACCGCTGATCTTCCTCGCCGGGACGCTCGTCTTCCAGAAGAACGAGCGCGAGTTCGCGGACTACATCTGATGCGCCTCGCTGCATACGTGCTGCTGGCCGACCCGAGCTTTCTCGCGGCCAGCCTGCGCGCGTACTACGACCACGTCGACCGCATCGTGCTGTCCTACGACGAGACGTCGACCTCCTGGACGGGAACGCCGCTGCCCGTGGACGAGTGCCTCGCGATCGTCGAGGGGCTCGACACGGACGGCAAGTGCGTGCGCGCACCGGGACGCTACGCCCGGCTCGACGAGCACCCCCTGGACAACGACACCTTCCAGCGGCAGGCAGCGCTCGACGAGGCCTCCGACGGTGCCGACTGGGTGCTCCAGCTCGACACCGACGAGGTCTTGCTCAACGCGCCGGTCTTCCTCAGCACGCTGGACTCCGCGGATCGTGCCGGCGCCCGAGGCCTGCACTACCCGTCGCGCTGGCTCTACTCGCGGGTCGCCCCCGGGCGGTACCTGGAGGCGAGCACGAGGTCGGGGCGCCCGTCCGCGTCCTACCCCGGACCTCTCGCGGTCCGGGCCGGTACGCGGCTCGACCACGCCCGGCAGGCGGACGTACCGCTGTACCGCGTCGACCTGCGCCCCTGGAACACCGACCCGAGCCACCCCCACGACACCATCGTCCACGCCGTCGTGGACCCGTCGGACGCGGTGCTCCACTTCTCCTGGGTACGCTCCCCCGAGGTCATGCGCCGCAAGTTCGGCTGGTCTGGCCACACCGCGCACTACTCGCACCCCACCGTCTACCAGGACTGGGTCCGTCACTCCCGTCGCCCGCGCCTCACCGCCCTGACGTCGCCGCTCCGGCGGCGCGACTGGTACCGCGTCGTGACGGTCGCCGAACCTCCCGGAGGAGAGCCATGACCTGCTCGGTGAGCGTCGTCGTCGTGACGTACGGGCGGCCGGACAGCGTGCGTGAGTGCCTGCAGCACCTCGAGCGCCTCGACACGGCTCCGCTCGAGGTGATCGTCGTGGACTCGACGCCCGACGACCGGACCCGACGACTCGTGCGCGAGGAGTTCCCCCAGGTGCGGCTGCTGCACAGCACGCTCGGACGGGGCACCACGCCCGAGTCGCGTCAGATGGGGTTCGCGGTCGCACGCGGTGACGTCGTCGCCTTCGTCGACGACGACGCGTACGCGGCCCCCGACTGGCTGGACGAGCTCGTCGCCCCCTACGCCGACCCGGACGTCGTGGCCGTCGGCGGTCGCGCCGACAACGGGATCACCGGCGAGGAGTCCGAGGGACTCGACCGCATCGGCCGCCTCCTACCCGACGGCCGGCTCACGGGCTACTTCGCTGCGGACCCCGGACGCACGATCGAGGTGGACCACCTGCTCGGCGCAAACATGTCGTTCCGCCGTTCCGCGCTCGAGGCGATCGGCGGGATCCGCGGGAACTACCCCGGCACGTGCCTGTGCGAGGAGTCCGACATCTCCCTGCGACTGCGCGCGACCGGCGGCCGGCTGCTGTACACGCCGCGCGCCGTCGTACGGCACATGGCCGCGCCCTACGGGATCGGCGGGAAGCGGTTCGACCGCCGCTACCTGTACTACGCCCGGCGCAACCACCTCGTGATGCTCGTGCGCAACTTTGGATGGCGAGACCCGATGGTGCGACGGTACGCCCGCTCGACCATGCGTCAGCAGCGGGACTACGTGATCCTCGCCTGGCAGCAGCTCCGCCCGCGCAAGTCGGACGGTCGTCCACGGCCCTGGCGCAAGAGGCTGCGCGGACCGGTGATCCTCTCCCGGTCCGCCGCCGAGGTCGCCGGGCTGGTGGCCGGTGTCCCCGCCGCGGCCTCCGCAGTGCGCCGCGACCGCGCCGACGGCCGTTGACGTGGCGCTCCCTCCCCTCGTCCACGTCATCACGCCCGGTGACCACTACTCGCCACGCACCGGCAGCGCTGTCCCCACCGTGGTGGACGGCCTCTCCAGGTCGCGGCGACCCGACGCCCCCCGGTCGCAGGTCGTCGTGGCACGAGGCACTTACGCCGACCGTTACGACAGCGCCGACATCGTCGAGTACGACCCACGGCCCGCGCGGCGGTACGACCGGTACCTCGATGCCGCGCTCTCGCGAGCCGGGGCTCCACGGCTCGCCGCCCGGAGGGTGCTCGCGCCGACGCTCGGCGCGCAGCACCGTTTGCCCCCCTCCGTCGTCCTCGCCCACAACGCGCCCGCGCTAGTCCCGCTGGTCGACGACAACCACCACCGGCCCGTGCTCTACGCTCACAACCACGTGCTGCGTACCTACTCCGCACGTGAGGCGCGCCGCGTGCTCGGCTCCGCTGAGCTGGTCGTCTGCGTGAGCGACTTTCTCGCCGACCAGGTCCGCTCGGACCTGCCGACGGATCTCCGTGCCCGCGTCGTCACGGTGCGCAACGGCGTCGACCTCGCGCAGTTCGCTCTGCCACGCCCACCCCGCGGCGGTCCGCTGCGGGTCGCCTACGTCGGCCGGGTCATCCCCGACAAGGGGGTCCACGTCCTGCTGGACGCGGTCGCGAGCCTGCGCCGCCGTGACCTCGAGCTGACCGTCGTGGGCCGTCCGGGTTTCGCCGCCGACGCCCCGCTCACGGAGTACGAGCGGGGCCTCCGCCGACGGGCTGCCGAGACCGTCTCGCCCGTGCGGTTCACCTCGTTCGTCCCGCGGGCCGGACTGGCCGCCATCCTCGCGCGCACCGACGTCGTCGTAGTGCCCTCGATCTGGGACGAGCCCTTCGGGCTCACCGCGCTCGAGGGCATGGCGGCGGGAGCGGCGGTGGTCGCGTCGTCGGCCGGGGGCCTCCCCGAAGCGGTCGGGGACGCCGGCTTCCTCGTCGCGCCCGGGGACCGCGACGGCCTCTCCGTGATCCTTGCGGCCCTCGCCGACGACGAGGCCGCGCTCACGGCCGCCGCGAGCCGCGCTCGCGAGCACGTCGGGCGCTGCACGTGGGAGCTCCGGGCGTCCGAGCTCGACCGGGCCCTCGCCGTCGGCGCGACCTGAGTCCTCGCGGCACGTGTCAGTCGCGGTGGACGTCCCTCGGTCCGCACTCGTCGCGGACCACGACCACCGGGACGGCTGGGGCAGCACGTCCGCGGCGGTGACCCCACCACTCACCGAGGCGCCAGACGGTGTCGGCCACACCACCGCGACCTCGGCGGGCCTTTCCCACGATCGTCGACCAGGTTCCCAGGAGAGCCCCCCGCACCGACCGGCGCCGTGCCGGGTGGGGCGACACGGGGCGATCTCGACGTTCGCCGCCGGGTCCGCCCCGTGCGATCACCTGGGCGAACCGGTGCCGCAGCTGCTCGTCACCCAGCGCGTAGGCGTACGCCTGTCGAAAGGTGGCACGCAGGCCGTCGCGCTTGCGGACGTGCAGCACCGCCGTCGGTTCCAGGGTCAGTCGATGGCCCGCCAGCTGGGCGCGCCAGCACAGGTCGACGTCCTCGCAGGTAGCCAACGACTCCTCGAAGCCGTCGAGAGACTCGAAGACGGAGCGTCGGATCCCGAGGTTTCCCGCGCCGGTCCCGACCAGCCAGGGCAGGTAGGGCTTCACGACGAGCGGGTCGGTCGTCCACGTGACGTGGAACCCACCTCCCGGGTTGAGGAGGTCTCCCTCCCACCGGCCCGTCACGAGGGCGGAATGCCGCAGCGCCTCCCGCATCGCGACGACCCACCCCTCACCGACGACGTCGTCCGCGTCGCAGAACGCGAGCAAGGTTGCACGGGCCGCGCGCGCGCCGGCGTTGCGCGCTGCTGACGGTCCTCGTCGCGCGGAGGCGTCGACGAGGCGTATCTCCGGGTGCTTCGCACGGAGATCGCTGACGAGCTCCCGCGTGCCGTCCCTCGAGCCGTTGTCGGCGACCACGATCTCCCACGGGAAGGGGACGCTCTGCGCGACGAGTGCCGCCAGCTGGTCGCCGATGGTCTCGACGGCGTCGAACGCGGGGACGACCACGCTGAGCTCGGGAGGCTCCGGGCTGCTCACGCAGACGTCCTTCGGTGCGCGGACCGGCTGCGTACCACCCGGTGGCTCGTCAGAAGCTCGCCCACGGTCGCGGTGGTGTACCCGGACACGGCGAGGCCCGCCAGGATGAGGTCGGTGACCCGCCCGCGGTCGAAGTGCGGCAGCTCCTCGTCCGGTCGGAGCGTCTCGGGGTCGCCACGGTGGTCGTGGAGCAGGAGGATCCCACCCGGGCGGATCTCGGCGAGCGCGCGCCGGGCGATCACCTCCTCGTCGTCGTGGAGCCAGTCCCTGGCGTCCGCCGACCACAGGACGACCTCCAGACCCGAACGACGGATGCGGCGTGCCTGCCGGGCCGTGTGGTGACCGTACGGCGGCCGGTAGGCGTCGACCCGCACCCCGAGCAGCTCCTCGAGCCGTTCGCGCGCCGCGGTGACCACGCGCGGCCCTTCGTGGTCGTCATATCCGAGCAGCGACTCGTGCCCGGTCCCGTGCAGTGCCACCTCATGGCCCTCGTCGACGATCCTCCGGGCCAGGTCGAGATGGGCCTCGACCTGGCTCACGAGCACGAAGAACGTCGCGCGCGCCCCGTGCGAGCCCAACGCCTCGAGCACGCCCGGAGTACCGTCCGGGCTCGGCCCGTCGTCGAACGTCAGGGCCACGCGGCGCTCCGTCGTCTCGACGCAGAAGACCCCGCAGTCGGCGAGCAGCGCCGAGGGGACCGGGAAGGGCACGATCGCCCGGTCGGCCGGTGCCGCCTCACGCGACGCCGGCTCGTCGAGCACGTGGCGCCGCACCGGCACGGACCAGCGCCGGCCCGTCGGCCGGAACCGTCCGAGGCTCGCGGACCCACGGATCACGTCAGCCGCCCGCCCGGCACCGTCCGCGTCCGCGGCGGACGAGGCGCGACAGACGCACGCCGCTGCGCAGCACGCGCACGTACCCGAAGGCGGCTGCCAGCGCGACACGCGACGTCCACCGGCGAGGACGGTCGAGGGTCCATACCACCTTCCAGAACGCGAGCGCATCCCAGAGCTCACCACCGACCCCGCGCAGAACCTCCCGTGCCGGCCGGTTCGCCTCGAGATCGGCCACCCCGCCTGCCACGCGCACGGACTTGTGCGTCAGCTCGCCCCACGTGGGCCTGGACGGATGGTCCACGACGGCGTCAGCCGCGTACCGGAAGGAGCCGCCCGTCGCATCGAGGCGCAGACCCCAGTCAAGGTCCCCGCCCGACTTCAGGCCGGCGTCGAACGGGCCGACGCGGTCGAACGTCTCCCGACGGACCAGGAGGTTCGCCGTCATCGCGAACGGGTAGGTCGCGATCGAGTGCTCCTGCGGCAGACCCTCCATCGCATCCATGTGCTCCGGGGCGCTGCGGGGCTCCCTACCACCGCGGAAGACGAGGTTGATGGCACCGCCGACCGCGTCAGGAGCCGGTGCGCGCGTCAACGCCTCGACGCCGGCACTCAGCCAGCCCGGCCGGGGGAGACAGTCCCCGTCGGTGAACGCGAGGACATCGCCCTCCGACGAGACCACGCCCTTGTTCCGCGCCGCGTAGGAGCCGCGCCTGGCCTCGTGCTCGACCCGGAACCGCTCGTCGCCCGGCGGGAGTGCCGGTCGCAGGTCCTCCGTCGAGGCGTTGTCCACGACGACCACCTCGAACCGGTCGCGCGGGTAGTCCTGCTGCGCCAGCAGCCGGAGGCAGCGGCCCAGCCGCTCGGCGTCGTTGTGCACCGGGACGATCACCGAGACCGTGGGCGCCTCGCTCCGGGAGGGCCTCAGATCCACCTCGTCGGTCATGTCGCGCGTCCTCTCCTCTCCTGGTCCGCTCGTCTCACCCATCCCGCGCCTCCGTCCCGGACGACACGCCGGAGACGGCTCGCGACCGCGCCAGGCGCGCGATTCTCCGATAGACCCGTCGGGCCATGTCACGCGAGGCGCGCAGCGTCATCCCGGCGAGGCGACGCGGTGGTGCCCCCGGGGCCACGCTGATCCGTCGAGCACGGTGCAGGACGCGGTGCGCGTGCTGCACCAGCGACGACCCGTCCACCAGGACGGCCCGCGGCATACCCGTGAACGGGAGCCAGCGCAGGTCGTAGGCGTTGTCGCCCACCGGGACGTCGCCCGGGAATCCGTCCGGGGTCGCGACGAAGTTGTAGCTGTCCGCGAACGGCAGCAGCTCTCCGTCGCCGTACTCGTGCAGGAACTCGAAGTCGACGAGCACCAGACCGGCGTCCGGGTCCAGGAGGAAGTTGTGCGGGCGAGCGTCGACGAGGTCGTATCCGCGCTCGTGGACAGCGCGGAGCACGGCCACCATGCGTCGCAGGTGCCGGACCGGGACGAGCCGCCCGCTCTCGTCGAGCCCGGCGATCCGGTTCTCGTAGTACGGGCACGTGAACCACCCGTCCCCCGTGTCGAGCACCGGGGGCACCCCGGGAAGACCGACGAGCTGCTCCCGCATCGCCCGGATCTCGCGATCGAGGAACCTGCGCGCTCCCGGGTGGAAGGTCTTGCGCACGACCAGGCCGTCAGCGGCTCGCACCACCTCGACGCGCGAGCGCCTCCCGCGGCTCAGGACGCGGACGAGGTCGCCCGCGGGACGGTTCGCGGCACGGCGCGCGTCCACGAGACGCCGCAGCGCCTCCACCTGGTCCGGCACCGCATGCTCCACGTACTCCCACGACTCTTCCTCGTCGTCCGCGGAGTGGACCGGGTTGAAGCGCTCCTCCGACCCGACCCGCTGCTCCACGAGGCCCCGTAGCCGGTTCTTGGCCCAGTACGTCGCCTGGTTCGTCAGGTGCGGATACTGCGCGGCGATCCAGGGCTCGACCGGGTCCGGGGCGTAGTGCAGCGCGACCACGAGCAACGCAGGCCCGCCGCCGCTGCGCGGAAGGGGCCCGGAACCCCAGTTCCCGCCACGGATCGCTTGGGCGCACCGCTCGCGCGCCGCGTCGTCGAGGTCGTGGACCGCGAGCACCTCGAAGCCGAGCTGCTCGAGCACGCCCACGACGTCGTCGGTGGTGAGGTGGGCTGCCGTCCGCTCCCGGACGACGAAGGCCGTCATCTCCGGTGGCTCGGGCGCCGTGGCGGGACGGTCCGGGACGAGGCTCGACCGGAGCCAGCCGTTGGACTGCGCCATGCGCCGCCGTGCGTCGCGGGAGGGTGACCAGCCCGCGTCCCCGAGAAATCCGTCCAGGCCCTCGAGCGTGGCCGGCAGCTCGACGTCGAGCGTCTGGGCGAGCGTATCGAGGATGCGGCGATAGTCGTGCTCGGGGTCGGTGACCGGCCGCCCGAGCGAGCGGGACTCGATGCCCGACAGCTCTCCCTTGTGGTAGACCGCGTGGTAGGTGAGCGAGCGGAGGTGGTCGAGCGGGCCAGGAACACTCAGCCCGCTCCGGTGACGCACGGCGCCGTTCAGGATCGTGCGGGCGAGGTGCGGAGGGTAGTAGGCGGCACCGCGGAAGTCCGACGCGGGGAGCCCCGAGACGCTGTAGAGGTCGACCGGGATCGTGCCGGGCTCCTCCGCGAGCAAGGCACGGAATGCGGCGAGGTCCGCGTCGGAGACCAGGATGTCGAGGTCCTCGCCGGGGTCCAGATCTGGCAGGCCATCGAACCAGCGCAGCACGGCGTGCTGCAGGCCCGCCTGCTCGAGCCGCGCGGCCAGGCCTGCGACTCCCCAGACCGGGCTGAGATAGGTGCGCGTGGCGGGTGGAGTGCGGTGGCGCACTCCGAAGACCTCGAGCTCGGCGCCGCCGAGGGTCAGCCGGCCGCGAGGGTCGAGCTTGCGCGTCAGCCGGCCCCACGCGGCGGCACCCGCCCGCTCGAGCGTCGCCAGTGCGGACCGGTCCACCGCGACGAACGGGACGTGGGCAAGGAGCAGGGGCGACCAGAGCAGTCGGGCGTGGTGGCCCCGCAGGACCAGCAGGTCGGTCGAGCACCGGAGCGCGACGCCGGGGTCGGTCAGCTCCTGGAGACGAGGGTCGTCCTCCCGACGACTCGCGTCGCCGAGGGTGCGCGGGGCGACCAGCCCGAGGTAACGGTCCACTCCTCGGTCGGCCAGCTCGTGCATCGCAGCGGCGCTCGCCGGACCGACGTCCAGCACCCGCAGGGCGGGCGTCAGAACGTCGGAGGCATCCATAGGGGACAGCGTAGGGGGACGCCGCGGGTCACCGAACCCGTCGAGCGGGCGAAATTAGGCCGTCGCACGCTCACTCGACGAGTCGAGGTCCGAGGACCTCGACCGCCCGGACCAGCGGCTCGAGGGTCCAGGGCTTGTGCCGGCGTCGCGGCAGCGAGTACGAGGCGACGCGGTCCAGGAGGACGAGCGTGGCGGCATCGAGCGGTCCGAGCTCTCCCCGTACCTGGTGCGCCCGACGCGCCAGCGGTCCGGGGATCGCGTCGTCGGCAGCCCGGCCGAGCGCGTCGGCGAGCGAACAGCCCGTCCGTGCACGCTCGTGACAGATCGCGGCGTAGAGCGCGTCGAGCACCAGGGGGTTGCGTGGCTCGAACCGGTTCCAGTCGACGAGGACCGGAGGACGCCCGGCCGGGACGAGGACGTTCTCCGGGTGGAGGTCTCCGTGCGACGGACCGAGTGGCACCTGTCGGGACGACAGCGTGCGATCGGCCCACCGCCAGATCCCCTGCGCCTCGCACTCGGCGATGTCGCGCTGTCCCCGGGAGGAACGGAGCCGCGCCCACAGGACGCTGTCGCTGACCGGGCCGTGGTCGGTGTCGTCGAGGGCAGCCAGCACGTCGCCCACGACCCGGGTCGAGGTCGCGACGTCGACGGCTCGCGAGCGCACCACCGGGGTCCGGATCCCGACGACGTCTCCCGTCCCGACCATCTCCGCCTCCAGCACGTAGGGGCCGAGGCGCGTCGAGCGCGCCGCACGCATCCGCTGGTGCTCTGCCACGAGCGCCGTCCGCTGATCGGGGGAGAGCGCGATCTTGACGAACGACCGCGGCCCGGCCAGCCCGACGCGGGCGTCGCTCAGCGCCAGGGCTCGGGCGCCCTCGTCCGCCCAGGACGCAGCGCGCTGCGCGCCCGGACCGTGGTCCTCGCGCGCGAGGACCACGAACGCCCCGGGCGCGAGAAGACGGTGACCTCCCCCACGGGTCAGTGCGCGCGCCACGCCCCGCTTCCACCCGTGACGTTGTTCGTGCTCGAGGAGGTACCGGCGCGCCGCGCCGCCGGGAACCAGCACCCGCCACCCCGCCCGGTGCGGGAGCGCGACGTAGCGTTCCACGACCCGGAGGCCGCTGCGCCGCGCGAGACGCCGTACCGAGGCCTGTCGCTCGCGGCCGCGCGAGCTCCGGAGGACGGCGCGGACCACGCTCTCCTCGGCGCCGATGACGAGCCTCCCCGACGGCGACATCGCCCGGACCACCTCTGTCAGCACCCGCTCCGCCTCGTGCGGCGCGAGTCCGGCGGCGGCGAGCTCGCCCAGGTCGGCGAGGGCGACGTCGAACCCCGGCGAGGTCGCGGCGAGCGGGTCTCGCACGTCGATGTGGACGTCCACCCCTCCCGGCACCGCGTGCATGAGCCGTGCGAAGCGCAACCGGTCCAACGACCAGTCGGCGCGCACCACGTCCGCCCCCAGCGTGCCCAGCGCCGGACCGAGTGCCGCCCACCCGGTCCCGAGATCCAGGACCCGCGCTCCCGGACCGGTCGGCACGAGCGCTGCCACCGCGCCGGACGCCGGGTGCAGCAGCTCCTGGACGGTGTGCAGCGGCCAGGACCGCGGCCCCTGGAGCATTGCGGCGACGACGTCCTCGGCCGTCCGCGCCTCCCGCACGGTGGCGCGGACGTGACCGGGCACCGTGCGCCAGGGCTGGTCGTCGGTCGTGGCACGGACGATGCCCAGGTCGTCGGTCGGGCGGCGGTCGTTCACGGTGCGGTCCGCGCGTCCCGCGTCCAGGCCGGGCCGAGGTGTCGCGGGGAGGGTCCGGGACTCATGGCTCTCCCTGCCTCTCGGTCATGGCCGGTCCGTCGTCCGCCGCATCCTACCGACGACGTGCGCAGGCGAGGCCGTCGCCGCCGGTCTCCGGTGAGACTTCACCCGAGCGACGTCCTGGCCGCCGCGCACCACGCCACTCGAGGGCGACGAGCCACAGGGCGTGCGCCACGTAGCCCGGCCCGAGCCACACCAGGTACCGGGGTACGCCGACCGTCGCACGCCCCAGGGCGGCCAGAGGTCGGTGCGCCAGCACCGCGCCCTGGACGTCCGCAGGGAACGACCCGGCGTACCTCGACCGGGTCCGGCGGTACGGGGACCGGCGGTACGGGGACCGGCGGTGAGCAGTGCCGAGCGTCTCCACGTACGGCGCGACGAGGTCGACGCCGGCGCCGCGCAGCGGCACCAGCGAGTCCCACGCGCGGAGATTGACGTCCACGACGAGCGGTCCGTGGGGTCCCATCTGCAGGTCCAGGTTGACCAGACCGGTCCCCCCGAGCGCTCCTGTCGCGCACCGACCGACCTCGAGCACGCGCCGGTCCTGGTCGACGACGACCCGCGCGGCCGGTCCGTGCGTCCCGCGGACCGAGGCGCTGCGCGACGCGACGTCCGCGACGACCTCTCCGCCGACGTGCACCGCTCCGTACTGGTGCGTCGGCCCGGCCTCGTAACGTTCGAGGAACACGTCCGGCCCCCAGCGCCCGAGGGCCGCGCGCACCTCGTCCTCGTCTCGTGCGACGAGGACCCCGCTCCCGCCCGCACCGACACGTCTCTTCACGACGACCGGTAGCCCCGACACCGCGAGCGCCGCCCCGAGGTCGTCCGCCGGCCACGTGTCAGGGACGGGGACGCCGGCTGCGCGCAGCAGCGTCGACACGACCAGCTTGTCACGGTGAGCCAGCCGGTGGCTCAGGGTCGCCGCGAGCACGGGCGGGGTGCGGAGGTCGGCGACCAGGGGTGCGAGCAGAGCGACGTCGACCTCGCTGCACTGCAGGTCGGCGATGCGCGGGTCGAGGAACCCGGCGTCGAGGAAGTCGTGCAGGGTGATCGTCGCGTCGAACACCCATCGGGTCATGAGTCGCTCGTCGCGGCTCCGGACGTCTCCCACGCGCAGGGTGCGGACACCGTGCCGACGCAGTGCCGCGGACAGCTGGAGCATCGACTGCCAGGGCTGGTCCTGGAGGAAGACGACGGTCGGCCCTGCTCCCGGCCGGGGTACCCGGCTCATGGGACGTCCCGCCCGGAGGCACGCCGGACGACACGTCGCAACGACGGCGTCGCGAGCGCCCGCACCGACCGCGCGGGCAGCGGCGAGCGTCGTTCCAGCAGGGCTGCCTCGACCGGACGCTCGGCGTTGGCATAGCGGACCTTGTAGGGCTCCTGGCCGGGCCCCAGGTCCAGCACGGCAGATCCGGTCGCGTGCGCGTGCTCGAGCAGCAGGAGGAGGGTGAGGTGGCCGGGCGAGTACCGGGACTCGGCACTCCCCACGGCTCCGATCCACGCCGTCGTCGTCGTCCCCGCCGTGAGCGCGAGGTCCGCCGCGAGCGCGACCCCGTCGCGCTCCCAGGTGCACACAACCACGCGCCCGTCGATCGCGAGCCTGTCCGCGACGTCCGCGAGCATCGTCGCGGTCCGCGCACCGAAGCCGATCCCCCAGCCGCCTCGTGTCTCCTTGCGCTCGCCGTAGAGACGGCGCAGCTCGGGGATCCGCTCGCGGACGGCCGACGCCGAGGTCGACACGACCGGCCGGTAGCCCAGCTCCTCGAGCCGGCGCGCGTAACGGCGCGCCTGCTTCCCGCTGGTGCGGTGGCGCCGCTCGAGCCATGCCTCGTACCTGTCCTCGTCGAGGGCGAACTCCGGGGCGGCGGACGGGACGACCGACACGCGCGGGAACCAGGCCGGGGACCGGCGAGCGACGCGCGCGAGGAGCTCACCACCGTGCCCGGTGCACTCGAGCTCGACCGTGGAGGGGGTCGGTCGGAGGTCCGCGATCGCCCGTGCGAAGGCGTCCTCCGCCTCGTCGGCCCAGCGGGGATCCACGACGGGTTCGACACCGACGAGCACCTGGTGCCCGGCCATGCGGACGATCTCCGCGTCCCAGCGGTCGCGCTCGACGTAGAGGGGCAGGACCCCGACGACCGCGCCACCGCGCCGCACGACGACGACGCGGGCGCGCGCGTCGTCCCGCAGGACGTGCCGGTACCAGGCCAGCACGCACGCCGGGGCCGAGCGTGGTCTGCCCTGCTCGACGACCAAGCGGTCCCAGGCCGCGACCACGTCGGCGTCCGGGGCGGGCACCACGACGGTCGTGAGTGCGCCCTCGGAGTCGTCGACTCGATCTCGCGACTTCCCCCGGAGCGGGCCATAGCCACAATGTAGCGACGATGCACAGGTGCGACCGCCCGCACCCCCAAGTTCACCCGTGGCCGCGACCCAGCCTGACGAACGGTGCCGTGGGCGCGAACCGCACGGCCCACGCGGCCTCCCCGAACGCGGTGACGACATGCCGTTCCCTCAGCGCAGCCCGCGCCGCGCGCCCCGCGCTCCACCACGCGAACCGGTCGTTGGTCCGGAGCCGGTCGTCGTACGCCGCGACGAGGTCCCGACGCCCCGCCGCGAGCGCCTCCTCGCGGTGCCGGCGCAGGATCGCCCGGATGCTCGCCGCGAGGTCGCGGTGCGAGCGGGTGGTGTTGGACGCGTGGTAGCGGTAGTCCACGAGCACGTCGGCGACGAAACCGAACGGTCCGAGTGCCGCCGCGTGAAGCACGAGGTCGAGGTCCTCACCCTGTCGGTAGGCGGGGTCGAACCCGCCTACCGCGTCGAACGTCTCCCGCCGGATCACGAGGTTGGGCAGCATGACGCCCGGGCCGCGGATCACGGCACGCCGGTCGGTCGCCGGACGCTGGTCGGCCGGGACGAGCTCCACGCCGTCGGCGTCGATCGTCCGCATCGCGCAGTAGCTCAGGACGACGTCGGGCCGTGCGGTCATGGCCTCGACGTGCCGGCGGAGCCGGTCGGGGTGCCAGCGGTCGTCGTCGTCGAGGAACGCGACGAGGTCGCCGGTCGTCTCCTTCACCCCGGCGTTGCGTGCAGCGGAGACGCCCGACGGCGCTCGGCGCACCACGCGGGGCCTCGGCGCACCCTCCTCGACCCTGATCGCCTCGACGATCCCCCGCAGGGCGTCAGGCTCGGGCGAGCCGTCGTCCACCACGACGAGCTCGGCGGCAGCGTACGTCTGGGCGAGGACGGACTCGAGCGCCTCGGTCAGGAAGGCGCCGCCGCGGTTGGTCGCGACGACGACGCTCACGCGCGCCGCGGTACGGGCGCCGTCGGCCGGCCGCGCTCCGCTCACCTGTCTCCTCCTGCCGTCCGTGCCTCGTGCCGGTCTCGTACGTGTGCGTGGGGGCGCTCGCGTGCCCGCGCGGGGCGAGTCGTCGCCGGCCACCGGACCGGTGGGGTGAAATCGGCGGATTCCTGCGGGATCCGCCTCCCGCTGGGGGACAATCTCCCACATGAGGGTCCTCCGCGTCTCGCACAGCGCCGTGGTCGACGCCTGGCGCGAGCGCGAGCGGGAGCTGCGTGCGCGGGGCGTCGACGTGCGACTGTTGTCCGCTCGCGCGTGGGACGAGGGCGGCACGACCGTCGACCTCGCACCGCGACCTGGCGAACCGGTGAGCGGCGTGCGGACGCTCGGCTCGCACCCGGCTCTCTTCGTCTACGACCCGCGCGTGCTGTGGCGCGCGCTCGGCCAGGAGTGGGACGTGCTCGACGTGCACGAGGAGCCGTTCGCCCTCGCGACGGCCGAGATCCTGGCCCTGCGCCACCTGCGCGCGCTCGTCTCCCGACGCACCGCTCCCCCGTACGTCCTGTACTCGGCGCAGAACCTCGCCAAGCGCTACCCGTGGCCGTTCCGCTGGTTCGAGCACCGCGCTCTGCGGGGCGCGGCTGCCGTGTCGGTCTGCAACGACGAGGCCGGTCGGATCGTACGTGCCAAGGGAGCACGCGGGCGCGTCGAGACCGTCCCGCTCGGTGTGGACCCGGCGGTCTTCTCCCCCGCGACGCCCGTGCCCGACGTCGCGGGGGCCGGGCACGCGGCCGGGCGCCTCTGCGTCGGGTACGCCGGGCGGCTCGCGCACCACAAGGGCGTCGACCTGCTCCTGGATGCGGTCGGCGGTGACGACCGCCTCGACATCGTCCTCGCGGGTGACGGCCCTGACCGCGCCGCACTGGAGGTGGCCGCGCGACCGTTGGGCAGCAGGGTGCGGCTCGTCGGTCCGCTGGAGGGCGACGATCTCGTCGCGTTCTACCGCTCGCTCGACGTGCTCGCCGTGCCGTCGCGCGAGACGTCCGGGTGGGTCGAGCAGTTCGGCCGGGTCGCGGTCGAGGCGATGGCGTGCGGCGTCCCGGTCGTGGCGAGCCGGACGGGCGCGCTGCCCGACGTCGTCGGCGGTGCCGGACTGCTGGTGGCGCCCGAGGACCCCGGCGCGCTGCGCGACGCGCTCGTGCGGGTCCTCGACGAGGACGGCCTCGCCGAACGGTTGCGCACCGCCGGGGTCGAGCGCGCTGCGTCGTGCTCGTGGGCCGAGGTCGCACGCCGCTACGAGGAGCTCTACGAGACCGCGGCCGGCACGGGTGGCGCGACGACGGGGCCCGTCGCAGAGCCGGTCGCAGGAACCGCCGTGACGGCCGGCGACGCGGCGGTGGACGTGCCGCCCGAGGTCGTCGTCGTCGCGTACGGGTCGCCCGCCATGGTGCGCGACGCGCTCGCGCCGCTCGCCGGGAAGTTTCCGATCACGGTCGTCGACAACTCGTCGCTGCCCGAGATCCGGGAGATCACCGAGATCGCCGGCGGGCGCTACCTCGACCCGGGACGCAACGGCGGTTTCGCCGCGGGTGTGAACCATGCGCTCGCGCACCGCCAGGCGCCCGGCACCGACGTCCTGCTCCTCAATCCCGACGCCGTCGTCACGCCCGAGGACGTCGAGACCCTGCACCGCGCCCTGCACGGACGGCCGGGGCTGGCGAGCGTCGGTCCGGAGCAGTTCGACGACGAGGGCCACACGGCGCGCGTCGTGTGGCCGTTCCCGTCCCCGGTGGCGACGTGGATCGAGGCCGTGGGGCTCGCGCGGCTGCGTCGCACGCCCGCGGACCGGTCGTTCGTCATCGGATCCGTGCTCCTGCTGAGCGCCGCCGCGATCGACGACGTCGGCTGCTTCGACGAGCGTTTCTTCCTCTACGCGGAGGAGACGGACTGGTCGTACCGCGCCGTGCGTGCCGGCTGGCGTCACGCCGTCGTGCCCGACGCGCGTGCGCTGCACCTCGGCGGCGCGACGAGCACCGACCCGGCCCGCCGCGAGACGCACTTCCACGCGTCCCAGGAGCGGTACCTGCGCAAGCACCACGGTCGCGTCGGTTGGGCGGTCGCCCGCGTCGGCGCCGTGCTCGGTGCCGCAGCCCGGACCGTCGCCCTCCGCGGCGAGGGCCGCGAGAGCGCACGGCGTCGGCTCCGCCTCTACGTCACGGGACCGGTCCGCGCGGAGTCCGCGCTGTGACCCCTCCCTCCGTGGGGCTCTCCCGTCGCCGCCCGGTCCTCTACCACGTCCCGCGGGTACGCGGTGCCGTGGCAGAACGGACGCGGACCGTGGCCGGATGGACCGCGGGGGGCGCGGTCGTCGTCGCGCTCCTCGGCGTCCTGGGCTTCGTCGTGCCGGAGCTCCAGATGGCCGCTCTGGCGGGCGCGCTGCTCGTGCTCGTGGTGGGGCTCACCGCGTACGAGCCCGTGGCTCTCCCGATCCTCGCGATGCCGGCGCTCGTGATCGTCCAGCGCGTCGGCGGGGGCGGGGTCGACCTCTCGCTCAGCGACTTCGCGCTGTTCGGGGCGTTCTGGTTCGCGCTCTTCTTCTCGCCCCGGCCCTTCTCGCGGCCCATGCGGGCGATGCTCTGGCTGTCGTTCGTCTACCAGGTGGCGACCCTCTTCACGGTGCTCGTCAACCCGTTCAGCGCGAACGTCGTCGAGTGGTTCCACGCCTGGCTGTCGGTCGCGGGCGCGCTCGTCGTCGGCTGGGCGGTCGGCCGCTCGGGCCGCGCCCGGCTCGGCCTGACCCTCTTCCTGCTGCCCTGCCTCGCGATCGCGGCGCAGACCTGCCTCGTCGCGCTCCAGCAGCTCGCGGCGGGCAACACGGGTCCGGTGTACATCGACGCGCCGCTCTCGATGCACAAGAACTTCATCGGGTGCGTGCTCGCGTTCGCCGCCCTCACCGCCTACGCGCGCCCGTGGTGGGTGGGCTGGCCCCGCTGGTTCTCGCTCGGGGCGTTCTGGCTCTGCTCGCTCGGCGTGCTCGCCGCGCAGGCGCGCCAGGCCCTCATCGGTCTCGCGATCGGCATCATGCTCATCACGCTGCGCGGCGACCCCGACCGCAAGCGCTCGAAGCTCATCCTGCTCGCCGCGATCCCGGCGATCTACTTCGTCGTGCTCGCGGTGCAGGAACAGCTCGAGTCGGGGAACGAGTTCAACTCCGCGAACCAGCGGCTCACCTGGTACGCCGACTCGATCGACGTGTGGCAGCGCAGCCCGTGGGTCGGGATGGGGCTGCGGTGGTGGACCGCGGGCGTCACGGAGTTCGTGTTCCAGCCGCCCAACGTCGAGCTCGAAGTCCTGTCGTCCGCCGGGATCGTGGGGCTGGTCGGCTTCCTCGCGCTGTTCCTCGGCGGGATGGTCGTGCTGTGGCGCATCAACCCGCGCTTCGGGACGCTCGCGTTCTCGATGCTCATGATGCGCTTCGTCCAGGGCCAGTTCGACCTCTTCTGGGTGTCCGTCCAGGTGACGGTCCCCTTCGTCATCGTGGGCGTGTGCCTGGGCGCCGAGTCCTACGCCGAGTCGCGGCAGCACGCCCGCGACGCGACCGGTCGAGAGCTCCCTCTCGACGAGCTGCGATCCGTACGGGAGATGGCCGAACGATGACCGACCTGCGGATCCTGCAGATCGCCCCCGAGATCGCCCCGGGCAGCGGCGTGGGCGGCGTCGCGCACCACCTGGAGGCGGCGTTCGAGCGCGCCGGGGTCGCGACCGGACGCTTCACGCTCGCCGACGCGCGGGGCGCGTGGCTCCCCGAGCCGGGGCCGGGCGTCCGGGGCCGGCTCGTGCTCCTCGCCCGGGTCGTGTGGTTCTCCACCGTGGGCACGGCCCTCGCGCGGCGCCGGGTCGCCCGCGAGCGCCGCGCGGGCCGGGGAACCGGGGACGCGGTGGTCTCGATCTGCCACAACGACGTCCTCGCCGGCGACGTGTACGTCAACCACGGCATCCTCCGGGTCGCCATGCGGGCCCGCGGGGGGTACGCGTGGCGCATGGCCCGCAACCCGCTGCACCTCTTCACGGCGGCGCGCGACGCGCTCCGGTACCGCGGCCGCGCCCACCGCGTCGTCGTCAACCTCACGCGGTCCGAGCGGGACGCGCTGCGCAGCACGTACCCGCGGCTGCGCGCGCGCGCCGTGGTGATCGGCAACGGCGTGGACGTCGCACGCTTCGCGCCGCCCTCGCCCGCCGAGCGCGCCGCGGCGCGGGCCGCGGCGGGCGTGCCCGAGGGCGCCGTCCACGTGGTGTTCGTCGGGCACGAGTTCGACCGCAAGGGCCTCGACCTCGTGCTCGCCGCGGCCGCGGACCTGCCCGACGTCCACGTGAGCGTCGTGGGCGGGACGCCCGACATGCTCGCGGACGTCCGGGCCCGGGTCGCCCGCCTCGGGACGACCGACCGCGTGCACCTCGCGGGCCGCGTGCCGGACCCGCGGCCCTGGCTCCACGCGGCCGACGCGCTCGCCCTGCCGAGCGCCTACGAGGCGAACGCGCTCGTCGTGCTCGAGGCGCTCGCGTGCGGGGTCCCGGTCGTCGCCACCCCCGTGGGCTACGCACCCGACGTGGTCGAGGACGGGGTCACCGGCTGGCTGGTGGACCGGACGGTCGAGGGGGTCCGCGGCGGTCTCGCGGCCGTCGTGGCCCTGGACGACGACGCGCGCCGCAAGATCTCCGCACGGGCGCGCGCCACCGCCGAGCGGCACGACTGGGACGCCGTCGCACGTCGCTATCTCGAGCTCGCGGCGGCGCTCGCCGCCGCACGATCGGAGCACCGCCCGTGAGGATCCTCCACGCCGTCCGGTCCGACGGCTTCGCCGGCGTCGAGCGGCACGTGGCACGGCTCGCGCGCGCGCAGTCGGCGGCGGGCCACGACGTCGCCGTGGTCGGCGGCGCGCCCGACGGCATGCGCGCGACGGTGGACGACCCCACGGTGCCCCTCCTCCCCGCGGCCTCGACCGGCGACGTCGTGCGTGCGCTGCGGGCGCACGGCGCTGCCGCCGACGTCGTCCACGTGCACATGACGGCGGCCGAGGTCGCCGCCGCCGTCGCGGCCCGCACGACGCGCGGGTTCCCTCCCGTGGTCTCGACGCGCCACTTCGCCCGGCGGCGCGGCACCGGGGCCCGGGGGCGGCTCGTCGCGGTCGTCGCCGCGTCGCCGGTCCGGGCGCAGATCGCCATCAGCCGGTACGTCGCGGACCACGTCGAGGGCGACAGCGTCGTGGTGCACCCCGGCGTGGCGGACCGTCCGGACGGTCGAGCCGCCGCCGCGCGCGACGACGTCGTGCTGGTCGTCCAGCGGCTCGAGGCCGAGAAGCGCACCGACCTCGCGCTCGAGGCGTTCGCGGCGTCGGGGCTCGCGGACCGCGGCTGGCGCCTCGAGGTCGCGGGCGACGGCGCGCAGCGGACGGCGCTCGAGGGCCTCTCCCGGTCGCTCGGCATCGCGGACGCCGCGTCGTTCCTCGGGGCGCGCGACGACGTCGACGCCCTCCTGGGCCGCGCGGGCCTGCTCGTCGCGCCGTGCCCCGTGGAGGGGCTGGGGCTGAGCGTCCTCGAGGCGATGGCGAGCGGCCTGCCCGTCATCGCCTCCGCGGCGGGCGGGCACCGCGAGACGCTCGACGGGATCGACCCGCTCACCCTCTACCCGGCGCTCGACCCGGGCGCCGCCGGCCGGGCCCTGGCCGCCCTCGCGGCCGACCCCGCGCGCCGCGACGCCTGCGCCGCGGCCGGTCGCGCCGTCCAGCGCGAGCGCTTCACGCCGGCGGCCCAGGTCGCCGGGACGGACGCCGTCTACCGCGCGGTGCTCGCGTGACGGCCGCCGCGGGCGGTGCGGGCGCGGGCGACGTCGTCGTCCTGTCGCTCGAACGCTGGGACGACGTGTGGCGCCGCAACCAGTACCTCGTCGCGGAGCTGTGCCGCACCGACCCGACGGCCCGGGTGCTGTTCGTCGAGCCGGCGTCCGACCCGCTGCACCGGCTCAGTCGGCGCGGCGTCCCGCGCCCCGGCCGCGGTCTGCGCGCCGCGCCCGCCGTGGACGGGATCGCCCCCGGCCGCGTGCTCCTCCACGAGCCGACCAAGTGGCTCCCCCGCAAGGTCGACCCGCGCGTGGACGTCCGGCTCGCGCGGTCGGTCGAGCGTGCCGTGGCCCGCGCCGGCCTGCGCCGCCCGGTGCTGTGGGTCAACGACCCGTCCGGCGCCGCCGTCGTGCGGCGCACGGGCTGGCCCGCGCTCTACGACGTCACCGACGACTGGCTGGCCGCCGACCGCTCCCCCGCCGAGCACGCGCGCCTCGTCGAGGACGAGGCGACGCTGCTGGACCGGTGCGCCGAGGTCACGGTGTGCTCCACCGGGCTGGTCGCCCGCAAGGGAGCGGCCCGCGACGTGACGCTCCTGACGAACGGGGTCGACCTCGACCGCTACCGCCGCGCGTTCGCCCGCCCGGCCGACCTCCCGGCGGGCCGGGTCGCGCTCTACGTCGGGACCGTGCACCCCGACCGGTTCGACGTGCCGCTCCTGCTCGCCACCGCCCGCGCGCTCGACGGGCACGCCCGGGTGGTGCTCGTCGGGCCGGTGGTGGACCTGTCCGCCGCCGAGCACGCGGACCTCGCGCGCGCCGGGGTCGTGCTCCTCGGGCCGCGTCCCTGGACCACGGTGCCGGCCTACCTGCGCCACGCCGACGTCCTGCTCGTCCCGCACGTCGTCGACGCGTTCACCGACAGCCTGGACCCCATCAAGCTCTACGAGTACCGGGCCGTGGAGCGGCCCGTCGTGTCGACGCCGGTGGCGGGGTTCCGGGACGAGCCAGGAGCACGTGTCGCCGTCGGCGACGACTTCCCCGCGGCGGTGCTGGCCGCGCTCGTCGGCGCGACGCCCCCGCGGACCGGCGAGCTCTCCGGCGACCCGCCCGACGTCCCGACCTGGCGCGGTCAGGCCGCGCTCATGCGCGCCGCCCTCGTCCGGGCGCGGACGTCCAGACGTCCGTGAGCACGCGCGCCGTGCGCTCCACGGGGAACCTGCGCAGTGCCGACGCGCGCGCCCGGAGCGCGCGCTCGCGGGCCGCGGCGGGGTCGTGCAGCACGTCGAGCACCGCGGCGGCGAGCGCGTCAACGTCGCCGGGCGGCACGAGGAGGCCGAGCGCCCCCGGCCCCGTCTCGGGGTCGTCGAGGATCTCCTCGACGCCGCCCGCCCGCGTCGCGACGACGGGGACGCCGCGCACCATCGCCTCGACGACGACCTGCCCGAACGGCTCCGGCACCGGCGACGCGTGCACGCACACCGCCGCCCGGTCGAGCTCCGCGCGGGGGTCGGGCACGAACCCGACGAGGTCGACGTGGTCGTCGAGCCCGAGCCGGGTCACCTCGGCCCGGACCTGCGCCGCGTAGTCCTCGGCCCCGAACGCGGGCTCCCCGACGACCCGCAGCCGCGCCGCCGGCACGGCGTCCACGACCGTGCGCAGCGCGCGCACCATCTCGAGCTGGCCCTTGGTCGGGCTGAGCCGGCCGACCATGTCCACCACGGGCTCCGGCACCTCGGCGCGGGCCGCGAGCGCGCCCTCGGCGCCCGCCACCTGCTCCGGGGCGAACCCCGGGTACGCGACCGCCGTCGTGACGGGGAGCGTGGCCGCCGTCGCGCGGGAGTTCGCGACCACGGCCGCCGGGACCCGGCGCGCCAGGGCCCGCACGACCCGGACGAGCGGCCCGGGCAGGTAGTCGGGGGCGATACGGTCGTGGACGTGCCACACGAGCGGCCGGCGCGCGAGCGCCGCCGGCACGATCCCCAGGAGGTCTGCCTTGAGCGACGTCGTGTGCACGACGTCGGGCCGCAGCGCCCGCACGCGCCGCGCGAGCCGCCAGAGGAAGGGGACCGTGCGCAGGGCGCCCCCGAGCGCCGCGACGGACAGCCGCCCCGCACGCTCGCGGTCGGCGGTCGCCACGGACGGCGCGAGCGGCACGACGTCGACCCGCACGCCGAGCTCCTCGAGGCGCGCGCGCAGGGGACCGTCGGCGAAGAGCAGCGCCCGGACGTCGACCTCGGGCCCGAGCGCCGCGCAGGTGCGCACGAGCGCGAGCTCGGCGCCGCCGAGCTCCGCGGTGTGGTCGAGGACGAGGACCCGGAGCGGCGGACCGCCCGGGGAGGTCACCACCGGAAGGGACGCTTGCGCTCGTCCGGTGCGGTCTCGTCGCCGGACTCGTCCGGGGTCGCCGGCTCGACCTTGCTCCACGCCGGGGCGAGCACGGCGTGCCGCTTGCCCGGACCCCGCGCAGCGGTGGGCGCCGCCGCACCGTCGGCCGCCGGCGCGCCGCGGGCGGGCACTGTGGGTGGCGTGGGGCGCCCCACCGCGTCGTCGACCGCGACCGCCGCCGCGGCGACCGAGGCACGTCGCGTTCCGACGGAGCGCCCGGAGTCGTCCGCGACGGGCTCGCCATCCGGCCGACCGGAGCCCGCCTGCCCGGACGGCTCTGCGGGGGCGTCTGACCGCCCGGTCGCGGGCCGCTCTGTCGCGGCGGGAACGACGGAGGGCGCCGGTGCCTGGGCGCCACCCTGCCTGGTCTCCTGCTCCGTGTCGTCGCCGTACGTGGACGCGTAGAGCATCCGCCGGTCGCCCGTGACCCCGGTCAGCGCGATGCCGAGCAGCGGGACGTTGCTGACGCGCAGCCGCTCCGTCGCCTCGGCGAGCACAGCGCGGTCAGTGCGCCCGGCCGACGCGATGAGCACGACGCCGTTCGCGTAGCCACCGAGGATCGTCGCGTCGGCCGCCGCCAGGACGGGGGGCGCGTCGACCACGACCACCTCCGCGTGGTCGCGCAGGCTCCGGACGAGACCCCGCGCGCGCTCCGTCGCGAGGAAGTCCGCCGGGTCCATCTCCTCCTCGGGCACCGGCATGACCCGGAGGTTCGGCACCGCGGTCGGGCGCAGCTCCTGGTCCTGCCCGTCCCAGTCGTCGGGAGCCGGGAGCATGCGGTCGAGCTGCGGGCGCCGCAGGTCGCCGGACAGCGCCACCGTGCGTCGGCCGCTCAGCGCGAACGATGCCGCGAGGTTGGCCGTGATGAACGAGCGGGGCGCCGACGGGTCGGCCGCCGTGACGACGACGACCGCGTGCTTCATGCCTGCGGTGGACACCTGCACGGCGGTGCGCAGCTCGCGGATCGACTCGGTGAAGGGCGTCGCGACCTTGCTCGCGACGGGAAGCGCGTGCGTGTGCACGAACTCCTTCTCCGCGGGCCGCGTGCCGTAGAGCTCGGCAAGCACCGGCGTCTCGGTGAGCCGTGTCGACTCCGCCGCCGTGCGCACGCGGACGTCGAGGCCACGCCGAGCGAACGCCAGGCCGATCCCTGCGACCAGGCCAACGAGCGCGGCGAGCGCGAGCACCGTCGCACGGGAGAGCCCGAGCGGCTCGGCGCCGGTCGCTGGTGCGACGACCTCTCCCGGCACCGTGATGCCCCGCAGCGAGTTGATCTGCACCGTGAGCGCGGAGTAGTCGTCGACGATGATGTCCTGCTCGGCCGAGGCCAGCGGATCGCCGGTGTCGGCCTGCAGGCGCGTACGGACACCGACCAGCTGCTCGGCGAGCGCCTGACGGCGGGCCTCGATCTCCTCGACCTGAGCCGACTGCAGCACGACGAGCTGTTCGGCGTAGGCATCGGCGAAGGCGTTCGCCACGTCGACGGACCACGCCTCGTCCGGGGTCGTGGCGTCGATGCTGACCGTGCTGCTCTCACCGTCCACGTGGGCGGAGACCAGGTCCGCGAGCTCGTCCGCCGACCCGGGTGCGCCGAGCGCCGTCGCGGCCGCCTCCGCTACCTCGGGCGCGGTGACGTCGTCGGCGTCGGTCGCCACCGTCACCTCGACGAGCGACTCCCCGCCCTGCGCGCTCTGCACGCCGTAGAGCTGGACCGTCGCGGTCGCGCGGTACATCGTCTCCTGACGGTCGAGGTAGAACAGCGCTCCGGCCACGACGACGAGGACCGCCGCGAGGACGTAGTACTTGCCCGCCCAGACGGTACGGACGAACTCCCTGATGGTCATCCCTGCGATCTCCCCCCACCGGGTCGGCCCGCGCCGACGGTGTGGTCCTGCTGCTGGGCCACGACGCTCCGCAACCGCGCGACGAACCGCTCACGGCCGAACGTCGCGACGTGCGCCATGACTGCGTCATCATCCCACGTGCGCCCCGTCGCCACCTCGACGGCCTCGGCCACGAGGTCGGGCCGCGGCGCGTCGAAGAACACGCCGTTGACGCCGTCCACGACGGTGTCGAGGTAGCCGCCGTCACGCAGCACGACGCTCGGCCGGCCGAACGCCCCGGCCTCCAGCGGCGAGAGCCCGTAGTCCTCGTACGACGCCGCGACGAGCGCCGACGCGTTCCGGTAGACCCAGCGCAGCGTCGCGTCGTCGACGCGGCCGAGCAGGTGCACCCGGCCGCCCCCGCGTGCCGCCTGCGCCTCCAGGCGCGCGCGGTCGGGACCGTCCCCGACGACGACGAGCGTACGGCCCGTCGCGAGCGCCGCCTCGACGACGACGTCGACGTTCTTGTACGGCAGCAGGCGCGCCACGCACAGGAGGAAGCCGGGCTCCACGCCCGGCAGGGCGCGCTCCTCCCCGTCGGGGAGCATCGCGGGCGGCGGTGCGAGCACCTCCGCCTCGATCCCGTAGGCGTCGCGGATCGCGCGCTGCGTCACGGTCGAGTTGGCGAGGTAGACGTCCGCACGCCGCGCGGCGGCGCCGTCCCACCGGCGCAGCCCCGGGGAGAGGAGGCCGAGCGCGGTGGCTGCGGCACGGCGTCGGGCACGGTGCGCGGCGGAGCCCTCGGACGGCCCGAGGTACCGGTCGCGCTGGTACAGCCACCGCGCCGGGGCGTGGCAGTAGACGACCGTGCGCCGCGCCCCGCGGTAGCCGTGCGCCCACCCGGTGGACGACGCGAGCAGGACGTCGGCCTCGACGCGCTGACGGTCGACGGCGGGCGCGAGGAACGGGAGCGCGACCCGGTGGTTCCGGCGCAGCAGCGCGGCCCGGTCGAGCGCGGACGTGCGCAGGTCGAGCGAGCCGAACTCGGGGAACGTGCCGACCGGGTCGTACAGCGTCGTGTACATGGGCGAGCCGGGGAACGCGCCCGCGAGCAGCAGCGCGACCCGCTCCGCGCCGCCACGCTGGGTCGCGTAGTCGTGCGCGAGCGCGACACCGTGGGTCATCGGTCCTCCCTCGCGAACGCAGGCAACCAGCCTAGGTCGGAGGGGCCGCCCGGAGAGGGGGACGAAGGGACCTCACCCGGGTGAAAACGGGCGTCACGGTGCGTTCGACACGCCCTACGCCTTGGTGTGGAACTTCCCCTGCGCGGCGAGCAGGCCGTCGGTGAGCAGCATCTCGACGGCGTCCGCCGCGTCGTCGAGCAGGAACGGCAGCTCCTTGGCCTCGGCGCCCTTGAAGTCCTTGAGCACGAAGTCGGCGGTGTCCTGGCGGCCCGGGGGACGGCCGACGCCCCCGCGCACGCGCACGTAGTCCTTGGTGCCCAGGGCCTTGCTGATGTCGCGCAGGCCGTTGTGCCCGCCCTCGCCGCCGCCGATCTTCAGCTTCACGGCGCCGAACGGGATGTCGACCTCGTCGTGGACCACGACGACGTGGTCCGGGTCGATCCCGTAGTACTTCGCGAGCCCGGACACGGGGCCGCCGGAGACGTTCATGTACGTCGTGGGCTTGGCCAGGACGACGCGCGGCCCGGGCCGCCCGCCGGGCAGCATGCCGATGCGGGCCTCGGCGACGGCGGCCTGCGCCCGCGGGTGCCGCGCGAACCGCGCGGCGGCGCGCCCTGCGAGGACGTCGAGGACCATGTGGCCCAGGTTGTGGCGGTTGCCCGCGTACGTCGGCCCGGGGTTGCCGAGCCCGACGACGAGCCACGGCTGGTCGGTCATGTCGTCCCTCGTCCTTCGTCCGGGTCCCGGCTCGGGCTGCGCGCCGGCGGGGGGTACGGCTGGTGGTGGTGCGGTGTGCGGGCGCACGGACGCCCGGCACCGTCACGGTACCGGGCGTCCGACGCGGGTCGTCGTGGCGTCAGCCGACGACGGGGAGGATCACTCCGCGGCAGCCTCGGCAGGAGCGGCGGCCTCGGCGGCCTCGTCCTCGGAGGCCTCGACCTTGGGCTCGCTGACGATGAGGACGTCGGCCGAGGCGTCCGTCACGAGGGTGACGCCCTCCGGCAGCGCGACGTCGCCCGCGTACACGACCGAGCCGGCCTCGAGGCCCTCGACGGAGACCTCGATCGAGTCGGGCAGGCGCGTCGCGTCCGCCTCGACCACGAGGGTGAGCTGCTCGAGCAGGTGGATCGTGCCGGGGACCGACTCGCCCACGACGTGCACCGGCACCTCGACCTCGACCTTCTCGCCCTTCTTCACGATGAGCAGGTCGACGTGCTCGATGACGTTGCGGACCGGCTCGCGCTGGACGTCCTTGGCGATCGCGAGCTGGGCCTTGCCGTCGAGCTCGATCGAGAACAGCGCGTTCGAGTGCTTGAGCGCCATCATCGTCTCGTGCCCCGGCAGGGTCACGTGCAGCGGGTCGGTGCCGTGGCCGTAGAGGACCGCGGGGATCTTGCCGGCGCGGCGGACGCGGCGGGCGGCACCCTTGCCGAACTCGGTACGGGCCTCGGCGGCGAGCTTGATCTCAGACACGTGGATCACTCCTGGAAGAACGTTGCGGGCCGGCCACCAGTGGGGAGCGGTCGGCTGTCCGGACGGTTGAGAGGGCCACCCGGACGGGCGGCTGCGTCGGCGCGGGACGTGTGACGGGCGCGCAGGAGGACGACCGCCCAGTCGATAACGGAGATCCAACAGGTCTGGCTGACACTCGCGGTCCCGCGCCGCCGGTGTGATCACCGGTCCAGCGCTGCCGGCCGTCAGACGTCCCTCGCCGAGGCAACCTGACTACTGTACCCGGGCTCGGCTCCCCCGCGAAACCCGCGACGGAGCCGAGGCGGAGCCGAGACTCGGGGCTTCCGCTACTTCCCGGGCGCGGCGTAGAGCTGCGCCACCTCCGCGGCGCTCAGGGCACGGTCGTAGAGCCGCACGCCGTCGATGCGGCCCTTCATCGGACGGGTCCCGTCCGACTCGGCGCCGATGCCCAGACGGAGCGCGTTGGTGCCGACGGCGGCCGGTCCGGCCTTCGACGCCTGCTCGACGCCGTTCACGTAGATCCTCATCCGCGTGCCGTCGAAGGTGCCCACGAGGTGCACCCAGGTGCCGTCCGTCGGGTAGGGCGTCGTGGTGTCGACGCGGTAGGTGTCCCCGGACGACGCGTGGTTGAACCGGAGGAACGCCGTCCCGCCGTTCGCGAGACCCAGCTCGTACCCATCCGTCGCACCCTGCGCGGCCTTCTTGAGGACGTACTGCGTCGCCTTCTGCTCGGGACGCACCCAGGCCGAGACCGTCATCGGGCCGGCGAGGTCGAGGGAGGGCCGGTCGTCGACGCGCGCGAAGTCGTCGACGCCGTCCAGCCCGAGCGCGGTGCCGCTGAGGCCCGTCGCCCACGTCGCGCCCGAGCGCATCGACGCCGTCGCGCCGTTGGTCGAGCCGTCCGCCGCCGTGGTCCCCTGCCCCTCGTCGAACCCCCACACCCCGACGGCCCCCGCCGGGACCGTCGGTCCGGGGTCGGGCGTCGGGTCAGGGGTCGGCGTCGGGTCGGGCGTCGGCGTCGGGTCCGGAACCGGTGTGGGATCCGGCGTCGGGTCGGGCGTCGGCGTCGGGTCCGGAGTCGGCGTGGGGTCGGGCGTCGGCGTCGGGTCCGGAGTCGGGTCGGGCGTCGGCGTGGGGTCCGGAGTCGGCGTGGGGTCCGGCGTCGGTTCCGGGGCGGGCACGGAGCTGCTCGCACCGGAGTAGAGCGCCGCGACCTCGGCCCCGGTGAGGGCGCGGTCGTACAGGCGCACGGAGTCCACGGCGCCCTTGGTGGCCCGGGTGCCGTTGGACTCGGCCCCGATGCCCAGCGGGAGCGTGCTCGTCCCGATGCTCGCCGGACCGGCCTTCGAGGCCTGCTCGACGCCGTTCACGTAGATCCGCATGCGCGTCCCGTCGTACGTCCCGACGAGGTGCACCCAGGTGCCGTCCGTCGGGTACGTGGAGGTGGCGTCGACCCGGTACGTGTCCCCCGACGATGCGTGGTTGAGCCGCAGGAAGGGCTTGCCCCCGCTCGCGAGACCGAGCTCGTAGCCGTCGGTCGTCCCCTGCGCGGCCTTCTTCACCACGTACTGCGTCGCGAGCTGTTCTGGCCGTACCCACGCGGCCACCGTCATCCGCGTCGTGAGGTCGAGCGTCGAGGCGTCGGGTACGCGGACGTAGCCGGTCACGCCGTCGGACCGCACCGCGGACCCGCTCCGCCCGGGGACCCACGTGGCCGCACCGACGAGGGAGCCGCCGTTCGCCCAGCCCGACACGTCCGCGGTCGCGAGCCCCTGACCCTCGTCGAGCTCCCACGCTCCCACGAGCCCGTCCGGGGAGGCCACCGCCACGCGGACCGTCGCCGGTGCCGACCACTGCCCACCGGCACCGACCCGGAACGTGAAGGAGTCCGCACCAGCGGAGGCTCCCGGCGTGTAGGTGAACGTGCCGGCCGACGTGCTCGTCAGCGCGACCGTCCCGCGCGTCGGCGGGGTGACCACCTGGAACTGCGGCGTCGCGCCCTGGGGCACCGTGGCCGTCAGCGTGCCGGAGACCGGCTGGCCGAGCGTCGTCTTCACGGCGACGTCCTGCGCGACGGGTGCCGGCGCGGGCGTCGTGGACCCACCCTGGAACAGCGTCGTCACCTCGGCGGCCGAGAGCGCACGGTCGTAGAGACGGACGCCGTCTACCGCACCCTTGACGGGCCGGTAGCCGTTGCCCTCTGCGCCGATGCCCAACGGTGACGCGTTCGTGCCGATGCTCGCCGGGCCGGCCTTCGAGGCCTGCTCCACGCCGTTGACGTAGATCCGCATGCGCGTCCCGTCGTACGACCCGACGAGGTGCACCCAGGTGCCGTTCGTGGGGTACGAGGACGTCGCGTTGACCCGGTACGTGTCGCCCGAGCTGTCCTCGTTGAGACGCAGGAAGGGCTTGCCGTTGCTCGCGAGCGCCAGCTCGAACCCGTCCGCGGCGTCGTTGGTGGCCTTCTTCACCACGTACTGGGTCGCGGCCTGCTCCGGTCGCACCCACGCAGCGACCGTGAGCCCGGTGCTCACGTCGAGTGCGGCGGAGTCCGGGACACGGACCAGACCCGTCGCGCCGTCCGAGCGCACGGCGGACCCGGAGACCCCCGGGACCCACGACGACCCGCCGACGAGCGTCCCGCCGTTGCCCCACCCGGAGGAGTCGGCGGTCACGAGCCCCTGGCCCTCGTCGAGGTTCCACGCGCCGACCAGGCCGTCCGCGGAGGACACGCGCACGCCCACGGTGGCAGGAGCCGACCACAGCCCGCCGCTGCCCACGCGGAACGTGAACGAGTCGAGCCCGCTCGCGGCCCCGGCGCGGTAGGTGAACGCACCCGTGGCGGGATCCATCGCCGTCAGGGTGCCCGCGGTCGGCGGCGTGACGACCTGGAACGTGAGGGGGTCGTCGGTCGTCGCCTGCGCGCCGAGCTTCCCGGTGACCGTGCCGCCCACCGTCGTCGCGACGGTCGAGTCCTGCGCCGTCGGGGCACCGGCCGGCGTCCAGGCGAGGCGCGCCGCACGCGCCGTCGTGGCGGAGGCGGCCATCACCAGGACCTCGCCGGGGACGTTCGACTTCGTCGCGGTCGCGTTGTTCCAGGAGCCGTCGAGCACCGTCTCCGCCGCCCCGGAGAAGTCAGGAGAGATCCGAGAGGTCTCCTTCACGAGGATGTCGTCGAGGTTGGTGCTGCGCGTGTACACGACGCGGAGCCGGTCCGTGACGTCGTCGACGAGGACGATGCCGCGCGTGCCGACCCGGTCGACCTCGCGCAACGGGTCCCAGGTGCCGTCCGGGTGACGGACCAGGAGACCGATGACGGTGCGGTCCGCGGAGTTGTAGGACGTCTTGACGGCCGCGTAGAAGGTGCCGTCGTCCGAGACCGCGACGTTGAGGTGGTCGTCCGCCATGCCGCCGCCGACCGGGAGCGCGGACCCCGCCGCGGGGACCTCGTCGGCCGTCCAGGTCGAGGGGGACGCGCCGTCGGCGTGCGTCCGGAAGCCGAATCTCTCGGTGTTCTGGTTGGACCACAGCACGCCGACCTTGTTACCCGGCATCGCGGTGACGACGGCGATGTCGTCGTCCGTGATCCCCGACGCGACCGTGACCGGAGCCGAAAACGACGAGTAGGGGGCGTCGCTCCAGCGCACCTGGACCTGGCTCGCCGTGTCCCAGGCGACCCACATGCGGCCGGTCGAGTCGATGTCGATGGTCGCGGTCTCGCTGCCGGGCAGCGAGACCGCCGTCGCGCCGGCGCGCGCGGTCCACGGGACGTACGTGTTCGACTGCGGGTCCCGCTGGATCGAGACGAGGGTCGTGGTCGGCCCGTGGAGCAGCACGTGCGCGACGTCGCCGACGGCCTTGACGTCCGCGCGCACGTCCGTGCGTTCGGAGATGCGCGTGACGTTCGTCCACGTCTTGGGGACCGCGTCGTACCGCCAGACCCACGTGCCTGCGGGCGACGTGCTGGCCGAGGCGAGCACCGCCCACCACGTGCCGCCCGCGGACCAGAGCTTCGACTGGGGCTTCTCGCCCGTGTTCCCCGTGAGGGGGATGCCGGTGGACGTGACCGCCGCCGCGGCGGGCTCCTCCGGGAGCGCCGCGGCTGCCGGTGCGGGCGGCTGCCACGACAGGGTCAGCAGCCCGGGGTCGGGCGACTTGGCGGAGACCTCGACGAGGTACTCCTCGCCCTCGGTCGCGTCGAACGTCACCGACGAGGTCCGGACGTCACCCTCGTCGTCGTTCGTCGCGACGGGGGCGCTCGTCGCCGTGCTCGGGTAGACCGTGAGCACGGTGTCGAGCTCGCTGCCGTGGGTCGAGAACGTGATGGGGCCGCTCGTCGGGGCCGTCCACCGCCACCACATCGACGAGGCGGACGCGTCCGGTCCCTCGGGGCCGGACTGGTCGGGGGCGAAGTTCGCCGCGACCTCCTGGCCGACGGAACCGCCGATCGCGACGCTCTCGGCCTCGCTGTCGCCGACGACGTCGGTGAGCTGCGAGGTCCCGGCACCGCCGGGAACTCCGGGGAACGCCGCCCCGATGCCCACGAGCGCGAGCGCACCCGCCACCGCGGCGGCGGTCGCGACGAACCATCGCCGACGCGTGACCCCTGACGGTCGAGGCTCCTGTGTGCTGTGCGGCATGTGGTGCGTCCTGCTTCTCGCGTGCTCGTCGAGACTGCGGCGACACCGCGTGACCGCCGCCCCCTGCATGCACCCTCAGGCGAATCGAACCACTCGGGGAGCCCGGAGGGCGACCTCCTGCCCGGAAGTTCACCCGCCGAGGGCGTCCCGCGTGACCGGTTGGGGCCTCCTGTCCGTCATTTCACCCACGCGACCCGGCCGCCGGGCGGCTCGGGCGGAGTAGCGTGGGCCGACACCCAGACCGTCACCCACGGAGGTCCTCGATGCGCATCTCGGTGGTCGGTTGCGGGTACCTCGGCGCCGTGCACGCCGCGAGCATGGCGTCCCTCGGCCACGACGTCGTCGGCGTCGACGTCGACGCCGACAAGGTCACGGCGCTCACCGCGGGCCAGGCGCCGTTCTTCGAGCCGGGCCTTCCCCGTCTCCTCGAGCAGGAGGTCGGGAGCGGTCGCCTGACCTTCACGACGGACGTGTCGCGCGCGGCCGGGGCACGGGTGCACTTCGTGTGCGTCGGTACGCCGCAGCGGCCGGGCGAGTACGCGGCGGACCTGCGCTACGTCGACGCCGCGGTCGAGTCCCTCCTGCCGCACCTGTCCCCCGGCGACCTCGTGGTCGGCAAGTCCACCGTGCCGGTGGGGACCGCCGCGCGGCTCGCCGCGCGCGTCCGCGAGGCCCAGCCCGGGGCGCGCCTCGTGTGGAACCCGGAGTTCCTCCGCGAGGGCCACGCCGTCCAGGACACGCTCCACCCGGACCGCCTCGTGTACGGCGTCCAGCCGGAGGACGACGGCACCTCCGAGAGCGTCCTCGACGAGGTCTACGCGAGCGTCCTCGCGGACGGGACGCCGAAGGTCGTCACCGACTTCGCGACGGCCGAGCTCGTCAAGGTCGCCGCGAACTCGTTCCTCGCGACGAAGATCTCCTTCATCAACGCGATGGCCGAGCTGTGCGAGGCCACCGGGGGCGACGTCACGGTCCTCGCGGACGCGATCGGGCACGACGCCCGCATCGGGCGCAGCTTCCTCAACGCCGGGCTCGGGTTCGGGGGCGGCTGCCTGCCCAAGGACATCCGCGCGTTCATGGCCCGCGCGGGCGAGCTGGGCGTCGACCAGGCCCTGTCGTTCCTGCGGGAGGTCGACTCCATCAACATGCGCCGGCGCGTTCGGATGGTCGACCTTGCACGCGAGGTGTGCGGCGGCTCGATCGTGGGCCGCAACGTCGCGGTCCTCGGCGCCGCCTTCAAGCCCGACAGCGACGACACGCGGGACTCCCCCGCGCTCAACGTCGCGATGCAGATGCACCTCCAGGGCGCGCACGTCGTCGTCACGGACCCCCGCGCGACGGAGAACGCACGACGCACCGCGCCGGAGCTCAAGTTCGCGGCGACCGTCGAGGAGGCGGCGCAGGAGGCCGACGTCGTCGTGCTGCTCACGGAGTGGCGCGAGTACCGCGACCTCGACCCCCGCGCGCTGGGCGAGCACGTCGCGCACCGGCGCGTCCTGGACGGGCGCAACGCGCTCGACCCGGCGGTCTGGCGCGACGCGGGCTGGACGTACCGCGCGCTGGGTCGCCCCTGACACCACGGCAATCCGGGAGCGAGCCGCGCTCGTCAGTTCGTCGCCGCTGCCGTCGCCGCGACCGTGGCGCCGACGAGGATCGCCGCGGTGACCTCCTCGACGTAGGCGCGCACCGCCTCGCTCGCCCAGCTCTGCCGCGCGATCTCCTTCGCGCGCGCGTCGACGGCGCGGCGGCGCGACCCGGACAGGTCGGTCCCGCCGTCCACGACTGCCGGCGTGCCTCGATCACCGCCCGCCGCGAGCACCCGGCCCGCCTGCCCGGTCGCGGCGAGGATCGCGACCAGGGCGGCCGTCCGCAGGTCCGGCGCGCCGCCGTCGACCAGGACGCGCCAGAGCCCGGCCCGCACGCCCTCCTCGTGGCGCGTGTCCGCCGCGGGCCAGCGCGTGGTCGGGAAGATCCCGAGCACGCGGCCCTCCTCGCGTCGCAGGACGCCGCGCTCGGCGAGCGACGCGATCGCGCGCGACGCCGGCCGGAGTTTCGCGAGCGGCGCCACGAGCCCCTTGGGCGTGGACCCCTCGCGCGACCGCACCACGGTCAGCGCCTCGTCGAGCAGCGTGTTGCCGGTGGGGGACGCGTCCCGCACGACGATGCGCCCGATCCTGCCGCCGTCGCCGTCGCCCGCGAGGTCGGCCCTGCCCAGGAGCGCGAGCTCTACGAGGAGCGCCCCGGCGGCGACCTGCTCGCGGTACGACGCGTCGACGACGGCCTTCCCGGTCACGTCGTCGAGCGTGAGCAGCAGGTAGTCCTCGAGGATGAGCATGCCTCCACGGTAGGCGCCGCCGTGCCCGCGGAGACGTGCCGAATGTCATCGGCCCGCGAGGCCGTCGCGGGCCTCAGCCGTCGTGGATCACCAGGACGGCCTGGTCCGGCCCCACGTGGAGCGTCGCGGCGTCGCACCCCTCCTGGGTGATGCGGACGGTCCAGGGTGGCTCGGCGCCGGACGACACCAGCTCGCCCGTCACCACGTCCGGACAGGTCGCGCCCAGCAGCTGCGTCGGGGCGGGGGCGAGGTCCTCGAGGAACGCCAGCGTGACGGTGGCGCCGCGGTACCGCTCCGCGGAGTCGTCGTGCGACGACACCACGAGACCGACGAGGCAGATCGCCGCGATCGCCGCGGCGACGGCGCTCCACACCCTCAACGTCGTGAAGCGTCGCCAGGTCACGGCGTACAGACCGGCGCCCTCGAGCCGGTAGGAGACCCAGCCGAGGATCGTCAGGTCGCGTTCGACGACGCGGCGCCGATCCTGGAACGCCGTGCGGAGGTCCGGTGCCAGCGCGGGGTCCGCGAGCTGGGCCATGACGTTCCTCTGGTCAGCGACCGCCCGGCGGCGACGCTCGACGAGGCCCGGGACGTCGCTCGCCCACAGGCCGAGGAACGTCGTGGGCTCGCGCGCGACCTCGTCCCGCAGTCCCGTGAACTCGAGCTGGGTCGCGATCGCCTCGACGGTCACCACGCGCGGCGCGAGCACCCGGCTCGCGAGCGCGACCACGGTCCCGAGCGCCACCAGGGCGCCCGCGCCCCACGCGAGCGCGGTCCACGTCACGGCTCCCCGCTCCGACACGATCCCGGCGACGGGGAACGCCGCGGCGAGGAAGGCGGTCAGGGCGACCGTCGACGTCGCGAACCACTTCGCGACGTCGCGCAGCCGGGCGGTGGAGGCGTCGTACGAGGCGATGCGGGCGACGGTCAGCGCCGTCTCGACCGGCTGCGGGCCCGACGGCAGGACGCTCGGCTCGGGTCCTCGCGGCACGTCAGTCCTCCCAGGGCGCGGCGAGGTCGTCCTGAGGAGGCATCTCGTCGGCAGGCTGCTGGTCGGGGCCGGCCCCTCCCAGCGGGACGACCCAGCCCGTGCCGTCCCACTGCAGCAGTCGACCGTCGATCCACCGGTACTCGTCGAGCGCGGGGCCTGGTTCGGTGCTCATCGTCACTCCCTGGGCGCTCGCGTCGTGCCGGACAGTCCCAGGGTTCTCCATCGCGGGCGCGCCGACAAGGATGAAGTCGGGTCAGTCCGCGAGCTCCCAGCGCACGGTGACGCTCGCGCGGACCTCCTGGGTGCCGGGCTCGACGACGAGCGCGTCGCTCGCGGCCTTGGCCGCCATCAGGCGCGGCACCGGGCCGGGCCCGCCGACGTCCTCGCGGACCTCCACGACCGGGCCGAGCGACCGGCCCGCGAGCCGCGCGTACTGCTCGGCGCGCGCGCGGGCGTCGGCGAACGCGGCGTCGCGCGCCGCGACGGCGAGCGGGCCGGGGTCGCCCACGGCGAGGCTCGTCGAGTCGAGGCGCGCGACGGGCCCCGCGGCGTCGAGGGCGGCGCGGACGATCTCGCCGCACGCCGCGACGTCGCGCACGGTCGCGCGCAGGGTGAGCCGCGCCGTCGTGCGCGGGCCGTCGTCGCGCTGCTCGGTCCACGTGGACGTCTGGGACGTGCGCACGTCCGCGGGCGCGACGCCCGCCCCGACGAGCGCGTCGCGCGCCGCGGCCAGCCCGGCGTTCGCCCGGTCGAGGGCCTCCTGGACACCGGGGGCGCTCGACTCCGCGCCCAGCTCGACGACGGCGACGTCCGGCGCCGCCGTCACTGCCCCCTGACCGGTGGTCGTCACTCCCGAGCCGCCCACGACCCCTCCTGTCAGCTGTTGCCGTCGAAGAGCGAGGTGACCGACCCGTCGTCGAACACCTCGCGGATGGCGCGCGCGACGAGCGGCGCGATGGAGAGCACGGTGAGCTGCGGGAACTGCTTGTCCGCAGCGATGGGCAGCGTGTCCGTGATGACGACCTCGCTCGCCCCGCACTCGGACAGGCGCTGCGCCGCCGGGTCGGACAGCACGCCGTGCGTCGCGGCCACGATCACCGAGCGCGCCCCCGCGGCGAGGATCACGCGCACCGCCTCGGCGATGGTGCCGCCGGTGTCGATGAGGTCGTCGACGAGCACGCAGTCACGGCCCTCGACGTCGCCGACGACGCGGTTGGCGACGGCCTGGTTCGGGCGCGTCACGTCGCGCGTCTTGTGCACGAACGCGAGCGGCCCGCCGCCGAGCTTCGCGGCCCACTGCTCGGCGACGCGGATGCGGCCCGCGTCCGGGGAGACGACCGTGACGTTCGACGTGTCGACGCGCGTGCGCACGTAGTCCGTGAGGATCGGCATCGCCCACAGGTGGTCGACCGGGCCGTCGAAGAAGCCCTGCGTCTGCGCGGCGTGCAGGTCGACGCTCATGAGGCGGTCGGCGCCCGCGGCGGTGAACAGGTCGGACATGAGGCGGGCCGAGATCGGCTCGCGGCCGCGGTGCTTCTTGTCCTGCCGGGCGTAGCCGTAGAACGGCTGGACGACCGTGATGGTGCGGGCCGAGGCACGCTTGGCCGCGTCGACCATGAGCAGCTGCTCCATGATCCACTGGTTGATCGGCGCAGTGTGGCTCTGCAGGATGAAGACGTCGGCGCCGCGCACCGACTCGCCGAACCGGACGTAGATCTCGCCGTTCGCGAAGTCGTACGCGGTCGTGGGCAGCAGGTCGATGCCCAGCTCCCGCGCGACGTCGTTGGCCAGCTCGGGGTGCGCGCGCCCCGAGGCGAGGACGAGGGACTTCTCCCCGTTGCCGGCGATCGTGCTGCTCATACCAGTGGGTTCCTTCGGTGGTGTTTCCGGGTGCGGGGTGGGTCTGAGGAGAGCGGGGCCGGACGCGGTCAGTCTGCCGTGGTCGCGGGACGACCGCCACGCAGCGCCTCGAGCGTGTGCTCGAGCTCGGGTCCGGGCGGCGGCGGGGTCGGGCGCTCGGCCGTCGCCGCCGCGCTCTGGTCCGCGAGCTGGGCCTGGGCCTGGGCACCGAGCGGCGGCGCCTCGGGGTCGCTCGCGCGCGCGGCGGCCGCGGCGTCGGCCGCCGGGGTGCCGGGGCGGCGGCGCTCGACCCAGCCCTCGATGTTGCGCTGCTGCCCGCCGCTCACCCCGAGCGCGCCCGCGGGCACGTCGCGGCGGATGACCGAGCCGGCGGCGGTGTAGGCGCCGTCGCCGACGGACACCGGGGCGACGAACATGTTGTCCGCGCCCGTGCGCGCGTGCGAGCCGATCACCGTGCGGTGCTTGTGGACGCCGTCGTAGTTGACGGTGACCGACGCGGCGCCGATGTTCGTGTGCTCGCCGATCGTCGCGTCCCCCACGTAGGACAGGTGCGGGATCTTGGAACCCTCGCCGATCTCCGCGTTCTTCGTCTCGACGAACGTGCCGATCTTGCCCTGGGCGCCGAGCACGGTGCCGGGCCGCAGGTAGGCGAACGGGCCGACGGACGTCCCGGCCCCCAGGACCGCGAGGCTGCCGTGCGTCCGGGTCACCGTCGCGCCCGCGCCGACCTCGGTGTCGGTGAGCGTCGTGTCCGGGCCGATCGTCGCGCCCTCGGCGACGACCGTCGCCCCGTGGAGCTGCGTGCCGGGGAGCAGGGTCACGTCGCGCGCGAGCTCGACGTCGACGTCGACCCACGTCGTCGCCGGGTCGACGACGGTCACGCCCTCGCGCATCCAGTCCTCGAGGATCCGGCGGTTGAGCTCCGCGCGCAGCGTCGCGAGCTGCACGCGGTCGTTGACGCCCTCGACGATCGTCGGGTCCGCGGAGACGAGCGCCCGGACCGTGCCGCCCTCGGCGCGCGCCGCCGCGACGACGTCCGTCAGGTAGACCTCGCCCTGGGCGTTGTCGCGCCCGAGCGTGCCCAGGCCGCGGCGCAGGACCGCGGCGTCGAACACGTAGATCGACGCGTTGACCTCGCGGATCGCGCGCTCGTCGGCCGACGCGTCCTTGTGCTCGACGATCCGCTGCACGTCGCCCGAGCCGTCGCGCACGACGCGCCCGTAGCCCGTCGCGTCCTCGAGCTCCGTCGTCAGCATCGTCACCGCGTTGCCGTCGACCACGTGCGCGGCGAGGAGCTGGGCGAGCGTGCCGCCGTCGAGCAGGGGGGTGTCGCCCGCGGTCACGACCACGGGGCCCTCGAGCCCGTCGCCCAGGCCGCGCCCCTCCTCGCCGTCGGGCAGGCCGTGCAGGAGCGCCTGCGCGTGGGCCTTCGCGTCGAGCGCGGCGAGCGCGCACTGCACGGCGCGCCCGGTCCCGGGGATCTCGTCCTGGTCCACGACCACCGCGTCCGGGTCGACCGAGACGGCGTGCTCGGCGACGCGGTCGCGCCCGTGCCGCACGACGACGGCGAGCAGCGCCGGGTCGAGCGAGCGTGCCGCGACGAGCACGTGCCCGAGCAGGCTGCGGCCCGCGAGCGTGTGCAGCATCTTGGGGGTGGACGACTTCATCCGCGTGCCCTCGCCGGCGGCGAGGACGATCACGGCAGCGGGGGCGACGGTGGGGTCGGTTCCCTGCTGAGCTTCCATGGGTGTTCCCCTCGGGATCGGTGGCACGAGCTCCGCCCCCAGGACTCGAACCTGGACCAAGGGCACCAAAAACCCTTGTGCTGCCGATTACACCAAGGCGGACCGGACCCGGCGACGCCTCTGCCCGTCACCTGCCCCTCGCCGTGCTCCGGTACGTCTCCCGGGCCACGGCGGGCGGGCTGGGTCCGGGAACAGTCTGCCAGGTCGGTCCCTGTGCCCGACGCCGGTCGCGCCCGTCTCGTCCGGTCCGCACCCTGGTCCTCGCCCACCGCGGCAGTCGCGTGCGCCACACGGGCGGGGCGCGCACGCGGGGCACGGCGGCGGGTGCACGGCATGATGGACCCCGTGGCCGAGTCCAGACGCACCCCCCGATCCCGCATGACCGCGAGCCAGCGGCGCGAGCAGCTGCTCGCCGTGAGCCGCGGTCTCTTCGCCGAGAAGGGGTTCGAGGGGACGAGCGTCGAGGAGATCGCGGCGCGCGCCGAGGTGTCCAAGCCGGTCGTGTACGAGCACTTCGGGGGCAAGGAGGGTATCTACGCGGTCGTCGTGGACCGGGAGGTCCAGGCGCTCACGGCGGCGCTCTCCGGCGCGCTCGACGAGGGCGGCCACCCCAAGGTGCTCCTCGAGCGCACCGCGCTCGCGCTCCTGTCCTACATCGAGGCGTCCGAGGACGGGTTCCGCATCCTCGTGCGCGACTCCCCCGTCGCCCAGGCCACCGGCACGTTCTCCAGCCTCATCGGCGACGTCGCGACGCAGGTCGAGCACCTGCTCGCCCACCAGTTCAAGACGCGCGGGCTGGACCCCAAGGTCGCGCCCATCTACGCGCAGATGCTCGTCGGCATGGTCGCCCTCACCGGGCAGTACTGGCTCGACGTGCGCTCGCCCAAGAAGACCGAGGTCGCGGCGCACCTCGTCAACCTCGCGTGGAACGGCCTCGCGGACATGGAGAAGCGCCCGCACCTCATCACGACGAAGTCCTGACGCGTCCGTCCACGGGTCGTCCGGGGAAACTTCTCCGAATCCGCGTCATGGCGCCCGGGCGTACCCGTCTCTCCTTGCGGAAGCACGAGACCGACGAAGCGGGGCACTTCATGCACGGGCACGACCGGTCCACCGACCGCACGCACGAGGACCACCGGGACGAGATCCGTCCCACGGTCTGGGGATACTCGACCTGGACGACCGCGCGCTGCCTCCACGGGGCCGTCGCCGGGGCGCCGGACCGCATCGTCCAGCGCACCGACGTGCTGGTCCCCGGCCTGACGCCCCGCGAGCTCGACCGGGTGCGGCGGCACGCCGAGTGGTACGCGTCCGTCGACGGCGTGCGCCTGGGTCTCGTCGCGGGCGCCGCGACCGCGATCGCCGCGCTCCTCGTCGGGCACGCCCTGGCGCCTGCCGTCCTCGTCCTCGTCGCCGCGCTCCTCGGCGTCACGGCCGCGCTCCTCACGCGGGTCCTCCTGCGCGTGGCCGGACCCCGGCTCTCGCGCGTCGAGCGCCGGGCCCTGCGCGACGCCGTCGAGATCCGGCGCGTGCGCGTCGCGCCCCCGACGTCGGCGGGCATGCGCGTCCTCGTCGCGATGAGCGCCGTCGAGTCCGTCTCCGCACGTCTCGACGAGCGGGAGGCCGCGATCGCGCGCGAGCTCCTCTGGGCCGCGCTCGACGCCGTCCGGCGCGACGACGTCGCCGACGTCGACCAGGCGACCGCCGCGATGCTCCGCCTCACCGTGCGGGCCGCGCGCACCCCGCTGCCCCCCGTGCGCGACGAGCACCGGGGCTGAGCCCTCGGCCGGGGTCACGACCCCCGGCCTCGGAAGGACCCGCCCGGTCCGTCGGGAGGGGGCAGGACGTGACATCTGTCCCGTGCCGTGCGCGTGGCCGCGTGGTTGTCTGGGGCACATGGCGACACTCGAGATCGACTCGCTGACCAAGACCTACGGCGACGTGCGCGCCCTGCGCGGGACGTCGTTCGACGTGCGTGCCGGGGAGATCTTCGGCTTCGTCGGCTCCAACGGCGCCGGCAAGACCACGACCATGCGCATCATCCTCGGCGTGCTCGCCGCCGACGGGGGCGAGGTGCGCTGGGACGGGCGGCCGATCGACCTCGCCGCGCGGCGGTGCATCGGCTACATGCCCGAGGAACGCGGGCTCTACCCGCGCATGAAGGTCGGCGAGCAGCTCGTCTACCTCGCCCGGCTGCACGGGCTGTCCGCCGCAGACGCGAAGGACGCGATGGAGCGCTGGACCACGACGCTCGGCGTCGACGCCCGGCGCGGCGACGAGGTGCAGAAGCTCTCGCTCGGCAACCAGCAGCGCGTCCAGCTCGCCGCCGCGCTCACGCACGACCCCGAGCTGCTCGTGCTCGACGAGCCGTTCAGCGGGCTCGACCCCGTGGCCGTCGACGTCATGAGCAACGTGCTGCGCGCCCGCGCCGACGCGGGCGTCCCCGTCGTCTTCTCCTCCCACCAGCTCGACCTCGTGGAACGCCTGTGCGACCGCGTCGGGATCATCAAGGACGGCGCGATGGTCGAGGTCGGCACGATCGACGAGCTCCGCCGGACCGAGACCGAGAGGTGGGTCGTGGACGGGCCACCGGGGGCGACGTGGATCGGCGCCGTGCCCGACGCGCGGGCCGTCAGCCTGGAGCGGTCGCGCACCGTCGTCGAGCTCACGCACCGCGACGGGGCCGCGGGCGACCGGACCGCCGTCGACGGGCCGAGCGGGCGCGAGCAGGCCGTGCTGCGCGCGGCGCTCGCCGCCGGGCCGGTGCACGAGTTCTCGCTCGTCCGGCCGTCGCTCACCGAGCTGTACCGCGACGTCGTGAGCGCCGAGGAGAAGCCGGCCGGGACGGCCGCCGAGACCGTGGAGGTGGGGGCATGAGCACGGGGACCTCGTTGACGTCCTGGGGCGCGATCCGCCTCGTCGCGGGCCGCGAGATCACGACGCGGCTCCGCTCGAAGTCGTTCGTCTGGCTCACCGTGGTCCTCGTCGGCGCGGTCGTGCTCGGCGGGGTGGTGCTGAACCTCGCGAGCTCGTCCGGCCCGACCGCCGAGCGCGTCGGCGTCACGCCACAGACCGCGGCGCTCGCCGAGTCCGTCGAGGCCACGGGAAGCACGCTCGGCACCGAGGTCGAGACCGTCGACGTCGCCGACGACGCCGCGGGCGAGGCCCAGGTGCGCGACGGCGACCTCGACGCCCTCGTCACCGGGTCCGCCGACTCGCCCACCGTCGTCGTGGACACCGAGCTCTCCCCCGGCCTCACCGCCGTCTTCACGACCCTCGCCCAGCAGACCGCGCTGTCCGACGCCGTCGCGAGCCTCGGCGGCGACCCCGCCCAGGTCGCGGGCGACGTCGCGACCGCCGCGCCGACCGTGCGCACCATCGGGGAGCCCAGCGAGTTCGACCCGACCCGCTACGTCACCGGCCTCGTCACCGGCGTCCTGCTCTTCATGGCCATCATGATCAGCGGCCAGCTCATCGCGCAGGGCGTCGTCGAGGAGAAGACGAGCCGCGTGGTCGAGCTCCTGCTCTCGACCGTCCGGCCCTGGCAGCTCATGGCGGGCAAGGTGCTCGGCATCGGCCTCGTCGGCCTCGGGCAGGTCGCGCTCGTCGTGCTCGCGGGCGTCGGGACCGCGCTCGGCCTCGGCCTCGTCGACACGTCGACGATCGACCTCGGCACCGCGGCCGCCTGGGCGCTCGTGTGGTTCGTCGTCGGGTTCGTCAGCTACGCGCTCCTCATGGCCGGCCTCGGCGCGCTCGTCTCGCGCCAGGAGGACGTCGGCGCGGTCACGACCCCGGTCACGTTCCTCATGATCGTGCCGTACGTCGTCGGCATCTCCGTCGCGCCGTGGGCCCCGGACAACCCGCTCGTCGTGTGGCTGTCGTTCGTCCCGCTGTGCTCGCCGCTCCTCATGCCCGTGCGCATCGCCCTCGGCAGCGCCGAGACCTGGGAGGCGCTCCTCGCCCTCGGCCTCTCGCTCGCCGTCATCCCGGTGCTCGTGTGGCTCGCCGCGAAGATCTACTCCAACGCGGTCCTGCGCACCGGTGCCCGTGTCAAGCTCAAGGACGCCCTCCGCACCACCTGACCCGGGACCGCGGCGAGGTAGAGCCCTGGTCGCGCGAGATAGAGCCGTGGTCGCGCGAGGTAGAGGCGTGGTCGCGCGAGATAGAGCCGTGGTTGTTGTGCTCGACGGCGTGTGGCTGGCCTGGGTGGTCGGGGTGGGGGGGGGGGGGGCGGGGGCCCCCCCCCCCCCCCCGCCCCCCCCGCCCCCCCCCCCCCCCCCCCACCCCCCCCCCCCCCCCCCCCCCCAC